>JAZNTU010000015.1:0-40485 GCA_045591945.1 Acutalibacteraceae bacterium | reverse complement strand
TTAGCTTTAAGTAAGAGTAAGAGAAAAAAGAAATCTAAAAAGAAGGTTATTAGAAAGTCACACAACATAGAACCGTATAAAACATTTATATCCAATTACACAGATGGCTTTATATTAGATGTTTTTTTGATACTTACAATTCCTTTTTATGTTATGCTTTGTAAGCAACTGTTGCCAAAAACATTACCAGGAATAGCTGAACAACTTTTTATGATTTCTATACCAATTGTAATTTTCTTTTATATAGTTATTATAAGACTTGCAATAAAACGTATTGCTTCATATATCTGTTACAAAAAAGATGATATTGGTAAAACTATTGTTACAATAGATACTATTCCTTGCACACGAAAATTTTTAGTAACATCTAAACCAAACGAGCTTTTCTTATTTGCTATTGATGAAAACGGTAAAAGAAAGCGTTATAAATATTATTCAAGTGATATTCTCGGGCTTGGCGATTTAAATGAACGTCCTGGATTTATGGGATATGGTAATTTTTTAGATTCTAAGTATGAAATAGAATATTATAAATTTTCTGGTCTTATCAAATCTATGAAGCTACTTTCAAATGACGAAGCAACACAACGAAATGAAAATAATTAAAATATATAAAACATCCTATCATCTTCAGTTTTTGAAGATGATAGGATGTTTTTGGTTTTGTTTTCTATTTGAATAAATCAGCACCATCTACATTGAATGTGCGTATTATTTTGAACACAAATTCGACTGTTAAAGTGACAGGAATTTGATGATTTTCAAGCATACGGATTGTTCTTGTAGTAACATTTAGTTTTTCAGCCATAGCCTTTTTAGTCAGGTTGTTTTCAACCCTTAGTTTTTTTACATTCTCACAAAAATTGTTGAATTCAACCGTAATTGTTTCATTAAATATCATAAACTCACTCCTTACGATTTTAACTCAAACTGAGCAGTTTTATTTTAACTCAATTTGAGTTAAAAGTCAACATTATGAAAAAAATAAGTTATAATGTTTTAAGGAGTTGATTTATGTGCTTAAAACAAGGCTAAAGGAACTGCGTGAAGATAAAGACCTGAAACAGAAAAATGTTGCTGAAATATTAGGTATTGCACAGACAACATATTCGCAGTATGAACTTTCAAAAAGAGATATCCCGTATGAAGTGATAGTAAAATTAGCAGAATTTTATAACACCTCTGTTGATTATATATTGTTTTTAACAAATGAAAAAGAAGCTTATAAAAAAGATTAAACACCATAAACTCTACTTAGAGAATATGGTGTTTTTTAATTATCTTTTCAGTTTTGGGTTTTGTTTTAGAAATTTTATTAATGCTACCATACGAGTTATAAGATAAGAAAATCCAAACCACATTAGCAGCAATATTATACCCACATCGCCTGAAACATCAAGTTTATTGCCTGGTAATACATCGAAAGGAATATACAAATCTAACATAGGGTGAAAGGAATTATCCGAACCATGTTTTTTATAGACGGATTTCCGTTCACTCTTCGTTAAAATACTCGCAAATCCGTGAAGGATTCGCTCCGTTTTTGCCTTGATTGACCAAAAATCCGTTCTATAAAAAATCTTCGACCTATAAAGCGAAAGATTTTCATTGGATTTTTGGTGTTGAGGGCGAAGATAGGCTGGCGCCTTTCAAGGCCGAAACGCCGAAAAGACTTAAAAAGATTCGCTTTTAGGCAGGTTCGGATAACTAATTTCACCCTAGAATAACGTAAACTAAAACAATGCAAATTACAAAATAAGAATGTGTTACTATAAAGCTTTTGTTTTTTAGTACGTACTTAATTTCCTCTATAAGCTGAGAGGATTTTTTCAGCTGAATAGCTTTTACTTTGCTTGAAAGAATTTCTTTTGTAATAAAAATAAAGGATAATACCTCGTAAATAACTGTATATAAAAGAAGTGTGCTTTTAACACTAAATTGCATACTCAACGGGAATTGTAATATAAGGAATATTATTCCGAAAATCGTAAGAGGAATTTTATAAAGCTTTTCTTCAAAGCCTATTTCTTGTGCAAGCACCCAGTAAAGCATAAAAAATGCCATTGTTTGAGCCGTATGCTTTGAGCCGAGTGCAATTAAAATAAAGGGGATAGCAGCATATACAATAAACTCGTATGCTTCAAGTGCGCTTGCAAGCTTTGAGGAAAGCCTTGCTTGGGCTGTTGCCTTAAACATCTTTTTAACGTACCTATCTTCACTGATTTTACCGTCTGTATAAAGCTCTTTAAGCTGAGCTACGGAAAGTGGCTTTTTAATGTAATAATGAAGCATATCAATGGCTAACAGTATAAACCAAATAATTAAAAATACCGTTAATAATTCGGAGCTTTTTGCTACAAGGCCACCATTAAGCTCAAGGTAAAGCATAGAAGCTTTAAAGTCTTTATATGTAACAACAAAAGCAACAGCACAGCCTAAGCCACCAACGGCACCTAAGGTGCATTCCATAGCCTTCCAGCTGTCAAAAATGCCTTTTTCAGCACATAATCTGATTAATTTTAAAGAGGATTTTTTTGCCTTATGAATAAAATATATTTGCAAAAGCTGACCTGTAACCCAGCCAATTGCTCCAAATACGCCACATATCAGCGTGAAAATAATTGAGTACAAATTTAATTTAATAATATTGATTAGCAGCAAAGAGGTGAGAATACCCACCATTGCGCCCCAGTATTCCTTGCGTGTTTTAGAAAAGTAAAATTTAGGGAATATTACGTCGTGAGCAATAAGTGGTCTGTTAAATAAGCGCAAGCCTATTAAAGCTAATGCAGGGGTCAGTATAAAAATCAATAATAATTCAATTAAATTATATTTTTGCGTTACAGCACAAACACCTGTTGTAAATACAGTACCGAACACACTAAACCACAAAAAGCCTTTTAAAGCTAATGCTCCAAGACCTTTTCTTAAATCGGTAGCAGGGTAGGCACTCATTGAAAAGGAAAGTGTTTCGCCATAGGTCATACATCCACCAAAATACATTGCTATTGCACCTAAGGCAGCAAATATGTAAAAATGCTCCTGTACAATAAAAATATTACTGCACAACGCAAGTAACGTACCTATAATTGCACCGGGGAGCATAGCGCCCTTTTCGCCACCTATAGTTGTACCTCGCATACCCCAAGCGTAAGAAGCTGCAGGAATAATAACAGCAAACAGTACTAAAACAGTTGTTATATTCATTTTACACCACCTAAACGTGCTTATATTTGAATTATTCATAATTATACTTGTTTTTATATAAAAAGTCTATTTATTTTTAAGAATAAGTGTGTTAAAATGGTCGCAAGTGAGGTGCTTTTTATGAAAACAATTAACAATGGTGTTTATCCTACAATGGTAACACCCTTTACAGACCATAACAAAATAGACTACAACGGTGTAAAACAGCTTATTGACTGGTACGCCAAGAAAGGTGTAGACGGTATTTTTGCTATTTGCCAAAGCAGCGAGATTTTCTTCCTTTCATTTGAAGAAAGGCTTGAGCTTTTAAAGTTTATTATGAAAAATAAGCCTGAAGGCATGTCTATTGTTGCATCAGGCCACACATCTGATGATTTAGAGGTGCAAATTAAAGAAGCAAAGGCATTTATTGAAACAGGCATTGATGCTTACGTATTCATTTCTAACAGATTTGCAAAGGCTGATGAAAGCGACGACGTTCTTTTTGAAAGAATGGAATACGTTGCAAACGCTTTACCAAGCGATATATCCTTTGGTGTGTATGAGTGTCCGTACCCATACAAGAGGGAGCTTACACCGTACCTTCTTAAAAAGATGGCAGAAAGTGGAAAATATACCTTTATTAAAGATACCTGCTGTAGTCTTGAAAAAATCAAAAATAAATTAGATGCAATTAAAGGTAGCCCTATTAAGCTTTACAATGCAAACTCTGCCACACTTTTAGAGAGCCTCAGGCTTGGCTGCCACGGCTTTTCAGGTGTTATGGCTAACTTCCACCCTGATTTATACTCCTTGCTTATTAAGGCAAATGCTGAGGGTGATAACGAAAAAACAGAGCTTATTCAAAATATTGTTGGCTTCTTCTCCGTTGCAGAATGCCAGTGCTACCCTGTAAATGCAAAGTATTACTTAGGCCTTGATGGTCTTGATATTACGTACAATGCCCGTACTCGCTCTGCAGCTGAGCTTACAGAAACAAGGCGTTTTGAAATTCAGCAAATGTATGCTTTAACTAAAAAGCTGCAAAAGGATTACGATTTATATTATTAATACTACTACAGAAAAACAGGCAAGCTTAAAAAGCTTGCCTATTTTTTATGCTTAAACTTTTTTGCCTTTTACGTAAATTTCGATTCCTGTAGTATCTCCTGCAAGGTTATATGACTTTATTTCACCGTTTTCCCATTCAATATCAACAGTAACGTTGCCCATTGCCTTAAGGCCCTTAACACTACCGTTTTTCCATAATGAAGGAAGGGCAGGAAGAAGGAATATTTTACCTTTTCTTGACTGCATAAGCATTTCAGCAATACCACTTGTACAGCCGTAGTTGCCGTCAATTTGGAAAGGTGGGTGAGCATCGAAAAGGTTTGGATAAGTTCCGCCACCACGGTACCTTACAGCCTTTGAAGGAACAGGGGAAAGCTGAATATCAAGGAGCTTAAGTGCGTGGTCGCCGTCCCAAAGACGTGCCCACATATTAATTTTCCAACCGAGGCTCCAGCCTGTGCCGTTATCACCACGAAGCTCAAGTGAACGAATACAAGCCTGTGCTAAATCAGGTGTTTCATCAGGAGTAATGAGCTGACCAGGGTGTAAGCCATAAAGATGAGATTTGTGTCTGTGGTTAGGCTCGTGCTCTTTAAGCTCTTTGTACCACTCAAGCAGCTCGCCACGTGAACCGATTTTGAAGGGAAGGAGCCTTGGAAGCTTTTCTTCAAGCTCTGCTTTAAACTCATCATCAAGCTTAAGAATATTAAGAGCATCTATTGTGTTTGCAAATAACTCTTTTACAATAGACATTGTCATTGTAGTTGTTTCGCTTACAGAGCCTGCAACGCCGTCAATAAGGAATTCGTTTTCCGGTGAGGTAGACGGTGCAAGAATGAGATAGCCGTCTTTATCCTCAATAAGTAAATCGAGCATAAATTCGCAGGCGCTCTTCATAATCGGATATGCAGTTTCTTTTAAGTACGCTTCATCTAACGTGTATAAGTAGTGGTTGTATATATGCTGGCAGAACCAACCACCTGCCATCTGCCAAAAGCCCCATTGTGTATCGCCTGCAGCAGGGTCGCAGAAGCGCCAAATATCTACATTGTGGCAGCAGCAGAAGCCACGTGCATTAAATATTCTTTTTGCAGGCTCCCGGCCACGAATAGAAAGCTCTTTAACAAACTGAATAAGAGGAAGGTTAAACTCTGTAAGGTTACACATTAAAACAGGCCAGTAGTTCATTTCTGTGTTAATGTTTACAGTATAGTTAGAGCTCCATGGAGGGGTAAGCTTATCGTTCCAAATACCCTGAAGGTTTGTTGGCTGTGTACCCTCACGGGAGCCACTGATTATAAGGTAACGGCCAAAGTTGAAAATAAGTGCGTAAAGTCCTAAATCCTCGTCGCCGTTTTTGTGGTTGATTAAACGCTTATGAGTTGGAATATCGCCCTTGTTATTTGAGCCTAAATCAATTTTTACTCTGTTAAAATAGCCTGAAAACGTTTCGATTTGGTCTGCCTTTAATTCCTGGTAGCTTAAACCTGAAACGTAATTAAGGTTTGATAAGCAGGTGTTTTTGTATTCTCTGCCTTCAAGTGCAGGGTGCTTATCAAAGCCGTTAAATGAAGTGTAGGTGCAAAATACAATTGTAGCCTCTGAAGCATTGTTTACAGAAATGCTGTCAGCATTAATTGTAACCTCACCATCGGAAATAACTTTTATAGCGCAACGGAAGGAGGTTCCCTGTAAAGCAGCTTCATCAGGGTAAAGTGAGCCTTCCATAGCAGCATACGTTTCCTGGTTAGCAGGGGAGTCTGACGGTGCAATACCGTCAAGAATAAGTACGTCATCTTCTGTAAATGCTTTACCTTTAAGCTTTGTTGTCATAGAAACAGTAAAGCTTACTTTTTTGCCGCTATTACAGGTTATGTGGTCGATATAAGCATTTTCGTCAAAGGAAACAAAGCTTTCCCTTGTGAACTTATAATCACCACGCATATATTCAACAGTATTAATACCTGTTTCAAGGTTTAAAATTCTGCTGTATTTCTTTTGGAAGCCTGTGCTCTCGTAAGAGATATGGATATCGCAAAGGGGCATATAAGCCTGGGAGCAGTTACAAAGCACCTTATCCTCAAGCAAAAGCTTTGCTTTGTGGTACTCACCATTCATTGTTAATTCACGTGCTTTTAAAAATGCCTCGTGTGCACCGTTTTTTAAGGCGCTTTCTCTCGGGAAGCCTGTCCAAAGAGTATCGGCATTCATAGAAATAATTTCTTTATTTGTTTTGCCGTAAACCATAGCACCGATTGAGCCGTTACCTAATGGTAATGCCTCAAGCCAGTTGCTTGCACCCTTTTTGTAAAAAAGATTTTTTGAGTCGTTTAACATAGATACACCACCAGTTAATGATAATACGTTAATATTACATTATTTATTTGACAAAATCAATATATTTTACCTCTATAAATGTTGTAAAAATATAAAATATGTGTTATATTCTATAAATGGAAGAAGGGAATGATTATTTATGAAAACTTTTCTTGAAAATTTTAAGGCATCAAAGCCTGATATGGCACCAACTGTAAAATATATGGTTGATACCATCACTCACATTTGCGAAAAAATCGGACCTCGTGCACCCGGCAGTAAGGAAGAATTTACTGCACAGCAATATATGGGCGACGAAATGAAGCAATGGTCCGATGCTGTAGATTATGAAGAATTTATTGTACATAGGCAAGCATTTATGGGCTTTATTCCTTTTACTGTTGCTATGGCAATTATTGCTACAATAGTTTTCTTTACAGATTATCCGCTTATAAGCTTTATTTTAACAATTCTCGGCTTTATTCCTCTTGTGCTTGAGTTTGTTATGTATAAACAGTTTATTGACCCATTATTTATTGGTCATAAATCACACAACGTTATTGCAACAAGAAAGCCTACAGGTGAGGTTAAGAAAAGAATTATTCTTGTAGCTCACGCAGACTCACAGTACGAGTGGATTTTAAACTACAAGCTTGGTGGCATCGGTATGAAATGTTTCCTTATTCCGGGTGTTGTAGGCCTTGTTATTTGCAGTATTGCAAGCTTAATCAAGGGTATTGTTGTTGATTTCAAGGGTATTGATACACCTGCATCAAACACGTTTTTCCTTGTTGTTGGTATAATTCTTTGCATATTTATTATTCCGTACGTAGGCTTCCTTTTCTTGCAGAGCTTTACAAAGAGCGTTCCCGGCGCAAACGATAACCTTTCAGGCTGCCTTGGCTGTATGTCTGTTTTAAAGCTTCTCGATGAGGCAGGTATTCGTTTTGAAAATACCGAGGTAAGAGTTATTCTTTCAGGCTCCGAAGAAGCAGGCCTCAGAGGTGCAAAGGCATACGCTAAAGCACACGCTGATGAGCTTAAAGGTATTGAAACAATTGTTGTTGCTTGCGATACCTTACGTGATTTAAAGGATATGGCTGTTTACGACAGAGACCTTAGTGGTACCTTAAAGCACGATGCACAGGTTAAAGCGCTTGTTAAAAAGGCTGCTCTTAACTGTGGCTATGATATTCCGTATGCTTCTATTTACCTTGGCGCTTGTGATGCTGCTGCATTCACACAGGCAGGCATTAAGGCTACAGGCTTTGCTGCTATGGACCCAACTCCACCAAGGTATTACCACACAAGGCTTGATACACCTGAAATGCTTTGCCCCGATGCACTTGAGGCAGGCGCACAAATTCTTTTAGAAACTGTTTGCCTTTACGACCAAGAGGGCTTAGAATAAATCAATTTATGGCCGATGCTTTATGCCTCGGTCATAAGTAATTTGGAGAAGAAAATGAATTATATTATAATGGACCTGGAATGGAATAATGCCTACTGTAAAAAGAAAAAGGGCTTTATGAACGAAATTATTGAGATTGGTGCTGTAAAGCTTGATGAAAATCTCAACGTTGTAGATACCTTTTCTATGTTTATAAAGGCACAGCTTGGCAAAAAGCTTCATTCAAGGGTTAAAGAGCTTACTAACATAACAAACGATGATATCAGTAGTGGCACACCGTTTTCACAAACAATGTCATTGTTTCGTAAATGGTCGGCAGGACCGGGTAATATCTTTTTAACCTGGGGCGATACGGATATCCGTGTGCTTATTGAAAATTTCCGTTATTTTAACGGCATTTCGTTTATTCCGTTTTTAAGTAATTACGTTAATTTGCAAAAGTATGCTCAGGCATTTATGAATATCTCAAAGGCTGACCAAATCGGTCTTTCAAACGCTGCAGAAAAGCTTGGTATTAATTTAGAAAATTATTCTCTTCACAGAGCTTTGGATGACAGCCTTTTAACAGCAGACCTGTTTAAAAAGATATACAATGAGAAAATGCTGCAGTCCTACACGCTTGTTTGCGACACTGCCTTTTATTCAAAAATTACGTTCAAACCAAAGGTTATTACAGATATTAACAGCCCATTGATTGATAAATCAAAAATGCGCTGCCTTTGCGACGTGTGTGGTGGCCAATGTGAGCGTACAACCGAATGGCGAGTTATGAACCAAGCCTTCAGGGCAGTTTTCCTTTGCAAAAAGTGTAAAAGAAAAATAAGGTTTACCATAAGGTTTAAAGAATATTACGACAGAGTTGATATTAAATCATCCTCTGTACCGTTTATAGAAAAGAAAGAGATAAGTGTTGTTGCAGTTGAAAGCAATGCCGACATCACTAAACCCGATACGGAGGAATAAAAATGAAAACACCAATTATGCTTGAGCCTGTATTTAAAGAGATTGTATGGGGTGGCAACAGACTTAAAACCGACTACGGCTTTAAATCTGATTTAAGCAATATTGCCGAGGCTTGGATGCTTTGTGCAAGAGAAGATGGCGACAATATTATTTTAAATGGCCCGTTTAAGGGTCAGAGCTTTACTGAATTTGTTAAAGCGAATAAAGCCGTATTAGGCACAAAGGGTGCTAAATACGATGAATTTCCTTTATTGATTAAGTTTATAGATGCAAAGGCAGATTTATCTGTTCAGGTTCACCCTGATGATGAATATGCACGTGTGCACGAAAACAGCTACGGTAAAACAGAGGCTTGGTATATTCTTGATTGCGATGAGGGTGCAGAGCTTATTTACGGCTTTAACAAAGAGCTTACAGCAGAAGAATTTAAAAGCTCAATTGCCGATAACACCTTTCTTAATTACGTTAACAAGGTTAAGGTAAAAAAAGGTGACGTGTTCTTTATCAGCGCAGGCACACTCCACGCTATAGGTAGTGGCATTTTGTTGGCAGAGGTACAGCAAAACTGCAACACAACCTACAGAGTTTACGACTACAACCGTATGGTTAACGGTAAGCCTCGTGAGCTTCACGTTGAAAAAGCAATTGACGTTACCGATACAGTACCACCAACAAGAAACGGCAACCCTGACAGTGCGCCTGTAGTTGATGGCGACTCAACAGCGCAGGCTCTTTGCCAATGCGAATTTTTCAAAATGGATACACTTGAAATAAACGGTACACACACAATAAGCGTAACAGAAGAAAGCTTTGTTTCATTACTTGTTTTAAACGGTAATGCTACACTTACAGCAAATAACGAAAGCCTTGATATTGCAGCAGGCAACAGCATTTTCTTGCCTGCAGGCTGTGGTGACGTAAAAATCGAAGGCAATATTAAGCTTTTAATCAGCACACTTTAAGATTTTGGTGAGTTAAATGTCTTTATTAACTGCTCAAAATTTAACATTCGGGTTTCTTGACGGCGTCTTGTTTCAAGGCGCCGCTTTTAAGGTTGAAGAAACTGACCGAATAGGTTTAATCGGAGCAAACGGCTCAGGTAAAACCTCATTATTTAAGCTCATAACAGGGGAGTATTCTCCTCACGAGGGTGGCATTGTAAGGGGTAAGGACGTTCGCATTGGTTATATGGAGCAGTACCTTGAATGTGATGCAGACCAAACCCTGTATGGCGAGGCGCTTACTGTATTTAACGACGTTATTCAAATGGAATACGAGCTTGAAGAAATTAACCGTGCACTTATGACGCAAAGCAGCATCGAGTTAATTGAGCGCCAGGTTTATTTAACAGAAGAAATTGACAGACGAGACGGCCTTGTTTACCAGGCAAAAACTAAGTCTGCTTTGCTTGGCTTAGGCTTTAAGGAAGAAGATTTAACACAAAGGGTTGCTAACCTTTCAGGTGGGCAACGCTCAAAGCTCTCTCTTTGTAAGCTTTTACTTTCCAATGCAAATTTACTTTTATTGGATGAGCCTACAAACAACCTTGATGTAGATGCCATCAACTGGCTTGAGGATTTCCTTTTAAAATACAAGGGTGCTTTTTTAGTAGTTTCTCACGATAGATATTTCCTTGATAAGGTTACAACCTCTGTAATGGAAATTGCCCACAAAAGGCTTATATACACAAAAGGTAACTACACTGTTTTTCAAAAGCTAAAGGCAGAGCGTGAGCTTACAATTGAGCGTGAGTTTGAAAAAACAATGGCTGAAATAAAGCGTATTGAAGGCATTATTGAACAGCAAAAGCGCTTTAACCAGGCTCACAACTACGTAACAATTGCAAGTAAGGAAAAGCAGATAGAAAGGCTACGAGCCACCCTTGTTTACCCCGATAAAGCATTAAAAAGCATACGTTTCAGCTTTAAAACAGATATAAGAACAGGTGATGAGGTGCTTACTGTAAGTGGATTAGAAAAAAGCTTCCCCGGTAAGCCTTTATTCAGAAATTTTGATTTAACTGTTTTCCGTGAGGACAGGGTATTTCTTTTAGGACCAAACGGTTGTGGCAAATCAACCTTTTTAAAAATAATTAATAAAGAGCTTTCACAGGATAATGGTGTGTTTACGTTAGGCTCCAACGTTAAAATAGGGTACTTTGACCAAAATATTGACAAGCTTGATTCAGATAAAACTGTATTAGACGATGTATGGGATATGTACCGTTTTATGACGGAAACAGATATCCGTTCAGCGCTTGCAACGTTCCTTTTTACAGGTGAAGACGTATTTAAAAAGGTATCCTCCTTAAGTGGTGGCGAAAGGGCAAAGCTTGCACTTTTAAAAATTATGCTTTCAAGGCCTAATTTCTTAATACTTGATGAGCCTACAAACCACTTGGATATTGTATCAAGAGAGGTGCTTGAAAACGCCTTGCTTGATTATGACGGAACACTGCTTGTTGTTTCCCACGACAGATACTTTATAAATAAGCTTGCTACTAAAATAGTGCACCTTACCCACGATGGTGCTGTGCTTATTGACGGCAACTACGATACCTACGTTCAGCAAAGGGAGGAGCAAGCAACAGCTAAGGCTGTGCAGCCCACAAAGCCTGCCACTAATGATTACAAATTAAGAAAAGAGCAGGCGAGAGAGGAGCGTTTAAGAAAAAGCCGTTTGAAAAAGGTGGAAGAAGAAATTGCAAGGCTTGAAGCTGAAAATGAAGAGATACAGCAAAGGCTGAGCGACCCTGAAATTGCAGGTGATTACGAAAAGCTGCTTGAATTAACCGAGCAATTAAACAATAACAAAAATCTGCTTGAAGAGCTTTATGATGAATGGGAAGAGCTTGCACAAGAATAAAATAGTAATAATCCCAAAATCACTCACATATAAATTTGTGGGTGATTTTTTATGCGAGAAAACAAAAAGAAAAAAGATTATTTAATTTTTACGTTGTTTTATCAGTTTTTAATTTGTGCAGTTTTATTTGGCTCAATATACGCCTTAAAGGCAACAAATTCAGATTTATATGATTCCATAAGGGATAGCTATTACCTTGCATCAGCGCAAAAAAATATTACAGTTGATGAGGTTAGTAAATTTATAGAAAAAGAGAAAAATTCGAGCGTTGCAGAACCTACAGAAGAGCAAAAAGCCGAACCGGTTACCGATAAAAAGGCAGAAAGCACACTTTCTGCAACAATAGAAAAAACAGAGCAAGCTAATGAAAGCGAAGCAACACCTGCTAACGTTTCTGTAAACTCTTATGTATTGAACCAAAGAATGTTTTTACCTGTTAAGGGCACAGTAACCTCTGAATTTGGCGAAAGGCAGCATCCCATAACAAATGAGGAAAAATACCACGCAGGTATTGATATTGCAGCAGCCACAGGCACGCCTATACGTGCAGCCTTTGACGGTGAGGTTATTGTTGCAACCTACGATGAGTGGAACGGAAATTATTTAAAAATAAAGCACGATGGTGATATATTAACCGTATACTGCCATTGCCAAAAGCTAAATGTGAAAAAAGGGGATATTGTTAAAGCAGGTGATGTAGTTGCATATATCGGCTCAACAGGCTCCTCTACAGGCCCTCATTTGCATTTTGAGTTAAGGATAGCAAACGTTTCATACGACCCAAAAGCTGCCCTTGATGAGGCTATAAATGCAGTTTAAAGTAAAAAAAACAAGTGTTAAGATAAGTTTCAGCTTCTTAGCACTTGTTTTATTGTTTTTAGTTACCGAAAAATTTAAAATCTGCTTAATATCCCTGCTTTGCTCATTAATACACGAAGCAGCTCATATAACTGCAATTGTTCTGTTAGGTGGCGAAATAGCTTCTGTTTCACTTTCAGTATTAGGTGGTAATATTTCAAGGAAAAACACAAAAGCACTTTCTCTTTTTAGTGAGTCAATAATATGCATTTGCGCTCCAATAGTTAATATTTTGCTGTATTTGGTCTTTATAAATTACAGCAAATACACTTTTTTTGCACAAATAAACCTTGTAATAGGCATATTTAACCTGCTACCGTTTTATTCCTTTGACGGTGGCGAATTTTTAAAGCTGTTATTAACAGCGTTTGTAAATGATAGCTTTGCAAAAAAGCTTATATACGTTTGCTCTGTTATAATAGCTTTATTGTTTTCAGTATTCAGCATCTACAGCTACCTATATATTTCAAAAAATATTATGTTGATTATATTTTCTGTATTTAT
This sequence comes from Acutalibacteraceae bacterium, assembly GCA_045591945.1. Taxonomy (GTDB): domain Bacteria; phylum Bacillota; class Clostridia; order Oscillospirales; family Acutalibacteraceae; genus DTU089. The sequence goes on along the minus strand of JAZNTU010000015.1, from coordinate 27,311 downwards.
GGTGCTATCTGTGGTACTTAAAAAAAATAATTAAAATTTATTTTGTAGGTTGTGGTTAAAAAACATTCTAAATAAATTTATATCAACCTGCCATTTGCATAAAAACCAACATTCGTTTTTGTGCAAAGTTACAAATTTTAAAATTTCATTAAAAAAATGTGAAATATTTTTCAATTTTTTGACATATATAGATGAAACCCAAATATTAAAAAGGTAATTCCAATGTATTATTTAAGCACAAAAGGCTGATTTTTCTATAATTAAATTGAATTTTCCGGCAATTTATTGTATTATTTTTCTAGGATAATGATTTAATGATATTTTAAGTAAAATTTGGGGAAAGTATTCAATCATAGAACCGTCCCCTGATTTTCCCTACTGGAAAAACTAAAGGAAATGTTGCAAAAACCGAAACAAGGTCATTGCTTAAAAGATTTATCGGTTATTATAATGAATACAAGGTGGCTGATTATGTTAGAGTGTATAAGATATAAAGTTCTTTTGAGAAAAAGTATAATTGTTATAATCATAGTACTTTTTGTTTATATTTTACTCTTAAGGGGTTGGGTTAGAACAGTTGAAATATCTAAGCAGGAATTAAATACTATTTTTGAGAATATTGACTCTTTGAGTTATCCACAGTCTTTTTCTAACTTTTATATGCCACACGAACTTGATATAAACGGAGAAAAGTACTTGGTATCATATGACGAAAATATAAAAAGTTATAATATTTACATTTCATCACCTGGTAAACAATCTTTGTTTTTTAGTATTTGTGATAAGAATGATTTTCAGCTTGAGTTTTCTTTAAATGAGGTTGTGTCATCTGAAGAAGATTTTAAAAAGAAAATTAAAGCAGAATATGGGGCATTTGATATTCTATACAATCTATTCTCTAATGATATTTCAACAGAACAGGGGAAGGCTTATCTTTCTCCTGTGTCTCGAGTTCGTTCCGAAATCTACAGTTTCACGGCGGAAAAGAATGTAAGTGGTATATTTTCAACCGAAAAATATATAGTTTGTTTTAGCTGTACTTCTAAAGAAGGCGATTTGGACTTGTTTTTTGATTTTTTAGATTATTTAGCGACCGATAAACAATCAGGGGACGGTTCTGTGATTGACACCGTAATCCTTTGAAAATCATGGAATTTAGTCATTTTTAAAACTTAAAATCAGGGGGTGGTTTTCGTTGGGATATCGCCCAATCATAAAACCGTCCCTTGATTTTCGCAAAGGTATGGAGGGGTACACTATGACATCAAAAAAAAGTAAATTTTTTATAATATGTGCCTTGTTTTTATTTATAGTTATTATTTTGGGCGTGTTATTTGTAAGAAACACACATACCGTACCTAGTTTTATAACTGATTTGGGAGTTGTGTATATTCCCGAAAGAATATCAAATAAAATGGAACATATTGTATCTATTGATGCACAAGAAATGTGGTTGTTTAATTTAAAAGAACACGAAATTGAAAAAATTGTAAAGGAAATTGAATCAGGCAAATTTAATAAGCTTGAATCAGAGCATGTTGAGTTTCTGAATAGGACAGGTTGGAATGATTTAATTATAAGTAACATTACCGATTTAGAATCATGTTGGATTTTTTTGTATGATGTTCGAAATAACATTTACATTACAGATGTTAACGACCATTTTACTCAATGGGTTGTTTTTTTGTATGATGAGAGTGCACAAAAATATTATTGTGTTTATCAAACTATATGAATAAGGAATAACACAGGGGACGGTTCTCTGTGCTAGTCGGAAAAAGATAGTTAAAGCAATGCTCAAAGGGTGCTTTGTTTGCAATTCACCCTTTGGGTAACTTCCAGGGAGTAACACAAAACAATCAGGGGACGGTTTTGTGATTGACACCGTAATCCCTTGAAAATCCTGGAATTTATAGGAGAAATATTTATGAAAAGAAGCATTAAAATTATTATTTTATCTTTAGCAATAGTGCTATTGTTAAACACAATTTTGTTTTCAGTTTTAACTGTATATCAAGCACCATATTATGATGAGGCTCCTTCTAAAATGGACTCAATTTATGAATTGTATGCTTCTGACGAGTATAATGATGTGCGTTATAGGGGTGCGCTTGAATATCTTTCTGAGGAAACAGAAGTGCAAAAAACAGAAAAATTATTTAAATCTACATCAATTGTTAAATTAAATAAATTTCAATCATTTTTAAAGATGTTTTCTTTAAATAGAAAGGATTTTGTTTTTATTACATTTACTGAATATTACGGTGACAGAAGCGTTGCTGCGAAAAATTTATTTGCCTCCAACATCATTGTTTATTTGGATAATGATGAAGTTTACATTGCATGTGTGGAGCTTATGGAGTATGCTCCTGATACCAGCTGTGTTGCAATGTATAAAGTTACTAACAATGAAGAACTAGTAAAGCTTTTGTCGGAGTACAAAACTGGTGAAAATAACGGATGGAAGCCTATATTACCAGGATGGAGAGATGACCTTTCCGATTTTCCAAAAAGTTATAACAGTAGACAATACGCTTTGTTTTTTATAATTGAATTTGTTGTCGTTATTTTTATTTCAACCAAAATCATTAAAGACAATAAAAAAGAAAAAGTTTCTGCAAAGTATTCGAAAAAATCAAAAAAGAAGTAAGAGAATAACAAAAGTAGTAGCACAGGGGACGGCAGAGGAAAGTAATAAGTAAGAGTGAATAGTTAAAAAGTTTCTCAAAGGGCGATCGGCTCTTCTTTCGCCCTTTGGGTAACTTACAGTGAGTAACACAAATAAACGACCCTGTGCCATGTCATAAAATTGTAGAGTTTCTACAATTTAATACGTGAGGTTAGTTTTATGAAGATAGTCAAAAGAGTAATTACAATAATGCTTGTAGGAATAATGGTTCTTTTTGTTGGATGCACTAAAGCTGATTTTGAGGACACAAATGTTGCCGAAGCACGAAAAGCAGTATCTGAATTTTACAGATGGCATCTTGTTATTGTGCCGGATGAATATATTGTTTTCAACAAAGAGCTTTCTTCATCATCAACATATGTTTTTGATGTTTATTTGGACCCGGTGAAAGCATATCCTAATATATATGATACAGAGGACAACGTTGAGATTCTTGATGAAACGTTATACGTAAAATGTTATTCACCGGGTGTTTATGAGGTTTATAATGTTCACAATGAAAATGTATTTACATATTTTGATAGAGCGACAATTACACAGCAGACAGACCAATCAGACGAGGGGACGGTTAGCGTGAAAACCACAGCCGAAAAAATTAAAAAAAGGTAACAAAAAGCTAATGATTATATTGAACCACCAACGTTGGCCATATAAGGTATCACAAAAATATCCACAGCAAACACACGTATAATTAGATAAAAAATAAATGCTCTCTGTAATTTTTTTGTTACAGAGAGTTTTTCTTTGCTTACTGTGCTATCAATAGTACTAAAATGTAAACACTTTACTTGATTATTAATTGCATTTATAGTAAAATACTAAATAAGAAAAAATGTCGAATTTTATATGGAGTTGAAACAATGCTTAAGGATAAAATTGAAGCAATCTTACCACTTGTGCAAAAGCCTGCAAGGTACACAGGTGGCGAGCTTAATTCTGTTGTTAAAGATTTAAAGAATATTGATATACGCTTTGCTTTTTGCTTTCCGGATACATACGAAATAGGTATGAGCCACCTTGGAATGAAGATTTTATACAGCCTTATTAATTCTAAGGATAACTATTGGTGCGAAAGAGTTTTTGCGCCCGATACCGATATGGAAGCAATTATGCGAGAAAGAGATATACCTCTTTTTGCCCTCGAAAGCAGAGATGCTTTACTTAATTTTGACGTTGTAGGCTTTACCTTACAGTATGAGCTTTGCTACACAAACGTTTTAAATATGCTTAACCTTGCTAAAATACCACTTAAAAGCAAGGATAGGGGCGACACACTTGATATACCTGTAGTTATTGCAGGTGGCCCGTGTGTATGCAACCCCGAGCCTTTGGCAGATTTTATTGATGCCTTCCAAATAGGTGAAGGCGAGGAAATGATGCTTGAATTTATTGACCTTTTGAATGAATACAAAAAGGCGAATAAATCAAGAAAAGAATTTTTAATTGCAGCAAGTAAAATTGAGGGTATTTACGTGCCCTCGTTGTACGATGTAACCTATAATGCAGATGGCACAATTGCAAACGTTAATGCTACAAACGGTGCACCCGAAAGGGTAAATAAAAGGGTAGTGGCTGATTTAGATAAAATATTCTACCCCGAAAAATTTGTTGTACCCTTTGTTGAGGTTGTGCACGACAGAGTTGTGCACGAAATATTCCGTGGCTGTATACGTGGCTGCCGTTTTTGCCAGGCAGGCTTTTGGTACAGACCTATAAGAGAAAAGTGTGTAGAAACAATCAGCAAGCAAAGCAAAAGACTTGCTTGTACCAGTGGCTACGATGAGCTTTCACTTTGCTCACTCTCTACAAGCGACTACACAAAAATCACAGAGCTTTTAGAGGAGCTTCTGGGCTGGACAATCCCTGATAAAATCAACGTATCATTACCTTCGCTTCGTATAGATAATTTCTCTGATGAGCTTAAAGAAAAGCTTGCGCTTGTGCGCCGTTCAGGTCTTACCTTTGCTGCAGAGGCAGGCACACAAAGGCTGCGTGACGTTATTAATAAAAACATAAGTGAGGAAGAAATTTTATCAACCTGCCGTAAGGCGTTTGTTGGTGGCTGGACTGCTGTTAAGCTCTACTTTATGATTGGTCTGCCTACCGAAACAGATGATGACGTGGTTGGTATTAACGTATTATCCCAAAAGGTTGTTAATGAGTTTTATAATAACCCTGATAAGCCAAAGGGCAAGGGCTGTACAGTAAGCGCAGGTGTTTCATCCTTTGTGCCAAAGCCTTGCACACCTTTCCAATGGGCACCTATGGATACTAAAGAGGAGCTTAAAAGAAAACAACAGCTTTTACTTGAAAGCTGCACTACAAAGAAAATTACATTCCGTTTTCACGATACAGAGCTTACCTTCCTTGAGGGTGTTTTTGCCCGTGGCGACAGAAGGCTTTGCGACGTTATTTTAGCTGCCTACAACAACGGCTGTACCTTTGATAGCTGGGATGATAAAATCAACCTCGAGGGCTGGGCAAAGGCCTTTGAGGAATGTGGTATAGACACAGCCTTCTACACAAGCAGAGCCCGTTCTTACGATGAAATTCTGCCTTGGGACCACATTAACTCAGGTATAACTAAGGCTTTCTTAATAAATGAATACGAAAAAGCCAAAAAGGCAGAAACAACTCGCAACTGCCGTCAGCAATGTGCAGGCTGTGGCTCAAATAAACTAAACGGAGGTAAGTGCGATGCGCTCAGTCAGAATATGGTTTAATAAAAAAGATACAGCTAAGTACATTTCACATCTTGATATAACAAGGTGTATGACAAGAGCTTTTCGCAGAACAGATATTCCCTTGTGGTATACAGAGGGCTTTAACCCTCATCCATACCTTGTGTTTGGTTTATCGCTCCCGTTAGGTGTTGAGGCATTGCGTGAGCCACTTGATATAAGGCTTAATGATGATAATTACCCTATGCAAAGAGTGATTGAACAGCTTAACTCCGTTATGGTACCTGGCATTGAATTTCTCGAAATAGCTGAGCCTGTATATAAAACACAAGAGATTTTCAAAGGTGAATACAGTGTAGAAATACCTTGTGAAAACCCAAAGGAGCTACACGAAAAAATTGTAAACGTTATTGAAAACGAAACAATTACTTTTGAAAAAAAGACAAAGAAAAAGACCTTTAAAACAATTAACGTAAGTGAACATATTACTGATTTTCGTGCAGTTTTTCATACAGATAGGGTTATGCTTTATTTTAAACTGCCTGCAGGTAACGATTTTACCATTAACCCTGTAAGCTTTTGCGATAAGCTTTTAGAAATGATTGGTGAAAAAAATCATTTACACAGAATTACAAGGCACCGTCTTTTAGTTAAGGACGGAACAGAATTCAGATAATATCTATTACCTGCAAAGCATATAATTTACAGGTGATTTCATTGAAAAAGCTGATACCTGTATTTATATTTATACCACTTTTCTTTTTAGTGTTTTTAATATCCTTCAATAACACGTCTTTAAGCTCTGCCACAGTTTCACAGGTTTCTTCTTCCGAGCCTGTAATAATAATTGATGCAGGCCACGGTGGGTTTGATGGTGGCGCCTCAACAGCCGACGGCTTTCTTGAAAAGGATATAAACCTTTCTATAGCTCTTTATTTAAACGATTATTTAAAGCTATTCGGCTTTGAAACCGTTTTAACAAGAGAAACCAATAACTCCTTAGAGGATGAGGGCTTAAGCACTATACGTAAAAAGAAAAGGTCTGATATTAACAATCGAATGAAAATAATGGAAAAATACGATAATTGCGTATTTTTAAGCATTCACCAAAATTATTTTCAAGAGGAAAAATATTCGGGAATGCAGGTTTTTTATTCAAGAAATTTTAAAGCTACAAGCTCTGCATTAGCTAAAAGCATACAAGAGCAAACCGTAGAGCTTATTCAACAAAACAATAATCGTCAAATTAAAGAATGTGGCACATCCGTTTATTTAATTTACAATGCAAAGGCGCCTGCCTGCTTAATAGAGTGTGGCTTTTTATCTAATAAAGAAGAAGCTCAAAAGCTGTTAACAGAGCAATATCAAAAGCAAATTGCATACTGCATAGCTCTTGCTGTGTACGATTATTACAAAATTAAGGATTGATAAAATGGCAAAAAGTAAAACAATATTTGTTTGCAACCAATGTGGGTACGAATCTGCAAAATGGTACGGTAAATGCCCCGGTTGTGGCGAATGGGACTCTTTAAACGAAGAGCAAATTATAACTGAATCTGCAAAAAACGCCAAAAGCAAGCTTTCTCGTGGCGTTTCTCTTGCATTGCCTTTATCTAAAATAGATTCAAGCGTTGAGCTGCGCTACGATACAGGTATAAAGGAGCTTAATAGAGTGCTTGGTGGTGGCCTTGTAAAAGGCTCACTGGTGCTCCTTTGTGGTGACCCCGGTATTGGTAAATCTACTCTTTTGCTTCAAATTTGCGAAAAGATTGCCCGTGGTTTTTCTATTTTATACGTATCAGGTGAGGAATCTGCCTACCAAATTAAAATGAGAGCCAAGCGCCTTGGCGTTACAAGCGAAAGCCTTGCTATTATGTGCGAAACAGATGCAGAAATTGTTTGTGAATATATCAGAACAGAAAAGCCTGATATTGTTATAGTTGACTCTGTGCAAACAATGAATATTAACGATATTAATTCAACCTCGGGCAGTGTTGCACAGGTAAGGGAATGCACCAATTTATTTATGCGCACTGCAAAACAAAACGACGTTTCTATAATCCTTGTTGGTCACGTTAATAAGGATGGCAACATTGCAGGACCTAAGGTTTTAGAGCATATTGTTGATACTGTTTTGTATTTTGAGGGTGAAAAGAATCTCACCTACAGAATTTTAAGAGCTGTAAAAAACCGTTTTGGCTCAACAAACGAAATAGGCGTTTTTGAAATGACAAATAAAGGTCTTGCTGAAATAGAAAGCCCCTCGTTAGCTATGATAAGTGGCAGACCCTTAAACGTATCAGGTACGTGCGTAACGTGCCTGATTGAGGGCACAAGGCCTATTTTAGCTGAAATACAGGGCCTTGCAACAGCCTCGGGCTTTGGTGGTAACCCACGCCGAATGGCAACAGGCTTTGATTACGGCAGAATGGCAATGCTTATAGCCATACTCGAAAAGCGTGCAGGATATTTCCTGGGAAATATGGATTGCTACGTGAACATAATTGGTGGCTTAAGGGCCGATGAGCCTGCTTGTGATTTAGCTGTTGCATTAGCAATTATTTCAAGCCTTAAGGATGCTGTTATAAACAGCGAAACTATTGTTTTTGGCGAAATAGGACTTGCAGGTGAAATACGCACTGTGAATAACTGCGCACAAAGAATACGTGAATGCTCACGTTTGGGCTTTAACCGCTGTATTGTGCCAAGGCAAAATCTGAAGAATCTTTCGAAGGAAGATTTTAAAGATATTGAAATAATCGGTGTAAGAAATATAAGGGAAGCCTTTGAGGCAGCAGTAGATTAATGAATACTAATAAAAGAATAGCTCGTTGCCTTATTGGTGAGCGCTATACAGAAGAAATTGCAGAGCTTAAAGGCCTTGGTATTGATGTTATTGAGTTGCCGAAAAACGCTTTATTAGACGATGAAATAAGCAACCACGCTGATATATTAGCCTTTAGACTTAATACTGAATTATTGCTTATTGACAGCACCGTAGCAGGGGAGATAGAGCCTTTAGTAAAGGATTACAACGTATTTTCTGTAAACGGTATTACTTCGCCTTATCCCAATGACGTAAAGCTAAATGCTGCTGTTATTGGCAAAAAAATAATATGCAATGAAGCATTTATACATAATGCAATATTACAAGCAGCCAACAATGAATATGAGCTTATAAGCACTAACCAGGGCTACACGAAGTGCAATATATGTATTCTGAATGAAAATGCAATTATTACAGAAGACCCTGGTATCACTACTTTGTTAAAAAAATATCAAATAGATGTATTAAAGCTTACACCGGGATACGTGCACCTGTCAGAATCACACTATGGCTTTATTGGTGGAGCTTCTGCAAAAATATCTGAAAATGAAATTTATTTCAGTGGGGACTTAAGCGAGCATTCCGAATATGAGCAAATTTTAGCATTTTTAAATAAACATAATTGTAAAGCCATTTTCAGCAAAAACCGTAAGCTGACGGATTTTGGTGGCATTATTGCAATTTAGTATATCCGATAGAAATTTTCTAAACGAGTAAAGTATCGTTTCAAAAAAACTGATTCGATGGTATTTGGGGCTAAATACTCGTTTTTTTTTAAAATATCATCGAATAGAAATTTTGTGAATGAGTAAAGTATCATTTCAAAAAAACTGAGTGGATGAAAGGAATTACAAAAAATGAAAAATCCCGAAAAAAACGCTGCAGCAAAATTAGGCTACACAATAACAATGGCAATAGTTGCAACTGCAATATTAATTTGTATGAAAAAATATAAGGATAAATAATTTTTAATTTAAGTAATAAATAAAAATAGTTTATCAATTATATTACAATATCTATCAACGTACATAGCATCAGGTAAGGCTAAAGGCATAAAAGCCAATGGTTTTGTTATTTATAGGAAAAACAGCAGATTTCCTATAAAACATAATAAAATACTAAAATAACCCCATTTTTTTCATATTTCTCATACCCTGACTTATACAAAATTTTTATTTTGTATAAGTCTTGATATTTATTTAAAGAGGTGTTATAATAAAGCTGCCCTTCTCGTGTAGGCTGATTTTATTATTAAAAGGAGTAAAAATATGAAAAAAGACGAATTCATATATATATTCCCCGATTACGCTCTTGATTTTTTGAATTACTACAGTGTTATTAAAAACAGGTCTGATTTAACTGTAATTGAGTACGCAAACGATTTACTTACCTTTTTTAAGTTTTTAAAAATAATTCGTGGATTAGTTAGTAAAGAGGTTCCGTTTGAAGAAATTACTGTAAAAGACTTGTCCTTAGAGGTTGTTGCATCCGTTACGTTAAACGATGCATATATGTTCCTTGTGTATTGTAAAGACGTGCGTAACAACAATGAGCGTACTCGTGCTCGCAAAGCAACTACCTTGCGTAATTTTTTTAAATATCTCACAATACAAAAAAGACTTATTGAGGATAATCCCCTGCAGGAGCTTGACTCACCCAAATTAAAAAAGACGTTGCCTAAATACCTTACTTTAGACGAAAGCCTTGCACTGCTAAGGGCTGTTGACGGTAAGTTTAAAGAGCGTGATTTTTGTATAATTACGTTATTTTTGAATTGTGGTTTACGTCTTTCAGAGCTTGTTTCATTAAATTTATCTGATATACGCTCAAATAACACAATGGTTGTTACAGGTAAAGGTAATAAAGAGCGTACTATTTACTTAAACGAGGCTTGTATTGCTGCCATAAACGCCTACCTACCACACAGACCTGTTGATGGAGTTAAGGATAAAAATGCCTTGTTTATAAGCCGTCAAAAAGGCAGAATCAGCCCTAAAACTGTTCAATACATAATAAAAACAACACTGGAAAAGGCAGGCCTTGGTGACAGAGCTTTATCCACCCATAAGCTGCGCCACACTGCTGCTACGCTAATGTACCAAACAGGCGACGTTGATTTACTTGCAATTAAAGAAATACTTGGCCACGAAAGCCTTAGCACAACACAAATTTACACCCATATTGTTGATGACCAGCTAAAAAAAGCAGCTGATTCTAACCCATTAAGTGGTGTAAAGCCACCACAAGCACCTAAGTTTACGCCTTTAGATGACGAGGAAAGCGAATAAATGAGAGAAAAAATGGTATAAAATTAAGGTAACAATGCTTGATAAGATAATAGGAATTAAAAAAATTAAGTATTTTACCGTATACCCCTTTAAAATTGCATCTCCACTACCCTTTCCTGATACAACAAAATAAAATATTTCCCCGGAAATATCAAAGCTACAGCAGCAGCCCTTTATTAAAGTGGCTGTTGCTGTTGCAAATAGGGGTAAATAAATTAAAGCACAGCAACCAATACCTGCAAAGCCAAAGTCTATATAATATTGCGATACAACACTGCCTATAACAACGCCTAATAAGAATGGAGCAAAGCCCAATAAAGGTATGCCGACACCACATAAACCGGCTATATACGTAGTGATTGAAATTAGCAAAAACGGTGTAAACACCTTAATAAAGCTTATTATATAGGCCTGTGCATTGAGCCCAACAAAGTATTCCTTTATAAAGGTAGAAAGAATACGTAAAAGTGAATCAGAGCTGTTTTTTACAACAAATCCACCTATAATTATTCCACAAAAAAATATAACAAAAAACACAATCAGCTTATAATCAAAATTAATACTAACGGGTTTACTTTTTCTTTTAAAATTAAAAATCAGCTTATTTTTTAACATATTTAATACTCCTTTTATTTATTGGCACGCACTATGCCACCTACTACACCACCCAATACCACCACAGGTAAAATTAATAGTATATTTACAGAAAAATTAAATCTCATTAACACGGCAATAATTATTATTGATAACAATGAATTTAATAAGCCTGCAAAAAAGCCGTTTATATACCCTTTCCCCTTCAGCTTTTTATTAAGGTAATACCCACCTACAAAGCCACTAAAAAACAAACCTGCAAATATCATTATTTTAATAAACAAATTAAAATCTGTATTGCTTACTAAAACAAAGCCTAAGGCTAAAAAGCATATAAGACTCAACAAAGCACCTAATAGTACAGAAATAAAATAGGGTTTGAAATTTGATTTACCCGAAAATTTAATTTTGGACATAAAAAAACCTCCGCATACCATTTAATAAAGGATATGCGGGGGTATATTTTTTTATGAATTATTCTTCAGTTGTTTCGGTAGCTTCAGGAGCTTCGCTAACCTCTGTAGCTTCAGGAGCATCTGTCTGTGCCTCTTCAGCAGCGTTTTTAACTACCTTTCTTGACTTTTTAGGACCCTTGCCACTAACCTTCTCTTCGATAGCAGCTTTTTCTGCCTTAGCCTTTTTAGCCTCTTGAGCAGCCTGTCTTTCAGCCTCCATACGCTCGTTAGCAGTATTGTTGGTGTAAATAGCGGACCTGTGGAACTTGATTTTAACTCTGTCTGCACCTGTTTCAATAATAACAGAATCCTCTTTAACAGTAACAACACGGCCCATAATACCACCTGTTGTTGTAACCTCATCGCCAACCTGAATAGAATCTCTCATTGCCTGCTCTTCTTTTTGTCTTTTCTTCTGTGGTCTCATAACGAGGAAGTACATAGCACCCATCAAAAGAACAAATGGAAGGAATGACATAATTGGGTTCTGCTGACCTTCGCCTGCAGCAGCGCCTGAATTAGAAAATAATAAATTAACAAAATTGAACATAACTAAATCCTCCAAAAATTTGTACTTGATTATTATACTAAACTTTATATTCTCGTGTCAAGTAAATCAACGTATTTATTTTTAAATTCGGTAAACGTACCGTTATCTAATTCATCTCTGATTCTTGCCATTAAATTGTTATAGAAATAAAGGTTATGAATAACAGCTAACCTCATAGCAAGCATTTCTTTAGCCTTAAACAGGTGGTGTAGGTATGCCCTGCTGAAGCGTTGGCACGTAGGGCAGTTGCACTCAATATCTATAGGCGTATCATCAGTAGCGTATTTGGCGTTGTTCATATTAATTATGCCTGACCAGGTAAACAAATGGCCGTGCCTTGCGTTTCTTGATGGCATAACGCAGTCAAATAAATCAACACCACGGCTAACACCCTCAATAATATTACCGGGTGTACCTACACCCATAAGGTAACGTATTTTATCCTTAGGCATAAAGGGCTCAACAGCAGATATTATTCTGTACATATCCTCTTTAGGCTCACCCACAGCAAGGCCACCAATTGCATATCCGTCAAGGTCAAGCTCAGCAATCTGCTTCATATGCTCAATTCTTAAATCATCAAAGGTTGCACCCTGGTTGATACCAAAAAGAAGCTGATTTTTATTAATTGTATCGGGCAGACTGTTAAGCCTTTTCATTTCATTTTGGCAACGGATTAACCAACGGGTAGTTCTTGCAATAGACTCCTTAGCGTATTTATATTCTGCAGGGTTTTTAACACATTCATCAAAAGCCATAGCAATTGTAGAGCCAAGGTTTGACTGAATTTGCATACTCTCCTCAGGGCCCATGAAGATTTTTTTACCGTCAATATGAGAATTAAAGGTAACGCCCTCTTCTTTAATTTTTCTAAGCTTTGCCAAAGAGAACACCTGGAAGCCACCACTATCAGTTAAAATAGGGCCACTCCAGCCTGTAAATTTATGCAGGCCACCTAATTCCTTTATAAGCGTATCACCCGGTCTTACATGCAGGTGATAGGTGTTGCAAAGCTGAACCTGGCAGCCAATATCCTTAAGGTCGTAGGCAGAAAGGCCACCCTTAATTGCACCACAGGTGGCAACGTTTTGAAATGCAGGTGTTTGCACGGTACCGTGTACGGTTTCAAACTCCCCTCGCCTTGCAGCTCCTTCTGTTTTAATTAATTTATACATAAACACAAACCTTTACTAATAGTATCATCATTCATTCTTCATTCTTCATTCTTCATTTTTCATTATTCATTCTTTACAGGATTAGCATCGCATCGCCGAAGGAGAAAAATCTGTATTTATCCTCTACAGCCTCTTTATATGCCTTTAACGTTTTATTATATCCGTAAAACGCCGAAACAAGCATTATCAACGTGCTTTCGGGCAAATGGAAGTTTGTAAGTAAACCGTCAATACATTTAAATTCATACCCGGGGTAAATAAATATATCGGTAAATCTGTCATCCTCTTTAATTTCGCCACAAAACGAAGCAACGCTTTCAAGAGTGCGGCAGCTTGTTGTGCCTACGGCAATTACACGGCCACCGTTTTTCTTTGTTTCGTTTATAACGTCTGCAGTAGCTTGTGGCAAAAAGTAATGCTCGGAATGCATATGATGGTCTTCAATTTTTTCTGCCTTAACAGGTCTGAAGGTGCCTAAGCCTACGTGCAAGGTAACGTATGCAATTTTAACACCCTTAGCCTGTATTTTTTCAAGTATTTCATCGGTAAAATGCAGGCCTGCAGTTGGGGCTGCAGCAGAGCCTAATTCCTTGGAATAAACCGTTTGGTAGCGCTCCTTATCCTCTAATTCCTCTGTAATATAGTGAGGAAGAGGCATTTGACCGATTTTATCGAGTATATTAAAAAAGTTATCCTTTTTATCGTAATTAAACCTAACAACACGGTTGCCGTTATCAAGCACCTTTTCAACTATACAGCTTAAAATACCGTCACCAAACGTAAACTCTGCGCCCTCTTTGGCTCGTTTGCCGGGGCCTGCAAGTGTTTCCCACAAATCATTTTCTATTTGGTTAAGCAATAAAAACTCTACGTTTGCGCCTGTGTCCTTTTTCACACCGTATATTCTTGCAGGGAGCACTCTTGTGTTATTTAACACCAAGCAATCGCCCTCTTTGAAATAATCAAGAATATCATAAAAATGCTTGTGAAGAATACTGTCGTTTTCTTTTGAGAGCACCATCATACGTGAGTGGTCACGTGGCTCTATGGGGTGCTGAGCTATAAGCTCTTCAGGTAGGTTATAAAAAAAGTCAGATTTATTCATAAATATCCCTTTTCCAAAATATATATAGCTTAAAATGCTTAAAAAACATTGACTTAACCACATTATATATGGTATTATCTCTAAGTTAATAATGATTTATATTATAATGATTATAGTCAGTCGAAACAGTTTTTATAAAAAACAATTTTGCTAAAAGCTAATTTTATCGACTTTTGCGAAATGCGACTGCGTTTCGACAAATTACAATCATTATAAGTCATTTACATAGCAAATACAAGTGTTTTTTATATGGAGGTAAACACAATGAAAAAATATAAGGTTGGTATTATTGGCGCAACAGGTATGGTTGGCCAAAGATTTGCACTTTTACTTAACGAGCACCCTTGGTTTGACGTTACAGTGCTTGCAGCATCATCACGTTCAGCAGGCCAAACCTACAAGGAGGCTCTTGGTGACAGATGGTGTATGGAGGAGCCAACACCTGCAAAGTACCTTGATATGGTTATTTACGATGCTGAAAAGGATATCGAAGCAATTGCATCACAGGTTGATTTCGTTTTCTGCGCAGTTAACCTTTCAAAGCAAGAAACAAAAGAGCTTGAAGAAAAATATGCAAAGGCAGAGTGCCCTGTTGTTTCAAACAACTCTGCACACCGTATGACAGCCGACGTTCCTATGGTTGTTCCTGAGCTTAATCCGGAGCACATCGAAATTATTAAAGCACAGCGTGAAAGATTAGGCACAAAGCGTGGCTTTATTGCAGTTAAGTCAAACTGCTCACTCCAGAGCTACGTACCTGCACTTTTCCCTCTTCACGAAAAATATACTGTTAAAGACGTAGTTGTTTGTACTTATCAAGCAATTTCAGGCGCAGGTAAAACCTTTGAAAGATGGCCTGAAATGGTTGATAACGTTATCCCCTTCATTGGTGGCGAGGAAGAAAAGAGCGAAAAAGAGCCACTTAAGCTTTGGGGTAAAATTGTAGGTAAAGAAATTGTTTCTGCTACAGAGCCACACTTTACAGCACAGTGTATTCGTGTGCCTGTTTCCGATGGTCACATGGGTGCAGTTTTTGTAAGATTTGAAACAAAGCCATCTAAAGAAGAAATGATTGAAATGTGGAAGAGCTTCCGTGGCAGAGCACAGGAGTTAGAGCTTCCATCAGCTCCAAAGCAGTTCCTTCACTATTTTGAAGAGGATAATATGCCTCAAACAAAGCTTCACAGAAACCTTGAAAACGGTATGGCTGTTTCAATCGGCAGACTTCGTGAGGATACACAGTACGATTACAAATTTGTTTGCCTTGCACACAACACACTCCGTGGTGCTGCAGGTGGCGCAGTTCTTCTTGCAGAGCTCCTTTGCGCAGAAGGCTATATGGACTAATTTTCACCGAAAAAGCGAAACATAAACGTTTCGCTTTTTTAAATAAACTTTTGGGGGTCTTTCTATGAAAAAACCGATTTTTACCGGTGCCGGTGTTGCAATAATTACACCATTTTATGGCGAGGACTTAAAAATTAACTTCCCTCTTTTTGAGGAAATAATTGAAAACCAAATAAACAACGGTACAGATGCAATTATTGTTTGTGGTACAACAGGCGAAAAATCTACCCTTGTGTACGATGAGCACGTTGAAGCTATTAAGGTTGCCGTTGAGGTAACTGCAGGCAGAATACCTGTTATTGCAGGCACAGGCTCTAACGATACGGTGCACGCTGTTAAGCTCTCCAACGATGCAGAAAAAATGGGTGTTGACGGACTTTTGATGGTCACGCCATACTACAACAAGGCATCGCAGGACGGACTTATTGAGTCATACACATATATAGAAAAAAGAGTTTCAACGCCTATTATTCTTTACAACGTACCGTCAAGAACAGGCGTTACTATAAAGCCTGAAACCTACCTTGAGCTTTCAAAGCTTCCGTTAATTAACGGTGCAAAGGAAGCAAGCGGAGATATATCTCACATTGCAAAAGCAATTGCCCTTTGTGGTGATAATTTGAATTTTTATTCGGGTAATGATGACCAGATAACACCTCTTATTTCATTAGGTGCTAAAGGTGTTATTTCCGTACTTTCAAACGTTGCACCACAGCTTACACACGATATTGCACAATACGCCTTAGATGGTGATTTCGGAAAAAGCGCAGAGCTTCAGCTTCAGTACCTTGATTTGTGCAACGTATTATTTTGCGACGTTAACCCTATACCGGTTAAAGCAGCAATGTGTATGATGGGTATGGACGTAGGCAGGTGCAGAATGCCCCTCTCCCCTTTAAATGAAAAGAACGAGGCTCTTCTCAGGTCAGTATTAGAGAAGCACAATATGATATAAAATAAGCGAGATGTTAAAATGACAAGAATATTATTAAGTGGCTGCTGTGGCAAAATGGGCAAATTTGTTGCAGAAACAGTTAAAAGCAGAAACGATTGTGAAATTGTTGCAGGTATTGATATAATTGATGATTCAACACTTGGATTTCCTGTATTTGCAAACTACGATGAGGTGAACATTAAAGCCGACGTTATAATCGACTTTTCAAACGTTTCTCTTTTACCTTATATGCTCAGCTATGCTGTGAAAACCTCAACAGCAGTAGTTTTAGCTACCACAGGCCTTTCTGATGAGCAAATAAAGGCTGTTGAAGAGGCTGCAAAGACAGTACCTGTATTTTTCAGCTACAATATGTCCTTAGGTGTTAGCCTGCTTTGTGAATTAAGCAAGGTAGCTTCAAAGGTTTTAGGCACAGGCTACGATGTAGAAATCGTAGAAGCACACCACAACCAAAAGCTTGATGCGCCAAGTGGCACAGCTATTATGTTAGGTAATGCTATTAAGGAAGAAATGCCCGATGCATACTTTGAGTACGACAGACATTCAAAGAGAGAAAAACGCCACACAAACGAAATCGGCATACACGCTATAAGAGGTGGCACAATTGTGGGTGAGCACCAGGTTATTTTTGCAGGCACCGATGAAATTGTTACACTCTCCCACTCTGCTCGCTCAAGAGCAATTTTTGCAAACGGCGCAGTTAACGCAGCAGTATTTATAAACCAAAAAGAAAACGGTATTTATAATATGAGCGACTTAGTTAATAATTAAGCAAATAGCAAATAGCAAAATAGTAAACAGCAGATAGCGAAAAAGCTACCTGCTGTTTTTAATTACATTCAATATTTAAAATAAAGTTACGTTTATGAATATCACTTGCGAAGCAAACTTCACTACGCAGTAACTTCGCTTACGAAGTAAACTTCACTTGCCGTTAGGCAAACTTAGTTGATTACCTTTGGCTGTATTTATAGATTTTACTAACATTCTCCTTATAACGCCACATTCTTGCAATAGTTCTGTCGCTATTTCTTCTGAAATACACTTTGAACCTGCAAGCATATCTATCCAATATTCGGTTTCGATACATTCCTTCAACGCTATATGAAACTTGTTTATAAAGTCTGCTTTGCTTGAAGCGTAATTAGCTTCGTGAATGTTGGCACCAATCGATGTGGAACTGCGTGTGATTTGATTAATAAGAACTCCTTTACCATTTCTTGAATCGATTTTCTCACAGATTGAAATGATTTTCAGGGCTAAAGATTTAGCTCTTGTTCTAAGTTCAGAATCCTTCATTATTTTTTCCTCTTTTGGTGAAGTTTTTTGTTTCACAAAAAGTGAAGTTGTGATAAATCACAGTGAAGTTTTACACCTTCGGCGCAAAGTGAAGTTAAGTTTGCCAATATCACTTGCGAAGCAAACTTCACTACGCAGTAACTTCACTTACGAAGTAAACTTCACTTGCCGTTAGGCAAACTTAGTTGCAAAGCTTTGCTTTGCTTAATAAGCTTTACCCCAATAAACCAAGTGCTTTGCAGGCTTACCACAGCAAATGCAGGTAGGAGCGATTTCTTCCTGATTGAACGGAATACATCTTGAGCCAACGCCTGTAGCCTCTTTAACCTTATCCTCACACTCTTCATCGCCACACCACATAGCCTTAACAAAGCCATCACCGTTTGCTTCAAGCGCAGCAGTAATCTCATCAAGTGTTGTGCAGCTGTAGGTGCGATTTTTAATATTCTCTAAAGACTTATTGTAAATAGCCTCAGAGAATGCTTCAAGAGCAGAAGTAATGCTCTCTTCAAGGTTATCAAGAGAAACAAAGATTTTTTCACGGTTATCTCTACGAACAAGAACACACTGGTTCTTTTCAATATCCTTAGGACCGATTTCAAGTCTTAAAGGAACACCCTTCATTTCGTATTCAGAGAACTTCCAGCCGGGTGAGTTAGAGCTGTCATCAACCTTAACCCTGAACGTAGAGGAAAGTCTGTCACGAAGCTCGTAGGCTTTATCAAGTACGCCCTCCTTATGCTGTGCAACAGGAATAATAACAACCTGTATAGGAGCTACTGCAGGTGGCAAAACAAGGCCGTTGTTATCACCGTGGGACATAATAAGCGCACCGATAAGGCGAGTTGTTGAGCCCCAAGAGGTCTGGTGAACGTACTGAAGCTTGTTTTCTTTATCTTGATAAGTCATATTAAACGCTCTTGCAAAGCCATCACCAAAATAGTGTGAGGTTGCAGCCTGCAGAGCCTTACCATCGTGCATAAGCGCCTCAATACAGTATGTAGAAACTGCACCTGCAAACTTATCGCTTTCGGTCTTAACTCCTCTTATAACAGGCATACAAAGGGACTTTTCGCAGAAATCAGCGTAAACGTTAAGCATACGCTCTGTTTCTTCAATAGCCTCCTGAGCTGTTGCGTGTACTGTGTGGCCCTCCTGCCAAAGAAATTCACGTGTACGAAGGAAGGGTCTTGTTGTTTTTTCCCAACGAACAACGTTGCACCACTGGTTGTAAAGCTTAGGCAAATCTCTGTGTGATTGAACTATTTTAGCATAGTGCTCACAGAAAAGTGTTTCAGAAGTTGGTCTTACACAAAGGCGCTCCTCAAGTGGATTGCTGCCACCGTGTGTAACCCAAGCAACCTCAGGTGCAAAGCCTTCAACGTGGTCCTTTTCCTTTTGAAGTAAGCTTTCGGGAATAAACAAAGGCATATAAACGTTCTCGTGGCCAGTTCTTTTAAACTCACCGTCAAGAATTCTTTGAATATTTTCCCAAATAGCGTAGCCGTATGGACGAATAATCATACAGCCCTTAACGCTTGAGTAGTCAACAAGGTCTGCCTTTTTAACTACGTCGGTATACCACTGGGCAAAATCATCCTCCATAGACGTAATTGCCTCTACCATTTTTTTCTGTTCAGCCATTTTAAAAATCCTCTATCTTTTAAATATTTTCTTCGAGAAACTTTACCAGGTCAGCAACTGTGCTGATTTCCTCAAGAGCCTCATCGGGAAGCTCAACGTTAAATTCATCCTCAATGCTCATAACTAAATCGATTAAATCAATATCGCCAAGCCCTAAATCAAGGGTAAGCACAGCATCAAGCGAAACGTCGTTATCGTCAATTTCAAATTCTTCACACAAAATAAGCTTGATTTTTTCGAATACCATAAATTATCAACTCCGTATAAGAATTAAAATTAAAAATAAGTATAACAAATAACTTTTTTATTATATAAATTATAAGGTTTTTAGTCAATAGTTTTATTAAACAATTTATATAACCAAGCTTTGCAAAGAGGAATCCACTGCGCAGATGAGTATTCACATATATTTTCAATTGTTACGTAGTCTGCTGTTGAAAAGCCGTGGCCACCCTCTGAGAAAAGGTGCATTTCATAAGGAATTTTTTTCTCATCAAGAGCTAATGCAAGCTTAAGTGAGCTTGTTAAAGGCACAAGTCCGTCATCAGTTGCAGAAAAAATAAATGCAGGCGGAGTGTTTTCATCCACCCTTCCATCAAGTGGTGGCACTGTTTCGTAATTGTGCAAAACCTTTAAATCATTGCAGATATCCTTTGTAATGCAAGGGTAACCAAGAATCATAGCTGCAGGGCGAATTTTACCCATTGTGCCTAATGCAGCAGCAAGGTGACCACCTGCAGAAAAGCCACACACAGCAATTTTACTTGTATCTACAAGCCACTCGTCAGCATTGTCTATAATAAGCTTCATAGCCTCGTCAGCGTCGTTTAAAGGCTGAGGAAAGGCAGATGCCTCCCTTAAAGAATAGCGCAACACAAAGGCATTGTAGCCCATAGAAAGGAAGTGCATAGCAATAGGCTCCGCCTCTCTCATAGAGCACATACCGTACCCTCCACCGGGGAAAATAAGTATTGCAGGACGCTTGTAGCCTGCTTTGTGGTCAAAGGAGGAATCGAGAATATAGGTTGTTAAGTTAACGTCCTTATTTGTAAGCTTGTATGTGTTTGTAATCATATTATTCACTCGCCTTTCAAGACCGAAACGCCGAAAAAACTTGAAAATACTCGCTTTTAGGCAGGTTCGGATAACTCATTTCACCCTAAATAGTTTTTTAAATAACCTTTCGGGTGCTAAAATTGTGTAGATTGTAACGTTTGCTGTTGCTTTAATTAAATTAAAGCCGATGCACACCCATAAAAAGCCTTCAATAAAGCCCTTTGCATCAATATTCATAAACTCGGAAACAAGCCACATATTCATTGGAATCATAACAAGTGTCATAACAACGACGCCACAAATATCCGATAAAATAATGCCTTTTATGCCCTTAATATGCTTCCTTAAAAGGTAAACAACAATAATCATTAAGCCTGATGAAACAAAGTGCATAACAAAGCCTATAAAGCCACTTGAGGAGCTAAAAAACAAAGTTTGTATAAGGCAAACAACAAACAGCGAAACAATAGAGTACACAGGGCCGAGAAGGCCTGAGCAAACTAAAATAGGCACGTCGGAAAATTCCATTTCGTAAAACGGTGCGCTGGGGAAAATCGGGAACCTGATTGTTGCCATTAAAACAAGTGAAAGTGCAGAAAGCACTGCAGCCAAAGTGAGTCTTTGAAGCTCTTTTGTGTTTTTACTTTTTGATTTCATAATAAATCACCCTTCAAAAAAATTGCCCCGAAAGACTCAGGGCAATAAAAAAGAATGCTTTATAAGAAACATCTTTCATCCGGACTATACCGTCGGTTTGGGAATTGCACCCAATCAGCCTGTAGGCTCGCAGACTTTACTGCCGGTGGGGAATTGCACCCCGCCCTGAAGTTTCGTAATAATATAATACCACTTGAGCATTATTTGTCAAGGCATTAATAGGCTATTTTTATAATTACCCTCTTCTGCTTTTTGATGATGTAAGGTCAATAAAATAACTACGTGCCTGTAATCTGTCGAAGGCTCTTTCGCCTATATATTCGCACAGCTCTTTTTTGGTTAAATTTGTTGTGATTATAACGGGCAAATTGTTGCTGTACCTGTAATCTAAAATATTATGGTAAAGTGCCTTTATACGGCTGCTATCAAAGTTAGAGGAGCCGACGTCATCAATAACAAGTAGCTTTTGAGCCTGCTTAAATTCCTGTAAGGGACCATCTGTTTTACAGTAGTTAAAATTATCATAATACAAAGCAAACAAATCCATTTCAGTTATAAATTTGCAGGGTGATTGCATAGGCGTAAGCTCACCCTCGCAAAATGCATTATCTCTTTCTTTTATAATGCTTTTAATTCGTAGCTCACTTACAGGATATTTACTGTTAAAATCATTTATAACTGCACAGGCAAGAAACGTTTTGCCACTACCTCTGTTGCCTTGCAGAACAATACTGTTTTTTGTCTGCTCCTGCTGTTCCTTTAAAAGGCAATTAAGTATGTATTTACAGCCCTTTGCACCCTTTTCATTTTCATTATCCACAACCATAGTATCAAAGGAGGCTTTTTGCCCAACGGGTGTAAGGTGACTGCTTTTGTTGCGTAGCCTTGCTGCTGACTTTAAAGCAAACTCAATATCAGCTTTTTCCTTTTTTAGCCTTGCCGACCTTTCGCATTCGCATTCAATAAAAACATTAATATTTGCATAGCTAATATACTTTTTTTCCTTCTCCTTTCCACAAATGGAACAATACCTGTTACCTACCTCCATTATTATATTCCCCCTTTAAAATATATTCGGGTAATATATCACCGTCTGTATAGCACAATGGGTCAGCTATATCTGTTAGGTGTAAACCCTCGGGTGGCTCATCCTCCCATCGCCTTTGTGATATATACGTAGCAGGGTTAGGTACAAACCTACCACCTGAATCGAGCCAAGCCCTGCTTTTTCTTTGCCACTTTAGTGATGCTTTAATAATATCCACGTCCTTTTTACCCAGGCGTTGCTTTTTCCATTGCTTATATGCCTCACCCTTACCCACCTTTTTAGGGTAATCGCTCCAAAACGACAAAAACTGCTCATCGTACACGCACGGCGTTTTCTTTGAAAACGAGGAAGGTACGTCATTAACCTTTACATTATCAGTGTCATTTACATTATCATTATCATTATCATTATCATTATCGGCTTTTTTGGGTTTTTCAAAAAGCGTTTGGTTTTTATATAAAGCGTTCGCTTTTTTCGGTCGACCTCCAAGCTTGCCGTTTTTGGCATTTTTTTCACATATATCCTGATACTTTTCCTCATCCCGTTTTATTGTATTCACTATAAAGTTGTATGATATTTTCAGAGCAACGTCTTGAAAATCGGTTTCTTCCTTGTCGCAAACGTATTTTAAAACAGCGCACATAAGCTCACCAATCCTCTCGTTGCCCAAGGGCTCCAAAATATCTCGCCAATCATAGTAAAATACAAAGCTTTTCTTTTTACTCATTTAACTCTCCTTTTTAAAGATTTTTTACACAGAACATTTGTTCCCCGTAAAGTTTAACACGGGATTTTTACAATTTCAACCTACTTTGAGATTATTTTGTTTTTTATAAAAAAGAAGTGTTTAACGTTTGTGTGAGGAAATAGAATACTATATAAAACCGCCTGTTCCAATTCGGAGCAGGCGGTTATTTTTTAATCATTCCCCTTCAACAGCTCAACCGTTCTCTCGTCAATTTCACCATTGAAGAATTTATCTAAAACTCTTTTGAAAACGTCGCTATTGCTTATTAAATAAAACAACGTCATTGAGGATTTCAGCTTCATATTATCAGGATAGCCGAAAATCTCCCCTGCATTGTTGCTATCTAATTTCAAAAGCTCCTCTGAAATCTCGAGCAAACGCTTGGATAAAACAGGGTGGCTCATATACGCCTCAGCCTCTGCCCTGCCTTGAATTGCATAAAACTGCGCAGTAGAGCTGTGGCCCAAGCCTTTAATCTGCGGAAAGACGTACCACATCCAATGGCTCCTTTTTCTCCCACTTTTAATTTCTGCAAGAGCAACAGCATAGCTTCGCTCCTGCGCTTCAATAAATCTTTCTAAATTCATTATAAACTAACCTTAAAATAAATAATACTTTTCTCTGCCACGAGTAGAACACTAATTAATTAGCAGGAGCATTTTTGACAACTAATTTTTCATACAAAGCTTCATCAAATGCAGATTTGCTTTGTAAAAGTAACCCTTTAGAAATATCTACATTTGTAAGATTAATACAATCTAAAAATGCTTCATCACCGATGATTATTACACATTTTGGAATTATTATTGATGCAAGAGACTCGCAATGGGCAAAAGCTTTTCTTCCTATACTAGCAACCTTGGAAGGAATTGTGATTGAGGTAAGACTTTTACAATTGAAAAAAACTTCTTCGGGTATGTATGTTAAGTTTCTGGAGAATGTAACTGTTGTGAGGCTTGTGCAATTTTTAAAAACATTTTCACCCATATTTATTACAGTGTTGGGAATTATAATAGAAGTAAGGCTTACACAGTTATTAAACGCAAACCAACCTATGCTCATTACACCGTCGCCAATTGTAACTGATTTAAGATTTTCACACCCGTCAAAGGCACCCTCCTCTATAGAAGATACACTGCCGGGAATGACCACGGATTCAATTTCTTTATCCATAAAGCAGTACGAATCTATAACTGAAACACTTTCAGGAATTACAACATCCTTAGAGGTTCCTTTATATTTTTTCAAAACGCCGTTTTCAATAACGAAATCTTCGTTTACTGTTGACGTTTGCATATTTACTGCAGCCGGAGCTGCGACTTTTCGTTGCTCTAATTCAACAATAAATTCATACCAACGCTCAAGAGCAGCTTTGTATTTATTATGGTTTTTCTTATTAAGCTCAACAAATTCTTCAACCTTAAATAAAGCATCTATTGCAGACCTAACCTTGACGGAATCTACAACAATAAGCTCAAAAGGTGTTAAACCGTATGCTATACCCTTTTTTTCTGCTCTGTATAAAGCATAAATATAATCATCAGCAACAGAAGGTGTGTGGTTTCTGTTTAATAACCAATCATGGAAATCAACATCAACAATATCACGGTGAACTATGCGTCCTCTTGGCTTTCGGCTTGTTGTGCTTGTAGAAGGTGCTTTGGTGCGAGCATCTTCACCTTCAACTGCTTCAGTCGGAGCAACGTGTGAGGTAACTTTTTTCCCTTCCATTACTCCGCTTTCAAACGCATCTAACCCATCTGCTCTAAATAATTTATCGTAGAAATCCTCAATTCGTTCATACTTATACATATGTATATTTTGAGTACGGGTTAAGCGCATCTTCATTGCAGAGGGCAACTCAACCTCTTCTATATATACCAAGAATCTTTTCTTTTCTAAATCGCGAGCAAAATTCAGCTCGTCCTTGCAATTTGAAGAAGCAATATAATTTTTCGACATAAATGCAATGAAATAGCCACAGTTTTCCACGTGTTTTGCAATATTTTCATCCCACTCTGTACCGGGGTCTATTCCTTCATCATACCAAACACGATAATTGTTTTTTTGCAGTTCATTAATAACCTTTAAAACAATACCGGAATCCTTATGAGCATAGCTAATAAAAATATAACCCTCATCACCCTCATAGGGCTTGTTTATAACAGAGGACTGTGCCACACCATTATTTTTAACAGATGACTTGGATACTAAAAGTTTTTTTATTCTTTCGAAAACTTCTTTTTGTGTTTCTACTTTATAAGAAATAGGTGCAAGATTTAAAGCTTGTAGACTTTCGGGTAAATCCTTTGTTTTAGATAAATCAACATCCGGCAAAATAATTGGAATAATATTTTTACCGCTTTTGTGCGCTACAAGCAATTCTTGAGCAATATAGTCATCTGTACCGTTTTCAATCATGCAATCAAAGGTATACTCCGAAAAAATCACTAAAAAATCCGTGCATGACTCAATGGCCTTAACAACGTTTTCTCCTATAACTACAGGTTGCTTATTTATAGCCTCAGCTACACTATATCCCTGGTCCACAAGAAATTCGCGCAGCATACCTGCAACAAAGCCACCCTCATCTCTTTTTCTGTATGAAATATAAATATCCTTACCCATATTTTTCTCCTAAAATTTCAACCTTGAATATATTAATTCTATCACTTATTAGCTGTTAAAATTTTTTTGGCATACTTAAACCAATTAAATAACCACCGTTGTTTTCCCCTGGTGAGCTTGGCGTTTATTCTCGCTGCTCTCTTGTTTTGAACTTTAAGTTGATTTTGTGTATTTAAGTACATTTTCCCTTATACTGAATATACATAATTAAATAATAACAGAATTTTATAATTATTTCAATAAAACAATATAATTATTACGACAATTTAATAAGTATGGTGCTATGCAGTACCGTTTTGGGGACCAAAGATATGTTTTTGTGGGATTTGCCTTCCTTCGAAGGCATACCTTTTTGAGGTTTTTTACCCGCGGTAAAACTTTTATGAGGTCGCACCTTCGGTACGATTAGAATAGAGTTTTTACCTTTGGCAAAACGACGCTGTTCGCGTCGAGAATATCCCACCACGCTACGCGCGGTCCCCCCTTTTTCGAAAAAGGGCTAACATTCCACCCAACTTAAGGATGGAGGCAAAGCTTCGCAAAAAACAAAAATAATAGTGCTTTTCGTCTATATTCAGCAACGATAAAAATAGTGGCTTGCACGCCTTTATAATGATTGACATTCTAAATTATTTATAATATAATTACACCGTATATGTAAATTACTATTTTAGGAGATACAGTTATGGGAATTTATGAAGAATTAGTTGCCCGTGGACTTATTGCACAGGTTACTAACGAAGAAGAAATCAGAGAAATGGTTAACAACGGTAAAGCTAACTTTTACATTGGCTTTGACTGTACTGCAGATAGCTTAACTGCAGGCCATTTTATGGCGCTTACTCTTATGAAGCGTTTGCAGATGGCAGGCAACAAGCCTGTTGCACTTATCGGTGGTGGCACTACTATGATTGGTGACCCCTCCGGTAGAACAGATATGAGAAAAATGCTCACCAAGGAAGATATTGAGCACAATGCAGAATGCTTTAAAAAGCAGATGGAGCGCTTTATTGACTTTGGCGAAGGCAAGGCAATTATGGTTAACAATGCAGATTGGCTGCTTAACCTTAACTACGTTGACCTTCTTCGTGAGGTTGGCTCCTGCTTCTCTGTTAACAACATGCTCAGAGCAGAGTGCTACAAGCAAAGAATGGAAAAAGGTCTTAGCTTTTTAGAGTTTAACTATATGATTATGCAAAGCAACGACATCTACTATCTCAGCAAAGAAAACGGGATCAATATGCAGTTCGGTGGCGATGACCAGTGGAGCAATATGCTTGGCGGTACAGAGCTTATCCGTAAGAAATTAGGTAAAGATGCTCACGCTATGACCATTACCCTTCTCACAGACTCACAGGGTAAGAAAATGGGTAAAACTGCAGGCAATGCTGTATGGCTTGATGCAAACAAAACATCACCATATGATTTCTACCAGTATTGGAGAAATGTTGGCGACGGCGACGTGCTTAAGTGCATTCGTATGCTTACCTTCCTCCCACTTGAGCAGATTGATGAAATGGATAAATGGGAAGGCGCAGAGCTTAATAAGGCTAAAGAAATTCTTG
>JAZNTU010000014.1:0-17720 GCA_045591945.1 Acutalibacteraceae bacterium | reverse complement strand
GCCGAATTGCAGAGTATATACAGAACCAACTGAAAGAAGACCAAATGGGTGACCAGTTGACAATGAGTGGATACGGCCCGTTTACGGGTAGCAAGTAACAATCTTACGCAACTGGCAGACCGTACTTATGCGTTTACGCATACGCGAAGAACATAGGGCTATGCCCGCATATGAAAAACCACCCGCTTGGCGGGTGGATGTTTATTATGCTTGAAATTTATTTATGCAATTTTCACAGCGTCTTTAATCTTGATTTTTCCGATGAAAGGAATTTTAAGGAAGCCGTTGCACTTGTCGTTCTCAAAGGTAAGCTCAACGTCAATTTCCTTGCCGGGAAGCAGAGATGTTGTTGCCTTTGCTGTAAAGGTGTTGCCATCCTCTTTTGCATCAAAAAGCTTAAAGTCAGGCATATCAAAATCTGCGCCTTGGAGCTCAATTTCCATTTCGTAGCTGCCGTCTTCAAGTTCAAGCTCGAATATAGCATCGCCCTTAAAGAACATATTATTGATTTTTGCTTTGTATTTTCCTAAACCTATCATAAAAAATTTCCTCCGTGGTTTATTATTTATTTTTTAATTCCTGCTGCATAGCGAAGAATTTCTAATGCGTCTGCTGAGGTTATTTCGCCCTTGCCGTCAATATTTGCTGTAGTAGCCTGTGCGCTTGTAAGCGAAACAAGCTTTGATGCAGCCGAAAGGGCAATTCGTACGTCGTAAACCGAGCGAGTGCCGTCGCCGTCTATATCTCCCTTAAGTGAGAAATTGTTGTTTGTAATAACAACAAGTGTTTCTTTTGTAGAGAAGGAGGTGCCTATAAATGCTGCCTTAGGGTCCCTTGTTTTTTCTATAAGGGAGCCGGAGCGTAAGGTGTACACCTTTGTGGCTGTGGCAATAGTGCCTGCAGGGAAGCCGTTAAATCTTACAACACAAGGAGAGGAGAGTGCAACCTCTTTACCGTTGTGCACAAAGCTTATTGTGTAAGCGAACATTTTGCTGTACCTTACGGGAAGTAACGCTGTGTAAGACGTATTTGGCTCTATTGTAACCTTAATATCAACAGTACCTGTTTTAGGGAAAACGTTTGCAGAGTCGTACAACGTTACGTTTGAAGCAACGTCAGTAACCGTACGTGTTTCTGCTTTTAAGTACTGTGTAGGTAAGTGCAGTGTTTTTACGTAGCTTTCTGCATACGAGCCTTTAACAAAATATATGCCCTTTGTGGTGTGGTAATACATATTGTCTTTAGAATCTATACCACCTAAAAGAGCCTGCTCTGAAATTGACTGCAAAGAGTATGGCAGGTGAATTTCTGCAAGGCTTTGGCAACCGTAAAATGCTCTGTAGCCAAGTGTTTGCAGGTTGTCGCTTAATTTAACAGAGGTTAAATTCCAGCAGAGTGCAAATGCAAAGGCATCAATGCTTTTAACGTTGTTGTACATCTTAACAGACGTAAGCTTGTAGGCCTTGTAAAATGCCAGGGAGCCGATTATTTCAACACTTTTTGGTACTGTAAAAGCACCGCCTCTTGCGGCAGGGTATGCGAGAAGGAAGGTTTTATCCTTGCTGTAAAGCACTCCGTTTTCAGTTGTGTAATATTTGTTATTTGGCGAAATAGCGTACTCTGTAATAGCAGTTGCGCTGTCGAAGGCACCCTCAGAGATGTACTCAACGCTTGCAGGCAGTTCTATATATTCTATGATGCTGTTGTCGCCAAAGGCGGAGTGCTCAATGTAAGTAACGGCTGCACCGTTAATAGCCTCGGGGACACGTATTTTTTTATGTGCGCCTGTGTAGCCTGTAATTGTAACGGTGGAAATTCCGTTGTCGGAATACACATCGTATATAAGGTCGCTTGCTTTTAAATCGACTATATCATCGGCCGCAGAAACAACTGTGCTTTTGCTGTTGCTGGGGAATAAGAATACCCCCAAGGTCAGCGCAAAAGCGAGCAAAAAACACATTAGCTGTTTTTTGTTCAAAATATCACCTCTTAGTTTTGATAATATACTAATATAATTATATTATACACCTTCTGCAATTTCAATAGGAAGGTTTATACAAAAAAATCATAAACTTTTGTAGCAACAAACAAAAAGCAAAGCCCTGAAGAAAACTTCAGGGCTAAATTGCTTTGATTGAATCTTGAATTTGCTTAGATAGCACGAGTAACCTTGCCGGAGCGCAAGCAGCGTGTGCAAGCATATACTCTCTTTGGAGAGCCGTTAACTACAGCCTTAACTCTCTTTACGTTTGGCTTCCAAGTTCTGTTTGAACGTCTGTGTGAGTGAGAAACCTTGATGCCGAAAGCAACTTCCTTGTTACAAAATTCGCATTTTGCCATTGAGCTGCACCTCCTTGTTTTTTGTTTGTTTAAATCTAAACATAAGACAACGAAATGTATCATAACACCTTTTGATTGCAAATGCAAGTATTTTTTTTACAAAAGCGCTGTTTTTATGAAAATTTACACAATAATGTTGATTATTTTTAAAATTTTTTTGAAAATTGCTTGATTTTTACGATTATATCATATATAATAACTTTCGAACCGAACATTTGTACACTCGAAAGGAGCTTTTAATAATGGAAAAGTCAGAAAAGTCCAGAGCGCTGGAAACAGCTCTTTCCCAAATAGAAAAGAATTTCGGCAAGGGTGCAGTTATGCGCCTTGGCGAAAATGCAAGCATGAATATTGAGGCTATACCTACAGGCTCAATTGCTCTCGATGCCGCAACAGGTATCGGTGGCCTTCCAAAGGGCAGAATTGTAGAGATTTACGGCCCTGAGTCATCAGGTAAAACTACCCTTGCACTACACGTTGTAGCAGAGGCTCAAAAAATGGGTGGCGAGGCAGCGTTTATAGATGCTGAGCATGCGCTTGACCCTGTTTATGCGGCAGCCTTAGGCGTAGATATTGACTCTTTGCTTGTTTCTCAGCCCGACAACGGTGAGCAGGCTCTCGAAATTGCCGAGTACCTTGCTCGTTCAGGTGCCCTCGACGTTATTGTTGTTGACTCTGTTGCCGCACTTGTTCCAAAGGCAGAAATAGAGGGCGAAATGGGTGACTCCCACGTTGGCCTTCACGCTCGCCTTATGTCGCAGGCTTTAAGAAAGCTTACAGGCGCCATTTCAAAATCTAACACAACTGTTATATTCATCAACCAGCTTCGTGAAAAGGTTGGCGTTATCTACGGTAACCCTGAGGTTACTACAGGTGGCCGTGCGCTTAAATTCTACTCAACTATCCGTATAGATGTAAGAAGAGTTGAACAGCTTAAGGGAGCAGGTAACGAGTTTATCGGCTCAAGAACAAGGGCAAAAATTGTTAAAAACAAGGTTGCCCCTCCTTTCAAAGAGGCAGAGTTCGATATTATGTACGGTGAGGGTATCTCCAAGTATGGCGAAATTCTTGACCTTGCAGTAAAAATGAACATTATTCGCAAAAGTGGTGCTTGGTTCTACTACGGTGAGGAGCGCCTCGGTCAGGGTAGAGATAACGTTAAGGAATACCTCAAAAATACACCTGAATTTTGCGCAGAAATCGAAGCAAAGGTTAGAGAGAGCATTAAAGAGCTTATTTCTGCAAGAAATCCTATTTCTCGCAAGGATACTGCCCCAACACCTGCTGCAGAGCCTGTTTCAAAGGGCAGGGCAAGGGCAACAATCGATATTGCTGTGGATGATGACGAATGAAAATAACATCAAAGCCGGGTAATGGCAATAAGGTGCACGTTTACATAGACGGCGAATACACCCTCACTCTTTACGATGATTATTGGTACAGAGCAGGGTTTAGCGAAAATCAAGAAATTTCAGAAGATGAGCTTGCTTCCTTGAAAGAGGAGGCAGGCTTTCGCTCTGCTTATGAGAAGGGAGTACAGTACCTGTCCTTAAGGGCGTACTCAGAAAAGGAGCTTTTTAACAAGCTAAAGCTTAAGTACGGCGCAGAGTCAGCGCAAAGAGCTATAGATAAGCTTCTATACCAAGGATATTTGGATGATGAGGCATACGCAGTAAGCTATGCACGTCACCTTTTCGAGGTGAAAAAGTACGACGTAAGGCGTATTGCCTACGAGCTTCGTCAAAAGGGAGTAAGCCCCGAAATTGTGGATAATGCACTCAAAACTCTTGACAACGAGCCAATTCAGCGTATTATAGATATAATAGAGTCAAAATATATTAATTCTATAAGTGATGAGAAAAGCCGAAAGCGAATTGTTAACCGTTTTGTAAGAATGGGCTATTCTTTTCACGATATTAAATCGGCGTTTAGAGCATTTGATATAGAAATCTAAGAGGTGAGCATTTTGGATAAAAAGGTGGGTATGGTCAGCTTAGGCTGCCCCAAAAACCAGGTGGATGCAGAAATTATGCTTAAAAAGCTTGTGGATGCAGGCTATATACTCGTGCAGGAGGCAGATAAGGCAGACGTTGTTATTGTAAACACCTGTGGCTTTATTGAGGATGCTAAAAAAGAATCTATAGATGCAATTCTTGAAATGATAGATTATAAGGAAGACGGTGTGCTTGCAAAGGTGCTTGTTACAGGCTGCCTTGCACAGCGCTATGCAGATGAAATTTTTGTGGAGCTTCCTGAGGTTGATGGTGTAATCGGTATCGGTGCAAACGACGATATAGTTGCAGTGTGCGATGCACTTTTTGAGTCTGATGAGCCATACAGCTCATTTCCTGATAAAGAACAATTACCTCTTGACGGTGGCAGAATTCTCACAACACCCGAATATACTGCATACCTTAAAATTGCAGAGGGATGTTCAAACTGCTGTACCTATTGTGCAATTCCTTCCATTAGAGGTGGCTTTAGAAGCCGTAAAATGGAGGCTGTGCTTGAGGAAGCAAATATGCTTTGCGAAAAGGGCGTTAAAGAGATTATTCTTGTTGCCCAGGATACTACAAGGTATGGCGAGGATATTTACGGTGAGCTTAAGCTGCCGGAGCTTCTTAACGAGCTTAACAAAATAGAAAAGCTGCAGTGGGTAAGGCTTTTATACTGCTACCCGGACAGAATTACTGATGAGCTTATTAACGCT
Organism: Acutalibacteraceae bacterium; assembly: GCA_045591945.1. Lineage (GTDB taxonomy): Bacteria > Bacillota > Clostridia > Oscillospirales > Acutalibacteraceae > DTU089. The sequence continues at coordinate 12,670 of JAZNTU010000014.1, read as the reverse complement.
ATTGCCACAAACGAAAAGGTTTGTAACTATATAGATATTCCTATGCAGCACGCAGATGGCAAAATCTTAAAAGCGATGAACAGGCGAGGCGATAAGCAAAGCTTGCTTGAGCTTGTAGAAAAGCTTCGTAAGGCTATACCCGATATTATTATAAGAAGTACGTTTATTACAGGCTTCCCCGGTGAAACAGATGAGGAATTTACAACCCTTTCAGAGTTTGTTGTGGAAGCAAAGCTGGACAGAGTAGGCTGCTTTGCATATTCTCGTGAGGAGGGTACTGTTGCATACGATTTGCCTGACCAGGTAGACCCTGAAATTGCTGCACAACGAGCAGAAATTATTATGGAGCAGCAGTATCGTATAGCAGATGAAAAGCTTTCTGCTTGTGTAGGCAAGGTGTTTGACGTGCTTGTGGAGGGCTACGACCCTTATACCGACAGCTACTTTGGCAGAACGTATATGGATGCACCCGATATTGATAATACGGTTGTGTTCACCTCAGGCTACAGAATAGATGATGGTGATATTGTTCCTGTAGAAATATTTGATAAGGATGAGTTTTCTCTTATTGGTGAAGCTATATGAATAAAAAAAATATTCCCAACGTATTAACAGTGGTAAGAATAATTCTTACACCATTGTTCCTTGGGTTGTTTTTAAGTGATATTCCACACCACTTTTTGTGGGGACTGGTGGTTTTTTCGGTAGGCTCGTTTACGGATTTTCTTGATGGTAAGCTTGCTAGAAAAAACGGCGTGGTTACAGTGTTCGGTCAGCTTGCCGACCCTGTGGCCGATAAAATTCTCACAACGGCGGCATTGCTGGGCTTTATGCATTTTGGCCTTTGCAACGTGTGGATTATTATGATAGTATTACTCAGGGAGTTTACAATTACCTCCTTCAGGCTTGTTGCCACGGCACAGGGCATTGTAATTCCTGCTAACATATATGGCAAGCTTAAAACGGCCTCACAAATGATTTTTTCACTTGCTATAATGCTGCTTGCAGAGCTTGATTACTGTAAGCTTTTAGGCGAAGGCTTTCCACTTGAAATTGTTTCAAACGTGCTTTTGGGCATAACAGGTGCTCTTTGCGTTGTTTCAGGTGTAATTTACGTTAAGCAATCAATCAAACTTATAGATTTTTCTAAATAAATTACGGAGGATATATGAAACTTTATAACTCACTTACACATAAAAAAGAAGATTTTAAAGAAATTGTACCGGGTAAGGTAACCATGTATACCTGTGGCCCTACAGTTTACCATTTTGCACATATCGGTAACCTCAGAAGCTATATTATGGAGGATATTCTCGAAAAATACCTTCGCTACAGTGGTTACGACGTTAAGCGTGTAATGAATATTACCGACGTTGGTCACCTTTCAAGCGATGCAGACACAGGCGAGGATAAAATGGTTAAGGGTGCAAAGCGTGAGAATAAAACCGTTATGGATATTGCTCGCTTTTACACTGATGCCTTCTTTGCCGACTGCGAAAAGCTTAATATTAAGGTGCCTGACGTTGTTGAGCCTGCAACAAACTGTATTAAAGAGTTTATAGAAATGGTGCAGGGCCTTATTGATAAAGGCTATGCATATCTTGCAGGTGGTAACGTTTATTTTGATACCTCAAAGCTCGACGAGTACTACGTTTTCAACAAGCACGACGTTGAAGAGCTTATGGTAGGCGTACGTGACGGTGTTGATGAAGATACTAATAAACGCAATAAAAACGACTTTGTGCTTTGGTTTACAAAATCAAAGTTTGAGGAGCAGGCACTTAAGTGGGATTCTCCTTGGGGCGTAGGCTATCCGGGTTGGCATATTGAATGCTCGGCTATCAGTCTTAAACACCTTGGTGAATACCTTGATATTCACTGTGGTGGTATCGATAACGCCTTCCCTCACCACACAAACGAAATTGCACAGAGCGAGGCATATATCGGCCACAAGTGGTGTAACTTCTGGTTCCACGTGCTTCACCTTAACACAAATTCAGGTAAAATGAGCAAATCAAAGGGTGAATTCCTTACCGTTTCACTCCTTGAGCAAAAGGGCTATAACCCTCTTGCATATCGTTTCTTCTGCTTGCAGTCACATTACAGAAAGCAGCTTGTTTTCTCATACGAAAATCTTGACGGTGCTGCAACTGCGTACGAAAAGCTTATAAGAAAAATTGCATCTCTTAAGCGTGATGATAATCAGGATATTGACCACCAGGAGGCAGAAAGACTTCGTGAGGGCTTCCTTGCGGCAATGGATAATGACCTTAACACGTCACTTGCAATTACAGCCGTTTATGACGTTTTAAAGGCTGACATTAATGATGCAACAAAGCTTTACCTTCTTAAGGATTACGACAGAGTGCTTTCTCTTGACCTTTTAGGTGGCGAAAAGAAGGAGTCATCAGATGAGGAGGCTGAATTTGTACAGTATATTGAGCAAATGATTGCTTTACGTGCTGCTGCAAAGAAGGAGAAAAACTTTGCTGAGGCAGACAGAATTCGTGGAGAGCTTCTTGCGAAGGGTATTAAGCTTATTGATACACGTGAGGGCACAACCTGGACGAAGGAATTGGAGTAAATTAAAATATGACAAGTAAAGAAAGAGCAAAATTAAGGGCTGAAGCAAACGGACTTGACCCTATTTTTCAAATAGGTAAAGAGGGCATAACAGAGTCTGTTATTGCACAGCTTGAGGATACGTTTAATACACGTGAGCTTTTCAAAATAAAGGTTCACCTTGAAACTGCACCTGAAAGTCCAAAGGAGCTTGCTACTAAAATTGCCGAGGCAACAGGCTGCGATATTATTCAGGTAATCGGTGGCACAATTGTGGTGTTTAGAATAAACCTTATTCTGCGCCAAAAAGAGGCAGAAAAGAAAAAACGCCAAAAGGAAAAGGCTCGCAAGGAAGCTATTGAAAGACGTACCGAACGCAAAAGACAAAAGTACAGTAGGTAAAAATAATGGAAGAAATTATTACTATTGAAGAAAAAGAAAAAAAGAAAAAAGGTCCTTTTATTGCAGGTATAGTTATACTTTTACTTGCTGTGGTTGGCTTGGTAAGTATAGTGGGCTTTATTTCTGAAATTGTTACACCACAAACCGACGAGGACGCTGCTATGCAGGAATATTCAAGCTTCCTTTCTTGGGTTGTGGGTGTTGACCCTGCATCCTTTTCCGATATCACAACGGCTAATAAGGATGACTTGAGAAACATCGCTATTTGCTCGCTTATGAATGATGATGTTACTACAAGCAGCTACAACGTAACGGAAAAGGGCTTGGTGGTGCCTGCTGCAGATGTTGAAGCCTACTACGTTTCAATGTTTGGTGCAGATACACAAATTGTACACGCAAGCGTAGTCGGCTACGGCTACGAGTTTGTTTACGATGCAGCAAACGGTGTTTACTACGTTCCACTTACAGGTGTTACGCCACCGTTTTCTGTAAGAATTGAAGCGGCAAAGGTAACCGGTGACTTTATTCAGCTTAGAGTGGGTTACGTTGGTACAGGTAACGTTGAGGTTGATGCAAACGGCGAATTGCAGGCTGCACAGCCGGATAAGTATGCAGACGTTACACTTAAAAAGACCGATAATGGTTACAACCTTATTTCACTAATGGCTGTAACTGTCGGTGAGCATAATTGATTACGCAAAAGGCTCTCAAGCGAGAGTCTTTTTTGCATGTTGTACCTTGGACGGCTGATGTTGATGGTTTTTATGGCATTACATTGAGTGTGTGCGATTACCTTTATTTTGTGTAAAAAACGATAGCATTTTATTTTATTGTTAATCTTAACTAAAAAATATCGATGTCCATAAGGCTTTTTTTCTCAAAAAACTATAGCATTATTGATTTTTATGTGTTACAATAATCGGTGGTTAAATATACCTAATTAAGATTTTAAAAATTTTTGGAGGTAAATTATGAGCAAAAAGTATGTTTATTTGTTCAGAGAAGGCGACGCTTCTATGCGCGAGCTTCTCGGCGGTAAGGGTGCTAACCTTGCTGAAATGACAAAAATCGGTCTTCCTGTTCCTCAGGGCTTCACAATTTCAACAGAAGCTTGTACACAGTACTATGAGGATGGCAGAAAGATTAACGATGACATTCAGGCAGAAATTATGGAATACATCGTTAAGATGGAAGAAATCACAGGCAAGAAGTTCGGCGACCTTGAGAACCCACTTCTCGTTTCTGTTCGTTCAGGTGCTCGTGCATCTATGCCAGGTATGATGGATACAATCCTTAACCTTGGTCCTAACGAAGAGGTTGTTAACGTTATGGCTACAAAGTCAGGCAACGCTCGTTGGGCATGGGACTGCTACAGAAGATTCATTCAGATGTATTCTGACGTTGTTATGGAAGTTGGTAAGAAGTATTTCGAAGAGCTTATCGACAAAATGAAAGAAGAAAAGGGCGTTACTCAGGACGTTGACCTTACAGCTGATGACCTTAAAGAGCTTGCAGCTCAGTTCAAGGCTGAATACAAGGCAAAAATCGGCGAAGACTTCCCAGCAGATCCAAAGGTTCAGCTTATGGGTGCTGTTGAGGCTGTTTTCCGTTCATGGGATAACCCACGTGCAAACGTTTACCGTCGTGACAACGATATTCCATATTCATGGGGTACAGCTGTTAACGTACAGATGATGGCTTTCGGTAACATGGGTGACAACTGCGGTACAGGTGTTGCTTTCACTCGTGACCCAGCTACAGGTGAAAAGGGACTTATGGGTGAGTTCCTTACAAACGCACAGGGTGAAGACGTTGTTGCAGGTGTTAGAACTCCAATGCCAATCGCAGAGATGGCTGAGAAGTTCCCAGCAGCATTCGAAGAGTTTAACAAGGTTTGCGCAATCCTTGAAGACCACTACCGTGATATGCAGGATATGGAGTTCACTGTTGAAGATGGTAAGCTCTATATGCTCCAGACAAGAAACGGTAAGAGAACAGCTAAGGCTGCTCTTAAGATTGCTTGCGACCTCGTTGATGAAGGTATGATTGACGAGAAGAAGGCAGTTGCTATGATTGACCCTCGTAACCTCGATACACTTCTCCATCCACAGTTCGATGCAAAGGCACTTAAGGCTGCTACTCCAGCAGGTAAGGGTCTTGGTGCATCTCCAGGTGCTGCTTGCGGTAAGGTAGTATTTACTGCAGAGGATGCAGAGGCTTGGAACGCTCGTGGCGAAAAGGTTGTTCTTGTTCGTCTTGAAACATCTCCAGAAGATATCACAGGTATGAAGGCTTCTCAGGGTATCCTCACAGTTCGTGGTGGTATGACATCTCACGCAGCTGTTGTTGCTCGTGGTATGGGTACTTGCTGTGTATCAGGCTGTGGCGAAATCAAGATGGATGAAGAGAACAAGCAGTTCGAGCTTGCTGGTAAGGTTTACCACGAAGGCGACTACATCTCAATCGATGGTTCAACAGGTAACATTTACGAGGGTATCATCCCAACAGTTGATGCTGAAATCGCAGGTGAGTTCGGCAGAATCATGGCTTGGGCTGACAAATACAGAACACTTAAGGTTCGTACAAATGCAGATACACCTGCAGACGCTAAAAAGGCTCGTGAGCTTGGCGCTGAAGGTATCGGTCTTTGCCGTACAGAGCACATGTTCTTCGAGGCAGACAGAATTGCTGCTTTCCGTGAGATGATTTGCTCCGATACAGTTGAAGCTCGTGAAGCTGCACTTGAGAAGATTCTCCCATATCAGCAGGGCGACTTCGAAGCTCTCTATGAGGCTCTTGAAGGCAACCCAGTTACAATCCGTTTCCTTGATCCACCTCTCCATGAGTTCGTTCCTACTGAAGAGGCTGACATCAAGGCTCTTGCAGATGCACAGGGCAAGTCTGTTGCAGACATCAAGGCTCTTATCGCATCTCTCCACGAGTTCAACCCAATGATGGGTCACCGTGGCTGCCGTCTTGCAGTAACATATCCTGAAATTGCTGCAATGCAGACAAAGGCTGTTATCCGTGCAGCTATCAACGTTCAGAAGGCACACGCTGATTGGAACGTTGTTCCTGAAATCATGATTCCACTTGTTGGCGACGTTAAGGAGCTTAAGTTCGTTAAGAAGGTTGTTGTTGAAACAGCAGATGCTGAAATCGCAGCAGCAGGCATCGACCTTAAGTACGAAGTTGGTACAATGATCGAGATCCCAAGAGCATGTATCACAGCTGATGAGATCGCTAAGGAAGCTGACTTCTTCTGCTTCGGTACAAATGACCTTACTCAGATGACATACGGCTTCAGCCGTGATGACGCTGGTAAGTTCCTTACAGCTTACTATGACAGCAAGATCTTCGAAAACGACCCATTTGCAAAGCTTGACCAGAACGGCGTTGGCGCTCTTATGGAAATGGCAGTTGCTAAGGGTAAGGCAAGCGGTAAGAACCTTCACTACGGTATCTGTGGTGAGCACGGCGGCGACCCTGTTTCTGTTGAGTTCTGCCACAAGATTGGCCTCAACTACGTATCTTGCTCTCCATTCCGTGTTCCGATTGCTCGCCTCGCAGCAGCTCAGGCAGCTATCAAGGACTAATTCTTAACTGAATTAAGGAATAGCAAATATTAAACGAATCCCCACCGAGAAATCGGTGGGGATTTTGTGTCTTAGTTGTGTTTTTATAAAATAAATGATATAATTAGATAAAACAAGTTGTATTGTACCCAATTCAGTACAAGGTTGTGAGTATAATGCAGTTATATTGAAAAATAGTAACAAATAAAAATGAGGTGTAATAAATGACAGTTGAACAAAAGTTAGAAGCCTTATACAATGCAGTCAACAAGGCATGGGATGATGCTTTTGATGAATGGGAATGGGAACCAAATAAAGAAAATCCAAAGCAATTTATGTTGGGTGCAAGGACACCTCGCTATGGTTTTAGATTCTATCTTGCTGGATGTAGAGACACCTATGGTGGATGGATTTGGATTGAGTATGAGCCTGAAGAAGATTTAGTAGGTATATATATTGAAGATAGGCCTATTTTAGAAACTATGAAGGATGAACTTAAAAATCTATTTGAAAAATATTCTCCGTTTAATATGAAGGTGACTTACGAAGATGGATATACTCCTATTATTTTTAGAAAGGAAAAGGTAGAACTCGAAAATTTGTTGAAGTATTTTACAGAGTTCAAAGAGGCCTATGATAAACACTATCCACTATTTTATATGTTCTCCGTTAGTGCAAAAAGGTGGTATGACGGATTTTATATAGCAGGTAGTGATTGTTAATTCCCCCCCCCCTTTTGCTAACTGCAGCACAGGCTGCAATCGCTGAAATGAAATAAGAACCTCTTATTCATTACGGAATAAGCAATAAATAAACAGTCCCCTTGGAGAAATCGGCGGGGAGTTTTGTGTGTATTGAACTTTTTCGAGAAATATGGTAAGATTTAATTAACAACTTAAATCTTACGAGGTTTTATAAATGAGTGATAAAATAATACTTGCACATACTTTTTCTTCAAATAACAAACCGATGTTAGAAAAAGATAACAAGTGCGGTTGTTTTTACTGTTTAAAAATATTTAATCCTTCTGAAATTTCAGAGTGGATATCTGATACATACGGAACCGCAGTTTGTCCTTATTGCGGTGTAGATTCTGTGATTGGGGAAAGTTCAAATTATCCTATAACAACAGAATTTTTGAAAGAAATGCAAGAGCATTGGTTTTAACTATTCCCCCATTCGCTAACTGCTGGACAGGCAGCTATCAAGGACTAATTTCCAAATATAAAAATATACGCCTTCGGGAAACCGAAGGCGTTATTTTTATGGAAATTTGTCCTTGAAGTTGTATTCGCCTAACGGCGAGCGATATTGCTATGCAGTGATATTCGGCTAAAGCCGAGTGATATTTGCTTTGCAAGTTTTAAAGGCGAATACAATATCACTAAAGCCTTTAGGCTTTAATATCACTTTTGTATTGCGAAAATATCACTCCGCAGAATGCGGAATATCACTAATATAAATAATTCTTAATTGAATTATTCGGAATAGCAAATAATTAAACGAATCCCCTTGGAGCAATCCAAGGTGATTTTTATGTTAGTTGCGTTCATTTTGCAGTTATGGTATAATACAATTTAACACACGATAAAAGGAGGAAAATTTATGCCATTTTATTTTCCTTTCGGACAAGAATTACGCCCGTTAATTCAAGAAGATAAAACACCAAAAAAGATTTTTGTTTTGGGTGTATATGCCAGTGCAGTACACGCACGATGGAAGAAAGACGGGAAGATTATCTGTCAGGCATTAGCAATTGCCAGTGAACCTCGAATATTCTGGGACGGAAATCCCGAAGAAGCAAAAAGAATTATTGATGCGGTTAAAATTCCTAAAGAACTTGGCGTTTTAGAACCTGCAAGCAGGCAGTTAAACGGACCTTCCGCAAAAATATTGGAAGAGAATATTCTTGCTCCGTTAGGATTTACCCGTAAAGATGCTTGGTTATGTGATTGCTTACCAGAAACACGAATCAACCCAAGTCAAACGAAGGCAATTAGAGAAAAATATAATCCTCTTATTGAACAGTACGGATTAAATACAGTAACCATTCCTGAACGCCCATCATATTTTTGCGACCAGAAACGCAGCGAAGAAATTACAGATGAACTGATGCAGTCAGAGGCAGATTTATTAGTTCTTTTAGGTGATATTCCTATTGCACAATACCTAAAGAAAGTTGCAGATGTTCCGTATTCAACACTTGGTGAATATGTAGAGTTGTATGGTTATGGTAATCCTACAGAAACAATCATTTGCGGAAAAGATATAAAAGTGCTTCCTCTTGCACATCCAAGACAAATCGGTGCATTGGGTGCACATAGCGAAAGATGGAATGTGGCACATAGGAAGTGGGAAAACAGTCTTTAGTGGTTATAGTTTTCCCCACTTTGCTAACTGCATCACAGGCAACTATCAAAGAAAGCAAGTAATTGCTGACTTTTTGATTAAGTGCAAACGCGCTTATCAAACGAAGTGTAAAACTTAATATCAAAATTGACCTTGTTGGATTCAGTTCCGGCAAGGTCTTTTTTTGTGCCTTTTTAGATGACGCAAGACCGGCAATTGCACAGGTTGTATTCCAAGCCAACCCCACGCCCACCACAAGCGTTCCAAGTGCCTTCGAGCATAACTCAGGCAAACATCCTGAAAGCTTCAATCCCAGTAGAATCAAGCGTTTACCGAGGTTGGAACGGGCGTAAAAGGGTCGCTCCGAAATCCGAAAAGATGTCTTTGTGCAGCCGTAAAGCGAATGTGAGAAACTGCAGATACCCCGGAAAATCCAAGCCTTAACTCTGGCAGGCGTGAAATCTCATTTAGGACTTTTTTGAAGTTGTTTTGGTTTTAACCGGTTGATAATCGAAATCGCACTTTCGGTGATAATTTGAATTGCACTTGAATAAAATTCCACCCTCGTTCTCGGGTGGATATTTTTTTTGTTAGCACATTAACTTGTTTTCCTTGCGGGAACTATGTGTTTTTAAAACAGCAAAGGTTGTTTTGACATTGATTATATGGAGTATATGTGATAAAATACGTATAAAAATGAAGTAGATATTTAAGGAGAAAGCGCTGATGAGGCATATACTAATATCTAAAGAGAAAAAACAATATATTGCGAATTTGCATTGTCATACCACACTCTCTGATGGCAGAAAAACGCCTGAAGAAATTCGTGATGCATATAAAGAACAAGGGTACAGTATAGTTGCATTTTCGGACCATGATAATTATTTTGACCATAGCGATTTTTGCACAGATGATTTTGTTGCTATTAATTCCTTTGAGGCAGATATCAGCGACAATGTTGTCAGTAGCAGCCAGTTCCGAAGGTGCTATCACCTCAATGCATTTAATATAAATGGTGACAAAGAAGTTGTGCTTCCTGACACACCTGACTACAGAGATATGAAAGCTGTGAACGAATATATACAGAAGCTAAAAAAATTAGGCTTTATAGTTGCATATAATCATCCCTACTGGTCAATGCAGTGCCTTGATGACTATCGTGACTTAGAAGGCTGTAGTATTGTAGAAATATATAACAATTCTGTGTTTGTTGAGGGTGGAGATGACGGACAAGAGCAGGTTTATGATGAAATGCTCCGTAGCGGAAAGCGATTGTTTTGTAATATGGCAGATGATAATCATAATGAATTTCCTTTTGGTGATGTTCGTTGCGACAGCTTCGGGGGAAAAACAATTTTTCTCTGCGATTCACTCAGTTATGAATCTGTAATATCTGCTATGCAGAGCGGGTCATTTTATTGTACCCGTGAGCCGAGAATTTTTGAACTGACGTTAGAGGATGGTAACGTTCACATTGAGTGTTCACCGGCTCAACGTATAGCACTTTCTACTGCGGGCAGACGCTCAAAGGCTTTGCATGCTCCTGTGGGTGAATATGTAACTCAAGCAGATTTTCAGCTGGAGGATGAGGATGTATACTTCCGAATTGAAGTGATAGGTCCCTCGGGAAAAAAGGCGAACACCAACGCATATTTTGTTGAAGATTATAGATAATTTAAAATCAGGTAGGAATGACGCAATAATCTTCACTCAGTTCGCTGAATTCACCCTGACGATTGAGGATGCACAGGAATATGTCTATTCCATATCCCCGACAAAGCGTGTAAGAGGCTGGCGAGATATTGAAGTAAAACTCTATATTTAAAATGAACTCCTCATCGAGAATCGGTGAGGAGTTTTTGTGTGTATTGAAAATATTTTAGAGTTATGTTATGATAATAAAAAAGGAGGTGCAGTATGGAGAGGTTAATATGCAAATCATTATTGTGGAAAACAGGATTAACTGATGGAGTTGATTATAGTAGAACTCTTGACGAAATATTTTTTTCTGATACAAGCAATGATATGCTTTTAGAATTGGAAAGTTGTTCTTATGACTATGATGCTGCATTTGACATTTTACAAAGATTTTGGAAATATGAATGCAAAGAGTTTCCTGTTGATGAATTTGGAAAGACTTTACTTGAAGATTTGAGAGCAATATACAACTCAAACATTTTTTCGATCCAAGATTACGGTAGAAAATGTTATTCTTTGTGGCAATTGTTACCAAACGAACTACATATGGAAGAACCTTTTCACGTTTTAAGTTATGCAGACGACCCATTATCTTGGGGTGATGAATCGCAAACGAGAAAAATCTACGAAGAACTTTTTGACTTTTATAAATAAGCAATTTAATCCACACATTCGACAAAACACAGACCTATTTGTAAAATGGTGTTACCAAATACAAGGAGTCTAAATTATATGAACCAACATTTTTTGTTAAAATAAATTATAATTATAACAGATTTTATTCTTCACATTTAAGTATTTATATTATTTAATCTGTTGTTTCTTCGTCTTCTGAAAATAATAGCTTATTGGCGTCTATACACATTTGATTAATTGATATATTGCTTTTTATAACATATTCTTTTTTTGTGGTTTTTACAATAAATCTGACTGGGTCATTAGGTGCATCTGTATTTTTACGAAAATAATCAAGTTGTTGTTTTGAAAATCCAAAATTGTAACAACATAAAGAATTAGTTTTTAATTCAACACAACGATCTTGATTCAGACCTTTATCTGCTTCTTTATTGCTTATTTGTGGAAACAAAACAACTCGCATATTGTTGGTATGGGAAAGACTTAATTCAACCTCTTCTATTGTAGTTGGAACGGCAAGGTTTTTTATTGTTAATGATACACCATATACAGGTGAATTTGTTCTTGTGTTAAAACTAACTCCAATGGTATGAGTAAATTTTAATCTAGATGCATACGTATTCATATAAGTAAGGCCTGCAAAAACAAGTGCTATAATATTTACTAAAGATGCTATTATTGATAATATTGTTTCAATTATTGTTAATCCGTCCATAATGGTCCCCCTGTAATAAAACTTTTAGACAATCCACAAATTATATTTAAATAAAGTAACAATTGGCTTTATTGTGTGAATTATGCACAGTCTTTATTGTAATATAAGAAGACAAAAAAAACAACCATAAATACAAAAATGTGTTTTATTTTGACAAAAATGCTTATTATGATATTATCCACATATTCGACAAAACACAAACCTCCTTGTAAAATGGTATTACCAAATACAAGGAGGTCATTTTTTGTAATATTTACTTTAATCTGTAATAGCAAGTAGCTTTTCCTGTGCCTTCACGCTTTAATTCGCCCTCGGCAACAAGTTTCCTGAGAGAGCCTTCAACGGAGCTGAGGCTCAATGATGGGCTCAACTCACGGATATCCTGTTTTGTGAATCTGCCAATCTTATTCATTGTTGCTTTTCTTACAATTTCAACAGCAGGTAACTTTTCTTCAATGATATTAAATCTATCTTCAAAATCTCTGTATGCGGCAAGGATCGTACTGAGAATATATTTTATAAAAGGAACCGAATCCTCTGCACCTTCGTGCCATCCATGCTGTGAATCGTTTAGCGCGTTATAGTATAAGTCTTTATTCTTAGCAATTTTAGCTTCAAGAGAAATATATTTACCGACATAAAAACCGCTTCGATACAAAAGTAAAGTAGTAAGCAGTCGGCTCATTCTTCCGTTTCCGTCGTTGAAGGGATGTATGCACAGAAAATCGTGAAT
>JAZNTU010000013.1:0-11942 GCA_045591945.1 Acutalibacteraceae bacterium | reverse complement strand
TGTTCGTAGTATAAAACATACTTTTTTCAACATTTTTATATTTCTTGTATTTTTAAAGGGTTCTATAGGCTTATTAAACCTACAGAACCCCTTGCTATATCCGGTTTTATACGGTCTGCGCTTTTTTTACATCCCCTTTTTTATATGCTGTCAATTATATTTTTAAATTCTGTAAAAAATTCCTCAAGCACAAGCTTATCTTCTTCAGTACCTCTTAAGCATATTGAGGCTTTAAACGTACCGTTAATGCTAAGGCAGGTCATAACTGCGCAGGGCTTGTTTTTTGCCGAACCTGCAACAAAAGCAGAAAAAGGCTTGTTGTTAGCTAATGCAAAGGCAGTTGTATCAATTGCACCTACGTTGCTTACGGAAAGAATAGGGTTATTGTAAAAGAGCTTTACAAGAGTTTCTGCTTGAATGTACGTCATAGATTTATAGGCAAAATTTAAAAGAGGTAAACCGTGTAAGCCCATAAATTCGTCTTGTTTCAGCTCTTTTGTTTTAGCTGATACAAATTGTAAGGTTTCTTTAAAATCAGCACCCTTGCGCAATAAATGGCAATGTACGAAGGAAACGTGGTTTGTATAGCCTATTGTAGATAAATCCTTAATATGGCGCCTTAAATCTGTGGCACAGGCTACGCTTATTTCATCCTGTGCAGTAAGCTTTGAAACCTTGCCTAAAGCAGTTATGTACGCTGCAAGTACAATATCTGTTGCAGTAGCACCAACGCTTTTAGCGTATGTTAAAGCTTTTGTAAAGCTTTCCTCACTTATTTCACGGTGTGCTATTATAACATCCTGAGTTTTTGTATCGGTGAAGGGGAGTGTGCGCTTTATTTTCGGTGAAATATTTGCAAGCTGTTTTTTTGCTCTTTTCTTTTTATTTGCAGGCATATCCTTGTATACCTCGGTATACCTTCTTGAGCCGGTGGAAAAATCTACGGGAGCAATACCTTCAAGTACATATTTGCTGTAGTTTTTACAGATGTCATTCCAAAAGGCTTTGTATCCACCACCGTCAAAGCACATATGATTCCAATAAAAGCAAATATATGTTTTTTCATTGCATATAAATACACCTATGTGCATTTGCACGTTGCTTTTAAGTGGAATGGAATTTTTGAAAAAATCCTCCCTTGCTGTGTCTATGTCATCAACATAAAACACCTTAACCATATCATCAATATGGTAGTCAGCAACCTTCCAGTATGGTGCAATAGGGGAGTTTATTACCTGTGAATGCATAAAAGGAGCACATTCAAGGCAACAAATAACTGTGTTTTTGAACTTTTCAATATCAATAACAAAGTCGTAATCCACCTCAAAGCGAGCCATTCTATCCATATAATTTCTGCACATAAGGTTAACCTTATCGTACATTTCGGTAGGCAGCTTTTTCTTTTGTGTGTATGGAGTTTTGCTTTTGTGCTCTATAAGTGCCTTTATAACCTTTTCATCGGTCAGGCCCTTTCGCTTAAGTGCTTCTGATTCTTTTTTAAAATCAATGCTCATTTTTAATCCTCAATGTGTGCAAAGAAGAAATCTCTCTTTTCATCGGTATCAATAACCTTAAGTGGCTTAACCTGGTTAAGGTTTGCACCTCTGCTTCTTAATACCTCACGGTAATCATCGTAGGTGCCTTTTTTAAGGAATTTAACCTGTGGATGACCAAGTGCCCCGCTCTTTATAAGTGGCTCAACGCTTACGTTACCCTGGCAAAGATATTTCTCAAATAAAGCTGGGTATTCAGCCTTTTTCTCATCGCTGATATCCTCGTTTAATTCTAAGAAAAGCTTGTAATGACCGGGGGATGTGCTTCTGTCTGCATAAAGGCTGTAGCCAATATATAAATCACCTGTAGCCTCTGAAAGGTTTGCAACAATTTCATCAAAGGCAAGTGAGCTTACCTTTTCACCACTAATGTTTGCTATTTGGTTAAGTCTGTATTGGAAGGTAATCATTGGTGATTGGTTGTAGTAGCCTGTAACCTTAATAACATCCATTATTCTGTATCTGTAGAAGCCACTCATATTTGTAAGTATAATTTCATACTCTTTACCAATCTCAAGGTCTTTGATTGTAAGAAGGTTGTCGTAGCCCTCCTGGTCAATTGGTCTAAATTCGTAAAAACCGTTTTGTGGGAGTATAACGTAATCGTATGAGTTGAGCTCAATAGGCACAGCCATAAAGGCTTCTGTTGCTGTGTAGCCTAAGTAGTGCATAGGTAAGTCTTCACCTACGTATCTTCTGAGCTTTTTAGCATAAAAGTTTAAGGAGCCTGTACCCATACCGTACATCCAGCCAACCTTTGGCCAAATACGTGGGATAATAGGGGAATCATCAAAGCCTTTTTTAAACTCCTCTCGGAGCTCGTTTGCTCTTTTGGGGTTAGGTCTTAATTTCTTGTTATATTTTGCTCTTAATTCTTCGGGCATATTAATGCTATCGTTAATAATACCTTTTTCAATATCATCACAAAGCATTTCCCAATTTTCTTCCATATAGAAAAACATTGATTCAAGCGTTGTGATGAAAATTGTACCTAAATAACTGATTTTTCTGTTCTCTAAAGCAAAACGGAGCTTAAGGTAATTCATATCCATATTGCTGTTAGGGTCTGGGAAAAGCACCTCTCTTGGTGATGTTGTGAAAAGGGTGATGATTGGTTTAACGTTTAAAAGGGGAATAGATGAAAGGCAGCTTATTGTGCCACCCTTTACCTTTCTGCAGCCGATTTCAGCAGTTAAAAGTCCGTTTTGTGGTGGTAAAGGCTTACCTTTTCTGCCAAACCACTTAACAGCACAGCCAATAGGCGCACTAAAGCTAAAGCACTGGCAAACCCACTCTGCCCAGTACGAAAGGGGAACAAGCTTTTGCTTACCTGTGGAGCCTGAGCTTTCCGTAAATCGTCTTACGTACATATTGGTAATAAGGCCTTTTTCACCGTTAGCCATACGCCAAACGTACTCATCGTAATCATCATATACAGAAAGAGGAACAATTTTTTGGTAATCCTCAATTGAGTGAACATCCTTGAAATTGTGCAGCTTACCGTAAACCGTGGTTTTGTTTTTTCTCATAAGCCTTTTAACGCAGGTTTCCTGCATTTTGTTGGCTCTTTTTGAGTATATGTAAAGCTTAATGTGCTCGCATACACCCACGAAAGCACCCCAGCCAGAAAGTAATCCGTCTAACATATAAACACCCCTGAATATTTTTGCTTAATTATAGTAATTATATCATAATATATACGTATAATCAACATAAAAAACCGAGTGTTCACGTGAACACTCGGTAAATAGTTTGTTTAAGTTTTACTTCATCAATCCGTTAGCTACGCACCAATCGTGGAATGATTTGATTGAGCGAAGCCTTGCGCCTGAAAGGTCGTGAGAGCCTCTTGTGTACCAATTAAAGCCTTCAACACCTTGAAGTCTTATAAGCTCTTTAGCGCTTGCGCAGAAGCCACTGTCAATAGCGTTATCAAGAAGGATAATTTCATTGTAGCGTTGCTCTGCAAGAGCCATATCACCACTGATAAATGCTTCGTGGAATCTCTGGAAGAATGCACCACCACAAGAGGTAGGTGTAGCCATAACGCCACGTGCACCTGCTACGTATGAATCGAAAAGATATGGCATATTTGCCTGAATGATTGTAGAATCGTTTTTGTTATCGATTTTATCCTTAATCATATCAAGTCTGCAGGTTGTATCCTTAATACCCCAAATAAGACCGTCTTTTGTAAGCTCGCCGTAAGCTTTGCCACTAATAAGGTGAGGCTGGAAGCCTGGGAATTCATACATAAACACAGGGAGCTCTGTTGAAGAAGCAAGCTCTCTTATGTATGAAATAAGTGTGTCTTCATCCTGACCGTAGCCCTTTGTTGTGAGTACGATACCGTCAACACCTGTTTGCTCCATTTTCTTGATTTCTTCAAGGTTTTCTTCCTTTGTTGCTTCAATGTTAGCAGTTGCAACAACGGTTGTATCGCCCTTGTGCTTAACAGTAAGCTCTGCAAGCTTAAGTCTTTCCTCGAGTGTAAGAAGAGTCATTTCAGAGCTGCCACAAACAGCAAAAAGGTGAGCAACACCCTGTGAAACCTGCCACTCAGCATATTCCTCGTAGGTTTTGTAGTCTATGCTTCTGTCCTCAAAGAAGGGGGTAAGCATAAGTGAATAAATGCCGTCTTTTGTATCTCTTGTAAGCTTTGCCATTTATATTACTTCTTTCTGAATAGTATTTTTATTCATAGATTTTAAGGGCTGTGCTAAAAGCACAACCCTTTATTTTAAAATTACTGAACGTTTTTCTTGAGAGTTTCAAGCTCATCAACAAGCACCTGAGGAATTCTGTCGCCAAACTTAGCGTAGAACTCTTCAATGCCCTTTGCATCTTCCATCCAAAGCTCTTTTTCAACTTCAAGAATGCTCTGAAGTGATTCGAGTGTAACCTCATCCTCAAGACCTTCAAGGTTAATATCCTCAGCATATGGAATATAACCGATTTCTGTCTCCTTAGCATCAACCTTACCTTCGCAACGGTCAATAATCCAATCAAGAACACGAAGGTTATCACCAAAGCCAGGCCACATAAAGTTGCCTTCATCATCCTTACGGAACCAGTTAACGTTGAAAATCTTTGGAGCCTTATCAGGGTCAAGTGTCTTACCAATGTCAATCCAGTGCTGCCAGTAGTCAGCCATATTGTAGCCACAGAATGGGAGCATAGCCATTGGGTCACGGCGAACAACACCTACTGCGCCTGCAGCTGCAGCAGTTGTTTCTGATGCCATAATAGAGCCAACGAATACACCGTGGTTCCAGTCACGAGACTGGTAAACAAGTGGAGCAAGCTTTGCACGTCTGCCACCGAATACGATTGCAGAAATCGGCACACCGTTTGGATTTTCAAACTCTGGGCTAAGGCATGGGCAGTTAACAGCAGGAGCTGTGAAACGGCTGTTTGGATGTGCGCCTTTTTCTTCGCTTTCCTGGCCATTCCATGGGTTACCCTTCCATTCAACAGCGTTTGCAGGTGGGTTCTTATCAAGACCTTCCCACCAAACTGTGTTGTTGTCGAGGTTGTGTGCAACGTTTGTAAATATTGTGCCCTTCTGTGTAGAAGCAAGAGCATTTGGGTTTGATTTTACGTTTGTACCTGGTGCAACACCGAAGAAACCGTTTTCAGGGTTAATAGCATAAAGTCTGCCATCAGGACCTTTACGAATCCAAGAAATATCGTCACCAACGCACCATACCTTGTAGCCCTTTTCCTGATAAAGAGCAGGTGGGATAAGCATAGCAAGGTTTGTTTTACCACAAGCAGATGGGAAAGCAGCACAGATGTACTTAACCTCACCCTTAGGATTCTGAATACCAAGGATAAGCATATGCTCTGCCTGCCAGCCTTCGTTTTTACCCTGGTAAGATGCAATACGAAGAGCAAAGCACTTTTTACCAAGAAGAACGTTTCCGCCGTAGCCTGAGTTAACAGAGATAATTGTGTTATCTTCAGGGAACTGGCAAATCCATCTCTTTTCTGCGTCTATATCGCAACGGCAGTGGAGACCACGTACCCAGTCATCGCTGTCGCCGAGAACCTCAAGAACATCCTTGCCGACTCTTGTCATGATAACCATGTTGAGTACAACGTAGATTGAGTCTGTAAGCTCAATACCGATTTTTGCAAAAGGTGAGCCAACAGGACCCATTGAGTAAGGGATAACATACATTGTTCTGCCCTTGTAGCTGTCCTTAGCAATATCGTAAAGCATAGCGTATGCTTTTTCAGGGTCCATCCAATGGTTTGTTGGGCCTGCATCTTCTTCTTTCTTTGAGCAGATAAGAGTTCTGTCTTCAACACGAGCAACGTCGTTAACTGCAGTTCTGTGAAGGTAGCAGTCAGGAAGAAGCTCCTGGTTAAGCTTAATAAGCTCGCCTGTTGAGCAAGCAGTAGCTCTTAATTCTTCAATTTGTTCTTTTGAGCCATCAATCCAAACGATTCTGTCGGGCTTTACAAGCTCAACCTTTTCGTCAATCCAGGAAAGAATGCTCTTGTTTGTGGTTAATGCTGACATTAGTATAACCTCCTGTAAAAATATCAAAAATTACCTATTTTGTAATCATAAGTATTCTACAATATTTTATAATTAAAAGCAAGTATAATTTCCAATTATTTCATATTTATTGCTATGTTTTAGTACCTTTTGTTTGTAATTTAACAAATAAATTGAAATCACTATTCATTATATAAAATAAGTCCCTGATTATTCAGGGACTCAATAAACTATTTAACATATTTTTCTACAAAGTTAAATACTGCAGGCCAGTAGATTTCGGGGTGAATAAGGTGTGCTTCTGCGTGCTCAGCATCGGGAATAGATACTTTTTCTTTTTCACAGGCAGCAGCATTGTAGTTTAAGTCCATCATTCTGTAAGGTACAAATTCGTCCTTTTCACCGTGAAGGAAAATAGTGGGAGTTTTTGATTTTTGAAGCTGCTTAAGGCAGGATGCTTCTTTAAAGCCGTAGCCACCAAAAACCTTGCTGACTATACTTGCAGAGTATAGAGTAGGGAAGGTGTGAAGGTGATAAGTCTGCTTTAACTCGTTTTTAAATTCATCCCAAACAGTTGAAAAGCCACAGTCAGCAACACAGCACTTAACGTTAAACGGCAGGTTTTCGCCTGTTGTCATCATAACTGTTGCAGCGCCCATTGAAACACCGTGTAAAACTATTTGAATATCGCCACCGTAAATATTAATTAAGTACTGAATCCAATCAACAATATCCAATCTGTCAAGCCAGCCCATGGAAATATGCTGGTGCTCACTCATATCGTGCCCTCTGAGGGCAGGCAGTAAAATGTTATAGCCTTTTTCGTAGTAGTGTAAAGCATAGCTACCCATTCCTTTAGGTGAGCTTGTGTAGCCGTGTACGCAAATTAACCACTTATCGGTAGGTTCTTTTTGTTTAATTACAAGAGAATGTATAGGTTTGTTCTTTCTGTTCTTAATAACTATATGCTCATAGTTTTGTGTATCTACCCAAGCATCGCCCTCTGTACGTAAAATATTTTCCGGCAATGTTTGGTCAGTTGGATTTTTCTTTTCTTCTACCTCTTTTTTCTTATCCGAAAAAGCTTTTGATACTCTTGTAAGAACAAATCCATTCATTGCAAAGCCGATACCTGTAAAAACGCCTGCTGCACCAAGAAGTGCCTTCGCTGATTTTTTCATATAAATACACCTTTCTACCAGTTTTTACAATATTATACAACATTATAAAATAAAAATAAATAGTATTTAAATATTTTTGTTGTTTTATATAATATATTCTGTTATAATTACAAGGTGAAAATGTGTTATTCTGTACGGAGGATATTTTATGGCGAACGACGTTGTTTTTAAAACCAAAGCATTCGGCGGCTACGATAAAACAGAGGTTATGGATTATATTAATAACCTTTTAGAAGAAAAGGCTGCCCTTGAAAAACGCCTTTCGGAGGCTAATGCAAGGTATGCACAGGCTAATTCTCAGCTTTTTGAAATGAAAAGAGTTGCAGATGAAAACGAAGAGCTTAAAGCAAAGCTTGATGAAGCACTTGCTACAATTGATTCATTAAACCAAGCTTTAGAAGTTGCGCAGGCTGAGTGTGCAGCACTTCAAAATCAGATTAAAGCTAAGCAGAATGAAATCGAAAGACTCGAGAAGGAGTTGAAGGAACGCCCGGATTCTGCAGAGCTTGTTGATGAAATAGAAGCACTTAAGGCTGAGGTTGCTCGCCTTAAAATTGAAGCAGAAAAGAAGCGTGACCTTGAAAGACAGGTTGGTGCTGCTATGCTTGATGCAAGAATTCATTCCGAGGAGCTTGTAGAAGAGGCTAAGGCAAAGGCATCTGCTGTTACTATGACAGTGTATAACGCTATTGGTGAAACAGCCGTTAAAATTGATGAGCTTTCAATTGGTATAGGTGAAATTGCAAGGAGCTTTATGAAATCTGTAGAAGAGGTAGAGCTTCGCATTAAAGCCCTTACAGGTGATATGAGTAAAACTGCACAGCTGCTTATTTCCGACAGTAATTCAACTACTACAGATGATGAGCCCCCGGTAGAATATGATTTTTCTGCACCTGAAAGTACTGAGGTTGAGTTTGACGTGGTAGACGATGATGTTGATGATACAGATAGCGAGAACGGTGAGGAATGAGCGAATATTATTTAAATACCGAGAATATAAATGATTGGGTACAGACTCTTAAGGCGGGGGATTCTGTTTTCCTTACAGGGGTTATTTATACTGCAAGGGATGCTGCACATAAAAGAATTCAACAGCTATATCAAAATCAAATGCCGTTACCATTTGATTTAACTGATTCAATTATTTATTATGCAGGCCCTACTCCTGCAAAAGAAGGTCTTGCCGTTGGCAGTATAGGTCCCACAACCTCTTCAAGAATGGATTGCTTTTCGCCATTTATGATGACCCTCGGTCAAAAGGCTATGATTGGTAAAGGCAATAGGTCTGCAGAGGTGGTAGAAGCAATAAAGAAGCATAAAGCCGTCTATTTTGCAGCTATCGGAGGCGCAGGCGCTTTGTATTCAAGGTGTATAGAAAGCTACCAGGTTATTGCTTTTGACGATTTGGGCTGTGAGTCTGTAAAAAGACTTTATATAAAGGATTTTCCTCTTTTGGTTGCAATAGATTCAAAAGGAAATTCAATTTATAAATAATGAGGTGCTCTTGAAAAAACTTTTTGATTATTTCAAGACGTTAAAAGAAATGTCATTTGCTGTAGGTAGCGCCTACAAGCAAATGGTGTCGTTAAAAGAATTTAATAACGAAAGAATTATTTTTTCAGGCCTTAAATGGGAGTTGAATGATAATCTTTTTAAGGATTTCGTTGCGCCGATTGAGCGCAACGATATTTATAGTTTGTCAAATTGTCTTAATGAAGAGCTTTACTATGTTTCAAAGCTCAATAACATAATCTATCTTACAGATATAAATGCGTTTACTTTTGTTGACTGTATTAGTGATATTTTTGATAAGCAGTGCGTTATTTTTAACAGCTTGTGCGATAGTAAACGTTACGAAAAAACACTTAAACTTATTAATGAATCAAGGGCAACCCTTAACGGAGTGAATTCAAGCATTGTTCTTGTAACGAAAAACTGCCTTAAAAGCTACAATCAGCCTATTTTGAATTATGCAGTTGTTAGTGAATTTTTCAACATTTATAAATCAATAGATATTACATTTTCAGAGGTTCAACGAGTTATAATTAATAATATTTAATTTTAAAGGATGTATTATGAATTTTATAGAATTACGAAAAAAGTTAATTGAAAAAGAGTTTTCAAGAATGAATGATATGCAACGCAAAGCCGTTTTTAAAGTAAATGGTGCAGTGCTTATTCTTGCAGGCGCAGGCTCAGGTAAAACAACTGTGCTTGTAAACAGAATTGCATATCTTATTAAATACGGTAATGCCTATCATTCTGAGTTTTCATATAGAGTGCCAAATGAAAATGACTGTAATCTTCTTGAAAAATACATAAATGAGGGTGGCGAGCTACCACAAGAAATAGCACCACTTTTAAGCATTGATGCGCCTCAGCCTTGGCAGATTCTTGCCATTACATTTACTAATAAAGCTGCAAATGAGCTGAAGGAAAGGCTTGTTGCTATGCTTGGCGAAATTGGTAATGATGTTTGGGCAAGCACCTTCCACTCCTGCTGTGTGCGTATTTTAAGGCGTGATTGTGAAAGAATAGGATTTTCAAAGCATTTTACAATTTACGATACCGATGATTCAAGAAGAGTAATGAAAGAGGTTTTGCGTGTTCTTGATATAGATGACAAGCGCTTGCCTGTTAAGTATGTTTTATCCGAAATCAGCAAAGCCAAGGATTCACTCATTACACCTGCCGTCTACACAGCTAATGCAGGGTTTGACGTTAACAAAAAGAATATTGGACTTGCTTATGAAAAGTATGAGGAAATGCTTAAAAAAGCAGACGCAATGGATTTTGATGATATCATTGTTAACACAGTTAAGCTTCTTAAGGAAAATCCCGACGTTTTAGAATACTATCAGCGCCGTTTCAGGTATGTTATGGTGGATGAGTACCAAGATACAAACCACGCCCAGTATGTTTTAACGTCACTTCTTGCAAGCGGATATCGCAACATTTGTGTAGTTGGTGACGATGACCAGAGTATTTATAAATTCCGTGGCGCAACAATTGAAAATATTCTTTCCTTTGAAGAGCAGTATGAGGACTCTACGGTTATTAGGCTTGAGCAAAACTACCGTTCAACGTCTGTTATTCTTGATGCGGCAAATGCAGTTATTAAAAACAACAAGGGTAGAAAGGGTAAAACGCTTTGGACTCAAAAAGACGGTGGCGATAAAATCATTGTCAGACTCCTTAACGATGAGCGTGATGAAGGCCGTTACGTTGCCGATGAAATTTTAAATGCAGTTGCAATGGGCAGGCGCCTTTCCGATTTTGCTGTATTATACAGAACAAACGCCCAATCAAGCAGTATTGAAAGAGCGCTCGTTTATAACGGTATATCTTATAAAATTTTCGGTGGTCATAAGTTCTACGACCGTAAAGAGGTTAAGGATGTACTTGCATATCTTTCTGTTATTGCAAATCCATCTGATACAGTACGTATGAAGCGCATTATCAATGAGCCTAAAAGAGGCATTGGTGAAACAACAATAAACAATGCTTCATCAATTGCAGATGGCCTTGGTATATCCTTCTACGAGGTTATTTCTCACGCTAATGATTATCCTATGCTTTCAAGAGCCTCAGCAAAGCTTATCGAGTTTACAAGGCTTATTGATGAGCTTTCAGAATCACTTGAAACTAAAGAGATTCAAGAATTTTTTGAGGATGTTATCACAAAAACAGGCTATATGTCATGGCTTGATAACGATAAAGAAACTGCTGATGAGCGTAAGCAAAACGTTATGGAGCTCCTTGCTAACCTCCTTAGATATATGGAAGAGAATGAAGCAGGTACTCTTTCCGGCTTCCTTGAAGAGGTTGCTTTGATGACTGATATTGATAACTACAATGCAGAAGCAGAATCTGTCGTTATGATGACACTTCACTCTGCAAAGGGCTTGGAATTCCCTGTAGTATTTATTGTTGGTGTTGAAGAGGGTCTTTTCCCGGGCAACCAGGTAATGTATGACCCAACGGAAATTGAAGAGGAGCGTAGACTTTGCTATGTAGGTATTACAAGAGCGCAGGAAAAGCTTTATATTACTAATGCCCGTTCAAGAATGATATACGGCAATACTAACCTTACAAGGCCCTCACGCTTCATTTTAGAAATACCCGAAGAATTAACCGAATCTAATCTTAAAGAGCCTCAGCAGAGCTCCTACGGTGGTTTTTCGTCATCTGGTGCAAGGGGAGGCTACTACGGTGGCTCTCGCACGTATGGTGGAGCATCAACCGGCGCTTCTAATACTCGATATACTTCCAATAATCAGCCACAAAAAAACTCATCGGGCTTTTCCCGTGGTGGCTTTAGTGGTTCAGCAGCTAAAACAGAAAGTGCACCTGCTATCGACTTTGCAGTAGGCGACAGGGTAGAGCATAAAACCTTTGGACAAGGCCTTATTATAAGCGCAAAGGCTGTTGGTGGTGATATGATTCTTGAGATTGCTTTTGATGATGTTGGCACAAAAAAGATTATGGCAAAAATGGCAAAATTGAAAAAACTATAATTATGCTACAATAAGTAAAAACGACCTTCGAAAAATCGAAGGTCGTTTTGTTGTATAGTAAAACCACGCGTTAGACGCGTGGTTCAGTAAAAATTACATAGATGAAACAAGAATAAAAAGAAAACTCCTTCGTGATATAATGAAGTTGCGGTCTGCCAACTGCAACAAAAAAGTACGAAGGAGT
>JAZNTU010000012.1:0-17137 GCA_045591945.1 Acutalibacteraceae bacterium | reverse complement strand
AATTGGGATATTTAATATATTTAGCCAATCTTTCATCTGTGATGATTTCATAAATGGCATCAATATCGCTTTCTTTATATCGTCTTAAAATAAGTCTATCTGTTTCTATTCTTGGACTTAACATTTTAATTACTCCATATCGCCATTAAATATAATTTCTTTACCTACGCTTTTCCAATTCTGTGAGAAATTTTGCTTTCATTTCTTCCAATTCTTCAAGAGATGGTTTATTTTCTTCAGCCCACATTATTTCTTTAGGTAACCACCAAACAGGACCTTTTCCATTATTTCCATAGTCCAACAAATCCCCACTCTTTCTCGGAAAGATGTGCCAATGCAAATGAATATCACCATTGCCGAGACATTCGTAGTTTATCTTTTCGGCACCAAAAGCATTTTTAACAGCTTCAGCAACAATAGTCATTTCAAGTAAATATTTAGTTCTGAAATCAATATCCAAATCGAACAGCTCAACAACATGCTGTTTGCAGATGAATAATGAATAACCGTAAAAGTGCTGATTCCGACCTAATATAACATAGCCTGTTTCAAGTTCTTTCACAAACCAAGGATTTTCACCGTTTTTGATTTGCTCAATAACCTTGCACATATCACAGTTCATTTCTGTTCACCTTTATATCGCTCAAAAGCTCTTCGTGTTGATTACAAAACAGTTCGGGCATATCGTCTAATGGGAAGTATTTGAGTTCTAAAGTTTCGTCCTTATCGCAGACCAAATCTCCGCCAACAATATTCATCTCATAACCGATACAGATACTTTGAACCTCATCACCGTTGGCACAGACAACATCGCAATCAGTATAAATACCTATGAGTTTGCCAACTTCAACATCTAAACCTGTTTCTTCTTTAACCTCACGTTTGGCTGCCATTTCAGGTGTTTCGCCAAGCTCAAGTGCACCACCCGGGAATCCCCATTTATTACAGTCAGCTCGTTTTTGAAGAAGCACTTCACCTTTTTCATTGAAGATGCATCCGCCTGCATAAACAATTATAATTTTCTCGTGACCAACCTTGCCACGAATCCATTTTATGTAATCCTTCTTCTCCAACCGAACCACCACCAAATCGTACTATCACAATTTTACCATTGATATAAAAGAAATGCAACCCGAAAAGCTACAAAGATTATCTTGATTGTAACAAATAACCTTTAATTAAATAATTACTTGAATCAATTATTTATCGTTATATTTTTCAAAACTTTGATTTTATAAATACACCCAAACGCAGATAACGCTATGTTTTTTGTTTAACTACATCGTACTCTTGGCTATATATTGTTAAACCCTCTACCCCAACAATGGTATTACCTGATATATCAACAACAATTTGTTTTTCCTTTGTCTCTGAATCTACACTTATTTCTGCTTTCTCTAAAACAAATTTATTATCAAAAGTATGTAAGACAACATATGTACTCTCTTGATACTCTACTGTGTGAAAGGTTTTTTGTTCTTCTATTTTTTGAATGTTAATAATAGAGAAATAAAAAAGAAAACACACAAGAAGCACGACCAATAAGACAATATTACATATTAAAATACTGTCTGTAAAAAATTCTTTAACATTGTTTTTGTTATACTCATTACTATATTCAACAACCTTCCACTCTTCACCATTGAAATATTTATCAACCGTATTTTTAATTTTTTTCTTCGGAACCTTTTTTTTTGCGCCTAAATATACCAAAATCGAATAAAATATCATCGTAGCTATTGTTAGTAGGATTGATTTAACTATATATGAACCATCGCTAACAAGATACATAGTTGTAAAATAGAGCAAAAAAAACATAAAAAAGCCCAATACTAATAATTTCAAAATCAGTTTGAACAACGCACCTATATCCCCTGTATAATTAGAAAGACTCTCAGCTTTCTCTAACTGTTGTTTTAATGATCTCACAGATGCTGTGTTACTTTTTAACATTTCTTTGCACTTTATAAATATTTTTTTCCAAAATCTACTCTTATTAAACACCGTAGTTCTATTCAAAAAAAATATTACTACATTCAGAATTCGACATTTTAACTTTACAACATTGTAATTTCTTTCACAAACCTTATACGCATAGCTTTTCTGTATTTTATGAATTTGGTCTTTAAAGTATTTTGCGTAAAAAATGTTAAGAAGCGTTATGCAAATTACGTCGCCAAGAAAGATAACAATTGACACACATAATTGTCGCATTAGAATAGCAGTGTTATATTCAACAATATCTGTAGAAATATTCCAATATGACAGATAATGCTTTTGTATCGAAATTGCAATAAAACCTAAAACAACAGTAAATATTGTTACTAACAAAGTAATCACAGTCACTAACCGTGTTGGTTCTTCTTTAAAATATTCTATTATTTTGTAGTTTCGAACCATAGAATCATCAATTGTCTCTATATCCAATCCGATTTTTAAATTTTCATTTTTCTCTTCGATTACATCTGCACCCACAGCTTTAATCCTCCTATTTTTTCTTAAATCCTAACAATTTTTCAACTAAAAATGTATGCTCTTTTTAATATAATTGAGCAAATAGAAAAACATTTTATTAACTTCAACTAAAATATTCACACAACAAATAACCAACAATAAACCAAAAGCCTCTAAATAAAACCTTCCCCAAGATAGATTCTATGCGTTTTTTCATCTTATCATTGTCAGTAATTTCGATATATGAATTAGTTTTTTTGTCATCCTTATCCACACAATCCAAATTCGTAAATGCATTTTCAGGCATTTCGTCATTTTTTTCTTCTGTTATGTCATTTTGTCGTAATTTTATTTCCAATTTATCAACATTTGATGACATTTTTTCTATTTCAGCAAACAATACATTCGTTTTCTTCGATAAGTCATTCTGTTTGTAATTATTATCGTTTAAAATCTTTTCCTCTAAAAAACAACACCCAAACGGTTTTGAACCATCTCTTGATGGTGTATTAAATGTCCCCAAAATATATCTAAATATATTTTTCAACATATTTCACCCCTTTTAATAACAAACAGTATCAATGTTATAATACTCTTAATTATATATGACAAAAAATGACAATTACTTCACACTTATTTTTGATTTTTTTAAAATTCCACCTTTTGCACTATTTAGCGACATTACATTTAGTAAATTCGACCAAAAACCACATATTACAAAACCAGACCCAAGAAGTTTAAAAGCTTCTTGAGTCTGTTTTTTACAATTCTATATATTAAACACTCTACTCAAGGCACAAAAGCAATGCCTTCAAGAAATCAGCATCGTTTTGGTCGGTGCGTTTTTTAGGGCCTTTTGTTCTGTTGCCTGCCATACGCTCCTTTTTGCCTATAAAACGGGTAAAAAGGAGGTTTTCGATATTGCTGTCGGTGTAAATTAGTCCGTTCTGGTTAAGCGCCTTAGCGCCCTTACCAAGCACGAGAGCTGCAAGACCGTAGTCTTGAGTGATAATCACATCACCCTTTTCGGTAAGATTTGCAATACAGCAATCGGCAGAATCTGCACCCTTATCAACGACAATAGTTTTTGCACCGTCTTTTTCAATGGAGTGGGTATTGTCGCAGACAATGATACACCGGAGTCCTCGCTCTTTAGCTGCATTGACGGTAATATCCACAACAGGACAAGCATCAGCATCAATTATTATTTTCATAGCATACCTCAAATTAAAATCCCATCGCAATGGTCTATTTCGTGCTGAATGATTTGTGCTGTCCAGCCGGTGAAGGTTTTGATTCGTGTCTGAAATTCGGCTGTTTGCCATTGCACTTTTATGCTCTTATAACGCTTGCAAGGACGAGGACCGCCAAGTAATGAAAGGCATCCCTCTTCAGTCTGATATGCGTCTGATTTCTTGATAATTTCAGGATTGAACATAGTCATATATGTACCCTCATTATCAAAGCAGATTATGCGCTTATGCACACCAATCATGTTTGCAGCCATACCAACGCAACCTGCCGCATTTGCAGTAAGCGTGACCAACAAATCCTCAGCAACCTGCAAATCTTCAATTGTAGCCTTCTCCGATTTCATCGCCAACAAAATCGGGTCGTGAATTATTTCTTTAATCATTTAGCACCTTCAACAATCTTTTCAAGTATTTCTTTATCTGCAGGGCAGAAATTATGGTTTGAAATTTCAGATGGGGTTATCCATTTAATATAGTTGTGCTCCAACAAATTTATTGTAGCATATAATTTCTTCCTTTACAATTATTTACAACAATCTGCAAAAATGAATTTTAATTCAATTCATCATCAGCTTCATTATCCATTAATTCATCCAAGAACATAAATTCCAGCCCTTGCTCGAAGGCGTCGAGGTTGCCATCGTTATTCAGGTCGAACATATCTCCAAAAATGCCGTTCATCATAATATTATCTCCTTTTATATTGGTTTGGTTGGCTTAACATCTGATATTATATCACGCTGTTCAGACCATTAATGGTACTTTATACGCACAAAATTCCGCCTAAAAGATTTTGTCTACAAATTATGTTTGGTTTATAGGTTATATATCATTATAGGTTCGTTGGTTTTGCTGTTGACTATGGCATTTTTGTAACAAAAAGCTTAATTTTTCGTATTATGTACAAGGTGGTACCACCAATACCTCCAAAGGAGATTTATAATGCAAAACACGATTCAATTTGATATGGCTGATACGGTTGCAAGGCTCTCAAAGGCCGAGCAACGCCCTTGCTGTGTAACCACAGCTCTGCCTGCAGAGCCACAGGTTACTATGGCTTATGTACCGTTTCAGCTTGATAAAACAGCATACGCACCCGAAAGGGCGCTTATGGAGGGCACATTGTTTACAGCCTTAAACAAGCCTTTCTACGGAAGGAGCCTTTGCAATGAATGAACGACAAAAGCTACTTCAACGAATTTCAACGTCGCAGTTCGCAGCATGGGAGCTTCACCTGTATTTGGACACACACCCTTGCGACAGCTCGGCAAACGAAATGTTTAGAAGATATACGGAGGAGGCAGCTATGCTTAAAAAAGAGTATGAGCGCAAATACGGCCCACTTAATGTATCTGCTTCAAACGAAGCTGATTGGCTTAAGGACCCGTGGCCTTGGGAAAATGAAAGGAGCTGCGATTGACCTATGTTCAGCTATGAAAAGAAATTGCAATTTCCGGTAAACATTAAAAATCCAAACCCCAAGCTTGCACAAATAATTATTTCGCAATACGGCGGCCCTGATGGTGAGCTTGGCGCAAGCCTTCGCTACCTTTCACAGCGCTTTGCGATGCCATATGCAGAGCTTAAGGGCTTACTAACCGACGTGGGCGTAGAAGAACTTTCGCACCTTGAGATGATAGGCGCAATAGTGTACCAGCTTACAAGAAACCTCTCACTTGAAGAGATAAAGAAAAGTGGCTTTGACACCTATTTCGTAGACCATACTACAGGCATATATCCAACTGCAGCCAGCGGCTTCCCCTGGAGTGCAGCAAGCATGCAGTCTAAAGGCGACGTAATAACAGACCTACACGAAAACTTGGCAGCAGAGCAAAAGGCAAGAACAACCTACGACAATATTCTGCGCCTTGTGGATGACCCTGACGTACGTGAGCCAATTAAATTCTTACGTGCAAGAGAAATAGTCCACTACCAACGCTTTGGCGACCCAAAGCGTTCAAATGGAAAAAATTTTCCTTTATTTACTGGGCAGAACAGCTATTCTGCCCAGTATTTTTGTTATATGTTCCAGATTATGTCGAGTTTGTCTTTTGACACATAAATCTTCTTTATGATGGCATTTGCAACTGCTCTTTTTTGTTCAAAAGAGAGTTCATTGAACCTCTCAAAGTCACATATAACCTTTTCTTTAATTGCGAAACTTTTCTCGCTTAACCTTTGAATTTCAGCTTCCGTTTGCCTTTTCTCATCTTCTAATCTTTCAACATTTTCATTTATGTATTTCATAACCGTTGGACTTGCATCTTTAACACCTTTGACTGTTTCAAGAATTTCAGTTTCTATTTCAATTACTCTTGATTTCAGTTCTTCAACTCTCGGGTCTATTGGTGGTGCAACGCCATGCTCAATAACTCTGTAGTCTGCCAATTTCTCCTTCATTTTTTCGTAAATTGCATTCTCAAAATCATCTGCATGAATCGTTCTTCCTGCACCCGTACACAATCTGTCATTCATTTTTCTTGAGCATAAGAAGTAACTTACATTCTTTGCTTCATAGGTTTTCTTGATGATTGCGTAACCACAATTACCACATTTGATAAGACCTGCAAGCCATGTGTTTTTTGCTCTTGGATTACGCTTAATCTGTTGTTGAGATAACGCTCTTTCACGACAAGCAATCCATAATTCAGAATCAATGAAACCTTCATGAGGTGCAATAACCAGCACCGTATTTGATAAATCAGTCTGTTTTCTTGTTCCCTTATCACCTGTGTATAAGTAGCAACCGTTTGTACCGATAAAATCCTCAGGCGGATTAACAATCTTTGCACCCTTTGACTTGAAAAAGTTATAGATATTCATATCAGCTTTTACATAAATCGGATTCTTAACAAAATCCTGTATTCTTGCTCGGGTTACAATTCTTTCTCTCACTGCTGCACTGTGCTTATTGCGAACAGCCTCGGCAATAGCCGAATTAGAGTTATTGACATCTGCATACATTTCGAAAATCATTTTAACCACTTCAACCTCTTCCGGAATCTGTTCATACATTCCGGTCTTGATTCCGTCTATGGTTAAATCAACTTTTCTGAAACCTACAGGTATCTTGCCACCCATATAAAAGCCTTTTTGCGAACGTGCCGCATAAGTATCACGAACACGTTGCTGAGTTGTTTCTCGTTCAAGCTGAGCAAAGGTTATGCAGATATTCAGCATTGCTCTGCCCATAGGTGTGCTTGTATCAAATCTTTCTGTTGCTGAAGAAAACTCAACTTTCATTTTGCTGAAGGTATCCATCATAGTTGAAAAGTCAAGGATACTTCTGCTGATTCTGTCAAGCCTGTAAACTATTACTTTTGTAATACCTTTTCTTCCCGATTTTATATCACTCATCATTCTTTGGAACTCGGGGCGGTTGGTATTTTTACCGCTGAAACCTTTATCCGAATATACTAAATAAGCCTCACCACGCGCTTCGTACTCACACATTTCAATCTGTGATTCGATTGAGATGCTGTCTTCTTTTTCTACCGATTGACGGGCATAAATTGCTATCATAGAACTATCACCTTTCTATGACACATTAAGCCAAACACACAATACTCCAATCGGCTTTCAAAGTCCAGACTATTCTTCATCATTTCCGTATGCCTTTACCAATGAATTTTTGATTTTTATTTCAGCGATTTCTTTTTGGTCTTTGGTGAGGTTGGGGGCATACTCGTTAACTATGATTAAACAATTTCCTAATTTCAATTCAGAAGTCTTAACCAGCTTCTCGGTTATAATCGGTTTATTCATAGTGCCACCCCCTAAACTTATTTATATTATAGGGACAAGGCTTTATATTCTTTTTTGTAAACCGGCGTGACATAATGCCACTGCCCGTATTTCATATCACTATCCTTTCGTGTTTAATTTTTACTTATATTATTCTTAATTGGTTCTTTACAGTTGATAAATTCAACCATGATTTTGCATTTATCAGATGACAAACTGTCTCTCGGTTTATAACCTTTCATTGAACATTCACCTCCTCGTCTTTTATAAATTTTCACATTTCACAACGCTTGCCTGGAAAAAATATTTGCAAGACTTACTTTGAAATGTTTTAACCTATGTAACAATACACTCACAAAATTTGTTGTAAGTGTATCGAATAGATATATGAACCAACGCCAAACCACAAACAAATGTTCGTTGCTAAGAGTAAAAAAATTTACATACTCAAACCAAAGTACTCTTCTTCATCCTCATCATCAGCAAAGGAAACATTAATTTTAAGACCTTGAGCAAGTTTCTTTTCGTTAATCTTTTCTCTTAGCTTGCTATCAATTTTTGAATTAAGTTTATTACTTTTCTTCTGATAACTGCTTTCAAACAATTTGAAGAATGCTTTAGCAATATTTGTAAAAGCATAGTCGCTTGCAAAGTTTTTTGATATATACTCTTTGTGTTGTTCTTCGCCATAGTCTTTTGCAAATTTAATAATCATATTTTTAAGACTACGAAACTCTTTGTTGTCTTCTATAGGAATGTCAGGTTTCTCTTTCGAATCATAGTAAAGAGAAAGTTTTTCTCTGTTGATGTCATTCCATTTTTTATACATCTCAGAGAGATTCTCATTCTTGAATAACTCAACAAGAATTTTATCAACCAACGCCTTAATATCTTTCGGTAAGTAACCATATTGTTTCTTTCCTTCTATTGAAGAAAGCTTTTCTGATAACTCCACGAACATATTTTGCAACTCCGGAGTGGAATTGAAACAATAATTCTTATCTTCAAGCATCTGACGTAGAAAAGATTTGACTTTATCACGCTGATGAGTTTCTTCCTGAAAGAGTTTGAATTGTTCGTTACGGAATATGTCATTACCGAACCTGCTACGAAGATTTTCTATGCCTTTGTTGGTGAGATAGCCTTCCTTCACATCCTGAGAATACACAAGCAAATGTATGTGGGGATGATGAGTTGTATCATGGAAGGCTGCATACATTTTTAGGTTGCTGGGCTTGATTTTATGAGCTTGTGCTATGTCAAAAATATTTCTCTGCAACAGACTTTTCCAAGCATTTGCATTGTTGTAACCAAGTCTTTCTGCATCCTCTCTTTTGAGACTTACGACATGAGTCCAGACTAAGCCATCGTGATTAGAAACCTCATCGGCAACAGAATCTAAATCGATTTTCTCATCATCGAAACTGAACAGACCATGTGAACCTAACTTTTCAACGCCAGGTCTTTCTGCCATATATTGAACTAACTTTTTGCTGTCTTCAACTCTGTCAGCGTTTCTTTCAATAACAGCATCAATAAACTCTGTTGCAAAATATTTTGATTGCTCGGTTTCATAGTCTTCATATTCAAGATAGTTTTTTGTTTCAGGAAAGGTTTTTGTAATTTGATTTATCAATCGTTGCTGACGAACTGTTGCAGGAGAATGGTCTTCACCGTCAGGCAGTTTTTCAACACCTTCACGTGTTCCCATGTACTTAACCAGCTTACCTAAATTTGAACCTTTAGGATTACGAAAGTATCTGCTTGTAAATATTATCTTTGCCATGGCTTAACCCTTTTGCGCTTCATACGCACCTTCAAATGATACGATACCATTGTTGCGAGCAACAATTTTGCAACAGTCTTCGTTTAAATATTCTAAGCTTTCTTTTTCAACTTCACATACAGCTGCTAAAATATTGTTCTGTTTTGCAGACTCAACTGCAAGTCTAAATAGCATTTCACAGATATTTTTCTCAGAGCTTTCTATCTCTTTTCGTACTGCAGTTGCTATTAACGGAGCGAGATAATCCATGTTCTTTTCGCTTCTTAAATAGCCCATATAGAATTCAACAGCTTCACGCACAAACTCACCTTTTGATGAAGAATATCCTTCATCAACGAAGCTTTGTATTTCAGCTATCATTGTTGGTGTCATCCAATATGCAATTTTCTTCTTATTTTCGCTCATAATCTGATAGACTCCTCTCGTTTTTTCTCACAAACCTTGAAACAGTCGGCTCTGCCGTCTGATGTGATTTGTGAGGCAGACGCCTCACTTTAACCTGCTTTCAATAATGACGACAAAACACAGCTCAAATTCTTCTATTTCTACCTCAAAATAACAAGAACAAATGTTCTGTTTGAGTAAATGAATTATAACACACCCGATAGAATTGTCAATAACTTTACGGAAGAATTTCTTGATGAGCGGTACATTAAAACGTACTTTGAAGAGTGGTTTTCAACATCGAAGTCCTGATTTACGTTTTCAAATTTCTGCCATTTCTCCGTCAAAAACAATTAAGCTGCGATTAATAAAGTCCAACTTGCTTTTACAAAATTTTTTACTTTTTTTGATTATTATATATTTTCTTCGCTTTTTTGTTTGGCGAAAAATGACGAATGATTAAATATTTTTCAAAACTTCATCGCATTTAACAGAACATAGTATGGCATTTTAGTAAAAAAACACATCCAAAATTAATCTCCCTATTCTTTGATTTATGCAGTAAAAATTTTTTACATCAGAATAATAAAACGCTTTTGTTCAAGAATTTTGCATTGGTTGAAGCTATAATCAACTTGTAAAGGTCGATGTTTACAACTATAATAACTACATAGGAGTGTTAGCATGGAAAACAATTTATTGATTGCAAAAGCTGTTGAATATGCAAAAGGTAACGCTTTGAACTCTGGAATAACAGCAAGTGATATAGCAACGAATGCTGGTTTTTCTATTGATTATTTTAATAAGATATTCTTGTCACATACAGGTTTTACTGTTATGGCATACGTGAATTATATCCGTTTGAAAAAGGCAACGTATCTTCTTCGCTGCACAGAGAAATCTATTTTAGATATCGCATTAGAAATCGGATATGATTCTCACGAAGGATTCATTAAATCGTTCAAGAAGAACTATGAAATGTCACCAAGCGAATATAGAAATAAAAATAAAAATCAGATAATGTACTTAGGTGAGCTTGCAGATAAATCAGTTGTTGAGCGTTTTGTACATAGCAATCCTGATTTTAAAATTGTTGATGAACATTTGGTAATTGACTATCTGCTTGAAAAAGATTTTAAACGGTACGGATACTTTTGCACCACTATTAAATACTGTGGCTTAAAAATCGTAGCACCTAACGGTGATTTTGAAAAAGGATTTATCGGTGTTGGTGATGCAGGAAATGGCAAACACTATCTTGAAATTCAGACAGATGATTTTAAATTATTATCTGATTGGCTCAGAAAATTTACCGGACGAAAAACATTTTATTCAAATCTTGATGAGCATATAGTCAGAAGTCATATTGAAAAGATTACCACTGATGTTGAATTGTCTGTAACACCACAGGCATTATTTCTTGGCGATGAAATCAATAATGAGTTGCCCGAAGGTGTTTTTATAAGAAAACTTTGTCCAACAGATAAAGCTTCTATAACCAAATGGGCGAACGGCAAAAAAGATAGTTACATTGAGCATCTTCTCAATGAACAACATTATCTTGATGAGAACAATCTTGAATATGGTGTGTTTGAAAACGATGAGCTTATTGCAGTTGCCGGTTGCGGAATTGACGAAGTCCACGGCTTGAGATTGAATAATTGTTGCAGTATTCGTTTTGCTCAAGGGAAAGAAAATAATAAACTTTATCGTTCAATTTTCACTTGGGTAACTAACGATATTATCCAAAATGGAGCTATCCCATTTGACGATTTACAGCATGGAGACTACGCCAGAAATCACGGTAACTTCACATCTACCGATGTTGGATATCAAATCACAAATTATAGATATGATATTGAATAATAACAGAGAGCAGAGGACAAAATCCTCTGCTCTCTGTCATTAATATTTATTCTTTATCAACTATAACAACTTCAATTCCAAGGTCATCGAATTGACATAAGTCTTCTTCTGATGCATCCCAGTCTGTAATTAAGGTGTTAAGTCTGTTTGCAGGACAGATACTTACAATTGAATCCATACCGATTTTTTCTGTTGGATATAAGCCAATTGCTTGCTTTGAGCTGTCGATTACTGCATTCCAGAAGCTGATTGCCTGACTCTTCTGTATGGATAAACCAAAGCTTGCAGAAATGCAAGCAGATGTTAAAAAGCATTTATCAAATCTTAAACGCTTGATTGTTTCAACAGCAATTGCATCATAGCAGTTACCTTTGTTATCCATTTCACCGCCAAGCATAATTACAGAAATATTATCGTTCTTTCTCAACTCTTCTGCAATTACAATTGAGTTTGTTACAACACGAATTTTAATATCAGCAGGTAAGTTCTGAGTCATAAGGTAGCCAACAGATGCGCTGGTGATGAAAATAACATCGTTGTTTTTTATCATGGAAACCGCTGCTCTAGCAATTGCTAAGTAGTTTTCTTTGATTTCACCAATGTCTTTGCAGGTCATTTTAGGTGGCTTGCTGAAAGCGACCTGTCTTAATTTAATTGCTCCACCGTGAGTTCTTTTGAGAAGACCTTTCTCTTCAAGAATTCGTAAATCTCTTTTTGCAGAATCATAACTAACACCAAACATTTCTTGAATTTCAGCAGTAGTAATGCTACCTTTTTCTTCTAATAAATCTAATATAGCCTGGTGTCTTTCTTCTATAAACATTTAGTTCACCTCGTTAACATATTACAAAAAATGACGTGCACTTCATTCCTTGTTGTTAACACAATAACACATTAGTTCACGGTTGTCAATACTGAACCGTGAAAAAATGTGCAACAAAGTGAACAAAAGTGAAAACAAGAGTAAGGGTAATGTTCCTACTCTTAACTGTGTTTAGTTATTATCATCCGTTTGTTTATTGCTTAATACGTTTACATCCCATATAATATAGGCATCGGTACCGAAATAAAATACAAGGTGATAAAATATGGAACTCGGTAAAAAAATAAAACAATTGAGATTGTACAAAGGTGTAACACAGGAAGCTTTGGCAAATGCATTAGGCGTAACATATCAAGCAGTTTCCCGCTGGGAGAATGAAACCACCATGCCTGATATTTCTTTACTTCCGCAAATATCAGTTTTCTTCGGTGTGAGCATTGATGAGCTTTTTGAGTTTACAGAGGAATCACAATACGAGAGAATTGGAAATATGCTCAACGAAAAAGCAGCACTCACAGATATGGAATTTGAGAATGCAAAGTGTTTTCTTGAAAAACAAATTAGCAAAGAAAACGAAAATATCAATGCACTCAAACTACTCGCATGGCTTTATGCACATCGTGCAAAATCTTCAAATGTTCAAGCTGTTGAATATGCAAAGAGAGCTTTGCAGCTTGGTGACACAAGTAAGAGTATGAATAATATTTTGCGTGATGCATACGGCTCACCACATACGGATTGGAACTATCGCAACCGTCATGAGCTTATTGCTTTCTACTATGAGCATTTGAAAGCACACCCCGATGATATGAGAGCATATCGCTATCTGTTACCTGCCCTTGTTGCAGATGGACGAACTGATGAAGCAAAAGAAGTAATTGAAAAAATCAGAACACTTGAAAAACCGGAACTGCTCTTTGTGTTTGATGCGATGATTCTTCGCAGAGAAGGAAAAATAAAAGATGCAGAAAACCTACTCAACGATATGGCTGAACAGTTTCCTGATAGCTGGCACACGTGGGCAATAGTTGCAGACTTTAACGCTGATGATTGTAAATATGATGATGCAATATCTTGCTACGAAAAGTCCTTTAAGCTTCAAGAAAAACCACGCTTTACTGACTCACTTGAAGCGATAGCACATATTTACGAAATCAAAGGTGAGTATCAAAAATCCATTTCAACCTACCACAGAATAATTGACCTTTTGAAAACAGACTGGAACGTAACCTTTGGTGCTACAGTAAATAAATATCTTCAAAAGATTGATGAGCTTACAGGCAAAACGGCTGGAATGAAAAATTGAAATTGAATATTATTAGAACAAAAATTTCGGTGAAAATTTATAAAGAAATCATAAATAAAGAGGACGGGATTTCCTTCTCCTGTCCTCTAATTTATTATAGTATTTCAAACATATTGTTCTTATAGAGTTTTAATATTGCAAATGCTCATTAAACAAAGCTATAGCAAAACGGTCTGTCATTCCTGATATGTAATCAATTATTGCTTGTGCATAAATTTCTTTGGTATCCAAGTTTTGATATATTTTTTGATTTTCACATTTCAAGGCTAAATCTCTTAATTCTCCCATCGGAACGATATTAACATTACAATATCTTGCCAACCATTTTTCAAAAGAACTAATTAACTGTGGTGTAAATCGCCTGTTTTCTTCTAATTTATTCCATGTGTATTTCTCTTCATACAAAGAAAAAAGTGAATTGAAAATTTGATTAATAACTAATTCTGAATAATGCTTAAATGGTTCTAAACGCTCGTGGCGATAAATGTTTTCATAATTAAAAGATTTTATATCATCCAATAGTTCATTATATTTTGAACTTAGACAAATTCCTTTTTCAGGAGAACTGTTATTACAAATGTCTATTATCAAATTATGCATTATAACCGTGGTGTTTAAAGCACTTTCAGCGTTCAAGTGAGCCATTCGCAAAAGTGTATGCTGTGCATTCTGATCCAAAAAACCAAGATTGAATGCGTCTTCAATATCACGACCTACATACGCAATTTTATCTGCGATTTTAACAACACATCCTTCCCAAGTGGCAGCTTGATATTTTCCTGGCTCATCAAAATCATTGATATGGATGGTATATTCTCTTGGTATAATACCGTTTTCATCTACTACACCACAATGGGATATAATACCATCACGTACAGCATATGTTAAATCTAAATTTTTAAAGACTTTATAATTATCTTCAAGTAAATCAACCTTATCAACAAATCTTAAGCCATTTTTTTCGTGCCAAAAACTTTGGCCAGTATATTCTTGGCATAGCTTTTTTATTACTGTTTCTCCTTGGTGTCCAAATGGTGCGTGACCTAAATCATGCCCCATGGAAATGGCTTTAGTGAGTTCTTCGTTTAATCCAAGTTTTTTTGCTATTGTGGAACTGACGGATTCAACATGTGCTACATGTTCCATACGAGTGCAAATATGATCATTGTCAATATTGAAAAATACTTGGGTTTTATGCTTAAGTCTACGATAAGCCATTGAATGCAAAATACGAGTATAATCTCTTGCAAATGGAGTTCGTATATCATCTGGTCGAGAATACAATTCACTTTCTCTACTAATCATCATATTCCATAAAGCGTTATTTTCTGTCATTGCATACGCAGTAAATTTGCCTTCTTTCATATTTAACAACTCCTTTATATTTAAGTCTACACTTATATATGACACCGAAAGCTAAACACTTCACATTTTTTTGAAAAAACTTCATAGTTCTCTCTTTTGCACTATTTTTCGACAATGATTTTGGTGAAAAAGACAATAAAATTTCAAACTTTTCCTTGACAAATCATTTTCGTGGTGTTATAGTGACAAAAAACAAATGAGGTAAAGGTTATGAACACATATCGTTTTACAAAACATGATATGCAGAATTCCTGGCTTGTAAAGTATGATTATGATACTTGCAGGTCTATGCCTTTATACTCATTTCGCAAAAAGTAAACTATTATTTTAACGATATGATTATACCGGTGTAGGCTTACTGCAAAGCTTACACCGGTTATTTTTATTTTAGGAGTGAAGGATATGAAACTATTTGATTTACTAAAAAAGAAACTTTCAAAAAAACAACCCGAAGTAACAGGGGATTTTCTTGTTGATTACTACAACACCCACGATGAAGACGTACGTCTTTTGTCGAAGCACGGCAGAGTTGAATTTCTCACAACTGTTAAATACATTGAGCAATATTTAAAAGGCGGAATGAAGATTATGGAAATCGGAGCCGCAACAGGAAGATACTCTCATTATTTTGCTCAAAAAGGTTTCGAGGTTGATGCAGTTGAACTTATTGAACACAATATTGAGGTTTTCAAAACCAAAACATTACCCGGTGAAAATGTAAGAATTAAGCAAGGTAATGCTCTTGATTTATCGGAATATCCAGACAACAGCTACGATGTAACACTATTACTTGGTCCGATGTATCACCTATACACAGCCGAAGAACAGCAAAAAGCTCTTTCAGAAGCAATCAGAATCACAAAGCCTGACGGATACATTTTTGTTGCTTATTGTATGCTTGAACCATCAATATTCTGCTGTTTTAAAAATAACAGAATTGACAAATTGATTGAGGAGGGTGAATTTGACCCTGTTACACTCGAAGCATATTTTCCACCACACGGAATTTTCAAGGTGTATACAAAGGATGAAATTTTTGATTTAACAAAGATTTTTTATGTGGAAAGGTTGCATTTTGTTGCTACTGACGGGTATACTTGCCATATGAAAGAGTCTGTTGACCAAATGGATGATGAAACCTATGATTTATATCTCAGATACCATTTCAAAACCTGCGAAAGGCAGGATTTAGTCGGCATATCACACCACACACTTGATGTGTTGAGAAAGGAGTAGAAACTATGATTAAATATCCAAACTATGACAGAAGCATATTATCAATTGCTTCATAAGTTTTAAACCATTTTGGCGTTAAAGACTGCCAACACAAGACCTTACCCGAATTTGATAAATTACTTGAGAAAGATTATAAAAATATTATAGTAATTCTTTTTGACGGGTTGGGAACTTCAACACTCAATTACCACCTCAAAGAAAATGATTTTTTGAGAAAACACTATGTAACCGATATTTCTTCTGTTTTCCCCTCAACTACAGTTGCCGCAACAACATCTATTTTGAGTGGCTACTCCCCTTTAGAATGTGGATGGCTCGGCTGGGACTTATACTTTGAAGAAATCGGAGAAAACGTTGCAGTTTTCAAAAACACTTTACAGAGGAATGGCGAACCTGCCGCAAAATACAATGTGGCTCACAAATACATACCTTACAAAAATGTTATGCAAAGGATTGAAAAAGTCAGAGGCAGAAAAAGCGCTTACTGTGTAGCCTTCTTTTCAAAATACCGCATCAAAAGTGTTGAAGATATTTGCAAGACGATATACAAGCTTTCCAAAAAGAGAAAGAAGAAATATATCTACGCATATTGGCATCAGCCTGACGGAGCAATGCACGGGCACGGCGTAACAAGCCCTGAAGCACACAAAGAGATTCTGCACATCAATAACGAGGTTGAAAAGCTTTGCGGTAAATTAAAGGATTCACTTATAATCATAACTGCCGACCACGGACTTTGTGACAGTATAAACTTATTCCTTGAGGATTATCCCGAGCTTTACGATATACTAAAAATCCCACCATCTATTGAGCCCGGCAGAGCTTTGAGCTTATTTGTAAAAGACGGCTTACAGGAAAAATTTAAAAATGAGTTTAACCGTCATTTCGGTGATTCCTTCAGGCTCATGACAAAGGAAGAG
>JAZNTU010000011.1:0-65524 GCA_045591945.1 Acutalibacteraceae bacterium | reverse complement strand
AACAGTGTAAAATTACACTGTTTCGATACCAAATTATGATTTGGTATCGAATTTTCGAAGAAAATTCGACTATAATCCTTTCAATGAGTGTAATGCAAAATTGTATTTATAAAAAACAATTTTGCTAAAAGCCGATAAAATTGGCTTTTGCGAAACGCGACTGCGTTTCGACAAATTACAATCATTATAAAGCGTTAGGAGATGAAGCTTTGGGTATTGGAGAAATAATTATACTTGCAGTAAGCCTTTCTATGGATGCATTTGCAGTTGCGCTATGCAAGGGCCTTGCTCTAAAAAAAATAAACCTAAAAAAGTGTTTAATCGTAGGTGCCTGGTTCGGTATTTTTCAGGGTGCTATGCCACTTATCGGCTACCTGCTTGGAAGCACCTTTGCAGATAAAATAACAGCAATTGACCACTGGGTTGCATTTGTTTTACTTGTAATTATCGGTGGTAATATGATAAAAGAGGCACTATCAAAGGATGAGGATTGCCATGATGCTTCCTTAGGCCTTAAAACTATGCTTGTGCTTGCAGTTGCTACAAGCATTGATGCCCTCGCAGTAGGCGTAAGCTTTGCATTTACAGACTTTAAGCCGGATTACTTTGTTTACCTTGCCTTTGTTATAATAGCGATTATAACCTGCACGCTTTCATCAATCGGCGTTAAAATAGGTAACATTTTCGGCACACGCTACAAATCGGCAGCAGAGCTTTCGGGTGGTATTATTCTTATTCTGCTCGGATTAAAAATACTGCTTGAAGGATTAGAAATTTTACCGTAAAATTAGTAAAACCGTGAGCTTTCAGCTCACGGTTTTTTTATTTAATTATTCAGTTATGACAAAACCTTGTACTCATCGGTTTCTCTATCATAGTAATAATCCTTGCCGTTTGTACCCATACCAAACTTAAATTCGGTGTATTGACCATTTTCCATAAGATAAATAACAAATACCTTTGTACCGTCAGTTGCTTCAACAACCTTGCTTGATGCTAAAAACGTGTAATTGTCTATAGGCTTTGTAAGACCTACAACCGACAAATCGTAATTTTTATACCTTGCTCTTAAAACCTGTGTGTTTTCATCGTTGATTTCTTCCTCTGTTTTTTGGTGGAAGGAAATCTCCTGTGTTTCTTCTACGGTAGCCTTTGTTTCCTCCACGGTAACGTCTGCCTGCTGTGCGCCTGAGGTTGTAAGCAGATAGTATTTATCGTTTGCTGAATCATACCTGTAGCACTCTGTACCAACAACGTAAAAAATGCCCTTAACGTCCTGTGGATTTGTAAGGTATGCAGTTGCTCGGCAGCAGGCTTTACCGTTGAAGGTTGCCTGCTCAAGCTTGAATACGTAATCGTAAACGTTTTGCTCAAGACCTAAATCCTTAATAGGAAATGCGGAAAGAAGGTCTTTAACAACACTCTCATCCATACTAAGGTTACCTGCCGCATGGTTAAGCGTTATATTTTCGGATGCATTTTCATCGAAGGCTGAATTTTTATCACCAATATGGCCTTCGCCACCCGATGAGCCACCCTTACAGCCTGCAAAGGACAAAACGAGGGCTATAAGCAACAAAACTGATAAAAGCTTTTTCATTTATTTCAACACCTTTTAGTTATATTTTC
This sequence comes from Acutalibacteraceae bacterium, assembly GCA_045591945.1. GTDB lineage: Bacteria > Bacillota > Clostridia > Oscillospirales > Acutalibacteraceae > DTU089. The sequence goes on along the minus strand of JAZNTU010000011.1, from coordinate 63,895 downwards.
ATTTATTTACTAATAAAAATATAACCCTTTAAGCGTGTTTTGTCAACCACCTGAGCGACCGGAAACAATTGCCTCCCTTTTATATTTCTCACGTGTTGCAATACCACCTCTGATATGGCGCTCCTCCTTATTCACATCTAAAACCTTGCGCACCTCACAAAATAAGGCAGGGTCAACACGCCTGAGTCTTACGGTAATATCTGTATGTACGGTTGACTTTGACACACCGAATTTTTTTGCAGTTGCCCTTACGGTCGCCTTGCTATCGGCAATGTATCTACCAAGAGCTACTGCCCTATCTTCATAATCAGTATACATAAAAAATCCTCCCATAGAGTTCTAAAAAACTATATGAGAGGAGTTTTTATTTTATTACTCAAAAGTTATTTCATAAAAAACTGCAGAGTTGCCTTGAATAACGTTGTTAAACTTAAGGTGTCCGTCAACAATTTCCACCTGAGTATTTACAGCTTCAAGCCTTGAGCATTCAATGTATTTATCACGAAGCTCTGTTTTGTAAATTTCTTGTGCCTTGCTGTCGGCAAGGGTTACGCTGCTGTCAAGGCAAGGGTCATCAGGTGACCAGCCAAAGGCATCGTTTGTGATGTTGTATTTCACTCTATCCTCTTGCCATTCATCAAAGAAATTACAGCTATCATCAATAAACCAGGTTTTAATTTTAGCATTTTTAAAATCATACTTGCTTAAATCAATATCAAAGTTAAAAACAGCCTGGTCTTTATACTCTAAATCATTTTTAAAGTTGTAGCCCATCACACGAAGAGTTTTTGTTTGCTCATCGTAAACGGATACGGCATCCATTTCAACCTTAAACTGTGTAGGCTTTGTGTTAAGCACAGCCGTATTAACCCTTTGCATACCTGCAAACTTAGCAACGTTTTTGGCAACGTGGTATGAAACAGTAGGGAAACCTTCTACCATACCACCTGTAAGGAAGCCCCAGGAGGAAAAATAATCAATATTATTTTCAAGGCATTGCTTCCAAAGCCTTGCATCGTAGGCTGCCTGGTACGTATAGCCTACAGTTCTTGAAAGAAGCTCATCGTTATCCTTGCCGCTTTCAAGGCCTACAAGCAATCTACCCTCATCAATGCCGTATATAAGGTCGGTAAGTCCGTTTTCTTCGGCAGCTGTACGAATGTAGTTAATGGTTTCGGGTAAGGTATAGCCTTCTGTATACTCCTCGGGAGAGTGGTCATAGAAGGATGCTGACAGGAAGCAGATGCGTGTGCCTGTGCCACCGTTTGCGTAGTTCTTGCCCTTTGCAACGTGCTTTATAAACTCAGCCTCATCCCAATGGCCCTCAGTTACTGTCATTGAATGAGCACCAACAAACACATTTTCACCAATTGCATCTATAAGTGCCTGAACGGTGTAATCGTAGAGTTTGCAATACGCTACTGCAGTATCCTCGGGCGTTTCACTTTTTGCTCTGAACCAATCCCAGTTTTCATATTCGGTCATTACGCCGAAGCGCCATGTAAGCACCTCTTCCTTTCCAAATTCTTTAACAAGAGCAGAGGCAAGAGCAAATATGTAGTTATAGTATACGTCGTAATCATCAGGTGGGTAAACGTTCATCCCAAAGCCATCTAAAAGATAGTCTTTAGTGTACTTAAGAGGTACGCTACCTAATTTAAGATGTGGCTTTGCACCAAGCTTTAAGATACCTGCACAGTTTTTTATAAGTGGCTCAAAATCGTAGTCATCGAGCACGTCAAAATTCATCGGGTCCTTAAATAAATCCCTATCCTCTGTACCTCCTGAGCACTGCATAAACTGAACGTATTCAATAAATTCAAAGGTATTATATTCTTCATTTATATGAGGGTCAAAAAAGCTCTCGCCCATATCCCAAATATTGTTATTGCTTACAACGTTTGAGGCAACACCATTCTTTGCAGAAATATCTATTGTAATATCTGCAGAGGCAAAGCCCTGTAATATGCCCTTAGGCATTACTGCGAGAGTAACAATAACACCTACAAGCAAAATCGCAATAATTGAGATTATAATTTTCTTTTTCACATTATTCACCACGTGTTTCTACTGTTTTAAATTCTGCTCTTATTTTATCTGCAGTGCCTGTTGCAAGGTAAAAATCATACGAAAATGGCTCGTAGCTTTTCATTTCGTGCTGTTTTACAACGGCAATGTATGATGTAGGCCCTGCTATGGAAGGGTCAGTATCTGTTGTTTCTCCTCTTTCGAAAACACCTGTAAGGAAGGTGGTTTCATTTGGCACGTAAACACCTATACCATAGCTATCCTCAAATTCGCCTGTAAAGGCTGACCAATGCTCCTGGTTTGTAAACGTAGGATAGCCTGCATCAGGCCAGAAAATCAAATCATCTTTAACAGACAAAGGCTCGTTTGACCAAGGCTTATCGCCTGCATAGTATACAAAGCGATTAAATGGCTCTATACAGTAAAAAGCAGGAATTTCCTGGTCGGAAACATCACTCTTGTAGCCCGAAAAATCTACAAATCGGCAAACAGCGTGAACCAAATCACCTTCAAGAGAGTAGGTTGCCTCCATATATGAAGGTGTAATAAATTCCTTTGTCTGTGCCCAGTCAAGTGGTCTGCATTTAACGTAAACAGAATTATCTGTTATTCTTAAATCAACAATTTTACTTGCATCGTTATATTGGTTACCACCCTGAACAGGGTTGTAGCGCCACTCGTTACCCATAAAGGTGGCTGTATCGTAATCAAGGGTGCCATAGTAGGACTGCTGAACAAGTCTGCCTGTATCAAACCTGTTAATAAGGTTTACGTTTGTGTTTACAGCCTCGGTATTGTAGCGCTGAGAGGCATTGGAATCAACCTTAATTCGCTCATCCACCATAACAGCCTCAACGTTATCGTTTAAGGCTTCAAGGTAGCTAAGCGCTCCACCCCAATGTAAATCAATACCCAGCTTGTGATTTTCGGATTCTATAAAAACCTCGTTTTCAAAGATTTCTCTGTTAAAAACGGACAAACCGTAGAAAACCAATTCACCCTCGGGTGCATTAAGGCACTCAAAACGAATATCACAAAGAGCCCTTGCTTTTTTACCGGCAAGAAAGCCGTCTATAAATGAATAGAAGGTGCCTTTTTCAGCAGGTTCAAGAAAGAAATCCTCGGAAATTTCTTTAATGCCGTTAAAGTACGTAACTGTACCCTTGAAATAGTATTCTGTAGAATATTTCACACCGTAGTAGTTAAACCACCCTGTTTTGTAACGCTCACCGTTATAGAAGCTTTCGGTCAGCTCGGTTACGTTATCGGCTATAGTGTATTTATCATCAATATTTTTTTGGCGCAGGCTTAAGGGATACGTTACGTAGCCTGTAATTATGCTAAAAATAAGAGCTATACAGACAACACCTCCAAAAATTCCTCCTATTATTTTAAGTGCTTTTTTCATAAAACCACCCTTACTTAATTTTATAACAGTACTATAGCATAAAAACAAAGACTTCGCAAGCAAACGCCTGCGAAGTCTAATAATATTTATTTTTCGTTAGCTTTAATCCAATCTACCATATCCTGAACTGATTTCTCAACACTCATTGGATGGTAATCAAGCTCTCTTTCTGCTTTTTCAATAGAGAAATTGCAGTTAGACATAAGCTTACGGATTGAATACCTGGTGAAAAGAGGAGTTTTCTTTGCAACCTTGTAGAAAACCTCTGCTGCAGGTGCAACAGCCTTTGCAACACCGTATGAAAGCGGAATTTTAGGAGCCTTTTTGCCACAAGCCTTTGCAGTAGCAGCAATGAAGTCTGCAACGGAAATCTGCTCACCACAAAGAATATAGCATTCGCCCTTGCCACCCTGCTTTGCTGCCATATACATACCGTGTGCAACATCACGGATATCAACAAAATTATATGCACCAAAGGTAAGTGTTACAGGGAAAAAGCCGTTTATAAACATTCTTACCATTTCACCAACGTTTGACTTTTTAAAATCATATGGACCAATGCATGCGCCGGGATGTGTAACAACAGCATCAATTTTGCCTGCTCTTACCTCGTCAAGCACAAACTGTGTTGCAGTAGCCTTTGTTTTTGCATACGTACCTTCAAGATTTTCTGTAGGGAAATTATCAATTTCTCTCATTACTTGATTATCGGGAAGAGGCTCAAATGCATCAACTGAGGAAGCATATATAAGACGGCGAACGCCCTTTTCCTCGCAAGCCTGCACAACGTTTTTTGTGCCACCTACGTTAACGTTCCAAATCATATCCTCTTGGTCGGCATTAATGTCAATAATACCTGCAAGATGGTAAACAACGTCTACACCCTCAAATGCAGCACGGAGCTGGTCAAGGTCTGTAACGTCGCCGTAAACCTTTTCACAGTCTATACCGTCAAATTGCTTTGAGTCTTTTCTTATAAGGATTCTAACCTTTTCACCACTGTCAACAAGCTCTTTAAGAAGTGCATAGCCTATATGACCTGTGGCACCTGTAACTAAACTGATTTTATCGCTCATAGCTATCACCTTTCACTATACAAAGGGACTGCCGTAACAGTCCCCTTGTTTTATCGTGTGGATTTAATTTGGTTTTTCACAAGTTTGTGTGGATAAAGGCCACAATACGTGCGAAATCGCTTTTAGATTTTTTGCAAGTTTGTGCGTAGTGTGGTTTTTAGACACCCCGAAGCGTATGAATATACGCGAGCTTGGGTGGATAAAGGCCACAATACGTGCGAAATCGCAAAAAATTATTCGCCTTTCATTCCGAGAAGCTCTACCTTTCCATCAAAAACAGCCTGTGAAACCTTGATAGAATCGAAGATTGCTGATTCGATATCATCATCGGTAGCACCAAGCTCTTTTGCAAAGCGCTCAGGAATAAAGAGGTTTATTGCCATAATATCTGCAAGTCCGTCTACATCGATACCACTTTCGATACCCTTTTCGGCATATTCCTTTTTAACGCCACCAAGGCCCATTCTCATCATCCAAGGAGCAACGGAAATGATTTTTCTGTTGTTGCCCATGCCACGAGCTGCATAAACGATTTTAAGGAATTCCTTCCAAGTAAGGTTGTACATTGAAATTGGCCAAGCAACTGCACCCTTTGATTTTTCAGCAGCACCAACAATAACCTGACCTACCTGACGTACGGTAAGCATTGCTGTACCACCACCCGGGTACATTGTGAATGGAAGCTTATCCATTCTCTTAATCTGTTCGATAAGAATTACCCAAACAGGCTTTCTGCCCGGCTGTGTGCCGAAAATATATGGAAGCTCAAGCACAGATACGTCAAAGTTTTCATCAGCAAAGGAAAATGCAACGTTTTCCTGGTCGATACGGCTTCTGATGTATGGGTGCTTTTCTGTAAGCTTCATTTCAGGTCTTTCTTTTGCAAGGTATGCAAAGTAGGAGCCGAGAATAACAGCACTCTTAACGCCAACCTCTTTACAGAGAGGGAGAATTCTCTCAAGTGGCTGAATGTTGTACTTGTAGTATGCATCGTAAACAGGTGCAGGGAATTCTACTCTTTCATCGATACCTGCTGCAAAAACGAAGCAATCCTGACCTCTTAGCATCTCACGAATTTCATCATCTGATTTTTCGTAAATATTGCAAAATTCAATTTTCATTTCTTCAGGAATAGGAGCTCCTTCAGGAAGTGGTGGGAGAGCAACGCTTGTAACCTCGTGCCCTCTTTCAATAAATATACGAGCAGCCTCACAGCCGAGAAGGCCTGTGCCACCAATCATAAATACTTTCATTCTGTTACCTTCTCCTTAAAGTTATCAAAGATTTCAGGGCCGTAAACATTGTTTTCACCTTGGCGGTCCCAAACCTGTGCAAAGAATGGGTTGATTCTTGCTTCTTCATCGTAATTCCAAGGCCATGGAAGCTCTGCAGGACACCAGTGACCACCCTTGAGAACAAGGTTTGGTGACATTTCGAATTCGTTGCCTCTTGCACTTACCCATTTAACAGGTGTATACATATCAACGATTTCTGTTGCAAGGCACTTACCACCTCTAAACTCTGCTGCCTTCTGAAGGTCTTCAATTGTAAGTGAATCAAATGGCTTTGACTCATCGTAGCCGTGGTCAAGGAGCTTAACTTCGGATGAGGTTGTTTGCTTTTCAGGAATGATAATTTCGAAATCCTCCCACTTTCTTGGAAGCTTTTCGTATTCCTCCATGCTGCCGTAGTAAGCAGTCATTCTTACGTCAACCTTGTTTGCTGCCCACCAAAGTGTACCATACTCAGGTGTTTCAGCAATTTTCTTCATCCAAAGCTTTTTAAGGATAGGTGCAAACGGCTTTGCAAGGAATGCTAACTTGTAGAAGGATTCAACCTTATCCATCATACTCTTAAAGTAATCCTTAACAGGGATATTTGCACGGAAGTGACAATACTTTTCAAGCTCGTCACCATCGTAGTACCACTGACCGTGGAAGTTACGGGTTGTAAACCAATGTGGGTCGAAGAGCTTTTTAGGTGAGCCAAGGCCCAACGTACCGAGAAGAAGGTCCTCAAACTCGTAGTTTGTAATTCTGTATTCTTCACCTGAGCCGATGTTATAGAAGCGTCTCCAAAATTCCTCAGGAATATCATCGCCACAAACGTTTGCGAGAAGGCGGCCTGAGTCTTCAACTGTTGCCCATTCAAGCATACCGTTAATAGGAACGTGGTACATAATAGGCTCAAGATTTTTAAGGATTGCAGGGTAAAGAATACCTGACTGACGGAGAGATACCCAATGCTTAAGACCTGATTCTGCAAAAACAGCCTCAGCCTTAATTTTACTGATAGCGTAGTGGTCATAAACACTAACCTTAAGAGGGTCGCCTGTTCTACCCCAATGGATAGGAGCGTTTCTGTCACCTGTTTCGGCAACTGTGCCTATGTAAACAACCTTGATAGCATCAGGGTCAGGCTGTGCCTTAACAGCATTTACAATGTTCTGTGCTGCTGTAACGTTTGTTTTTTGTGTTTTAACAGGATAATAGTCAGCAGCAGGAGAAACCATACCGCCAACGTGGAGAACGTAGTCTGCGCCTGTTACCATATCAAGAACATCCTCGTAATTTGTAAGGTCACCCCAAACAAGTCTTACTGCTGGGTCGTTCTCGTACTGTGCGAACTTTTCACGGTTCTTTTTGCTGTCTCTGTTAAGAACAACAATGTTAAATTCGTTTTTTCTTGCATACAGCTCTAAAAAGCCCTGGAAGCCCATAGTACCTGATGAGCCTGTAAGTGCAACTGTTTTTTTCTGCATAAGAATCCCTCCGAATCCCATATATTTTTATACATTCTAATTATAAAAAAATCCTCACACTTTGTCAACGGATATTGTTAAAATACTAACTATTTTATTCAACACAATAAAGAAAAAGTGACGGATAAAGCTATCCATCACCTTAAAAGCTTTTTCAATTTACTTGAAAGCGCCGAAAACAATATTTTATACCTTACAAGAAGCATATCGTAAAGCACAAAAACCACGTTGGCAAGACCTAATAATAAGGGTATTGTTAATTGGCCAAACTCGGTATACTCCTCCTTAGGTACGCCAAAAAGAAACACACCGAGAAAGCCCGTAAGAACAGCAGCACAATTAAACAATACGAACTTTAATACTACAAAAAGCACTTTAGGTAGTTTTGATAAATTCCCTCTCACAAGAGGATAGTACCCAAAAAACAAAACGTACGTAAGTACAGACTCCTTATCGGTAAGTAAAATTAACGAAAGCAGCGAGGTGGCAAAAAACACGCTCAGCGCCCATTTTTTGCTGCCCACGTCTGCAACAATAAGCACAATTAAGCCTGTTACAACAGGCAACACGTACATAAGCACGGGGAGCACCGTAACAAGTGCCATAAGCACAACAGAAAGTGCCACCAGCATACCGGAAAAGGCTGTTAGCTTCGCTTTTCTCATTAGCCTATAACCACCTCGTGGCCTGTACGGGCTGATTCGTAAACAGCATCAAGAATTTTCATTATTTCAACGCCATCCTCAGCAGGTGCAACACAAGGTGTTCCGTTAAGCACACAATCTACAAAGTGGTTAATTTCTCTGCAGAAAAGGCCGTCAAAGGAAAGGCTTGTGTCGTTATTAAAGCTAAGGTCAACAAGATAACCGTTTTCTTGACTAAATATTTCAACCTGTGGGTCAAGCTTTGCCCCTGCCTTTGTGCCGAAGAACTGGATATTACCCTCACCGTTTTTAATATTAAGAGAGAAGCTTGCTTCAACTGAAAGCACAAGACCATTGTCAAAACGGATAAGCGCTGTTGCAAGGTCCTCAACATCGCATATATCCTCTGCGCCTGCAGAAACTGACTGGTAGCCCTTACCCACCTTGATATCGGGGCGATTGAAAAGCTTTTGGAAGGTTGCGCCGTAAACTGAAACAGGCTTCGGGTTACCACAAAGGTACCTTGAAAGGTCAATAACGTGAACACCTAAATCTATAAGTGGGCCACCACCTGAGCGTGATTTATCTCCAAACCAACCACCGGGGTTACCGTTTCTGCGAAGGTACGTAGCCTTAGCGTAGTAGATTTCGCCAAATTTACCTGAATCAATAAAATCACGCATAACGTCTGCATCGTTGCCATAGCGCCTTACAAAGCCGATTTGAAGGAGCTTGCCATTAGCCTTTGCAGCTGCAAGCATCTGCTCTGCCTGTTGGGTATTCATAGCCATAGGCTTTTCGCAAATAACGTCCTTGCCTGCATTAAGGGCTGCAATTGAGCATTCTGCATGGGCTGCGTTCCAGGTACATACGCTGACAATATCTATTTCAGGCAAAGCCTTAAGCATTTCATCCTTATCGAGGAAGCAACGCTCCTCAGGAATACCATATTTTTCTGCCATCTTTCTAAGCTGTGCTTCGTTAATATCGCAAAAAGCGTACAGCTCTACGTTTGGGTTTTTAATATAGCCGTTAATGTGCTCGTTAGAAATACTGCCTACACCGATTACAGCTGCCTTTAACTGTTTCATAGTACTACCTCCCAAAAATAACATTTTAGTCAAATGAAACAAAATAATTTACCAATAAAGTATATCATTTTATAATTAAATTCGCAATAGTCTTATAGACAAATAAGCGCCTTTGATTTATAATATTAGGAAATTAATATAAAAGAAAAGAGATAATGCTAAATGTCATTTTTATACGAAATGCACGCCCACGTAAAAGAGGTTTCAACCTGCTCACCTACAAGTGCCGCTGAATTTGTTTCACTTTACGTTGATACAGAGTATGCAGGTATTGTACTTACAGACCATATGAATGCCGACACCTTCAGTAAAAAAGGGTTAAAGGATGCTCCGTGGGATGAAAAAATCGACCATTTCCTTACAGGCTACCAGGCAGTAAAGGCTGCTGCAGGAAATAAGCTTAACGTTATTATGGCAATGGAAATACACTTTTACGATAACCCTAACGACTACCTTGTTTATGGTATTACAGAAGAGTTTTTACGCTCACACGGTGACCTTATGGCTATGGGCTCCGAAAAATTCTCAAAGCTTGCACAAGAAAACAACGTTATTTTTATTCAGGCTCACCCATTCAGAAGAGATTCTCGTGTAGAGGACTGGAAAATACTTGACGGTTACGAAATTTTTAACGGTAACCCACGCCACTACTCCTGCAACCCTATGGCTGAGCAATGGGCAAGCTACCATAACAAAGCAATTGTTACCTCAGGCTCCGATTTCCACCAGCCGGAGGATGCCTGCCACGGTGGTGTTTATTTTGAAAAGGAAATCAAAACCACACAGGAGCTTGTTGAAGAATTAAGAGCCGGAAACTATACACTCAAAAAAGATAAATTCAAGCACACAAGACCTGAATAAAGTAGGTGCTGTAAAAAACTCTATGTTTTTTACAGCACCCTTTATTTTTACCATCTGTTATGCACTTTTTCGTGAAAGCCGACTAAATCTTTAATTTCAAGAACCGTTCCGTCATCAAGAACAGCAGTTCCGTTAAGGCGACCGAAAAGCTTATCTGCCACCTGCGAAACGAAGGGGAATTTCAAGTCAGTTTTATCGTTGTAAAACGGTGTAAACTCCATTTTCCAGCGACCGTCGTTAGAGGTCATAAACCATTTGCTCATAACATCCCTTGTAGGAATACCAAAATCAACAAGGTCAAGCTTATGGCACTTACCATCGTAAAAAATCATATTTTCACTTGCGTTTTTAGTATTGCCGAAGCCGTAGCCGATGTTATAGCCGAAGGGCTTGCCGTTAACTATACCCGAACCAATACCCCAATACCAGGTATTATCATATGTCCAGCTGCCTCTGCCCCAATCAAGAATACCGAAATCCTTTGATGCATCGAAGGTATACGTTTTGCCATCGATCTTAACGTAGCCCGACGCCGGCATACACGGAATTTTTTGATTATAATAAAAGGCTGATTTTTTCTCATCCCAAGGGGTAGCAATTACCATAGTATCCATAGGTGGCTGCTGTAAATAAATATCAGCCTCCAGCTCAGGTCTGTTTTTTCTTGCATAATATTTGCAATAAAAGTGCCTGCCCTCTTCATTTCGGTCTATATGGTAATCACAAAACTTCGACCTATACTCTATATTGCCGTTTTCGCTTGTTTTTGGAAGATTAAGCTTACCCATAGGAAAAATTTTAAGCTCCAAATACGGGTATTTTTTATTCTCCTCAAAATCGAAAACTGCGCAATTAACAAGACCCATATATCGGTTATCGGCGAAGGTGAAGGAAACTGCATACCTGCCTTCACTGTCAATTATGTGATAATAATCCCATTCCTTAAGGCGCATTGGCTCCTTTACCATTTGTGGGTCGTACTCAAAAACCAACCTGTTTGCCCAGCCCGGTTCCTTAAGAGAGCCATCCTCGTTAAGTAAAAAGCCTCCACCTTTAATTTTATGGTTTCTATTTAGCAAAATTATATCCCCTTTTCATCGTAAAGAAAGACTGTTTCAAGCGCTATTTTAACACCTAAATCAATAGCGGGAGCTGCAAGATTATCAGCTGTATCAAGCCTTGTGTGGTAATACTTTGCAGGTGTTGGGTCCATAGCGGTAAGCGCAGATGCAGCAACGCCTGCCTGTGACATTGCAGCAGCATCGGTTGCACCTAACTCGATAGTACCGATTGGCACCTCAACGCCTACGTTTTTTGCAGCCTGCTGAATAAGCTCTGCAACCCTACGGTCGTTTTTAACTACGCCTGTCATATCTCTTTCGTAGATTTTAATAAACTCGATATCACGAATTGTATCTACGCTTATAAACACTGTTTCAACGCCATCGTTAAGCATATCACGGTTTGCCTTTGCAAAGGCTTTAGAGCCTCGAAGGCCTGCCTCTTCGCCACCTGCGCAAAGCACTGCAACCTCTGTGTTGTCAAAACGGATATCGTGGTCACTTAAGAATTTTGCCACGGCACAGCTTATAAAGCAGCCTGTAAGGTCATCGTTTGCGCCAACAACAGGATTTTTATAGTTACAGAAATTAATTGCTGCAATAAGCACAGGAACAGTTAAATACATAATAACCGCAAGTATTCTCAAAGCAAGGTTGCCACCCTGACCCCAAACAACTGAGCCAAATGCACCATCAAAGTGTACCATTGCATAGATATTTGCGCCAAGACCTAAAAGAATACTTACAACTGCAACGCCTATAATGAGTGCAACTACAGGTCTGCCACCCTTGTATGTATAGGTCCACTCATAGGCTGAATCAGTATGACCTGAAATAATAATTCTCTTTTTTGTTTCGCCTGTTGCTTTTCTTACGCCGTAAACGTTGCAGCTTGTTTTCTTTTTAAAGAACATATCAAGCACAGGCTTGTAGAAAATAAATTCACCAAGCACAAAGAAAAGTGTAAGCGCAGATAATGCAAGAGCTATTGCGCTTAAGCCTAAAGTAAAGAAAAGCACATTAAGAATCAAAAGAACAGAGCCTATTGGCACCCATGCCATAAAGGCTTTATCGCTACATTTAAATTCTTCACGCTTAACGGAATCGCACCACTTTTCCAAATCTGCCTGCATATACTCCTGTGCCTGCTTTTCAGCATCGCTGCCTACAGGGCGAGGACCAAAGCTTTTGCAAACGTTTTTTATGCTTTTAATTGCATAGTTTGTGTATTCTCTTACTTTAATTTCGAAATTCGGAATACTTTCAAATGATTTCATAATGCTTCCCCTATCCTTTGGAAATATTTACATAAAAAATTATACTACAAATAAAATTCTATAGCAACAATTTTTAAAATCGTTAAAATTTTGTTTACAACAGTGGCTTTAAATACTTACCTGTGTATGAGGCAGCCACCTTTGCTACCTCCTCAGGCGTGCCTTGCGCCACTACCTCGCCACCACCGTTGCCACCCTCGGGACCTAAATCTATAATGTGGTCGGCCGTTTTAATAACGTCTAAATTATGCTCAATTACAATAACAGAGTTATTTGCATCCACAAGGCGTGTAAGCACCTCTATAAGCTTACTAACGTCTGCCGTGTGAAGGCCTGTTGTAGGCTCATCGAGAATATATATGGTTTTGCCTGTAGACTGCTTGGAAAGCTCGGTTGCAAGCTTAACACGCTGAGCCTCGCCACCGGAAAGTGTGGTTGCTGACTGACCTAAGGTGATATAGCCTAAGCCTACATCGAATATAGTTTGAAGCTTTCTTTTGATTTTCGGAACGTTTTCAAAGAAGGCAAGTGCCTCCTCCACCGTCATATTAAGAACGTCGCTTATGCTTTTGCCCTTATATTTAACCTCTAAGGTTTCACGGTTGTAGCGTGCACCTCGGCAAACCTCACAGGGCACGTAAACATCGGAAAGAAAGTTCATTTCTATTTTGATTATACCGTCGCCCTCACAGGCCTCGCACCTACCACCTTTAACGTTAAAGGAAAAACGGCTCTGGTCGTAGCCCTTCATTTTCGCATCGGCAGTTTGAGCAAAAAGCGCTCTTATATCGTTAAACACACCCGTGTAGGTGGCTGTATTTGAACGGGGAGTTCTGCCTATAGGTGATTGGTCTATATTAATAACCTTATCAAGATGCTCCAGGCCCTTTATTTCTTGGTGCTTACCGGGGAACTTACGGGCACCGTTAAGCTCAGTTGCAAGCTTTTTATAAAGTATTTCGTTTATAAGTGAGGATTTCCCCGAGCCCGAAACACCTGTAATAGCAACAAACATACCTAAAGGAATTTTAACGTCTATACCCTTAAGATTATTTTGCGCTGCACCTATTATTTCAAGGAAATTACCGTTACCCTTCCTTCTTTTTTCGGGAACCTCTATTTTCTTTTTACCGGAAAGGTATTGTCCTGTTAAGGAACGCTCACATTCCATAATTTGCTCTATGGTACCTGCACAAACAATTTCACCACCGTGCACGCCTGCACCCGGGCCAACGTCCACAATAAAATCTGCTGCTTTCATTGTGTCCTCATCGTGTTCAACAACAATAAGTGTATTGCCTAAATCACGAAGCTCTGTAAGAGAGTTTAACAGCTTTTCGTTATCTCTTTGGTGCAAGCCTATGCTTGGCTCATCAAGAATATACAAAACACCCATAAGGGATGAGCCTATTTGTGTTGCAAGGCGTATACGCTGGCTTTCGCCACCTGAAAGGGTGCCTGAGCTACGGGAAAGCGTAAGATAATCTAACCCTACGTTGCACAAAAAGGCAAGACGTGAACGAATTTCCTTAATAATCTGCTTACCGATAATCTGCTCTTTTTCCGATAATTCAAGCCCTTCTACAAACTCAAGAGCCTGGCGAATAGACAGATTGGTAAACTCGGTTATATTAAGTCCGCCTACTGTTACTGCGAGAGGGCCTTTTTTAAGCCTTGCGCCACCACAATCAGGGCAGGATTGGTGAGTCATATACTGCTCAATATCGTGCCTTGACCACTCGGAGGTAGTTTCTCTATACCTTCTCTCAAGGTTATTTACAATACCCTCAAACTCCGTCATATAAGTACCGCTACCGTACTCGTTTTGACGCACCATTTTTATTCTTTCGCCCTTTGTGCCGTAAAAAATGGCCTCTTGACCCTCTTTAGGAATTTCGCAAAAGGGAGTATCAAGGGTAAAGTTATATTTTTCTGCCAAGGCACTAAAATACATACCTGAAATTGTACTTGAATCAGTTTTGCTCCAGCCACTACCCTTTATGGCACCTTGGTTTATAGAAAGCCTTCTGTTAGGCACCAGCAAATCCTCGCTAACACGCATAAACACACCAAGGCCAGAGCAGGTAGGACAAGCGCCGAAGGGATTGTTGAAGGAGAAAAGCCTTGGCTCTAACTCATCCATACAGGAGCCGTGCTCCGAGCAGGCAAAGTTTTGAGAAAACAGAATTTCCTCGCCGCCAATAACGTCTACAATTGCTGTACCCTCTGTAAGCGAAAAGGCTGTTTCAAGTGAATCTGCAAGGCGTGAGCCTATACCCTCCTTCATTATAAGACGGTCTACAATGATTTCGATATTATGCTTTATATTTTTTTCAAGCTTAATATTCTCGGAAAGGTCGTAAACAATACCATCCACCCTGACACGGGAAAAGCCTGACTTTTGTGCGCTTTGAAATTCCTTTTGGAATTCACCCTTTTTGCCCTTTGCAATAGGTGCCAAAATTTGAAATTTTGTTCCCTCGGGGAGCGCAAGCACCTTATCTACCACCTGGTCAATAGACTGCTTTTGAATTTCTTTACCACAAACAGGGCAATGAGGTACGCCCAAGCGTGCGTACAAAAGCCTTAAGTAGTCGTAAATTTCTGTAACTGTACCCACGGTAGAGCGAGGGTTTTTTGAGGTTGTTTTTTGGTCTATGGAAATAGCAGGCGAAAGACCGTCTATACTGTCCACATCAGGCTTTTCCATAATACCGAGGAACTGACGTGCGTAGGAGGAAAGGCTTTCCATATACCTGCGCTGACCCTCTGCATATATTGTATCAAACGCAAGGGAGGTTTTGCCCGAGCCGGAAAGCCCTGTAAAAACCACAAGGCTATCTCTCGGTATTTCTACGCTTACGTTTTTTAAATTGTGCTCTCTTGCACCTTTAACAATCAAGTTTTTTTCCATTAATTAACCTTCACCTTTTAACTTAGCTATTTGGTCTCTCAAATATGCGGCGTGTTCAAATTCAAGCAGCCTTGCAGCGGCGTGCATTTCCTTTGTAAGGCGTTCAATAAGTGCCTGCTTTTCTTTAGCAGACATACGCTTCTTTGCAACACGCTCCTGAATATTATCCTTAGAGCTGATTTCAAGAATCTCTCTAACGTCCTTTTTAATAGTTTGTGGCACTATGCCGTGCTCTTCGTTGTATTTGCTTTGTATCGCTCTACGGCGACTTGTTTCTTCAATGGCCCTTTCCATAGAGCCTGTAACCTCATCGGCATACATAATAACCTGGCCGTTGGCATTACGTGCTGCACGACCTATTGTTTGCACAAGTGAGGTTTCGCTACGCAAAAAGCCTTCCTTATCTGCATCAAGAATAGCAACAAGAGAAACCTCGGGAATATCAAGACCCTCTCTGAGAAGGTTGATACCTACAAGCACGTCAAATTCGCCTAAACGTAAATCTCTTATTAATTCCATTCGCTCAATAGTATCAACGTCAAAATGCATATACTTAACCTTTATGCCGTAATCGCTTAAATAGTCGGTAAGGTCCTCTGCCATTTTACGGGTAAGGGTTGTAACAAGCACCCTTTCCTTACGCTCTATTCGTATATTGATTTCGGAAATAAGGTCATCTATCTGTCCCTCTGTAGGGCGTACGCTTACAAGTGGGTCCAAAAGCCCTGTAGGTCTGATAAGCTGCTCGGCAGTTTGAACGCTTTTTTCTTTTTCAAAATCACCCGGGGTTGCGCTGACGAATATTTTTTGATGTGTTTTTTCGTAAAATTCATCAAATTTTAAAGGTCTGTTATCGTACGCAGAGGGTAAACGGAAGCCGAACTCTATAAGGCTTTGCTTACGTGAACGGTCACCACCGTACATTCCCCTGACCTGTGGAAGTGTAACGTGAGATTCATCTACAAAGAGAACAAAATCATCAGGGAAATAATCTAAAAGAGTGTACGGTGGGCTTCCCGGCTTTCTGCCGGACATTACACCCGAATAGTTTTCTATACCCTTACAAAAGCCTGTTTCACGGAGCATTTCCATATCGTAAAGTGTGCGCTGCTGAATACGCTGTGCTTCAAGGAGCTTTCCCTGTGCTTCAAACTCTGCTACCCTTTGCAGCATTTCGTTATATATTCTTTCAAGGGCTTTTTCCATTTTTTCGCCATCAACAACGTAGTGTGATGCAGGGTAAATGGCAACGTGGCTACGGGTGCATTTTACCTCACCTGTAAGTGGGTTAATTTCCAAAATTCTGTCTATTTCATCGCCAAAAAATTCAATTCTGTAGGCTGTATCCGATGAATAAACAGGGAAAATTTCAACAGTATCACCCTTAACCCTGAATTTGTTACGGGTAAAGCTGATATCGTTACGCTCATACTGTATTTCTACAAGCTTTTTTATAAGCTCATCTCTATCCTTTTGCATACCTGTGCGAAGGGATATAACCATATTTCTGTAATCTATAGGGTCACCCAAGGTGTATATGCAGGAAACGCTTGCAACTATTATTACGTCTCTTCTCTCAGAAAGAGCTGAGGTTGCAGAGTGGCGAAGCTTATCAATTTCATCGTTAACTGCACTATCCTTTTCGATGTAGGTATCAGTTGTAGGAATATATGCCTCCGGCTGATAATAATCGTAATAAGAAACAAAATATTCAACTGCATTTTCAGGGAAAAACTCTTTAAACTCTGCACAAAGCTGTGCTGCAAGAGTTTTGTTGTGAGCAAGCACGAGAGTGGGTCTGTTAAGCTGCGCTATAACGTTTGCCATTGTAAAGGTTTTACCTGAGCCTGTAACACCTAAAAGCGTTTGCTCCATATAACCTTTGTTTACACCCTCTACCAGCTTTTCAATTGCTTCAGGCTGGTCACCTGTCGGCTTGTAGGGTGAATGTAAAATAAACTTATCGGGCACAACACCACTCCTTTCTTGCTATTTACACATACTTTTTGAACTTATATTATATCATAAATATTTTTAAATGTGCAATAATATATCAAATTTATTATTGTATAAATTTCCTATTTTATATACCTATTTTTATAGCAATTTACAATTGAAGAAAGCTACTGTTTGGTGTAAAATGAAATAATAGAAATTTGTTGCTTATTAAGGTGGTGAGTAATTGCAAAACGATACTCTTTTTATATTCGAAAAAGGCTTTAATTACTCACAGGACGGACCCGGCAACAGGCTTGTGTATCATCTTGCAGGATGCAATATGTTTTGCCCCTGGTGCGCAAACCCCGAAGGGCTTTCACAATGCGAAAAAAGCATAAAAATATCCGTAGAGGATTTAGTCAAAGAAGCCGTTTCATCAAAAATGATTTTTATTGACGGTGGTGGCGTTACCTTTACAGGTGGCGAGGCAACTCTGCAGAAAGAGGCTTTACTTAATGCAGTTAGGCTACTTAAAGAAAACGACATTTCCACCTGCATAGAAACAAACGCCTCTCTCCCTCATTGCGAGGAGTTATTCGCCGAAATTGATTATATGATTGCAGACTTTAAATCTCCAAATGCAGCTTTACTAAAGGCTGTAACCGGTGCAGACCTTGAAACAATAAAAAATAATTTACTATTCAGGGCAAAAACAGGCAAGCCCTTACTTGTGAGAGTGCCGTTAATCCATTTTTTTAACTGTGGCAAAGAAAACGCCCTTGCATTTGCAGAATACTTTAGCCTTTTGCAAAAGGAAAGCAACAACCCTGAGCTTTGCTTTGAAATACTTACCTACCACGAATTCGGCAAAGAAAAATACGAAAAGCTTAATTTACCTTACACGGTAACGGACGGCTTTGTAGGTAAAGAGGATATTAAAGCTCTTGCTGATGAATTAAAGAAAAGAAGCTTAAAAATTATTAACACGTAAGGTGATTTTATGTATAACTTCAATCCACAAAAAACAACAGAAATGGCAAAGGAGCTCTTTAAAGAAGAAAGAGCAATAAACCACCTTGAGGGCTGGTTTATTATTAAAGAGCAGGAGCAAAAGGCAGATGAAAAGTATGCCTCTCTCCCACCTATGCTTAAGGCTGCACAAAAATTCCGTGAGGCAGTAAGGGTGCTCCCTCTTTCCATAAGTGAGCACGCTGTTTTTGCAGGCACACAGCGAGATGCCTTTGCAAGAAGCTACGCCCTTATTAACCCATCCTTCAGGGTAGAAACCTTTGCAGGCTACTGCGACCCTACTGCAGTTTACAACGATATTGACCCTACACCCGAATTTACACAGGAGCGAATTGATGCTCTCAGGGAGCTTGATAAAAAAACAGATTACATCAAAACTCTTTCAGAGGTTTACTCCTCCTGCGAAAAGCACACAGGGGAGGTTGCATACTTTATTGAGCAGGTTACAGGCCACCTTATACCTGATATGCGCTATGCACTTAAGCACGGCGTTAAGGCTATGCTTGATGATATAAAGGCAAAAAAGGAAAGCGCAAGCGATGAGCAAAAGCAAAACTACGAGGCAATGGAAATTGCACTTGACTGTGTACTTATTTTAGCAAACAGATATAAAGAAATTGCAGAGGCTATGCTAATCTGTGCACAAGGTGAAAGAAAAGAGCAATTAGCCCTTCTCTGCCACACCTTAGGTAAGGTACCCTACAACGGAGCCGAAACCTTCTACGAAGCAATTCAGAGCTATATTCTGCTTTGGGAAACAATGTGCCTTGAGCAAGCACCAAATCCATTTGCTTTTTCTGTAGGTAATGCCGATAGAATTTTTGAGCCATACAGAGCAAGCGATAACCTTTCGAGAGATGAAGCTGCATCACTTTTCAAGCATTTTCTTGTATTCTTCAACGTAGCAGACAGAAGCTGGGCAATTTCACAAAACCTTATTGTAAGTGGCAGAGACGTTGACGGCAACGACCTTACAAACCTTTCTACATACGCTCTGCTTGATGCTTACTACGATATGAATTTGCCTCAGCCAATTCTTTCCGTTAAGCTCCACAAAAACACTCCCGAAAAGCTTTACGAGGAGCTTGGCAGATTCTTCTTTACACCGGGCTGTCTTACACCCTCTTTATTTAATGACGACTCCTTATTCAAGGTGCTCCCTGCATCAGGCATTGCCCTTGAGGACGTACCCGACACCTCTATTGCAGGCTGTCAGGAGCCACTTATTATGGGTAAGGATAATGCAAACACAACAAACAGCTGGTTTAACTTAGGCAAAATACTTGAGCTTACACTAAACGACGGCCTTTCACTTATTACAGGTGAAGAAATAGGCACCGTTTGTGAAAAAACAGATGCCCTTTCAGCTCTTAAAAATATAAGAGAGCGTTTTTACAAGAATGCTCAATTCTATTGCGATGCAATGGTTAAGGCTGCAAACGGAGCCTCTTGTGCTATTTCACACCTCCCCGTACCGTTTTTAAGCACAGTTATGGGGGGCATTGAAACAGGCTACGATTTAAGAGATACAGTTCACCAAGGCACAAAATACAATGGTAGTGGCTGCCTTATTCACGGCACAAGCGTTGTTGCAGACTCGTTTATTGCAATAGATAAGCTCCTTGCAGAGCGTCCACAGGATGCACAGCTTCTCCTTGATGCGCTTAAAGCAAACTTTGAAGGCTACGAGGAGCTTCGTGAATTTTTGCTTTCTGCACCAAAGTTTGGTAATAACATTGATATTGTTGATAACGAAACTGCAGAAATAACATCAAAAATCGCAGATATGGTACGTGCACAAAAGAATTATTTGGGCAATAATTTCCGTCCCGATTTTTCAACGCCCTCAACACACCTTACATACGGCTATTGGGTTGGTGCGCTCCCTTGTGGCAGAAAGTCGAGAGATATGCTCAACTACGGTGTTGACCCACTTTACGGCGAGGCTCAAAACGGCTTAGGCTTTAGAACGCTTAGCCTTATGAAGCTTCCATTTGAAAAAATGTGTGGTGGCTACGCCTCTCACTTTGGCATTGACCCTAAATACTTCACCTGCCCCGATTATGAGGGTAAAGGCGTTGAATTTAAAAACAAGGTTATTAAGCCTCTTTTCTTTAACGAGCTCAAGGAAGGTGTTTCTCCCTTCTACCTCTACGTAAACGTTACAACTGCCGAAATACTTAAAAAGGTACTTGCAGAGCCTAAAAAATACGCTCCAAGTGGTGTTTACATTATGAGAATACACGGTACGTTTGTAAACTTCCTTGACCTTTCACCTGCTATCCAGCAGGATATTATTCGCAGACTTGACCCCGCCTCAACGGCTGTAATGTGCTAAAATATGAATATATTAGGAATTGATATAGGTACAACTACCGTTACTGCCCTTGTGTTTGATACAGCCTTGGGCAAAATAGCAAACAGCTGTACCCTACAAAATGATTCGTTTATTGAAGGAAGGTCCTTCGAAAGACTTCAGGACCCAGAAAAAATAATAGATATTGTAAAAAATGCAATCAACACAGTAGCAACAGGCATTTCTGTTGATGCTATCGGTGTTACAGGCCAAATGCACGGCATACTGTACCTTGATAAAGGCTACATACCTTGCTCACCACTTATGATTTGGCAAGACCAAAGAGGCAACGAGCCTTTTGACAATGGTGAAACCTACGCACAATATATTACAAGGGTTACAAAAATAAAGGCAGCAACAGGCTTTGGCTTAACAACACATTTTTATAACGTCAAAAATAATCTTGTGCCACAAAGCGCCGTTATGCTTTGCACAATACACGATTACCTTGTTAGTGTGCTTACCTCAAGCAAGCCTGTAACCCATTCAAGCGATGCAGCAAGCCTTGGCTTTTTTGACCTTAAAAAGCTTGAATTTAATGAAGCTGCACTTGAAGTAGCAGAAATTGACAAGGCTTTCTTGCCTGATGTAATAAAAGCTACTGCCATTTCAGGTAAAACAAGCTGTGATTTTCTACCCGACGGCATACCTGTTTCTGTTGCTATTGGTGATAATCAGGCCAGCTTTTTAGGCTCAGTGTCACAGCCTGACACCTCTGTGCTTGTTAACGTAGGCACAGGCAGCCAGGTTTCCTTTGTTACCGAGTCTGTTATGCCTGTTACAAACGGCGAAATACGCCCGTTAACAGAGAGCAAGTATATTTACGTTGGCTCATCACTATGTGGCGGCAGAGCATATGCAATACTAAAAAACTTCTTTTCCTTGTGTGCCGATATGCTTGGTGGCAGCAAAGAAAATTTATATGCTAAAATGGATGCTCTTTCAGAGGATGCATTCACGCTTACGGATGAGTTAATTGTTAACTGTGAATTTTGTGGCAGCAGACAAAACCCTGCTAAACGAGGCTCTATTGAGAACATAGGCACAGAAAACCTTACCCCACAGGCGCTTATCTGTGGAGTGCTTAAAGGTGTTGCAAATGAGCTTAAAGATATGTATATTTCTGCAAACGGACTTTTAGGCTTTACACCAAAGCACCTTGTTTGCTCGGGCAACGGCTTAAGAAAAAGCAAGGTTTGGCGAGATATTTTCAGCAAAGCCTTCAATATGAGCACACACCTTCCCCCTCACAGCGAGGAGGCGGCAGTTGGTGCTTGTGTTTTTGCAGGCGCAGCAGCAGGCTTATTTAAAAATTTAGAGGATGCTCAAAGCTCCCTTTTGAGGTGATATTATGGACAAAAAAACAATAGCTTCTTTACCAATATTTTTTGAAAAAAACCGAGTGTTCCGAGTTTACCTCGGCGGTAAGCTTTTTTCAGATTTCTTTGGAGATGACAGTGAGGATTGCTTCTACCCTGAGGAATGGATTTGCTCCTCCACAAGGGCACTTAATGAGGGCAGCACAGACGTTCACGAGGGCATTTCTAAAATTGCAGGTACAGATATCTACTTTGACGAGCTTTTAAAGGATGAAAAAGACCTTATGCTGGGCAACAGAGATAGCCTTGACGTGCTTGTTAAGGGCCTTGACTCTGCAATAAGGCTACCTGTACAGGCTCACCCTGACAAAGCCTTTTCAAGAGCACATTTTAACTCTGAATTCGGCAAGGCTGAATCCTGGGTTGTGCTTGCAACAAGAGAAAACGCTTGCATTTACTTCGGCTTCAAGGATGGTGTAACTGAGGCAGATTTACGTGCTGCAGTAGAAGCAAGCGAAACAGATAAAGCTGCTATGGAAAACCTCCTTAACAGAATACCGGTTAAACCGGGAGACGTTTACTTTATACCCGCAAAGGCTGTACACGCTATTGGCTATGGTTGCCTTATTTTAGAGGTGCAGGAGCCTACAGACTTCACCATACAGCCCGAGCGCTGGTGTGGTGACTACAAGCTTTCCGACCACCAAATGTACCTTACACTTGATAAAGAGACTGCCCTTTCTGTTTTTGACTACTCTTATAATTTAGAAAGAGTTGAAAACGAGTGCAAAAAAACACCTGAAATCATTTACAACGAAAACGGCTGCAGAAAGGAAAGCCTTATAAACAAGGCCGATACACCCTGCTTCAGCATTGAAAGATACGTTGTAGAAAATGGCGAAACACAAGCACTTAATGCCCCTTGCATTTATGTTGTAACAGAGGGCAACGGCATTTTATACTATGGTGATTACTCAAAGGAAATAAAGAAAGGCGATTATTTCTTTATGCCTTACTCCTGTGCAAATAAATTCAAGGTAAAATCAACAGGCACAGTAACAATAAACGCCTGCATACCACCAGAGGTTTAATTATGATAGAAGCATTTATTTCAGCAAAAAATAAAACCAAAGTACTATATAATGCATTTTTTGACTATCTTAAAGACTTTACGGATGATGAAAAATGCGAAAACGTTGCTGCTACAGCCAAAGCGTTAATGTCTATTGGTGGTGACCAAAATATTTTTGCAGCAGAGCTTATACTTGTACATGCAACACAGCACTATATGGCAGAGGTAACCGACACTAACTACAAGGCTGTTGTTTACTATGCCCTTGGTCAGCTTTATGAGCTACACCTTGAAAGCTTTGTAAAGGCCTATACCTACTACGAAAAATACACCATCAACAACACCATTAACGATGGCAACCATTCTATTTTGCTCAGGGCCATTATTTTGCGTGATAACTTCGCTTACTCAGAGGAGCTGGAGAATCACTACAAACACAGCCTTGCAGAGTATGATTTAGGCTACAGAAACGACCGTATTTACGAGGCCCTTGGTGAATTTATTATTGCAAGGCACGAAAATGACACAGAGAAAGAGGAAAAGCTTAAAGCCAAGCTTAAAAATATAGTTAAGGGCGATGAATTTTTCTTTCTCGATTTTGTGCTAACAAAAGAGAAAATCCCTGTTAGATTGAAGGTTCCACAAAAGGTAATTGATTATATAAAAGCCTTATAATATTAAAAGCAGCAAAATCTACATTTTATAGATTTTACTGCTTTTTATTTACATCCTTAAAAAAATCATATAAAAGAAATGAACCCACACCTTTAGGGGTGTGGATTCGTTTCTTTGGAAAGAGAAAATGAAATGATTAAGCAATCAAATTGTCTATATATTATATAACATAACATTATTGCAATCTTATCGCAGAAATATGAACAAATTGTAAACATTAGTTAATTTTTAATATTATTTTTTGTTTACACAATTAATTTACTAACACAAGCCTGCAAAAGCATATTGTAAATTTATTTTTAAATTCAATGGTATATGATGACATTTGTTTACAATTATGGTATTATATATACATTGATATTATAAAGGAAGATTATATGGATATTTTAAAAACACTACAAAATGAATTTTCAATGAGTGAGCTTCACGTTAAAAATATTGTGGCACTTATTGATGACGGCAATACTATCCCCTTTATTGCACGATACAGAAAGGAAATGACAGGCTCCTGCGATGACCAGAAGCTACGTGAAATAAACGACAGGTTAACATATTTACGCAACCTTGAAAAGCGCAAGGAAGAGGTGCTTTCAAGCATTGAGGAGCAAGGCAAGTTAACCGAGGAAATCAGCAAGGCCGTTGCAGACGCTGTTACACTTGCAGAGGTTGAGGATATTTACAGACCTTACAAGCAAAAGCGTAAAACCCGTGCCTCTGTTGCTAAAGAAAAGGGCCTTGAGCCATTGGCTGAATTACTGTTTTCCTTCACCCTCAAGGGCGTTGATTTAACAGAAATTGCTTTGGAATACGTTAACCCTGAAAAAGGTGTTGAAAGCCCTGAAGAAGCCTTACAGGGTGCATCTGATATTATTGCAGAAGCTATATCCGACTCTGCCGATGCAAGAAAGGCTCTTAAGGAGCTTATTAACAAAAGAGGCTGTGTACGCTCCGTTGCAAAAACCGAGGAGGACAGCGTATACGCTACCTACTACGATTATCAAGAGCCTGTAGCTAAAATTCCATCTCACAGAATTTTGGCAATAAACAGAGGCGAAAATGAGGATATTTTAAAGGTTACTATTGAAATTGACGATGAAGCTGCAATTGATATCCTTTTCAAATTTTTCATCAAAGAGGGCAGCTCATCAACAGATTTTTGCAAGGATGCTGCAAGGGATAGCTATTCAAGGCTTATTTTCCCATCTATAGAAAGAGAAATAAGAAACCAGCTTACGGAAAAGGCAAATGAGCAGGCAATTAAAATGTTCGGCTCAAACCTTAAGCCACTTCTTATGCAGCCACCTATTAAGAATAAAACCGTACTTGCAGTTGACCCTGCATACAGAACAGGCTGCAAATTAGCAGTTGTTGACGGCAACAGCAAGGTACTTTACACAGGTGTTATATACCCTACTCCACCACAGTCGAAAATTGCCGAGTCTGAAAAAACTGTATTAGGTCTTTTAGATAAATTTAAGGTTGACTGTATTTCTATTGGTAATGGTACTGCAAGTAAGGAAAGTGAAATCTTTATTGCCGATACCATTAAAAAAGCGTCACGACCTGTTTCCTATATGGTTGTTAATGAGGCCGGTGCCTCCGTTTACTCTGCCTCTAAATTAGGTGCCGAGGAATTCCCTGATTTTGACGTTTCTGTTCGTTCTGCAGTTTCAATTGCAAGACGCTTGCAGGACCCACTTTCAGAGCTTGTTAAAATTGAACCAAGAAGCATTGGCGTTGGCCAATACCAGCACGACGTACCACCTGCACAGCTTAATGAATCACTTACAGGTGTTGTTGAGGATTGCGTTAACGCAGTTGGTGTTGACCTTAACACGGCATCAATTTCCCTTCTTAAATACATTTCAGGCATTACCTCTGCAATTGCTAAGAATATAGTTGCTTACAGAGAAGAAAACGGTGCTTTCGCCTCCCGTACAGACCTTAAAAAGGTTAAAGGCTTAGGGCCAAAGGCCTTCCAGCAGTGCGCAGGCTTTTTAAGAATACCTAACGGCAAGGTGCCACTTGACAATACAGGTGTTCACCCCGAAAGCTACGATGCTGCTAAAAAGCTGTTGGATTTATTTGGTTACTCTCAAAATGACGTTGCACAAAAGGGCGCTGTAGGTATAGGCGCAAAGGCAAAGGAATACGGCATACAGAAGGCTGCAGAGGTTTGTGGTGTAGGTACACTCACCCTTACAGACATTATCGGCGAGCTTGAAAAACCCGGCAGAGATATACGTGATGATTTACCAAAGCCTATGCTTCGCTCCGACATTATGAATATAGAGGATTTGCGTGATGGTATGGAGCTTACAGGTACTGTAAGAAACGTTATTGACTTTGGTGTGTTTGTTGATATCGGCGTTCATCAGGATGGACTTGTTCACATTTCGCAAATCTGCGACAAGTTTATAAAGCACCCCTCCGAGGTGCTTAAGGTGGGCGATATTGTTAAGGTAAAGGTACTTTCTGTTGATACAAAGAAAAACAGAATTTCTCTTACAATGAAGGGTTTATAATATCTAACTTTACAAAATCATTTTATTGTGATATACTACTAAAATGTTGTGACTAATATCACATTATTAAATTATATGTGAGGTATTTTTAATGCTTGAAAAGAATTATGCTCTTAACCTTATTATGAAGGGTATAGAGGGAACAGTTAAAAAAGCAGGGCTTGAGGTAGAATACCCTGAAGGGGTTAGACCACCCGAGTTACCAATTACCGTTCAAGGCAATAAATCAATAATTATGTACCGTGGCGAAAACGGACGTATAAGAATCGTGCACGAGGGCGAACAGCTTGCCTTACACATTGCAACTGCTAACCAAAGTGATGCTCCCGATGATGATATGCCAAGAGTATCACTTAGCCTTCTTGATTTAGAAACCTTTGATGAAAGAGACCTTAAATATATTTTCGAAGAATATATTGAAACGATTGAAAAAAGCTTCAATTTCAAAACAACACCTACAGGCAAAAAGCTTCCCACCCCTGTTTCAAGAACACAGGCAAAAAGTGGTGCTGTTGCTTATGATGCTAATACACTTGGTGACAGATTCACAAAGCTCTATCCTGAGCTCCGTGATGAATACAAGAAAAACATTGAAATGTACGATGAATTTCTTGCAGAGGACTTTTTCGTTAACCACGGTAATGCAGTATTTATTGCAATTGTTCGTGAAAACGATAAAACAAAAATGCGCCAGCTTTTCAAGCTTCTTAACGACATCTACGAGGATGGAACAAACGATACACAAAGCCTTGTTGCAGTTACTATTATTGGTGTATCAATATCTGACAACCTCGACCTTCTCAAGAATTGTGAGGAGTACTTCAGCGACACTATGAGAGAGCCTGTTTTGGAGGTTATATCATACCTTTCAAAGAGCAAGGGCGCAAAGCTTAGATTAGCAAACCCACCTATATACAAGCCACAAAAGCAAAAGAAAAAGGGTATGTTTTCATCTATGCTTGGTATGTAATAAAACTATTAAAGCAAGTCCTGCAGGACTTGCTTTTTTTATATAGCCACGCTATTAATAATTAATATACTATTATATATATGTCATTTACCAAACACAAAGACATAAAGGCATAAAACAACTCCCACAGACTACTCTGTGGGAGTTTTATTTGTTATTTAGAAACTTGCGATTTCTTTAAATGATTTCTTTTTTCTTTCTTGTAAGAACAAATGCTGCACTTGAAAGAACACAAACTGTTGCCGCAAGAGCTACTCCAACGTCACCTGTCTGCTCGGAGCCTGAACCTGAGCCCTTTGCTGTAGTAGCTGTGTTACCACCTGCTGCTGTTGTATCTTCTACATCTTCACTGCCGCCACCGAAGAGGCCTGCAATAAACTCGATAATCTTGTTAAGGAGATCTTCAAATGAACCGAAGTCAAGACCGAGGCTCTTAAGGATACCGAGGAAGCCGTTTGATACGTCCACGTTGCCGTCAACAAGCTGTTCGATGATATCTGTGATTTCTGCGTTACCTAATGTGTTTGCAATAGCATCTGCAAAGTCTGAGAATGTTACGCCGTTACCATTAAGCATATCTCTGATAACCTGGAGAAGTGCGTTAACCTTTTCGGTATCGCCCTCTTCACCATCCTCAACCGGTGCCATTGTTGCCGGTGGAGTGTTTTCAGGGAGGTTAAAGTTTACAACTGTTTGAGCGTTTATTTGAGTAACTGTAATATCGTTACTGCTGTCGCCGTCATCTGTACGGAATTCGTCGACATAAAGCTTTAAAGCAGTTTGTGCCTTAGTTGTATCTATAACGTTGAAGGTTACATACATAAGGTCGTTAGCCTGGTTCTTTGAAACGCCGTCGCCTGATGGAATCCATGCTAAGGCATATTCGTTAGTAGAGCCTGACTTAAGACCGGAAACAAGAAGACCACTAAAGTTTGGAACCTCGTTCTTGTTTGCATCAACGCTACCTGCAAGACCTGCCTTTGCAACTGCAAGAACTGCAGGGTCAAATTCAAAGTAGAGGTTAACGCCGACAAGCTTCTTGAGATTTCTTGGTGCTGTGATAACAACTGTGAATGTAGTTGTTGTTACAGCAGCTACCTCAGAAGCCGTGCTTGAATAGTTGCCCTCGACCACCTTTAAGGAAAGCTGAGGAACGCTTGCCGCAGAGCCTATCGGTGCAAGAGAAATGCAGATAAGCAAAACGGAAAGTAAAATCGCAAGTACTTTCTTCATAATATCTTCCTTTTGCTGTGAATTTGGGAAATCCCATTAACACATATGGGCATAGATATACCCACACTTATAATTTATAAACATTATATTACAATCGAACTTGAATGTCAACATATAATTTGTTTTTATTTTAAGAAAACGGCATATTTTTTATTATAAAAACAATGCCAAAACTCTTGATTTCACAAGCATTTCGGCACTGTTCGGCAATTTAAACAAAATAAACCGGTTATTTTTTACACCATATTTCTTTAAAACTGCATATCAAGTATCTGCTCAAGGGTTAGCTTCTCTAAAGCCACACCCTTATACGCCTTCAAAGAGCCTAACAAGCAGTTTTTAAATGCTTTCTTTTGCTCAATGGTTGTTTTATCGCTTAAATTCTGTTTAAGAGGCTCATAAAATACGCCCAACGAGCAGCTTTTTGAAAGACTTACGGGTATCATCTTAACTGCTCTGCCGTTTACCGAGCGTTTTGTAAACTCGCAATGCTGTTGGCAAAGTGTACAAGTATATTGCTCATCAACAAAAGGCAACGGTGGGTTTTTAAGGGTTGGTGCCTTTGAGGTAAGCGCACCTGTTGGGCAAACGTTTACACAAGCACCACAGGAGACACACTTACTTTCCGATAAGGGAAGATTAAATGCACTTTGAGGTAACGTACCGAAGCCTCTGCCGAAAAGTCCGAGATTTTCTGTAGCAGAAATCTCCTTGCAGGCTCTCACACATTGACCACACAAAATACATTTAGAATTATCCCTTACTATAAACGGATGGCTTTTATCACGTGGATATTGGCGTTGATGACCAAAAAGCATACTATCAAACGCTCCGTAGGCTCTCGCTAACGGCAACAGCTCACAGGTATACACACTTGCACAGCCACATTCAAGGCACCGTGATGCCTCTTTTACAGCCTCCTCCCTTGAGAGAGTAAACGCTGCCTCTGTAAAGTTATTTTTGCGCTCATTTGACGGCTGAAGCGCAATTTCACACCTTTCAACAACAGGTGTACCATCGAGCACCGACGCATCAAAAGACTTGTTTACGGAATATTGTGGCAGCTCAGGCTTATACTCTTCACCCTTGATAAAGCTGTCTATTGCAAATGCTGCATACTTACCACCTGCTATAGCACGTACAGCAATATCAGGGCCTTTGTTTACTGCATCACCTGCAGCAAAAACGCCCTCAACAGACGTCATATACGTTTTTTCATCTACTGCGATTGTAGATTTTTTTGTAAGCTGAAATGCTTCAAGGCCATTTGTAACAACCCTTTGACCGATTGCTGAAATTACCGTACTGCAGGGTAATATTTCCGTACTGCCTTCAATAGGCACAGGGCTTCTTCTGCCCGAGGCATCAGGCTCACCAAGCTGCATATTTTGAAGCTTTATACCACTTACCCTGCCGTTTTCTGTAATTATTTCGGCAGGTGAGGCAAGGAATTTGAACTCAACCCCCTCATCACGGGCATCCCTTATTTCCTCTATCTCTGCAGGCATTTCCTTTTCGGTTCTTCTGTATATGAGCGTTACCTTTTTCGCACCGAGCCTTACCGCAGTGCGCACAGCATCTATAGCAGTGTTACCACCACCTACAACACAAACGTTATCACCTAAATCCACGTTATCACCACAGGCAACGCTGTAGAGCATATCTATACCACCAACAACGCCCTGAGCAGTATCACCTGCACAACCAAGGCTTGAGGATGACCATGCGCCTACACCAATGAAAACGGCATCATTTTCAGCTTTTAATGTCTCCACGGTATAATCGACGCCAAGCTTTTTGTTATATACAAATTCAACGCCCATTTTTTCGATGCAGTTGATTTCCTCATCAAGTATATCCTTAGGCAATCTGTACGCAGGTATACCGTAGCGAAGCATACCGCCTGCCTTTGGCTGAGCCTCAAAAATTGTAACCTTGTAGCCTTCAAGCGCAAGGAAATATGCACAGGAAAGACCTGCCGGTCCTGCACCAACAACTGCAACCTTTTTGCCGTTTAAAGCCTTGCATTTGGGCACGTAATCGGTATAAGAATCTGCTGCAAAGCGCTTAAGAGCGCATATAGAAACAGGTTCATCAACATATTTTCTACGGCAGTTCTCCTCACAGGGGTGAGGACAAACTCTGCCTATTGCAGAGGGTAACGGGTTATCCTTTTTTATAAGCGCAAGAGCTTCTCTTTCGTGGCCGTTTGCAATAAGACCAACGTAGCCCTGAACGTCTTGATGTGTGGGGCAAGCCATAAAGCAAGGGGCTTTGCAATCACCACTATGGTCAGACATAATAAGCGAAAGCGTAGCACGTCTGCTTTGCTCTAATTCGTGTGTAGAGGTAGTTACGCACATGCCTTCACTTACAACGGTTGAGCAGGCACGCAAGGGCTTTTTAATGCCATCAACCATCACAAGGCAAAGTCCACAGCCACCGTAGCTTTCAAGCTCACTGTTGTGGCACAAATGAGGCAAATAAATACCGTTTTCTAAAATATTATCAAGAAGGGTTTTATTTGTATCGGCAAAGTATTCTTTTCCGTCTATAAATATTTTTACAATTGCCATTACATACCCTCCCCACTTAATTTTTCAATAGCGCCAAATCTACACGCTTCAACACATTGTGCGCATTTGATACACTTTTCGTTATCAATGCTAAAGGCAGATTTAAGCTCCCCTGTTATTGCGCCAACAGGACACTTTTTACTGCAAAGGGAACAACCTTTACACTTTTTATCATCTATTCTTATGCTAATAAGTGCAGTACACTTTTTAGCAGGGCATTTTTTCTCATTTATATGAGCCTCATACTCATTTCTAAAGTATTTAACAGTAGTAAGCACAGGGTTTGGCGCAGAGTTACCCAAGCCACAAAGCGCACCTGTTTTAATGCTTTCACCAAGCTCACAAAGAGTTTCAATATCCCCTTCTTCACCTTCACCGTTGCAAATTCTTTTAAGAATTTCAAGCATACGAGTAGTACCGATTCTGCAAGGCACACACTTACCACAGCTTTCCTTACTTGTGAAATCCATAAAGAATTTTGCCATATCCACCATACAGGTATCCTCATCAATTACAATCATACCACCTGAGCCCATAATGGCGCCTGTACGGGCAATATTTTCGTAATCTATTTGAGTATCAAGCATATCCTTTGGAATACAACCGCCTGAAGGGCCACCCATTTGAACTGCCTTTATGCCTTTATCTTCCTTTATGCCACCACAAATACCGAATACAATGTCGTTTATGGTAAGACCCATAGGCACCTCTACAAGGCCACCTCGCTTAACCTTACCTGCAAGGGCAAAAACCTTTGTACCCTTACTGCCCTCTGTACCCATTTCGGCAAAGGCAGAGCCACCGTTTTGAATAATCCAGGGAACGTTTGCAAAGGTTTCTACGTTATTAATATTAGTCGGTTTGCCTCTAAAGCCCTTCTGTGCCGGGAATGGTGGCTTTGTAACAGGCATTCCCCTGTTACCACCAAGAGAGGCGAGGAGCGCAGTTTCTTCACCACAAACAAAGGCGCCTGCTCCCATCATAATTCTAAAATCAAAGGCAAAGCCACTACCAAATATATTTTCACCGAGAATACCACGCTGGCGCATCTCTTCAATTGCAATATTAAGACGCCTTACGGCCAACGGATACTCTGCACGCACGTAGATTATGCCTGTATGCGCACCAACTGCCACACCGGCTATCATCATACCCTCGAGAACTCTGTGTGGGTCGCCCTCAAGCACAGCCCTATCCATAAAAGCACCCGGGTCGCCCTCGTCGGCATTGCAGACGATATACTTTTCATCACCCTGAGAGCTTCGGGCAGACTGCCATTTAATATGTGTTGGAAAGCCTGCGCCACCACGGCCACGAAGGCCTGAAAGCTTTATTTGCTCAATAACGCCATCGGCGCCTATTTCAAGCGCTGTTTTAAGCGCAGAATAGCCACCGTTTGATACGTATGAATCTATACTTTCAGGGTCAATTTTACCACAGCCTGAAAGTACTATTCTTTTTTGACCTGTAAGGAATTTTAATTCATCCTCAGTAAGTCTGTTTTCCTCAGGTAAAACTCCGTTTACCACAGCCTGCGCAAGGGCAGCTGCACTTGTTTTATCCAACCTGCCATAAAGCACAGAGTCACCCGAATCAGTAACAACATCAACAATCGGCTCAGCAAAGCAAAGTCCGTTACAGCCTACCTTTTCTACTGTATGTGCAGTGCCCTCAAGCACGCTGTTAAGTCCTTCAAGCACATCCCTGGCGCCCGAAGCAATACCACAGGAGCCGTATCCTAAAAGAAGCTTCATTTTGACGCCTCCTCTCGAAGTTCGGAAATAATATTTTGTACCTTTTCAGGTGTTAATTTGCCATAGGCTGTATCATTTATCATCATAGCAGGAGCAATACTGCAACAGCCTAAGCAAGCAACCTCTTCTAACGAAAAAAGGCCATCGGCTGTTACGTCGCCCACCTCAACACAAAGTATTCTTTTTACTGTATCTGCTATTCTCTCTGCATTATTTACGTGGCAGGCTGTACCCATACAGACCATTATTCTGTATTTACCTACAGGCTTTAAGCGAAAGCCTGCATAAAATGAGGCAACGCCCATTATTCTTGATGAGGGTATACCTGTTAGCTCTGTAATAATTTCTACAGCAGTTTGAGAAACGTAGCCTTCAAGAGCTTGTACATCCTGCAAAACAGCTATAAGGCTCTCTTCAGGATTAGGATATTTACCCACAATTTGGGATATTTGATTTTTTAAAGCAGCTGACATAGAGCGCCCTTCTTTCAAATCTAATATAAAAATACATCATATATTTTACATCAACATAAAAAGTGTTGCAATAGTGATTTGTGCTAAATATACTGATATATTTTACCATATTGCTATTTACTTTTTAAACTATTAGATATAAAATAAACTCGGTGATAATATGAAAGACTACGACTACTACTTATTTGATTTTGACGGTACACTTTGCGACACGACAGAGGGTATTTTTAATTCTATAATTTACTCTCTGCAGTGCTTTGGCATTACAGAAACAGACAAAAAGAAGTTAGAATTTTTTGTAGGCCCACCCTTGTTTGAATCCTACAAAACCGTTTACGGCGTAAGCAATGAGGACGCAAAGTGGCTTATAGAAAAATACAGAGAGCGCTACAGAGAAAAGGCTGCCGAGGAATCCTGCATATATGATGGAATAAAGGATATGCTTAAAAGACTTAAGGAAGACGGTAAAAAAATTGCCATTGCATCATCAAAGCCTAAATTTTTTGTTGATGAAATATGTAAATACCATAATATTTACGAGTATTTTGACTTTATTTCTGCGGAGGATTTCAAAAACAACCATTCAAGCAAGGAGGCTCTTATTAACGCCTGCCTTGACTTTTTCGGTAACCCATCAAAAGAGAATGTGATTATGGTTGGCGACCGTTTTTACGATATAGACGGCGCAAAGGCAGTTGGTGTTGACAGTGCAGGTGCTGTATATGGCTTTGGCACAGAGGAGGAGCTTACTAAAGCAGGCGCAACCTACATATTAAACGCACCGTCCGATTTGTATTAATAATCTGATTTATATTAATAAGATAATTTTCCATAAAAAAACTGTGAACGCTTTCGTTCACAGTTTTTTGTTTAATAGCATCTGCCACAAGGGGTATAGCCTAAATCTTCTGCCTCTTGCAATGTAACCTTTGTAGGATTTTTCATATTGCTACAGGTAGATTTATTATGATACCTTGAACCCGAATTGGGAATCCAAACCATTATACTGTTTTCCTCTGCAGACTGCTTTGTTGTTTCTTGCTTTTGTGTAGTAGCTTGATACGTAGCTTTTTCTTCTTTAGTAGTAGCAACAAAGCTATTATTTAATTCACTTACACCTGTAGCATAATCTATGGATATGCCCGGCTGACTGTTGTAGCAAAAAACGTTAAAGAAAATGCCGTCGCCCTCATCCTCAACAGAGTAGCCTTCTATTTGAACACCACGGCACACAAGCTCCGTGCCCTTAAATATTGGGGTTACCCTATACAAAACGTGATTGCCTGTTTCTTTTATATAGTCGGCAACCATATTCTCAAAGGGAAGCATTCCCTCTACGTTCATATACCTTGTGCCTGTAATAAGGTTTCGTGTATTAGCATTTTCCCCTGAAAGCTGAAAGCCTATAAGGTGGCAACGGTTATAGAGATATCTGCCATCTACTATATCGTATTTTACTGTATGCCAGCCACTTGGCTTAACGGAGCCTATAGCACCTCGCTCCTCAGTAGGCATTGTTTCCAAACCCAAGCAAGCAAAGGCAACGCCACACCTGCCCATACTATCAAGAGGTGTGTATTTTTCAAAGTATTCAGCTGTTCTGTCGCTTTCGGAAAGACCCGGGGTATTTCCGTTAACGGTAACGTAGGGTTTACCCGAAAAAGTGGGAATATTATTAAGATTAACCCTGTAGCTGCCTTTATTTTGCTGTGAAGCTGTAGTTTTTGGTACAGTTGTTTTCTCTGTCTTTTTAGTGGTGCTTTCTTCAAAATAAGCATCTGCTTCTGTTTCATCCCAAATATCGAATGAAGCAGTATCATCTGTATATTGCTCTTTGTTTTCCTGTGTAGTGTAATCTACAGAGCTTTCACTAAAACACCCTGTAAAAAGGGTTGCAACAAGCAACAGCGAAATGAACGCTATAAATATTTTCCTTTTATTCATACAATCACCTGCAATAAATTATCTTTGTTATTTTTTCGTGAGAGCTCCCATGAAGCTCTGTTTGACTTACAGCGTTAAATGCAGAAAAATCTATTTCGCAGTAAAAATCTGCAGGATAAACTCTATTCCACTTATAAACAACTATTTCTTTTATTTGGCTTTCATACGGCTTAATATCAATATCCTCAATAAAATAAACGTTATTTTCTGCTAATGAGGAGCACACCGAAACCTTATCATTAAAATCTGCAAAAAGCTTTTGCGAAAACGGAAAAATATTAAGCTGTTCACTGCCTAAATTCGCAAAAACATCTTCAAGCACAGCACTGTCACGGCTTTGGCGCCTGTTATTAAAAAGCATACCGTTATTATCATCAAGGCATATAATTATTTTCATTAAAATCACCTTTTTAATTATAGCACACTGCCTTCGCAAAAGAAATACGTATACAAGTAATTTATTTTGGAATATACCATTAATTTTTGCTCATAATAATTCCAAAAGAAAAAAGAAGGTTTAATATGCCTGTAAAAATAGGAGCAAATACAATTCAATTAAATAAAACGCCCTCTATTATCGGCTATGCTGCTTGCGTGGGAAAAAAAGAGGGCGAGGGTCCCCTATGTAATTTTTTTGACAAAATATTTACAGATGAGTTTTGTGGCGAAAAAAGCTTTGAAAAGGCAGAAACGCATTTGCAAAAATCTGCAATTCAAACAGCAATAAAGAAGGCGCATATAAATAAAAGCTATATAGAAATCGCTTTTGGTGGTGACCTTTTAAATCAATGCATCGCCTCCTCCTTTGGTATGCGTGATTTAGGCATATGCTTTGCAGGGCTTTACGGCGCTTGCTCAACTATGGCGCTCTCCCTAGCACTTGCAGGAATTTTTGTTGATTCAGGTGCTGTTTCTACAGCGCTTGCCGTTACCTCCTCTCACTTTTGCTCTGCAGAAAGGCAGTACAGAATGCCACTTGAATACGGAGGTCAGCGCTCACCTGCAGCACAATGGACCGTTACAGGCTCGGGCGCAGCAGTTGTTTCACAAAAGGAAAAGGACACACCATATATTGACAAGGTTATTTTTGGCGCGATAAGGGATTTAGGAATAACAGACTCCAATAATATGGGGGCTGCTATGGCACCTGCAGCAGCACAGACTATTGCTAAATTTTTAAAAGATACACAAACCATTCCCTCTGACTATGATATGATATTAACCGGTGATTTAGGCAAAACCGGTAGTGAGCTTTTAATTAAATTGCTTAAGGATGAGCATTCCTTAAATATAGAAAAGGTTCACAGGGATTGTGGCACTATGATTTATGACTTAAACAGTCAGGACGTTCATTCGGGTGGCTCAGGCTGTGGGTGCAGTGCAAGTGTTGTTTGCTCTTACGTTTTAGATAAGCTAAAAAACAAAGAGCTTAAAAACGTTTTATTTATAGGCACAGGAGCACTTCTTTCCCCTACCTCATCAATGCAAAAGGAATCAATACCGGGTATTGCACACGGAGTACTGTTAAAATCGTAAGAAGGAGAAGGAAATACTATGGAACAAGGCACAAAAGCGCTTATGAATCTATCAAGCATGGCAAAAACTTATATGAGAATATCTACAATAAAAACTGCATTAACAGTTTTTCTTGTAGGCTACACAGTTTACAAGGCAATTGATACGTTCAAAAAAACAAGCATCGACTAACCAAGTTAGTCGATGCTTTCAGCTTTTAAAATTATTCACCTGCAAGCCTTAAAAGAAGCTCTGCAAACAAGCTATTTGCCCAAGCAAACCAAGGTCTTGTAAAGTCCTCTGCATCATCCTTATTAAAGGATTCGTGCATAAGGTACGTGCCTGCATGGGTCGCAGTTATCATATTAAGGCAGCTTCTGATTTCCTCATAATCATCACTTGTAAGCGCCTGCATAGCAAGGGCTATATGCCATATTTTATCGTAGCCTGTGTGAGGGCTACCTACCCCCTTTGCCACTGCACCTTCAAAATACCAAGGGTTTTCGTGGGAAAGAATAAAGCTTCTTGTATTTTTATAAATCTCATCGTTTTTGTCGCAATAGCCGATATACGGTGCTGCAAGAAGGCTTGGTGAATTAGCATCATCCATAAACAGCATATTACCTAATCCATCTACCTCGTAGGCATAAATTTTGCCAAACTTTGGGTGCTCGTACACAGCGTGCTCCTTTATACCCTCATCAATATCAAAGGCAAGGGAGCGACATTCGCTTTCAAGCTTATTGTCGTTATAGCCAACACTAATAAGCTCTGCAGCCTTTTTTAAGGCACACACAGCCATCATATTAGATGGTACAAGGTAGTTGTACAGGCACCTGTCATCGGAGGGACGGAAGCCTGACCAAGTCATGCCCGTGTATGCAACAGGGTTACCCTTACCCTCGCAAGGCATAGTATCTGTAACAGGAGCATTGGGTCTGTGGAAATAATACGATGATTTTTCTGCGTGGTTTTGCTCCTTTTTAAACACCTCTACAATATTTTGAATCATTTTGTAGAAGTTTTCTGTAAATATACTTTCATCCAGAGTGCGAGTATAGTAGCTGTGAGCAAGGTAAATAGATGCACACAAGGAGTCGACCTCGTATTTTCTCTCCCATATCAGCTCGTGGTGAAAATCAGTTTCATCGGTAGTCCAGCAGCTTTTTGCTACTGCGTTGAAGGCGTTTGAATATGGGTCAAGGCACACAAACTGAGCATGCCTTTCAATAACACTTTTTATAATCTCTTTAAGCTGTTCATCCTCGTCAGCATAGCGTATGTAATGCGTAAGCTGTGCAGCGCTATCACGAAGCCACATTGCAGGAATATCGCCTGTAATAACAAAATAACCTCCGTCACTAAGCTTTGTAACGGTTGTTTCTATAGTATTGAGAAAGCAACCCTTAAAAAACGGAGCAAGTTCGGGGTAAACACCCTGAAGCTTAAGCGTTATTTCATCTGCCTTCTCTAAAAGTATTTTAGGTATATCCATATTTTTCTCCTTATCGCCCTGTAAAGCGGGGTTTAATTGAGTATAGCACGGCGCAACAATCAAAACAATAGACATTTTGTAAGGTTTTTCGTGTTTAAATTTGTTTATACCTCCAAAAATTCTTTTTAATTTTGTTAATATTTTCACAAGGATTATTGATTTCAATTAAAATATGGTGTATAATAAATTGGAAATTAAACCAAAGGAGGTTTTTACGATGGCAAATCGTATAGTATTAAACACAATTTCATACCACGGTAAGGGTGCTATTGAGAATATCGTAGCAGAACTTGAAAGCAGAGGCTTTAAAAAGGCTTTTGTATGCTCTGACCCTGACCTTATTAAGTTTGGTGTAACTGCAAAGGTTACAGATTTACTTGATAAAGCAGCCTTCCCATATGCTATTTTCAGCGAAATCAAGGCAAACCCAACAATTGAAAACGTGCTTGCAGGCGTTGATGCATTTAAGGCAAGTGGTGCAGATTGCATTATTGCAATCGGTGGTGGCTCTGCAATGGATACAGCAAAGGCTGTTGGTATCATTATTGAAAACCCAGAGTTTGCAGACGTTAGAAGCCTTGAAGGCGTTGCTCCAACAAAGAACCACGCAGTATTTACAATTGCTGTACCAACAACAGCAGGTACTGCTGCAGAGGTTACAATCAACTACGTTATTACAGACGTTGAAAAGAAGCGCAAATTCGTTTGCGTAGACGTTCACGATATCCCTGAGGTTGCAGTTGTTGACCCTGATATGATGTCAACAATGCCTAATGGCCTTACAGCAGCTACAGGTATGGATGCCCTCACCCACGCTATTGAAGGCTACATCACTAAAGGTGCTTGGGAAATGACTGATATGTTCCACCTTAAGGCTATTGAGCTTATTGCAAAGCACCTTCCCGGCGCTTGCGAGAACACACCTGAAGGCAGAGAAGGTATGGCACTTGCACAGTATATTGCAGGCCAGGGCTTCTCAAACGTAGGTCTTGGTATTGTTCACAGTATGGCACACGGCCTTGGCGCTCTTTACGATACACCTCACGGCGTAGCAAACGCTATCCTTCTTCCATCAATTATGGAATACAATGCACCTTGCACAGGCGATAAGTACCGTGACATTGCGAAGGCTATGGGCGTTGAAGGCACAGAGGCTATGACAATCGAAGAAGCAAGAAAAGCTGCTGTTAACGCAGTTGTTGAGCTTAACAAAAAGGTTGGTATTCCTGCAGACCTTAAGGGTATTCTTAAACAAGAGGATATTCAGTTCCTTGCAGAAAGTGCATTTGCAGATGCTTGCCGTCCAGGTAACCCAAGAGATACGAGCGTTGAAGAAATTGCAGAGCTTTACAAGGCTCTCCTTTAATATCTTATAATATTTAAACTCCCTTTATGCCTTATGACATAAAGGGAGTTTTTTTATTTACAGTTTCTTTTATTTTGTATAATAGTTGCAATTTTACAGGCTCTTGCATACGCTTCGGAAAGATATTCCTCGAGAGGTACGTTGCTGTACTTATCATTTTCGTGCCTGTTAGGCTTTGACTTGTTGTTAAGCTCAAAGGTAAGAATATCCTCATAGCCACAATCAACTATTCTTTGGCAAAGCTCATCCCAATCGGCAATACCGTCAAAAGGCAACAGGTGTAAATCATCGTGCCAAAAAATTCTGCCGTTATAATCTTTAACACCTAAATTATCGTTAAGGTGGGTGGCAATAAGCTTATGGCCGTATTGCGCCAAAAGATTTTCGGAAAAGTTATAGCACATTTCGTGGCCACTATCCCAACAAAAGCCTACACAGGCTTTGTTGCCGTATCTGTCAAGCAACGCTTTTAAAAGCTCAACGCCTTCGGTATTTTCGAAGGCTATTTTTACGCCTAATTGTTCGGCGTAAGCTATAACCTTACCATAGTTTTCAAGACCGATTTCGGTAGGTGCATACTCTTTATCAAAGCCTACGTATACATGGCAAACCATAATAGGCACACCGTATTTTTTACAAAGGTCGAGGCAATGCTTAAGTATTTTAATACCCTCCTGAGCATCCTCCTGCTCAGCTTCATCCCACATATCGGCGCACATTCCCCAAGGGGCGTGTATAGATTGAAAAAGCATACCCTCCTCTTGAGCAACACGAGCACACTCCTCAATCACCTCATCCATTAAAGGTCCCCACAAAACGTTAAAGCCCTCAAAGCCAATTTTTTTAAAAAGACGAACCTGCTCTGCTTCGGGTATACCGTATGCGCTGTTTGTTGAAAGACAAAGCTTTTGTTTATACATAAAATCACCTTTTATTTTTTATAGATATTAATAGCCTTAAAATTCACAGTATCTCTTGCAGAAAGAATTTGAAGCTCCAAAATCTCTGCTTCTGCATCTGCAAGGCAGATTTTTCTGTTACCAACGGTGTAGCCGTTAAAAATAACGTCTGAGGTTGAGCCGTTAAAGGCTTTTTCTTCATTAGTAAGAGCGAGAATACGAAAGCTCTCTATTCGTTGACCCTTTGCCATATCCTCTTTAAGCTCCACAAAGGATATTTTTTCTTTTTTTGAAAGCTTAATCCTTATACGCCTTTGAGTTTGAGAGTCAACAGGTATTTCCTCCACAGTATAGGAAAGCCGTTTACCTTCACCAAAGCATTCGTTTATTTTATCGCCTAATTCTTTAAGCCTTGCAACGTCAGCAGGATGAAATTTTCCGTTTGGCATTGGTGGAATATTAAGGTTAAAGGAGGTATTGTTACCACAAGAATTAATATACGTATTAAAGAGCCTTTCTAAGGAATGAGGCTTTTCGTTTTCGTGGTAAAACCAGCCTGGTCTTATTGACATATCAATTTCTGCACCACAAAAGCAAAGGCCATCTGCATACTGAATAACGCTTAAATCACCTATACACTCTGCAGGGTTATAAAGGTATTTGAGCGAGCCCTCAACGGCTTTACCTTGTGTTTGCTTTTCTGCCCTGAAGCACAAATCGTGTGGCACAACTGCCCATTCAGCACGGCGTGAGGTACCTGCTTCGTTACCACACCAGCGCACATCGGGACCAAAATCGTTAAATATAACTGCATTAGGCTGAAGCTCTCTGATTATTTTTATATATCGTTCAAAATCGTATTCCTGCTTTTTACCGTTTGGTCCCTCGCCGCAAGCACCGTCAAACCAAACCATAAAAATATCACCGTAATTCGTAAGCAGTTCTTTAAGCTGTGCGCAGTAAAAATCGTTATATTCAGGTGTACCATAGAATTTACTGTTTCTATCCCAAGGTGAAAGGTATACGCCAAATTTTATGCCACCACGCTTACAGGCCTCAGCACATTCACGCACTACATCACCTTTACCGTTTTTCCAAGGGCTGTTTTTAACGCTATGCTCTGTAGTATTTGTTTGCCACAAACAAAAGCCATCATGATGCTTCGCTGTAAGCACAAGGCCCTTCATACCTGCAGACTTAACAGCCTGTACCCATTGGTCGCAATCAAGCTCTGTAGGATTAAATATTTTTTCATCCTCATCGCCCAATCCCCACTCAAGGTCGGTATACGTATTAACAGTAAAATGCACGAAAGCATAAAACTGCATATCAAACCAATTAAGCTGACGTCTGCTTGGTACAACATTTGCCGCCGATTTTAAAAAGGTACTGTATTCCATATCGTACTCCAAAAATTTTTTCTTAATTTTAACATTTATTATGTTTAAAAGCAATATTTAAAAACCGTTGACAGCATTTTGCTACTGCCAACGGTTTTTATCTTAAAGCTTATTTATATCTGCATCTGTTATAAGGTGGAAGCCTGCAGCCTCAAGTGCACCTTCTGCTGCTGCATTATCCTCAACACGCAAAACAACGTATGCGTGTTTTTCAGTACGTGCCATAAACGCATAAAGATATTCAACGTTTATATTTGCTTCGTCAAGCACGCCTAATGCTGCAGTAAGCTTACCCGGTGCATCACCGATTTTCACGCCTACAACCTCAGTTATTTTAATAAGATAGCCTTCCTTTGAAAGTGTTTCGTATGCAAGCTTTTCATCGTTTACAATAAGGCGAAGAATACCAAAATCCTGTGTTTCGGCAATAGAAAGCGCTCTTAAGTTAACGTTATTTTTTGCAAGTGTATCTGTAATAGCTACCATTGCACCCTGCTTATTTTCAACAAAAACAGTTAACTGATTAATTGACATATCAAAAACTCCTCTCTTTTATATTAGCTTACGTTTATCTACAACTCTTACAGCCTTACCCTCACTACGAGTAATGCTCTTTGGAGCAACAAGGTGAACTGTAGGGTTAATACCAAGCATAATCTTCATTGCGTTAGCAAGAGCTTTTTCCATAGCAAGAATCTCACTTACCTTATCAGTGAATTTTTCAGGAGTCATTTCAACGTTAACATCAAAGGTATCGTTGTTATTAACCCTGTCAATTACGATTTGGTAGTTTGGCTCGTAGCCCTCTTTAAGAAGAACAGCCTCAATCTGGCTTGGGAATACGTTAACACCACGAATAATAAGCATATCGTCTGTTCTGCCCATAGGCTTTGCCATTTTAATGAGAGTTCTGCCACAGGAGCATTTTTCACGGGTAAGCACACAAATATCTCTTGTACGGTAACGAATAAGTGGGAACGCCTCTTTATCCAGAGCAGTAAACACAAGCTCACCCTTTGAGCCTTCAGGAAGTACCTCGCCTGTATCAGGGTCAATAATTTCTGCAAGGAAGTGGTCCTCGTTGATGTGCATACCTGTTTGTGCGGAGCATTCAAACGCAACACCGGGACCGGAGGTTTCTGTAAGACCGTAAATATCGTATGCCTTTATACCTAATGTCTGCTCTATACCACGGCGCATTTCCTCTGTCCAAGGCTCTGCACCGAATATACCTGCCTTAAGAGGGATATCCTCAGGCTTGTAGCCCTGTTCCTTTAAGGATTCACCAATATATGCAGCGTAAGATGGTGTACAGCAAAGAATTGTTGCTTTAAGATCCATCATAAACTGAATTTGGCGCTCTGTATTACCTGATGACATAGGAAGTGTAAGGCTACCAACCTTATGAGAGCCTCCGTGAAGACCTGCACCACCTGTGAAAAGACCGTAGCCGTATGCAACCTGGCACACATCTTCATTTG
The DNA here is from genome assembly GCA_045591945.1 of Acutalibacteraceae bacterium. GTDB lineage: Bacteria > Bacillota > Clostridia > Oscillospirales > Acutalibacteraceae > DTU089. Next base: position 20,754 of record JAZNTU010000011.1, on the reverse strand, counting down.
TACCACCTGCAGCCACAATAGCACGGGCGCAGCAATCCTCCCACAAATCAACATCGTTTTGAGTATAAAATGCAACAACCCTTTTACCTGTCGTACCTGATGTTGAGTGAATACGAACACATTCCGAAAGTGGCTTTGCAAGAAGGCCGTATGGATAAGCCTCTCTTAAATCCGCCTTTGTAAGGAACGGGAGCTTATATAAATCCTCAATTCCGTGAATATCCTCAGGCTTAACACCCTTTTCATCCATAAGGTTACGATAATACTCAACGTTTTCGTAAACGTGTTTAACCTGCTTTACTAATTTTTCTGATTGAAGCCTTTTAATGTCTTCAACGGGCATAGTTTCAATATCTTTCTGATAGTAATTCTCTGCCATTTTCATCATCCTTTCTTATTTTACCGAATACGGAAAATAAAAACGCCCTCCGTATTCCAAGAATACAGAGGACGAGAAATCTCGTGGTACCACCTCAATTTACTGTACTTTCGCAAATACAGCCTTAACAAGTGTCAATTAACACTTTTGCTCTGTAACGGGAACACCCGTTGCCGCCTACTCGTAACCTTTCGGGGCACTGCTAACAGAAGGAATTCGGCCCTGCTCCACCTATTGCCTTGCACCGAACGGCAACTCTCTAAAGGCTTCTGCTGAGCGTACTTGTTTCTGCTCCAACGCATTTAATGGTTGGATTTTACCACTTTAGCACACTAAAGTCAAGATATTACAAGGATTTTTTTATTAAAAAAATAATTTTATTTCCTTGTTTTTCTTGCTCCGTTCTCATCAAAATGCTTTTTCAATTCCTTTTCTGTAAGAATTACGGGAGCAACCAAGCCTACAACCTGAATAATTGAAATAACTGCACTTGCAATCTCAATTACAAGGTCAGCTGCATTATAAAACAAAACAAGTACCAATGCAGAAAGCGTCATTTTAACGCCTAATCTCACCATAAGCTTACCACTGTATTGATGGGCAAACTGCCAGGTATCCATATTTTTCATAGACATATTTGTACGGTAGCCATACACACTGTTAATTCTTTTAGGAGGGTGCTTATACATCACAAAGCCTGCCAAAACCGAAATTAAAGGTATAATCAAATCACATAAAAAGCCAATCCACCAAACACTCATATAGACCTCACGAATCACTGTAATTACTCAGTATACTTTTAAACAACAACTATTTTTTCTGCTTTTTAGAGCCTGACCTAAATTTGCCTATAAATCTGTAAACAGGTGTTTCAAGCTCATTTTCGGCATCCTTAAGCATTTGACGTATAGCAATGCCCTGTGGACAATGAACCTCACACTTGCCACAGCCTATGCACGCAGATGCAGGGGCAAATTCCTTAGACGTGGTGCATTTCACATAATCCTTAAACCCTGCAAAGCTACCTTTAGCATAGCGCTTGTTATATGCAGAAAACGTACCGCTTATATTTACCCCTTGAGGGCAAGGCATACAGTAGCCACAGCCTGTGCAGGGCACCTTCATTTTTTCATTGATTGCAGCAACAACCCTTTTAAGCATTGCTTCATCCTCTGCAGTTATTTCGCCCACTTGAGTTTCACCGGCAGTTTTTATATTATCTGCCACCATTTCATCGGAATTCATACCCGAAAGCACAACCGTAACCTCAGGCTGACTCCAAAGCCATTTGAACGCCCATTGAGCAGGAGTATGCTCAACAGAATGAGCCTTAAACTCATCTATTGCCTCGTCAGGAAGGTTATTTACAAGCTTACCACCACGAAGGGGCTCCATAATCATAACGGGAATACCCTTTTTATGTGCGTGGTATAAGCCTTTGCGACCTGCTTGAGTATGCTCATCCATATAATTGTACTGTATAAGGCACATATCCCAATCGTAAGCATCTACAATTTGGCAAAACATATCGGATTTGCCGTGGTAGGAAAAGCCGAATTGACGAATTACGCCTGCTGTTCGTTTTTCTTCAATCCAGTTTTCTATACCAATACTTTTCAAGCGCTCCCAAACTTTTATATCACTCATCATATGAAATAAAAAATAGTCGATATGGTCTGTACGGAGCCTTTTAAGCTGCTCGTTTAAAAGCTTATCAAGTATATCTATACTGCGCATAAGCTGTGGAGGCAGCTTTGTAGCAATATACACCTTATCACGAATGTTGTTTTTTTCAAAAATCTCTCCTATTGCAGACTCGCTGCCGGGATAAATAAATGCAGTATCAAAATAATTAACACCGTTATTAAAGGCTGCCATTACCTGGCGCTCTGCTGCTTCAAGGTTGATTTTGCCAACCTTCTTTTTAAAACGCATACATCCAAAGCCTAAAACAGATAATTTATTACCGTATTTATCCTCACGATATTGCATAAAGCTCCTCCTAACAGAAATCATTTATATTTACAACAGCATTATAGCATACGTTTCCATAGTTTTCCACACAGTTATATTAAAGAGCAGGCCGAAAAACGGTCTGCTCTTTTCGTCGTTTATTTTACTTTTCAAAATAAATTGCTCCACTTTGCGCAAAAATCAACGGTGGTAAATCCATACCCTTTTGCTCAGGTATTCTTGAAGCGATAGCAATATCGTGAATTTTACTGTATAAAAAGCCTGGCTCAAAGGTAACGTGTGCACACAAAAAGCCTTCTTGCTCTACAGGGAGGGTTACTGTATAATCACCTGTTTTCTTTGCAACGTGTGTAAAGCATTCCCCTCTTGAATTGAAAACGTGCAGGGTATGCTTTTTGTGAAGCTTTTTAACAGTAATTGTAACTGTTGTTTCATCTGTAAGCTTTACGGTATCACCTAAAAGGGCATCACCACTTACAACGTCAATAAAGGTAGTGCCAACATCAAAGCAGATTGTTGTACGGCCCTTAAGAATTGCATCAAGTATATCCTCAGGAGAATTAGATTTTGCATACACGTACGTAACAGGCCACACTAAAAGGTTTGTTACGTAATAATCCTTATGGTAATCGCTACCACCAACTACAGGGAGCTTATGACCGTTTCTTAATTGCTCGTGCCACCATTCGGTACACTCAAGGTTATCGTAATGGGTAGGTGCATTCCACACCTCAAGCACGTCAACGTCGGCTGCATTTTTTTCCCATCTCCAGGGGCACTGCTTACAGTGTGGGTGGTTCATACAAATAACAGCGCCACGCTCTTTTGCTTTGTTTTTAACACGCAAAAAATCCTCGTAGGTTTCGCAGGTTTCGTAATCCTCTTGGTCGATTACATCCTTAACGCCCCACATATTACAATGGCCACCGTTTTTTGTAAGCTCTGCACCATAAATCAAGGTTAAGCCGTCAACCTGAGGTAAATCGTTGCAGTTAACATTGTGGTCTGTAATTATAAGGAAATCAAGCTTATTCTTTTTTGCTTTTTCAATAACCTCTTCAAGAGTCAATCCACCATCGGAGGCTGTTGTGTGGCAATGTGGTACACCCACGTACCATTTGTAACCATTTTCACTCATAATTTTATGCCTTTCGTTTTATTATAATTTTTAATCTTTGTTTGTTACAACAAATATCATTCTCTCTTGCACACTTGGTCCACCGTGGTCAGTGCCGATTCCACCGTGGTCACTTGTTACAATAATAAGCCAATCCTCTGTGTCGTAGGTATCTCTTGCTTCAATAGCCTTAATTACCTCGTAGCCACAAGCATCCTCTGCTTTGAAAGCCTGTTGATATTTAGGGTTATTGTACGTAAAGCCCAGGTTGTGGCCTGTTGAATCCGTGTGCTCATAAATTGCAAATACAAAATCTGCACAATCATCACTTGTTATCTCTTGCATAGTGCCTGTGTGTACGTCATCGTTGTTCTTGCGAAGCTCAAATTTAACGTTAACGTCATTTTCTTCGCAATAGGTCTTTTCATCGTTATAGGTTGCGCCATCTCTTGAAAAATGACCCTTCCATTTAGTGATGAATACTGAACTGTTAATTGTACCATCCTCTACAAGGCTTGTCATAAGAGTTTTAGGCTCAACCTCTTTTGTTATGCCGTTACCTGTTATGCCGTGAACGTCTGCCCACACACCTGTTGCAAGTGAGCACCAGCCCGGGGCTGTAGAGGTATCCTGAGTATTTTCTGCAGGGTAATTAACGCCACCGCAGTAATAAAGGTTAATTGATGCGCCGTTTTCAAGCAAATAGTTAACTGCGCCCTCATCCTGCTTTTGTGCAAGTATATCTGCACGGCAGCCGTCAAAGCCTATAATAATCGCTTTCTTTTGGGTTTTACCCGCAGGAAGCTCACCCTCAAAGTGATTTTTTATAATATGGTAAATATCGGTTTGAGGGTATGCTGTTTCTATTGTATTTTCGTAGCCGACTGCCGCAACGTTTTGCCTAAAAAGCTCTTCTGTATCGTTTTTATCTTTAGCATACCTTAAAACGTATATGGCTATGCTTGCGCCTATAATGGCAAGCACGAGAACAATTGAAATAATAAAAATTATTATTTTCTTTTTGTTTTTCATATATTTCACCCTTATTCAGCTGATTCAACTGCTTCGTTCTCTTTATGACGCTCTGCTCTTATAGCCTCAAGCTCACGGTACATCTGCTCTTTCTTTTCGCCTTCAATATCGTAAGAGGTTTTAAGAATAATTGCTTTAAGCACGTTACTGAGAGTATAGCCAAACAGCAAGAAGCCAAGTATTTTAAGGCAGGTATCAAGGTACGTAGGCTGAGCCTGCATTGTTGCAACAAGGTCGCCCTCTGCAGAGGAAAGGTAGCCTGCCCAAGCAATCATGAAGGGAATTGCAAGCTCCTTAAGGTAGTTACAGCCTGAGTTAACCCAACCCGGAACAATACCTTGTATAGCCTCCATTCTTTCGCCACACTGCCACTCAAGGTAATCGAGGAATTCAACGTTGAAATGAGAGTTTGAAAGCTCTTGAATACCAATACCAATACCAAATATAAAATAGAACAGGTAGAAGAAAATACTGTTCCAGCCCTTAAAGAATACGATACCAAACTTAGCCTCGATAAAGCAGATTGCGAAAAGCACGCCTGCAGAAATAAGGGCATATGGTCCACAGAATTTAAGGAGCTTTGTAGGCTCATATTTTTTGGAAAGCTTAGTTGTAATAAGGTTACCTACAACAGTACCTACGGCTGTAGGCAAGGTAAGTAAAAGGTTTTTAGATGAACCAACTGTAATTGCTGCAAGGTATGTAGACATTCTACCCAGCATAGCAAAGGCATTTACCCACTGCATTGCATGGTATGCACGGTAATTTTTGTACTTGAAAAGAGTAAACAATGCCTTTGAAATTTTAACCTTTTCTTTCTTTGGAAGCTCGATTCGTTCTTTACAGAAAAGAGCACACATAAGGTTACCAAATGCAGTTACTGATGCTGCAACAAGTGCAAGTGTCATATACATTGCGTTTTTATCGTCACTGAAAAGACCATAAATGAAGGTGGCAATATATGCTCCGCCATAGCCAAGGTAATAGGATAATTGCCATATTGTAGCAACCTTCTTTTTCTCTTTATGGTTAGGAGAAATAACCTGAACAATATTTTGACCGTAGTTATTAAAGGTGTTAAATACACTCTGGCAGCAGGCAATTCCGTAACGGAAAAGAGTCATTTGCTCAATTGACCAGCCTTCAGGAACATAGAAATAGAACACTGTCAGCAAGAAAATTGGGACAAGACAAATTATGTACCACTGACGATATCTACCCCAACGGCTTTTCCACTTTTGAACAATTATACCTGAAATAGCACCGATTGCGATACCTAATACGGTTGTAAGTGTAGACTGAACTGCAAGAATAGATGCAATTTCATCTGAGCTTACACCTACAGGACCAAAATAAAGCTCGTGCAAGAAGGCTGCGGCAAGTGTACCTGTAAGTGTTGTTCCAAACATACCACCAATTCTTGCAAGCATAATACACACGTACTCAAACTTTGTGATGTACCTACCGTCGTTAGTCATAAAGCTTTGCTGTGGTATTGCATTTGCAAGAGATTTTTTCTTTTTAAACATAACATCATCTCCAAACGACCATTTGTATAATAATAACATTTATTAAGTTTAATATCAAGTATTTTTGTTATATAAGCTCAAAAATATAACAAACACTCCGTCAAAATTTGACGGAGTGTCCCTTTCATTAAGAGCGACTCTTGTTCGACTATAGAATATATTAATTTATCCTTCGATACAAAGTGTAACAGGACCATAAAGACCACCTGATACAAGGTCCTTTGCAAAATCCAATTCCACCTGAAAATATGGTGATAGCTCTTCAATTTTAAACTTATTAAAATAATCTGTATGAGTGTACCAATTTGCCGACGTATTAGTTACAGCTATTTTCAGCACGTTGCTTTTGCCAAGCACCCCTGCAGGTATATTAAACCTGTATGGGGGTGCCAAAACAGTACCTAAAGGCTGATTATTTAAATAAACCTGCGCAATATAACGCACGTTACCTAAATCGAGCACACCCTCTTTGTCCACCATATTATCAGGAACATCAAAATCAGTTGTGTAAACACAACTGCCTGAGTATGCGCTGCCTATTAAGGCAGACCAATCACCAAGCCCTGTATAAATTGGTTTTGCGTTGTGATTTATATTATAGAAACCATTTTCATTACAGGTAAGCTCAGCTGCCTTACAAAACGCAAAATCCCCCGAAACCTCAATGCAATTTGTAAATTCCTTTTTAACCTGAGCATTTAAAGGCTCATCAGTAAGCAGCACTACGGCTGTTTCGCCAACTTCCAAAGAGAGCTTCAAAACATTGTTTTCAGCTGTAAAGCTTTGCAAAGCACCACTTTCTAAATTGAGCAAATACCCATTTGACGAAGGTAAATGAATAAGATACTCTTCAGCTTCACCTTCTTCACGAAAAAGGAAGAACAAATCTGCATTCTCCGTTTTTCTGTGCATTGCTCGCAGACCACCACCCTCAACCCCTACTACGGGTGTGAGGTTTGACGGCTTACGTGATACTGTACCACCACTTTTAACAAAGCAATCAAGTGCTTTTTGAGTTGCATCGGGGATAAATGCTCCCTCGGGGATAATTATATTGCGATATTTGGCGTTGCCTATACACAAGCCCCCTTCAGCTATCACCTTTGCAGCTTGAATAACGTCGTCATCCACGATATCAAAATCCACCGTCATATCCTCAAGCGCTCTACCGAGAGAATCAAACGCATTTGATACGGATTCTGCCCTTAACCCACTTTGAAAGCTACCAACAGGATAATAAAGGCCTGTATCGTAAACTCGCTCACCTATAGTTGATACGTACGAAAGGCGTTCAATATAGCTGTTAAATTGAGAAAGCCCTCGGCAAAAAGGCTGTTGCTGTGTAAAAACAGGCAGCTCCTGTGCTAAAAGTGCACCTTTTCGCCCTAACGGAAAATTAAACGGATTAAAAATATTTATACCTCGCACAGCTTGGTAGCCTACTGTATATCGCATTGTAGCATAGGTAACACCTGCACCGGCCACACCCAAAATTTCGCTCACTGCAAGCTTTGTGCCGTTTTGCGCTGCAGCAGAGGAGGCGTACCTTGGAAAAAAACCGTTATAGCCGTTCATCTCATTTTTGTTTTCAGCCTTTTTTTCAGGATAAAGCTGACGCCATATAATATCAATACCGGGAATATCAAAGCACCTGAGTGCTCGCATTAAATTAAAGTTTCCTCCACCATTAATGCAACCCCGTGGGTCGTGGTCTTTATCCATATGGCCTGTGAAGGCAATTCCGTTTTTATTCGCCCACCTCTTGCAGGGCAAAAGAAAGCTATCGCAAAAAGCACGGCTACACAAGTCATACCAACGGTACAAAATATAAGCATTTTTTTCTGTTGGTGCCTTTCTGCCTGCAAGCAACGGAACGTACGGCACAATTGATTCACCATACGCAGCTTCATATTTATCTGCTAATTCCTTACTAAAAGCATCTAACGGTGCCTTGGGTTCATCTGTAAAAACTGCCGTAACAGTTTCGCCCATGTGACCTTTTAACGCCTTTGCATATTTTTCGTGAGTAATTTCAATAAAATGCTCGGTTGCCGCTTTATTCAGTAAATCAGGGTAATCGGTGCTTTTGAGGCTTACCTTCTCTATAGTATATTCGGTTACTACAGCATCCTCAAAAAACGTGTACCCCTCCTCAATAATTTGCTCATCATTTAAAAAGCAAGCAATTGCATCAGCGTTTGATTTTTTATACGTCTCGCCTGCCGAAAAGTCATATTCAAAAGCCTTTAAAATTTGCTGAGCATATTCAGGATGCTCCTTGAGTACTCTCCCACAAGCACCACCCGAGGGCCACCCTCCCTCATCGTAAAACCAGCAATTCATACCCAGGTCTTTTGCCTTTTCGACAGCATATGTGCACAATTCAAAAAACTCTTCAGAAAGATATTCAGGCGTAAGTTTGGTTGGCATACTGTCGGGACGAAAATCCTTCGGCTCCGGAAGAATATAAAATGCTCTTATGCCCATATTTTGCATTTCGGCAAGCTGGGCATCTATAATTTCACAAGTACAAATATCATTCCAAACCCACACGTACACAGGAGCGTATGACACGGGTGGAGAAATAAAGCTATTTATATCAAATTTGTTGGTTTCCATTATTTATTCACCCTTTCAGGCATTTGCATTGTATCTGCCCTGCTTTTTCATTTTATTAACAAACAGCTTAAGAGCAACAACCATTATTGCGTATAGCAAAGCAATGAAATAAGGATATATTTTTATACTAAACACTCCACTTATAAAGCTGACCATTGGTGGTGCAAGCATAACACCTATATATGCAAAGGCTATTTGCGAGCCCATAATTGCTTGTGATGCTTCCTTGCCAAAATTATGTGGTGTTAAGTGTATCATATTGGGATAAATGGAACCGTTACCTAAGCCTATAAGAAACAGGCCTACAACAGTAAATATACCGGATAACGGAAGAAGCATAACTACAATAGCAGGTGCAAGAAGCAGAGCGCCTATACCTATACGCTTCCAGGTGCTTATTTTGTTGGAAATTAAACCGGAGACAAAACGGCCCACAGACATCCCTGCATAATAAACTGTTAAAGCGAGAGCTCCCTGCTCAACCTCAAAGCCTTTTTCAGCCACAAGATACGTACTGCCCCACACTCCACACGCATATTCTATTGCGTTAGTAGTCAGCATAATAACCCACACTTGTCGAATTTCGCTTTTTTTCATCATTTGCCAAAGAGTGAGGTTAACACCCTTTTCCTCTTCTGTTTGCTGGTTAGATGAGCCTTTTTTCCATAAAGGGAGGGAAATAATCAACAGTAAGGTTATAGCTAATTGAACGTAAAAAGCATAGCGATAGCCACTGCGCCAGCCTGTACTGCTTAAGGCTTGCGACATAATATATGGACTAAGAGTTACCCCCACACCGTAAAAGCAGTGCAAAAAATTCATATGACTAGCCTTAAAATTAAGGGCTACATAGTTATTCAATCCTGAATCAATTGCGCCTGCACCAAGGCCGAGAATGACTGCTATGGGTATCATAGCCACAAAGGAAGGCGCTAAAGAGAATCCGAGCAAAGCAACGGCAGTCATAGCTGTGCTGAAGGCGGTAACCTTAGCAGTACCGAATTTATTCAGAATACCGGCACTAAACATACTCGAAAGCACTGTACAGCCCGAAATAATAAACGTAAGAATACTTACAGCCTCAACAGGCACGTTCATTTGTGTATGTATAGCAGGCCAAGCAGAGCCGATAAGTGAATCGGGCACGCCAAGACCGATAAAAGCAACGTATATAACAACCAATAAAAATGCCATAACTCCTCCGAAAAGTGCAAAAATCAATTGACTCAATTATATCATTAACACATCAAAAAGCAACCCACAAAGCTCAAATGCAGTATAAAATTCCAAGCATAAAACACATTGAGGAACAACTTACCATATAAGCCAAAACTTTATACCTCCAAAACAGTCGATTTATTATTTATCCTATGGTATAATTAGAGCACCAAACCAAGGAGGTTTAAATTATGATTAGAAAGATAATTAAAATAGATGAAGAAAAATGCAATGGCTGTGGCGCTTGTGCTGCTGCCTGCCACGAGGGTGCAATTGAAATGGTAAACGGCAAAGCAAGGCTTACCCGAGAGGATTATTGCGACGGACTTGGCGATTGCTTGCCTGCCTGCCCCACAGGTGCAATAACCTTTGAGGAGCGTGAAGCCCCTGCCTACAACGAGGCTGCCGTGCTTGCAGCTAAAAAAAGCCAAAGCGCAACTCTCCCCTGTGGCTGCCCCGGAACAAGCTCAAAAGCAATCAACCGAGAATCCTGCAACGTTAATGCTACCCAAAACAACGTAACCAGTCAGCTTTCACAGTGGCCTGTACAAATCAAGCTTGTGCCTGTGAATGCACCGTATTTTGACGGCGCAAGGCTTTTAATCGCTGCAGACTGTACTGCATTTGCCTATGGCAATTTTCACAACGATTTTATTCGTAACCACATTACGCTTATTGGTTGCCCCAAGCTTGATAGTGTAGATTACACCGATAAGCTTACTGCCATTATTGCTAACAACAACATAAAAAGTGTAACCGTTGCAAGAATGGAGGTGCCCTGCTGTGGTGGTATAGAAAATGCTGTAAAAAAAGCACTGCAAGCAAGTGGGAAGCTTATCCCTTGGCAAATTGTAGTTATATCTACAGACGGAAAAATTTTGGATAAATAACAAATAAACTAAAGGAGCTGATTTTTATCAGCTCCTTTTTTTATGAATTAAATTGTAGCTCATCAATTATTTCTCCACAATCTCAACTGCACCGTTTTTATCACCACTTACGTACTCACCGTTTTGGTAATAAAGCGCAGAGTTAATGCTTACTGTAGCACCCTTCGGCACATACAAAACTGCATTCATACCCTGTGGAAGGGTGACATTAATAACACTATCCCCTGCTGCTTTTTCATAATTAAAGATGATTAAGCCTTTAACGCTGGGAACGGTACAGCTTATGCTGTCGGATAGATTATATTGAGGGTCTATTTTCACCTTTTGGTAGCCTGCACCAAGTGGAGTTATACCTGCAAAATGCTTACTCATTATAACAAGTGGACCACCACTCCAGGCGTGGTTCATAGTGCCCTGCCAAGAAGCCCAAAACTCCCAAAGGGTTGAGTAATCCTCACACATCATACCCTCATATCTATCTTTAATTCTATCCCTTGCAGCCTCGTATTCACCCATTTTGCAAAGAGCCTCAAGAACGTAGTATTCCATATATGGGCTTGCATTTTTTGTAGTGGTAAGCACATTTTTAATAGTTACATACTGCTCTTTGCTTGCAAGACCTGCTAAAACTGCAAGTGCATTTGCTCTATCATCGCATTTTTTTACATCCTCGCTCTTAAAGCCTTCCTCTGTCCAAAGAGCTTGATAGCCTTTTTCAATAGCAGCCTTTCTCTCGGTAATAAATGAAATATCCTCAGTTTTACCCAAAAGCTGTGCCATTTGCTCTGTGGCAGAAAGTGCATAGTAAACCCAGGCATTTTCAATTGCCGTCATATCTGCCTTCTTACCCCAATCGGGCCAATCCCATGAGCCTTCACGATGAACTACAAGATTATTTTCACCAATTTCCCATAATTTGAGATAGTCGAGTGATGGAGCATAAACCTTTTCAACAAACGACTTATCACCTGTGTACTCATAGTAAGTGAGGAAGCCAACAATACCCGCAAGCTGCTGAACAGGTAGCTCAAAATAATCACCGTTTATAGGTACAACGGTTTGCAATACCTTACTATCGTCAACGTGCGAAAGCATAGCCTCTACACCCTTTTGATACAGCAGGTAGGAATTACTGTCCATAGAGTACATGGTCATAATCATTTCGCTTGTAACGTCGCCCCACCACTGCGCTCTTTCTCTGTCGGGGCAATCCATAAAGCTATCACGCATTGTGACGTAGAGAGTGCGCAAGGACTTTTGCCACAGTGAATTTAAAAATTCATCATCGCACTTGAAATCGCCACAAATAGCACTATCGTAGCCTGTTTCACGGTACATTAAAGCAACTACTGTAACACCTTTAGGTATTTTATAGGTAATGTGCTCGCCGTTAACCCAGCCTAAGGCTTCAAACTCCTGTTCACCCTCTTTAGTTATATAGGTGCTTGAAACTGCACCGATTAAGGTATTTTCGGTTGTTATACGAATCTTTTTACCTGCAGGTGCAATAATTTTCAAGTACGGAGTTATTTGTGCATTATAAGGGATATCTACAGTAATTTTTTCACCAAAAAGCTTATTTACAGTATAGTTTTCGTAAGCCTTGGAATTTTCATACTCTTTAAGTCCGTAATCCTTTAAGAAAGGTATACCCCTGGGGTAAAGCTTGCCGTAAGCACCCTCACCACCGTTAGCATATTCGGTTGCATTCTCCCAAGAGGAAGTATCGTAGCCTTCGCTCATCCAATCTGCCATAGCTTCTCTCGCATCAAAATAAACGCTGTATTCGGGAAGCCTGTAGTTAGGTGGGTAAAGGGCGCTGTTAACGTAAGCGCTGTTTCTTTGTACTTTCCAGCTGCTATCGGAAATTATAGAAATTCCCTCACCTATAGCTTCAAATATAAAGCCACCTTGACCACTACTGCTGTAGGAGTAGCTTGTTTCGTTATCCCAAAACCACACCAAAGCACAAATTGAGTTTTCGCCCTCCTTTAAGTATGGGGCAATATTTACACTATCGTAATAACCACTTTTTTTAGCAGGGCCACGTTTAACACTACCCTCAAAAACAACTGTTTCGCCGTTTATGTAAAGCCAGTATTTTGAATCTGCCGAAATGTGAGCCGTAAGCTCTTTTGGAATTATATTTAGAGTTACTTTTTTATTAAAGCACATCCACACGTTATTTTCGGTAAGGTTTTCTTCATTCCAAATCCACTTTGCATGCCAATCCGTTTTCTCCTCTGTAGAAATTACGGTGTAGCCGGGAATACTATCAGGAATAGTATACTCGTTTGTGTATGGCACAAGGGACGTATTCCCCGATGGAAAAAGTGAAGTTATAAACCCTGCCGCTATTACAAGGTAGGAAATAATTGTTTGTAAAACCTGCATAGAAGCCTCCGTAATAATGCTCATTTATATATTTCAAAAATCATTCAAACGTACATTGATGCTATTTTATCAAAATATATTCATAAATTCAACTTTTACTTTAGTTTGACAAGTAATATAAAAATGAAGCTGACTAAAAAGTCAGCTCCTTTAGTTTTTAGTTCGACAAATTGGAATTTGTCAGGATATTAATTCTTGGCTATATTCAAAAACTTTTCTATCTTCTCCGCATCCTTATATCCGAGCTGATACAATTTGTTTAACCCGATTTTGTTTCTTGTTGCTGTTTTAATTCCGAAACAATCTTTAGGATAAAGTATCAGCACTTTGCCTTGTTCTTCAAGTTCAAGAATTTCATTTATCCTATTATGGTATAATGTGTGTGACATTGTTATAGCCTTTGCGATTTGCGGATATTTAAAAAGTAATGGATTAACAAGCCATTTAGGAAAAGCAGATTTCTTATAGCTAACGGGAAGTGTCAAACAAATAATCAGCTTGTCACATCCATCTTCAAAAGCTTTTTTATATGGAATCGGGTCAGAGATACCGCCGTCGAAATATCTTCTGTTCTTAAATAAAACAGGTTTACGGGTAACTATAGGTAATGCACAGCTTGCCTTTAACAAAGTAAAATCGTCATAGGCGAAATCGTTTTTATAAAAAAATTTTTGTTCAGCGGTCTGTGCATCAGTTACCGCAACAACAAACTTTTTTTTTGATTTTGTAATAGCATCAAAATTCAACGGATTTTTGCCGTAACTGTTTGTTATATCGGAATAAATATAATCAAGATTGATATACATTCCTTTTCTGAAATAGTTACCTATGCTCATATATTGCTTTTCAAACGAATATTCCTCATAAAAGCTTTTCAATCTTCCGCGTTGACCCGCTATATATGTTATAAGATTTGCACTTCCTGCAGAAACACCCAGACAATATTCAATATCAATAGAATTATCAAGAAGATAATCTATAATACCGCTTACATAATTTCCTCTTAATCCGCCGCCGACATCAATAATTCCTGTCATTTTTTCACCTTGAATTTTCATGAATTCTTATCTGTTTGTTTCCTCAATAAAATCTTTCAGCACATTCCAGTTGTTGACCGTCAGATAATTCTCACAGACATTATCGTTGCGGAATTCAAGTGCTGTTGAAGATTTCATATCAAGCAGTACAGGCGTAATTCCGCAGGCGGACGCTCCGTGAATATCCGGCTTGATTCCGTCGCCGCAATACCAGCATTCTTCAGGCTCGAGACCTGCATATTTTAGTGCCGGAATAAAAATATTTTCTGACGGTTTGGTGAAAAGAATATCGGCACTTGTAAGGCAGAATTCAAATTCTGAAGTCGGAATCCATCTTTTTATTGCAAGAGAAAGGCTTTCTCCACTCATCATATTGTTGCTGATTACTGCAGTACGGATTCCGAGAGAACCAAGCTTTTCAAGAAGTTCGGGCACTCCATCAATAACATTTCTTGATGAATTATATCTGTCAAAAATTTCTTCCCGTTCTGCCATCGGAATATCAAAAACAAGACCTGTGTTCATTTCGGCATATTTGATAACAGATGCTAAAGGCACATCAAGAATTATTCCTGATTTTGACTTGACTCCCGATACTTCAGCGAGATATTTGTTCCAGTATCCGGCAAGTTCTTCTCCGCTTGTTACATCGGGGTTGAGTGCATAATGGCGAAGTTTTTCAAATCCTTCGGCAGGATTGCATTTGCCGTCGGCAAAAAGTGTTCCTCCGACGTCAAACAGAAACATTTTCGGTTTGTGGTTGTATAACATATCTGTCACCGTTATCTTAATATATTTTATACTTGAATTATATCATAAATTAACCTGAAATTTTAATAATTACTTAACCACCATTCGGTGTAGGCATCGGGATAATTGGTTTTGAATCCGGTTACGCCCATGTCGCATATCTGCTGCCACCATTCGGGGTAATCGCCGAGGTTTGAAAAAACCTTGATTCCCATAGACTCAAACATCTCAACATCCTCTTTGGTGAACGCTTCGTTATTGAGACCGACTTCCCAAAGGTCGGAGCGTTTAACGAAGTCCATTGTTATCTCATTGATGAAACGGATGTTTGCACCTAAACGCAGTCCCTCAGGCTTGCCGTGCTTGTGATAATGCTCCTGCATTTCTTCAAGCACTTCCCAATCGCCCGAGAAGAATATGTATTTTGAAACATTTGTCGAATTTGCAATAATTTCATCCATACGCGGACACATACCCTTGCACTTGAATTCAACCTCAACCGTGAGGTCATAATCAACCGTTGACAGCCATGCATCAAATTCGGGAAAGGTAATCAGATGCGTCACTCTGTCTTCAATGTAATCCGGAGGGGTTATCATAGTTCTGCCTCCGTAATGCTCTGTCCATGGATACGGAGGATATTTAAGCTTTAGTGAATTTCGGTACGGAATATCGTATTTTTTGATCTGTTCAGCTGTCATATCCCTGAGAAAAGCATTACGAAAACGTTCATGTGTCATATGCCCCATGTTATCGTTGTGAATCACAATGATTTCACCGTCTGAGCAAATCTGAATATCCATCTCAATACCCTCAAAGCCAAGCTCGGCGGTTTTTTTGAATGCTTCCAAGGAATTTTCGGGAGCAAACTGTGTAACACCCGTATGTGCGATTCTCATAGGCATTCCGCAATACTCTTTTTTCATGATTTCAACCTCCGTATATTATTGGTTTATTCAGCAATAACCGCTACACAAGTAATGTTATAAACCTTTGCTTTATCAAATTCAGCGTCAGGAATATTCCACTCACCGTTTTTACCGTTTTCGGAATAAGCAACAAAAGATTTGTTATCCTCTGTCAACGGAAGAATAACGTCGTTTCCTGTTTTCAGAACGATACCGTTATACGCAGCACCTGAAAAATCGTATTTGTTTGTGCCGTGGTTCAATTTACTCGGATTTATCCTTTTTCCATCTGCCCGATAAAAAGAAGATAAGACCTATAATCATAGGCATATAGCCTGCCAGTGCATCACCGTACCAGAAACCCCGGCAACCCATTCCGAACGCAAAGCCAAGCAGAGCCGAGATGCCGATACGGCTTATCATACCGTCAATAATTGCAACGGCAAAGTTCAGTTTTGCATTTCCTGAACCGTTCATAAGAGAAAAGCTTACGGAACGGGTGGCGGAACCGTACATATTGAGAATTGCCGGAAGAACAACTATGGACGCTATGGCAAGCACTTCTTTGTCACCGGTGAACATTCTGAAGATAGGCTCGGAGAAGAAAAACAATGCAGCGGCAAGGACAGTGGAGATAAGAACACTGCTGAACAAAACCACTTTCATAATTTCAGGCACACGGTCATATTTCTTCGCACCGAGACTCTGACCTACCATTGTACTGCCGGCGGTGGTAAATGACTGAGAAACAATGCCTATCATCATATTGATTTTGTTGTAGAGTCCCGAAAGTGCCGAAAAGACAACGCCGTAAAGATTAATCCACGATGTAAGAACAATTTTTGAAAAGTTAATTGCCGCAGACTGGATTGCCATAGGCACACCGAGAGCTACCAGTTTTTTGAATGCCTGAGGGTCGATTCTGAAAGAGGCGGGTCTGAAGTCAAATCCGAAGCTCTCTTTTTTTATAAACAAATATGCAAGTGCGATAACGAAGCTTAAACCCTGCGAAATTACGGTTGCCAATGCCGCACCGAAAACCTCCATTTTCAAGCCTGCAATAAACCAAATGTCGAGCACTATGTTAACCACTGCGGCAATGGCGATGAACACAAAAGGTCGGCGGCTGTCACCCATACCGCGAAGAATTGCACTTATAATATTATAACCGTAAATGAATAATAATCCGAAAATACAGGTAACGGTATAATCCATTGTAAAAGAGTAGGACTCAGCGGGTGTGTTGAGTAAATCAAGCATTGAGCTGCGGATGAAATAACAACCAACGGAAATAACAACCGATATACCCAGAAGGAAGGTGAACATGGTACCGATTGTCTTCTGAACGGCATCCATACGTTTCGCACCAACATCCTGAGAGATGAGTACCTGCCCTGCAGACGAAAAGCCCATAGCCACGAAGGTCAGCAGGTGCAGAACGTCGCCGCCGATCGAAACGGCAGACATACCTTCTCCTCCGATATACTGCCCCACAACGATCATATCAACAATATTATATACAGCCTGAAGTGCGTTTGAAATGAATAACGGAAATGCGAATCTGAGCAGCAGTTTGGTCACACTGCCGTTTGTCAGGTCGGTAACCATGGTTGATTTTTGTTTGGACATATGATTTCCTCTTTTTTATGAAACTGATTTATTGTACCAATTATATCATAAATGCTGCAAAAAACAACATCTGTATTTGCGCTGTTATACTGATTAAAAAGGAATGCCCGCAGATTTCCTGCGGGCTTCATTCAATCGGCAGAGGAAAAAGCCGAACCTGCAAAACCACCTCAATCGATGCAGAAAGCACCGATAAGAGGATGTTTGATAGTTTTATGCGGGAATTCTGATTTTCGACCGACAAATCGGGATTTATATCCCGATAATTTCTCTTATTTCTTTTGCATGAATATCGTTCAGATTTCGGCTTTGCGAAACAGATATATACGCTGCGGCACCTGCAGCCTCGCCGATACCGATGCAGATAGGCATTACCCTGAAATTGGAGTGTGCCATATGTGTACCTGAAATGTTTCTTCCGCAAAGTAAAAGATTTTCTTTAACTTCGGGAAGAAGACAACGATAAGGAATGGTGTAACCGTTTTTCTGCGAAAAATGTTTCTGCACACCTGTTTTATCAAGTCCCGACCCTGTAATATTATGAATGTCAAAATTGAAGTAGGCATCTTTTATAACATAATCGTCAAATACTTTTGCTTCAAGAATATCATGTTCGTTAAGAGTGTATTTGCCCTTGAAATGCCTTGTTTCACGAATGCCGATAAGCGATGCGGAACTGATGATAAAACAGTTCTCATAGCCCTGCACAAATTCCCTGAGATATCTGACAATATCATCCATCTGTCTGCGGCAGGTCAGAGTTGCTTTTGTTAAGTCATCGGCAACCGTGCCGTCGATTTCAACGGCGTTTGTCATATTGCAGGTAACGACACCGGGAAGTGTTGTTTCGTATGTGAGAATATGTCCTGCAGGATATGGGATATGTTCTTTTGCAAGAGCCTGAAGCTCACCGTTCGGTGTTTCGTAAGTGGATTCAAATGTGCCTAAAAAGGCTGCTCGTTCATAGTCAACACCGCCGACCTTGAACATCAGGGTTGCAGGCTGCATCTTATTATCGCATTCTCTGCCGAGAACAAACTCAGCACCTGCTCTTGCGGCAATATCTCCGTCACCGGTGGCATCTATGGTGATTTTTGCGTAAATATCCGTTTTGCCCGATTTGTTGATAACGGTTGCACCGAGCACATTATCGCCGTCACAGATTGCATCTTCGGCAAAAGTGTAAAGCATCAGCTTACAGTCAACCTCATCAAGCATTTCAAGATAAAGAGTTTTCAGCTTTTCGGGGTCAATGATATTTGTTATTCTATTTTTGAATTCACCCTCGTTGTTTTCGGATGTTCTTTTCAGAATATCATAATAAAGCGGACTGCCGCAGTTTCCCGTCCAATGGCTCATAAGTCCCGAAGTTGAAATTCCGCCAACATCGCCGTTTTGCTCAACAAGAATAACCTTTGCTCCGTTTTTTGCTGCTGTATATGCCGCTGCAAATCCCGCAGGCCCGCTTCCGAGAACCAAAACATCCGTATGCAATTCAAACTTTGTTATCATAGCCTGCTCCTTTGAATGTTGTTTGTATAAATCAGAGATTACCGTTCGGATTTCAGCAAAGCATAATAACTGACGTCACAGATGCCCTGATTATTTCTGTCGGCGCTGCGCAGAGTTCCTTCATATTTCATTCCGCATTTCATCATTACCTTGCCGGAATTCGGATTTCTTGTGTCGTGTCTTGATTCGATGCGGTTAACATCAACAACATCGAATAAATAATCCATAACCGCTTTGAGTGCTTCGGAAGTGATACCCTGATGCCACCACTTTTTGCCGATACAATATCCCATATGCACCATTGAAACATCTTCGTTGATTATTACAACATCAATACCGCCGATGGGTTCGTCGCTGTTTTCTTTCAAAACAATAGCCCAATGATAATATTTTTCGTCGGAATATTGTTTCATAAAATACTTGACTGCATTTTTGCTGTCTTTTTCGCTTGAATGAGGTTGCCACGTCAGGTATTTCGACACCTCAGGGTCAGATGCCCAATTTTTATACATAGCCTCAGCATCTTCTTTGACAAATCGTCTCAGTACAAGTCTGTCGGTTTCCAGTCTTTGTGTTCCGCAGTGTTTCATAAATTTTTCTCCTTAATAATGTTTTATTATTTTGTCTTTTCACCTAAACAGACGTAACAAAAAACATTTTGGTCTATGTTTTATAAATTTTTATTTGTTTGTTTCATCCTTTTTATTTCGGCGTAGGTAGTTCGTGATACATTTCATTGAAAAGACTTATCAGAAAAGTTTTGTTGTCTTATTACTCAAAAATATCAATAATTAATTTGCGTATTTCTTCAATTGCTATATTAAATGCTTGGCGAATATATCTTACAACTTTTTCAAAGAAACTTTCTGTTTCAAGAACGGCATTCTCTCCGTCGGCGGAATAACAGCCGATGTTATTGCTTGTTATTTCATTGCCGTAGAAATCCGTCATACAGCCGTCCTCAACCTTAAAGCCTGCACCGATCAGCGGTGAGCCTTCTGCAAGCTGATATGCTTTTATCGGGTCATCACCGCCCGCGAAGCCGGGAAGAGTGTTCAAAGCATCCTTATCAAATGCCGGATTGAAAGTATTGTAATAGCAGTTGTTGGCAAACACATTATTCCAGGTTTCCATTTCGTTGTTCATATGATAAAACTTATGTCCATCTTTAAAAACTATAATATTGTTTGCAAACAGTGAATCATAAATCTGAGTCATCTGGAATTCGGGTGAATTGATTATTGTATTGTTGTAAAAGCTGAAATTCCATTCGCCGTCGGATACGCCGATTTTGTTTCTGCCCTGATTGTCGTTGACAGACAAACAGTATCTTACCGTATTGCCTCTGTTACCGCCTTCAGCAGGATTGTTGCACATAAAACGCATGTTGTCGTGCGAATAAATGTATTCATATGTGCAGTTATATGAGCCGTGGTCAAAATCCACTGTCATTCCGTCACCGTAGTTTTTCTGACCCGCTATTTCGCAGTAGCTGAAAGTGCAATTTGAGGAATAATGAGTCCACATTGCGGCGGTAAAATAGAGAATTTCTCCGTTTTCATCAAGGCCGACTCCCTGACAGCAGTCTATCGCACGGCAATTCGTTACTAAAGCACCGTCGCAGCCTTCAAGAACAACTGCTTCACCGTCCATATTGTAAAATTCGCAGTTCTTTACAAGTGCGTTTTTATTCAGATCCTGACTTCCTGTGAAAAATATACCGTTGCCCACATCGTATATTTTGCAGTTCACTGCCTGAAAATCGT
>JAZNTU010000010.1:0-169730 GCA_045591945.1 Acutalibacteraceae bacterium | reverse complement strand
AGCAGCGGGCATTTTTTATTCACGGACAGGTAGTAATCTTGTGCTTTGTTCTGATTGGTTGCCATACATATCTTCCTTTCTGTAAGTGCAAGATCATAATTGTGTGGGTGGGCTGATTGTTTTTACACCTGCATTATAAAGAATATTATGGGACATTTATGGAACACAATACCCTGTAAACCCCAACGGACAAAGCCAAGATATAATTTCGTAGCTTCGTCCGTTTTTTGAGTGAAGTATCGGCTTTGCCGATGTGAAGTTATACCTCATGGCATAGGGAAGTTTTGTATATCATCATTGCGAAAAGAAATGCAGCCTGCGGCTGATGATATACACCTTCGGTGATGAGATGCACGCTTGCGCGTGATGATATACCATTGCTTTCGCAATGGATAAAAAATCGACAGGTCGGAACCTGTCGATTTTTGGCAGGGGCAGAAGGACTCGAACCCTCAAGGACGGTTTTGGAGACCGGAATGTTACCATTACATTATGCCCCTATATTAACTTTAAATAAATGGTGGACCATCAGGGACTCGAACCCCGGACCAACCGGTTATGAGCCGGTTGCTCTAACCAACTGAGCTAATGGTCCATACGCAACAAAAAGAATTATATTAAATTACTACACGTTTGTCAAGTGTTTTTCGAAAATATAATCTCTTAAAATTTAT
This sequence comes from Acutalibacteraceae bacterium, assembly GCA_045591945.1. Classification (GTDB taxonomy): domain Bacteria; phylum Bacillota; class Clostridia; order Oscillospirales; family Acutalibacteraceae; genus DTU089. Next base: position 169,056 of record JAZNTU010000010.1, on the reverse strand, counting down.
ATTTTTATTATTGTATAGAATTCTTTTTATTGATAAATACTATATAAAAAATCGGAGGTATTTATGCATCCACTTTGGGAAAATGTATCTGAAAGAGTATATTTTAACACACTTGACAAAGACCTTAAAACAGATGTTTTAATTATCGGTGGTGGAATTGCCGGCATACTTTGTGCTTACGAACTACAAAACAAAGGAATTGATTATGTTCTTATTGACGCTAAATACATTTGCAGCGGAATAACAAATAATACAACTGCAAAAATAACACTTCAGCACGGTTTAATATATGACAAAATTATAAAGAAATACGGTATAGAAAAAGCCAAAATGTATTTAGAGGCAAATAACCGAGCTGTAAAAAAATATGTTGAGCTATGTAAAAAAATTGAATGTGATTTTGAAATTAAGGATTCCTATGTATATTCACTTGATGACATCAAGAAAATTGAAAATGAAATAAATGCTTTACAAAAGCTAAATTTTGAAGCACATTTTGAAGAAAGACTAAATATTCCACTATCTGTAGCAGGTGCAATCAAGATAAAAAATCAGGCTCAATTCAACCCTTTAAAATTTATTTATGCAATTGCAAAAGACTTAAATATTTTTGAAAACACAAAGGTTAATAGAGTTGAAAATAATACAGCATACACAGATAAACACAAAATAAAAGCAAATAAGATTATTATTGCAACTCATTTCCCCTTTTTAAACAAATATGGTGGATACTTCTTCAAAATGTACCAGCACCGTTCCTATGTAATTGCACTTGATAACGCTTCGGCTGTAAAAGGAATGTATGTTGACGAGGCGCAAAAGGGTATGTCCTTTAGAAATTACAAAAATCTTTTATTAATTGGCGGGGGCGACCACCGAACAGGCAAAAAAGGTGGTGCCTGGAACGAGCTTCGCAGCTTTGCACAAAAAGAATATCCGAACGCTAATGAAAAATATTTTTGGGCAACACAGGATTGTATGACGCTGGATAGTATTCCGTATATAGGTCAATATTCACCTAAAACACCTAATTTGTTTGTTGCTACCGGCTTTAACAAATGGGGAATAACATCATCAATGGTATCAGCAAATATTTTAACAGACTTAGTCCGGGAAAAGAAAAATGATTTTTCACCTGTTTTCTCACCTTCGCGCACAATGCTTCATCCTCAATTGATATTGAACGCAGGTGAAACAATTTTAGACTATATTTATCCAACAACAAAAAGATGCCCTCACTTAGGCTGTGCGCTAAAATGGAACAAATATGAACACACTTGGGACTGCCCCTGCCACGGCTCAAGATTTACAAAAAACGGACAACTTATAGATAACCCGGCTACAGATGATTTGCATAAGTAATATAAACAGGGAACAATATTTATATACGATATGGAGGAAAATACTATGAATGAATTAAACGGATTTAAAATCACAAAACGAGACAGAGTTCTAAGAGCCTGGCAAGTTTCAACAGGGCTTGTGCGTGAATATCAAGAATATGCACGAGAAATTGAACCCGAAGACAAAGAGCTGGCAAAAATGTTTGCACAGTTTTCGGAAAATGAAGCACACACTTCTGCTATGCTTCTCAAAATCTTACAAAACATCGAAAATGCATAGCAATATATTTGACACTACTCACCTGCCTTGGTATAATAAAGCTGAAATTTAAAGTAGGTGATTTTATGTCTGCAAAAGTATATTTTTCAAAAGAAATTACGCCTGAAAAGGTGCTTGAGCTTTACAAGCTGCTTGGTGTAACCTTGCCCGGCAAGGTAGCCGTTAAGGTACACTCAGGCGAAAAAGGTAACCAAAACTTTTTAAAGCCTGATTTTTGGAAACCTGTTATTGAACACGTTAACGGAACGGTTGTTGAGTGTAACACAGCCTATGAGGGTGCAAGAAACACAACAGAAAGACACGTTCAGCTTATGAATGAACACGGTTGGACAGATTATTATAATGTAGATATCCTTGATGCAGAAGGCCCCGATTTAATTCTTGATATTGCAAAGGGCGAAAAAATCCAAAAGAATTATGTAGGTAAAAACATAGCAAACTATGACTCTATGCTTGTGCTTTCTCACTTCAAAGGGCACCCTATGGGTGGATACGGTGGAGCAATTAAACAGCTTTCAATAGGTGTTGCTTCATCCTACGGCAAGGGTTATATACACGGCGTGGGCAACCCTGATAATTTTTGGACCTCTGACCACGATGAGTTTTTAGAATCAATGGCAGAGGCAGCAGGCTCTGTAGCAGATTACTTTAAGGGCAACATTCTTTATATAAACGTTATGAAAAACATGAGTGTTGACTGCGACTGCTGTGCAAAGGCCGAGGACCCATGTATTGCTGATATAGGAATACTTGCTTCTACCGACCCTATAGCAATTGACCAGGCTTGTATTGACTTGGTATACGCTTGCTCAGACCCGGGCAAGCCACACCTTATTGAGCGTATAGAAAGCAGAAACGGTATACACACCATTGAAGCCGCTGCAAAGCTCGGCTACGGCCAAAGAGAATATGAATTGATTGAGGTATAAGTAATGCTCCAAGGTAACCCTTGGAGCATTTAATATTTTATGATGGAATGGTATATATACCGACAACAGAAATTCATTAAATATGCTTAACACCAATTAAGTAAACCCAAAATAAAATCATAGGGCTACAGTATATTATAAATCAATCCAAATTTTGTGTTAATACATTCTTTAGAGGCTCAAACTTTTCCTGAATTTTTGCAAATACCTCAACATTATTTTTTTCGGCGTTTAGCACACTTTCAAGGGCGTCCTCAAATACTGATATGTCATCAATATATTCAACATATGAAAGACGCTCAATCCACTTATAAACACCTAAAACCTTTTTATTATAGTTACTTAAAGCTATGCATGGTGTTTTTGTTATTGCAGCAAAAACCATTCCGTGAAGCCTGTCTGTAATTATAATTTCCGATTTGGAAAATTGTTCTAATTTTTTTCTAACTTCTTCTCTTGACTCTTCAACACCGTTATAAAACGGCACTACAGTGTCTGTACAAACCACCTCACCAAAGATATCACTAAGCTTGTTTTTGATAAAATCTTTTTCTGCAACAGTAATTTTTGCTTCTTCATCTGCCCTAAAACAAATAAGCGCCCCTTTTCGTTTGTTTTCTTCCGGCAACAAACTTTTCAGCGAGAGTACAATATCGGGCACAAGAAAAACCCTGTCATTATCGAACATTTCTCGCATTACATCAAAAGAATATTCCTCTCTTGCAAAAAAATAAAGATTTTGAGCTTTATTATATTTCTTTTGCATCTTTTTTTTATCATATTTTCCAAAAACATCGTCAAAAAAATATATAGTCTGGGGGAAAATCACTTTTTTATTATTAGGGAAACTTTTGATTGCATCGCGACGCAAGTCTTCGGCATAGGGATACAGAGAACCCATATTGCCACCACCGTTGAACAAAAGTATATCATTCTCTGAAATATGTTTTTTTAGTGACTGTTTATATTTCCAATACTCTGTTTCGTCAATAAAATAAAACGAATAATCTGGATAAAGATTTTTAACAAAATCCTCTTCAGCAAAAGCAATTGCACTATCGCCTAAATTGCCATGATTTGGTGTACCAAAAACAAAAAAATGTTTATCTCCGATTAAGTTTATTTTTTGTTGACGCGAACAACGCACTTTAAGAAGACCTAAAACATGTCGACATCTTCTGTACAACTGATACAAAAAATTTTTAAAGTTCATTATAAATTCCTCTATCATCCACTTTATATTTTATTTCGAATCAAAACCATTTAATTTTTTTCTGTTTTTTATTACAGAAAACAGTCTGAATAGCATTATGCTCACCTCGGATATTGACGTAAGAATCGCAAGGCTTACACCAGTTACATTAGATGTAACAAACAGTATGCACAAGCCAGTTATATGAATAGCTGTTCCAAAAAAGATGGAGTAATTAGCATATTTGGCAAGTTTCATTGCACCGAGTGTGGGAAAACCAAGAACATAGCTTGGTAATAAAACGGCAATTCCAGGAATGAAAGCTCTCAAAATCGGTGCTGTGCCGGCAAATTCTTTGCCAAATGCAACAATACATATTGGCTCTGCAAAAATCCAAACAACACAACAACCTAATATTATAACAGGCTCTATAAATAAAAAAATCTTTTTAATTAAAGAAAAATTCCTATTCTTTACCATATATGGATACAAACTGTCTGATATAGGCGCAATTGTACTTTTAGCAATTGTCATTACTTTATCAGCAGATGTAAAATACCCTGTAACAATACCGGTAGTATCAACATAACCGATGATAATTGAATTGGTAGCGCTATACACGGTTGAAGCAATCCTTGCAAAAAAGAAGCTTGCAGAACGTTTAAAATCAAAAACAATCTCTGAAAGACTTACCTTTTCGAAAGAATAGTCCATCTTTTTATAAATGAAATAATACGCCCATATAACAGCACCAATATTACCTATTAACATCAATATTGGAATAACCAAGTAATCTTGTTCAGAACGCAAAAAAACAAAGGTTAACACAGTAGAAAAGACTTTTACAGCAACCGTCCTTGAAGTAATAGCAGACATTTTTTCAATTCCTCTAAAAAAATAATCCGGCAAAAAGGAATTAAAGCCGTATGCAATTACATAAATTATATATAGCGCCTTGTATTCAGAAAACGGTTTAAGAAAAAGTGTGAACAGCAAAACTAAAACAACAGATACACAAAAAAAGATTAACTTTATTACACCAACAGATGTAAGTTTTTTTGATACATAAGTCTTGTTGTTTCTATTAAGAGATATATCCTCTGTAGCTGAAAGCAAAAAGCCAAAATCCATAAATAATTGAAAATATGCCATAGTTGCAACAGCAACACCCACCACACCATATGTGGATGGACCTAATACTCTTGTTTGATACGGTAACGTTAAAAAACTAAGAAAGTATGTTGAAAATTGTAATACATATAGCATGAATGTATTTTTAAACAACATTTTCTTACCATTATCGACCTGATTCATATATTACATCCTTTTATAAACTCTTCTAATCTGATAAAACAAGTTCATACCAAAACACATAAATAGACATGTTAATTTGTGTTTGAATCCAAAATATTTATTACCAGACAGTTGTTTTTTCACATCAAACAAAGACCGACGAAGTTTTAAAAACATTTTTTTATCCCTGTAATTACTATCCGCCATTTTATTAAGTAGAGTTAAATAATTAAGGAACACATAGTAATTATATTCTTCATCAAATTGTGGGGAATTTTTTTCAACAAAAGGTTTTATACTATCCACTGCTTCGAGAAGTTGTAGTCTCTTAGGTGAAAAAACTTGTCCCATAATACTTTCTTTACGTTGAACATAATAATACAACGGCTTATTTACATACGCTACTGTATTTGTCATAGAGCATAACTTATACGTTGTAAAAACATCTTCATGAATTTTACCAACAGGGTAACTAATTCCACATTCTTTAAATAATCTTGCAGCATATAACTTGTTCCAAGCCACAACACAAATATCATTTTTCATAATAAAAATATTTTTTATGGCATCATCGGATGAAAAAACTGTTGAATTATCACCACAAATAATATTAAAGTTTTCGCTGGAATAATACTCAAAATATCCACAAGCCGAAATTTCACAATTATTATTAATGCATGCATCAAGCAAACATTCGATATAGCCCTTATCAACATAATCATCTGCATCAACAAAAGCTAAAAAATCACCTGTTGCTATCTGAATACCTGCATTTCTTGCAGATGAAAGTCCACCATTAGCTTTATGAACAACTATTACCTTTTCATATTTTTCAGCATAGCTGTCACATAACGTCGGACAATCATCAGGTGAACCATCATCAACAAGAATTATCTCAATATTTTCATAGGTTTGTGAAAGTAAACTATCAACACAGTCGCAAAGGTAGGATGAAACGTTGTATACAGGAACAATAACAGAAACCTTATGCATCACAATCCCCCACTTTTTTGTTCATTTTAGAACTATAAACAATGTAAAAAACTATCGGCATAATTGTGTTAATGCCGGCATTGAACATTATAGCGTTTGCCTTAACTTGAAAAACTATTATCGCAACACCAAAAAATACAATGAGACATTTTAAATTTAATTGCTTGATATTCTTAAACGCCTTGATGAATATTAAAGCAAACGCCGCATATAAAATAAGCGTTCCAAGGATGCCACCCGTCCATATATCATTTATATAACCTACATCAGAATGAGCGTATCCTTCAGCACCATACAAAGAGTGTCCTGTACCAAATATAATTGCATATCCTGTAGGTAACTTCCAAAAATCATCTCTAAAAAGAAGCTCTGCTGTGTTCTCCTTAGATGCAGGGGTAGTAATCGTTTCCCAAAAACCGGGTTCACTTGAATTTTCGGCATTAGGCTCTGTAACATCTTTACCAATATCATTTGGAGTTGATACCGACTCACTCTGTGTAACTATTTCAGCAGCAGAGGTTTCTGTAACAGATAATTCCGTAACAGCTGAGCTTACAGATGTAGTGCTATATGAACTATTTTCTTGTGTAGTAGCCTCGGTAATGGTGCTCTCGATGGTTGCAGATTCACTTGTTGGCTGTGTCACTTCACTCATATCAATTCCTACAAAAGAAATTACATCCTCAAAAATCCAAGCTAATGTTTTTGGATTTTTTACATAAACAGTACCAAAAAAGCAAAGCAAGATAATAACAGCTGCCAAACCAAATGATATCATTTTTATTCCGGACTCTTTAATTGCTTTAAATATTTGTGGCAAGGCAAAGAAGAAACCTATGGCTGCTATTATTAATCCTGTACGTACGTTGACTAAAGAAATAAGAATTATACAAGGGACAAAAAGTGCAATTTTCTCTCTTGCCTTTTTAATAAAGAACAAAGGCAAAACAGCAACTATTCCCATACCAAAACCAAAACTGTCAACAAAAGAGTTTGAAAATCCAAACCCTCTTCTCTCCATTACCCAAGGAGTACCAAGATAAATATCGCCCGTATTTTTGTAAATAAAGCTAACAAAAGCAGCTTTTACTGCTGGTATAATTAAAGAAATAAAAACAAGAACAAATTGAACCATACCTGCGTATACGTATGCCATTACTAAATCGTAAACACAATATTTTTTTTGTTTACACCTAATACAAATGTACAAACAACATACCATAAGTACAGGAACAATCAAAAAATATCGATACCACAACGTGATGTAATGCATCAATTGAACAAATTCACCGAAAAAGAAATTTACAATTGTAACTATAGCAATATAAATAAAGAAAACAACCATTATGACAACAAAATGCAAAATGCCAGAATCAATAATTGTTTTCTTAAGCTCTGTTCTATGTTTAATAATAAGAACAAAAAAAACAACAACAGCTGCAATTATTGCTGTATTTATTTTGGGAATAATTGGTGGTGAAAACAATAAAAAGAAAATAAGAGTTATAAGTGGAAAATCTAAACCCGAAAAACCTTTAATACCGTTTAATGTTTTGCTCATAAAATCACCTCTTTGTTAAATAAACTAATCTACCAATTAAAACAGTGACTGTACTTTGTTTAGCTTTAATTAATGCTTTTAAGACCAAGTGCGCTTTATTAGATGGGATACACTTTGGCAAAAGAATAGAATACATTTCCAGCGAAGTTTTCTCTTTAGTCCATTTTTTCATATCAGAAAAGCTCATTTCAGACAATGGATTGTGATTTCTTGAAAGAGCAGAAAAAGTGTACCTAAGTAATCTGTTACCCAAAACATTATAAACAGCAGGTTCAAGGTATCCCATCGACTCACAATAACGATACATTGACTCTATTCTTCTGTAGCTTAACGCAAAATAGTCTTTTGTAAAGCGATGAGTAATACTTGAATTCACCCTTTTGAAGTAATGATAGCCGGCATATTCAAGCACAGAAATATTTTTCATACTTTTAGCAAACTCAAGGTTAAAGAAATAATCCTCATAAAAAAGAGCTTTTTCAAATTTAATATTATTTTCTTTGATAATATCTGCTCGATAAAAAGAATTCCATTGATAACCAAAAAGAGAATTCTCTTCAAGCTCAAGCACAGTTTTTACAATATCGTTGCCTTCTGTCAAAAAGGCCTGTGGAGAAACAATAGGCACAGTTTTAACAAGTTTATCACTATCATCGAAATGCTCTTCAATAAGACCCCACACAACCTGGTCGGGATTGTTTTTGTTTATTTCATCAATCACTCTTTGATAAAGGTCAGGCTCGATTGTATCGTCAGCATCAACAAAAGTAATAAATTCACCCTTGGCTTCTTTGATAGCAAGGTTTCTTGCCTCACCTGCACCAACGTTAACAGGTGAATCAATAACGATTATTCTGCTATCTTCAGCAGCAAGCTCTTTGAGAACAGAAAGGCTGTCATCTGTTGAGCAATCGTTAACACAAATAATTTCTATATTTTCATAAGTTTGTTCAACAATGCTATTCACAGCAGCTTTTACATACTGCTGTGAATTATAAACAGGCATTATTACACTAACAAGTGGATTTTTCATATTGTTACCTCGTTGCTTTCAACTTGGCGAAGATCTTAACATAATTACGCTTAATGTACGTTATTACCTTACTCTCAATATATATAAGGCTTGGGGAATTAAGTCTGTACGGAATGAGCATAACCTTCATATACAATGAATTTGGCTTTGTGCCGTTAAGGCTATTTTTAACATTTGGGTTTTTAAGCATTTCTTTAATGATTGCTCGTTTTTCTTTACCATTAAGAGTACAATCGGGGTTTGTAATATTTTCAACACAGCCGATAAATCTTTCAATATACCTACGGGCAAGGAATTCCTTAGAATTTGCATCATCTATGCCCCAATATTTATAAAGACCCTGGAGCCATTCGTTTTCTTCCTCACGCTTTTCGTACATATCAGGGCGATACTTTGCAGTTTCGCTCTCAGCTCTTGCACGCATAAAGTGGTAGTACTTATTCTGTGAAACAACTACCCTTTCAACATCCTTAATAACGCTAAGGTTAAACGGAAAATCATCCCAAAATACATTTGGAAAAAGAAGTCCGTTATCGAGGATATATGATGATAAATAGAGCTTATTCCAAGGTGTATACAAAAGGTTTTGGTCGAAAAGACGGTATGCATTTTTTCTAAAATCCTCTTGTGAAGCAAAAACCTCATCGGGCTGGAACTGCTCTTGTGAAACATACTCGGTATCTGTATAGTAGGTATCTATATAGTAGCCTGTTACAACGTACTGAGCATTATTTTTTTCTGCAAGATTGTACATATCCTCAAGCATATTAGGCTCTGCCCAATCGTCTGAATCCATAAAATACATATACTTACCCTTTGCAAGTGGAATTGCCGCATTCCTTGCAGAGGGAGCACCACCGTTTTCTTTGTGAATAACAGTTATGCGAGAATCCTTTTGAGCATATTCATCACAAATAATGCCACTCCTATCTTTAGTGCCATCATCCACAATAAGAAATTCAAACTCTTTAAGTGTTTGTGAAAGAATACTCTCGATTGCTTTGCCAACAAATTTTTCAACGCCATATACAGGCATAATTACAGAAACTTTAATATTATCCATAATACCTCAATAATCCCCTATTATTGACCGAATACTTCACTAACCTTAATCAGTGCTGATTCGATAACCTTATCCATATCGTAATACTTGTACTCAGCAAGTCTGCCACCAAATATTACTTTTTCCTCTTTATCTGCAAGGGCTTTATACTGTAAATAAAGTCCTTGATTTTTTTCATCATTAACAGGATAGTATGCCTCCATACCCTCTTGCCAATCGGTTGGATACTCCTTGGTAACCACTGTTTTTTCTTGTGTACCGAACTCAAAATGCTTATGCTCAATAATTCTTGTATAAGGAATTTCGCGCTCGGTGTAGTTTACAACTGCAACGCCCTGGTAGTTTGGTGTATCAAGCACCTCTGTTTCAAAGCGAAGGCTTCTGTACTCAAGCTTACCGAAGCAATAACCGTAGAAGGAGTCAATTGTACCTGTATAAACTACCTTATCTGCAAGCTCGTTATACTTTTCTTTTTCGAGGATATAATCTACACCGAGAATTACCTCTGTGCCCTCAAGAAGCTTTTCTACAAGCACGTTGTATCCACCAACTGCTATACCCTGATAAGAATCGTTAAAATAGTTATTATCGTAGGTGTAGCGCACAGGAAGACGTTTGATAATAAAAGCCGGTAAATCTTTACAATCTCTGCCCCACTGCTTTTCTGTGTAGCCTTTAATAAGCTTACGGTAAATATCTTCACCTACAAGGCTTATTGCCTGCTCTTCAAGGTTTTGTGGCTCACCCTTTATTTGACTGCGCTGCTCGGCTATTTTTTGCTGAGCCTGCTCGGGAGTAACTACACCCCACAGCTTTGAGAAGGTGTTCATATTAAAGGGCAAATTATATATTTCGCCCTTATAATTAGCTATAGGTGAGTTTGTGAAACGGTTAAACTCGCATAAGCTGTTAACATACTCCCACACCTTTTTAATACTTGTGTGGAATATGTGTGCACCATATTTGTGTACTGTTACACCCTCAATATTTTCGCAATACACGTTGCCGCCTATATGGTTGCGTTTTTCGATAATAAGGCATTTTTTTCCACGCTTTTTAGCTTCGTGGGCAAAAACAGCGCCATAAAGGCCACTGCCCACAATTAAATAATCATATTTTGCCATTTATCTTTCCCCAAAAAGATTAAATTTGAGCATATTTTTACACATACTCATTTCATCATATTCTACTACATTTTTTCTATTATGTCAATAAAACGACATACATTGATATATTACATATTAGTTACAAAATAGAGAAAAGCACCGAAGCTATGCTTCGGCGCTGTGGATTGAAATTATTTTTTATGCTTTAAAAGTCTTATTGTAGAAACAAGCAGGTAAATAAGTATTGCGCCCATCGCAGTTAATACAACACCCGGCTCATCAGAGCCTAAAATCATATTCATTATACCTGCAATACCCAAGAAGCCACCTGTTGATAAAACAAAGCTTACTATAGTTGTTATTATGATATTTTTCTTTGAATTACCCTTAACAAGAGCAACACAAACAGGTGTTACTGTTACTAAAGCACCTATAAGCGCTGCACAGATGTAGTACGGGATTTCTATCCAGTTTACGTACGTATAGAACGCAGGAACAAATACAACCATCAAAAGCAATACAGAAACATATGGAATCGCAATAAATTTATCTGCTTTTTTTACAATAATGGCAGTCCAAGCAAGCAAGAACAGTAAGCAAACAACAATGCCTATAATAGTTAACGTTGTTCTTACCATAGATACGCCGTACTCGTTGGTAACAGGGATATCTACTGACTCTGCATTATATGGTGTTTGTCCCCCCTGCTTTGATAAGCCGATTACGGTATCCTTTAACGTACCAGCAGCAGAATAATCCCAAGCTTCAAAGTTTGCTTCAAATGCCGGACTGTTTTCTGCTAAGGTAAAATCATAGTTTAATGCATCCTTGAAAAGTGGGTCTGCAACAACAGGGAAATGTATAAAGCCTTTTTGTTGAGCAATTTCAAGTGAATAAGTATCCGAGCCATTTTCAAAATAAAGCTCATCACCTTCAGTTGCACTCCACATAATATTTCCGTTATCGTAGAAATGAGATGGAGTTAGCATTTCTATGTATATAGGCGCCTTATCTTTTGTAATAAAGATATTATTATAATAAATACCTGTTGCGTGTGATTCGCCCTTATCTATACCCGGGCTTACAAGTCCCTCGCCACTAAAGGCCGCAATGTTATTTCTTATAATATTGCCTTCGCCGTAGTGGGTGTTAAAGCTTTGGTTACCACAAGAGTAAACAAGGTTCTTTTCAACACTCATAAAGGATGAGCCTTCATCAAGGTAGATACCCCAGCCACCATAGCCACCCTCACCCGGGTCGGCAGCAACGTTATGTATTACATTTTCACTCAAAACTGTGCCCGGCTGCTTACCAAGCATATAAATTCCACCCATATCGGAAAGCCAGCCTTGACCTATGTTATAAATAAGATTTCGGCTTACATTAATATTTTTTGTAACGTGGTATGCATAGCCCCATATCCAGCCTACAGAAATACCGGTATAGTAGCCATCGTGAATTTCGTTATTCACAATTTCTGCAGTATCGCAAAAGGTTACGTGAATACCAATACCACAGAAGAATTTTCTGCCGTATTTATGAATTTCGTTATTCTTTACGGTAATATTTTGTGTATAATCCTTTTCTCCGAACAGGCAATTGGTACCACCTACATAAATTGCTGTTGCAGCAATCTCGTAGAAATAGCAGTTTTCAACAGAGGAATTTTTAACGCCGTTTCTAAGCTTTATTGCTGTACCACCAAGATTTATAAATTCACAATTCTTAAAGTGTACGTTTTCTGCATATTCAACGGTCACAACGCCGTCAACAAACAGTGCAGCCTGTGGAAACTCCACATTATATTCATCGTGCCATGAGCCCTCGTAAACCCAATCAGCCTCGGGGTATACCCAATCGGTACGAGTAAAGCGAACACCTTCAAAGGAAATACCGTTTACATTTCTGATATCTATAAGTTTATCAATATTAGAGCCATAAAGAACAAGGCTGTCGGCAGACTCATTTTCAAACGGAACATAGTAAAGCACGCCCTCGGCTCTGTCGACATAGTATTCGCCGGAGGTATTAAGTGCTTCAAAAACGTTTTCAAAATAATAACGGTCAATATCTCTAATAAGCATTGAAGATGGTCTTGACATTGACAATTTACCATTTTCCCTATCCAAAGCAGTTATGCCTGCCAACTCATCGTGCCAATAGTGAAGAATGCGAACGTTTACATCCTCTAAATTTTTAAATTCAAAAGGAATATCCTCCATATTGCAATAAAAGGAGTTTTGTCCTAACGTAAATTCCCAAGGTGTGTTTTCCTCTGTCCACAAATCATCCTCTGGAGCTGTTGCTTTTACTGTGAAATAACCTGTTTCGGGATATCTTGTAATTGAAAGCCTATTATTATCACTGAAAAGAGATTTAAAGTACCAATTTTCAGCAGATGTATCAAGCTTTTTCGTAAAGACCTTTACACCGTTTACCTCACCTTCAGTAAAGCCTTTTATTGCCTTGGCACCAGAAAACTCTACAACCTGATTTTTATATGCTTTGTACGTTACGTTAGGCATATCGTTTTCATTAAAAACCAACATATCATCAAAGCAATACGTTCCACCCATTAAGTAAACAATTGCAGACTTGCCTGAAGCCTTATATTCTTTAAGCTTGTTTTTGGCTGCTAAAAGACTATAAGGTGATGAAAGAGAGCCATCACCATTTACCGAGGCATCCGCACAAGCATAAAGCACAATATCTGCACCATCAACTGCAAAAGCAGAAACACCGAGAGAAAAAGCAACAGAAAGTATAAGCGTTAAAACAAGTATTACTGATAAAAACCTTTTCATATAATCACCTTATCTTAAAATTATATAGCTGCAAGGAGCAATTTTTACTTCGCCATTTACAGTTTTTGAATTGAGAACATCTATATATTCTCTATCGAGTGTAAATGCTTTTTCATTATCAGAGAAATTCATAGCGAATATTACTTCGCCACGTTTTCTTATAATTACGCCATCCTGTGCAGATATATTTGTATCCAAGCAGATGCTTATTTCCTTAATAAGCTTATCACAGAAATCCTGTGAAAAATCCTCGTCGTTTCTAAAAGCAACGTAATACGCTTTGCCTTTCCCGTAATTGTTCTCTGTAACAGCAGGTGTATTAGCGTAGAAATCCTTTTGATATTCACCTAAAACTGTTGAGCCGTTGGCGTGGATAATATCACATACGTGCTCTACAGAATATTCCTTGCCGTTATAAATAACAGCATTTTTCATTCCCTGTGGGAGAGAATCGGTTTCCTCACACCAAACGCCGAAAACCTCTTTAAGCTGATTTGCAGGGAACCCACCAAGGTAGCAAAGGTCATTTTCATCAACAAGGCAAGAAAGGTACGTTGCTACAAAATTACCACCGTTTTTAACGTAGCTCTCAATTCTTTCAATAGTACCCGGCTTTAACATATAAAGGAATGGAGCAATAACTAAATCGTATTTTGAATAGTCGGCATCCATTGAAATTATATCTGTTGATATGCCTTTTTTCCAGAATGGTGCATACCACTTTACACACTCATCAAAATAGTTACGCTTAAGATTGTTGTAGCCACAAAAATGCTTTACAGCCCAACTATTTTCCCAGTCGTAAATTACAGCAACACGGCTGTTTGATTTTTCGCCTACTACATCGGAAAGCCTTTCAAGCTGTGCGCCAAGCGCTGAAACCTCACGAAAAACACGAGTATTTTCGTGGCCGCAATGGTCCACAACTGCACCGTGATATTTTTCGTGCCCACCCCTACTTTTGCGCCATTGGAAATACTGAACACTATCTGCACCGTGTGCAACAGCCTGAATAGCGGAAAGAGCTTGCAAGCGAGGTCTTGGCAGCTTATTAACATCGTGCCAATTCACAAGGGAGGTTGTGCTTTCCATCATAAAAAACGGTTGACCATCACGCATTGAACGGAAGGTATCGTGCACAAAGGCTGTATCGCAAGCCTCTGCCTCGTTTCTGCCCTTATCCCAAGCAGGGTAATTATCCCAGGAAACAAGGTCAAGCTTTTTAGCAAACTTTTGATAATCTATACCATCATACATCTTCATAAAATTAGTTGTAATAGGTATATTAGGCGTTATTTCTCTCAAGGGTGCAATTTCATTTTCAAAAAATGAAATGTGGCTATCGGAAACAAAACGATTCCAGCAAAGCTTCATTGCAGAAACGTGATTTTCGCCCCTAAACTTCGGTGAATTAATTTGTGACCAATCTGTCACTCTATGTGCCCAAAAGCCATTCCACCACTTAAAATTAAGCTCCTCAAGGTCGTTGTGGTAATACTCTTTAAGCCAAGCTCTGAATGCTTCTTGACACAAATCACAATGGCACTCACCACAATACTCATTTGAAATATGCCACATTTTTACTGCAGGGTGGTCTTTATACCTTTGAGCAAGCCTTGTATTGATATTACGAACCTTTTCACGGTAAATTGGTGACGTGAGGCAATGGTTATGGCGAACACCGTATTCATTTCTGATGCCTGTTTCTTCAACCCTTAAAACCTCGGGATATTTTTGAGAAAGCCAGGCAGGCCTTGCGCCCGATGGTGTAGAGAGTATTACTGAAATACCGTTTGCATAAAGCTTATCAAGAATTTCATCAAGAAATTCGAAATTATACACACCCTCCTCAGGCTCCAGCATAGACCAGGAAAATATGCCGACTGTTGCACTGTTAACGTGGGCAAGCTTCATAAGGCGCATATCTTCATCCCAAACTTCGGGCGTGTTAATCCACTGGTCAGGGTTATAGTCCCCACCGTGAATAATATGATTAAAAAATGATTCCTTCATAACCTATCACCTACAACGGAAAAGTTTTAATTAATTATACTTTAAGCTTTGATGTTTTTCAATATCTTGACACCTTATTTTATCAATGATAAAATATTTTCGGTGATAAAATGAAAAAACGATTTTTTAGTTTAATTTCTCTTGCTGTTTGCTTATGCTTTTTATCCTCTTGTGGTGATACAAAGCTTGCAAAAACAAAGAAAATATCTGCTGATATAACACAAAGTACCATTGTTTTAAAAAGCAAGGTTACAGAGCAACAGGAATTTGGTGATTTTTTTCAATATTTTAAAAGCTCCCACATTATACCCGGCCTTTTGGAGGGCGTTATTCCTCAAGGAATTTGCTACGATGAAGCATCGGGCTACCTACTAATTACAGGCTACTACGAGAATGAGAAATTCCCATCTGTTTTAATGGCTATTGATTCAAAGAGTGGTAAATTCATTGGTGCATACCCGTTAAAAAAGACAGACGGAACAGATTATTTCGGTCACGCAGGTGGAATTGCAGCCTCACAAAATACCGTTTATATTACATCCGAGCAGGAGTGCTACGCTTTTCCCTCCTCTATACTTAAAGGTTTAAAAAACGGCTCTGCAATTCAATTCCAAAGCAAATTCAAGCTAAACACAGCAGGCTCCTTTGCTTGCTACCACAACAACGTTTTGTGGATTGGCGATTTTGTTGAAAACGATGAAAAGGTAAAGGAAAGCATAACAAACATTACAACCCTTGAAAACGGACAAACCTTTTACGCTTACTGCGAGGGCTACGTACTTGTTGACGGATTGCCAAATATAAAAAGCATAAACTCCCAATCAAACGGATACGTGCCTGATTATATGCTTGCTATACCTGAGCAGGTGCAAGGTATGGCATTCAGCAAAGCGAACAAAATTATATTTAGCACAAGCTATGGCAGAAAAAACAATTCAAGCATATACGTATATAACGACGTGCTCGAAAACGAAAAAACAGGTACAAAAATCATAGACGGAAAAGAGGTTGATTTTTACGCCTGCAGTGCAACAGATTTAGTTGAAACAATCGTTGCGCCACCTATGACTGAGGGTATGGCAAACCACCCTGACGGCGTATTTTTAGCCTTTGAATCAGGTGCACACAAATACCGTAGTGGTGGAGGAAAACACCCCATTGATACACTTTACTTTTCTACAATAGAATAACAGAAAAAATATATCCCTCAACAAGTGGTTGTTACCATTCGTTGAGGGATATTGTTATGAAAATGCTTTTTATGAATTTATATCTCGATAAATTTCTTTAATTTAAAAGAATAAATATAACGCTCCTTTACTACATAGTCTGTGCACTCCTGCAAGGCTTGTGCATAAATATCAAGCTGTGGTTTATAAATTGCTTTATAGGTTTCAGGGTCAGTAATGTTATCACTCTTATAATCTATAAGAACAGCACTGTTCCCTTCAACAAAAGCACAGTCGAGCTTTCCTCTAACCACAATTTTCTCATCTTCAATTTCTTGTGGGACGTCGGCATAAAGCTCCCCTGCTTTTTTAAGGAAGGAAAATTCATACTCTCTTAAAACTGTTTTAGCAGAAAGTAATCTTTGACCGACCTGTGAGCCAAAGAAGGCTGCAACCGATGCACCATCAACTGTATCAAGCTCAGCTTGTGACATTTGTCCGGAATTTAAAAGACGCATTTTTTCATCCTCTAAGGCTTCAAAGGCATTACGGAAATCGCACAGCTCAAAGAACTTATGGATTGCCGTTCCCCTTTCAGCACCGGAGAAGCTGCCACCAAGGAATTTTGGTTTTTTTGTTGCAAAATTACGCCTGTGCTCACTGTGACGTTCCGTAGATGATGCCGTTGTTTTTGCAAGAATGCCACTACAATCATACTTGTAGCTAAAGGAAGTTCGCTCATTTAAAAGCTCTAAAAGCGAATAGTCAACGTCTGCTAAAGTAGTATCAGCAACAGCTTCAACGCTAAAGTCATCGTCCTTGGGGCTGACATCCATTCTATATACAGAATAATCTGCCTTGCTTGGCATCAGCTCGGCTAAATCACAAAGAATGCCACAGTCAATATGGGTTGAGAAGCATGTAAGCAACCATTCAGACATTGATTTTCCTTTGAAAACAGTAAACGGATGAAGCTTACCTTCAGAATTTATACTAAGCTCGTTGTTTAATCGTAATTTCTTTTTAAGTCCATCACGATTTTTAAAGCAGCAAACAAAGGTAATGTGCTCCTTAGCTCGTGTTACGGCAACGTAAAGCACACGAAGCTCCTCGGATGCATTGCTGTATAAAATCTCTTTTTCTGCTGCAACAGAGCACAAGGTGTTATAGGTAGTAAAATTCTCGTCGTCTCTTATTTTCAAACCGATACCTGTTTGACGAGATATTTTTAAAGGCTTTTTAACATCCTCTTTGTTAAAGTCTTTTGAGCAATCTGCCACAATTACATAAGGAAATTCAAGACCTTTACTTTTATGTATGGACATAATTTGCACACCCTCAGGCGTAGAAACACCACCGTAGGAACGCAGCTTTTGGCCTTCAACAGCGTTATCAATGCTCCTAACAAAGGTGCTTAAGCCTGTTCTGCCACTTTGTGTAAAGCTTTCAGCAAATTCTAAAAAGCCCCTAATATTTGCATTTCTCGTAAAGCCATCGTTACCTGCATAAAAAACATCTGCAATGCCCGAATCCTTAACAAGAAATCTTACAAACTCGTTTATCGGATAAGAAGCGGCAATATTTCTGTAAAGGCGTATTTTATCTAAAAACAACCTTGCTTTTTTAGATTTTTCTGCATATTTTTCAAGGCAGCAATATAGTTCGGCCTTACGGTCAATCATTCTTATTTCTGCTAACTCATCTGTTGTAAAGCCATACAACGGTGAAAACAAAACAGAAATTAACGGTATATCCATTAAAGGATTATTTACTACTTTAATAAAAGAAATAAGCAGCTGAATCTCTTTAGAGGCGCTTGTATCACCATCAAGTACAGCATTAGCCGAAATACCTAACTCCTTCAATGCATCTGCATATATATAAGCCTTGTTTTTAACTCCACGAAGCAGAATACATATATCCGAGCTTTCCAAAGGCTTTTCGCCCTGCTTTGTTTTAACTGAAATATCCGAATTTAACAAACGGTCAATATAGCTTGCGATTTGCGTAGCCTCTGCCCTAACTGCATCTGCAGAATTCATTTCGGAATAATCAAGGCACAAAAGCTCTACGTCGGGTGTATCCTTCGGCTTATAATCTGCACCATAAACAAGCTTTTCCTTTTCGCCGTAGTCAATTTCACCAACCTCTTCGCTCATAAGCGTTTCGAAAAGATGGTTGGTAACCTGTGTTATACCTAATCTGCTACGAAAATTTCTATCAAGGGTTATTTGTGAAGGATGAATATTCCCATCATAATCAGGCAAGCTTTTACGAAGCCTCATAAACATTTGAGGACTCGCAAGACGGAATTTATAAATGCTTTGCTTCACATCACCAACACAATAGAGATTTTGACAATCTCTTGAAATTGCTTCAAAAATAATGTTTTGTGCTTGGTTGGTATCTTGATATTCATCAATGAATATCTCTTTATATTTGTTTTGCAAGGCAATGGCAATATCGGTTCTGTGCCATCCGTTTTCATCAAACTCAACAAGCAAATCTATGCATTTGTGCATAATATCCTCAAAGGCATACGCATTGCGCTCCTGCTTCAACTCATTAAGTCTTACCTCAAGCATTTTAACAGCCTGACAAAGCTTTTCAACCATGGGAAGAAGCTTTGCAGAATCCTCCTTATGCTGTTGTGTTGTAGGAAGCGTCAGCTCTTCAATTTTGCCCAAATCCTCCTTGAAGGCGTTAAAAACCTCCTTTGCAAGGTTTTTAACGTATTCGTTTGCTTTGGGGTTTCTTGAATCGGGCGCATATACAAGACCGTTTTGTATAAGGGAAAGCATACCGTCCCAATTACGGGCATCTATACAGGCAATAAGGTCCTCTAAATTACGACTTGTACCAACAAAACGCTCAAAGATACTTGTATTAAATCCACCACAATTTTCAATAATGGAAACCATTTTTGCAAACCTTTGGCAATAGCAGTCGGCAAAAAGACGAATGTGCTTATAAACCACATCTACCCAAGGCGTATCGTTTGGCTCCTTATCGGGTGAAAAGGAATCAAGAAGTGAATCGAGCCAATCGTTTGGTGATGGATATGAGCGAGAATATCTGTAAAGCTCTAAAATAATATCAGTAAGCTTGTTATCATTTCTTTCGCTCACAAGCATTGACGTAAGCTTCATAAAGCCCTCTGAATTTTCCTCATAAAGCTGTTCAACGACTTCATCAACTGCAATTTTAAGTAATTCAGCAGAATCCTTTTCATCAAGCATTGTAAAATCAAGACTTACTCCTGCCCTTGCAAAATTTTCTTTTACAATTTTTGAGCAAAAGGCATCCATTGTGCAAATATCGGATAAAGGAAGCAACGCAAGCTGCTCACGAAGGTAGGTATCCGTTTGACCATTACTGTCGCAAGCTGCATCGAGTGCTTTATAAATTCTATCCTTCATCTCACCTGCAGCTGCTCTTGTGAAGGTAACAACAAGTATTTCCGAAACGCTACAGGGCTCAGCTGTATCCATTACTATATTTTTAGCCCTTTCGGTTAAAACTGCAGTTTTACCTGAGCCCGCTGCCGCAGATACCAAAACCTGCATACCACGTGCTTTTATAGCAGACTCCTGGTTAGGCGTCCATTGGGGTTTACTCATCGTCTTCACCTCCTAATGCTTTAAGTGCATCTGTGTGAGAAAGCTTTGATATTTCTAAAATCTCATCGCCTATTTCATAGCCACAAATTGCTCTGTAGGAACAATACTTACACATTTTGCCCTCATCCTTTTCCCCTGCGGGAATTGCAGAAACAACACCTGAATGCAAAGCATCACCCATAGCCTTAACCTTACCGTCTATAACACGTGAAAGGCTGCGAAAATGCTTATAGGTATAAGTATTACCTGTAAACTTTTCTTTCTTTTTATCATAGCCTGCAGGGAAATATTCCGGTGAATCCACAGCGCCCATACCATTTAGAACAACAAGGCTTTCAAGCACCATACCGGAAAGCTTACCACAAACCTTTCTTTGGTGTGCTATTTCCTCGGCAGACGGTGAACGTTTTTTCAAATAATCTGATAAACCGATTTTTGAAGGAAGGTACAATACACCTGCAGGAAAGAAATCACCGTAAACGTGCTTTGCATTTTTTTCTAACGCCATTAAATACAAAACCATTTGAACGTTAAGACCATCAAACAATTCGGAGAGCTTAAACTCCTTTTTGCCCGTTTTATAGTCTATTATTCTGATGTAACTGATACCATCCTTAGTTAATATATCTACTCTGTCGATGGAGCCTTTTATCATGGCCTTGCCATTATCAAGCCCTACCTCGTAATACGGAATATCCCCTTCGCCAATCTCCACCTCAAAACCACAAGGAACAAAGCTACCTGCACTAAATTCCTGCTTAAGCCTTAATAAAATTGCCATACAGGTTTCCACAAGGTGATTGTAAAGATACATAAATCTTTTTGATTTATCGGCCTTACCACCCATTTTCGCTTCAATGTACTCATCCAAAGCCTCTTCAACGTCTGCACACAAGGCTTCATCGCTAACGTTTGGAAACTCACCATTAGGATATTTTTGAAGTATTTTTTCCATTACAAGGTGAATAACTGTACCACTCTGAGCAGGGTCAAGCTCTGCAACACGCAATGGCTCAGCATTCAAACCAAATCTGACAAAATAAGAAAACGGACAGTTATGGTACTGTTCAATTTTACTTGCAGATAAATAGATATTTTCCTTAAAAAGACTTGTGGAAATGCTTGAGTCGGAAAAGCTGTAATCCCTTTTACCTGCAACAGCCTCAAGAGCTTTAATTTTACCAGCAAAATGAGGCTTGTTTTCAAAATACGCCAACAACGTTGAGCGAAGCTCATTGTTGAATTTATAATTTTTAGCTAACAATGAAAATGCAGAATCTTCGCTCTCAACATACTCTACAGGGTCTAAATCTGCAGTAGAAACGTACTTTAGGTTTTCTATAGTGTTTATTGCTGTGCCTATAATCTCGGAGGGAAGGCTTTCGCTACCATCTGCCTCTACGCTACGGTACGTTAAATAAAGCCTTTCGGATGCCGCTGTAGCTGCACAATAGCAGATAAAATACTCTTCATCCAAGCTATCCTTATACGGTGGTTTAATTTCAAGGCCCAGGTTTGTAAGGCAAACTCTATCCGAATCGGTTAAAATGCCACCCTTAACAGAAACGAGAGGAAATTCATTTTTATTAACGCCCACAAGGAAAACAACCTTAAGCTTTTCGGTGCGTATTCTGTCTGCATTACCGATTTTAACCTCATCAAGGCCCTGTGGAATTTCACCGATTTCGCCTGAATCAACTAATATTGTAAACAGCTCAAACCAACGAGAAAGTGTCATTGCTCTATCTGCACCAAGAGCCGCCATTTCATCTAACAGCTCAACAAAAACATCCCACGAAACAGCTTGCCTGTTAGCTTCAACAGGAAATCCACTATCGTTTAAATTGGTAAAAAGGTCAAAGAGCCTGTCCTTAACACCTTCGCACTCAATAAAATTATATACAATTGCTGTTATTTCCTTACAGGTTTTATCCTCACACTCCTTTTTCAGCTTCAGCAAAGGTAAAACAGCCCTTTTACGGGCCTTGTTGATTTCTTCAAGGATTACCTTTGCCCTATCGTCAAACTCTACACCAAAGCCGTTAGGGTGCATAGTGAAGCCATCTTTCCAAGCGCCTACACCCACATTCCACATAAGTGCATATTTTTCAAGGCGCGAAATATCTGTAACGCTTAAGCCACTTAAGCCTGATTTTAAATATGTCATAATATTTTCCGTATTTAAGCCTTGTGTTACACAAGCTAATACAGAAGAAACGTAAACGAATAACGCTTCGTATTTTAAAGAGCGCCTGCTATCCTCAAAAACAGGGATATCGAGAGCCTTCAGCTCTTCAACAAGAAGCTCTTTGTAAGCACCTGCCTGCCTTTCGATAACTGCAATATCTCTGCACCTGTATTTACCTGAACGGATTAGCTTTTTAATAGCTGAAGCAACGTACTTACACTCATCACTTTTATCAACACACTTTACAACCGTAACACTGCCATCTGTTGGTACAGCTTCGGTTTTGCGTGATGTAAATAAATTTTTTTCAAGCTGAAAAATATCAGATGAAAATGCATCTGCAGGCTGCTCACAATAGGTTTCGGTTACAGTAATACTGTTTTTTGCTGCAATACCTCTTAACGTTCTTTCAAATTCTTTAACGTAATAAAAGGATGTATACCTGCCAACATTTTCATCTGTGCAAAGAGTTACATAAACATCCTTTGCCTGACTTAAAATAATACTAAAGCACTCTGCATCCTGCTTGGAAAATGCTCTGAAGCCATCAAAGAAAACAGTTGCATTTTTAAATGTACGGTGCTCAAGGGCATAGCTGCAAAGTAGCTCAACAGCTTCTGTATCATCAAAATAATTTTGAGCAACTAACGCTGTATAAGCTTCGTTAATTAAGTAAACATCCTTAAGCTTTTCTTTTAAAAAGCCATCTGCAACTAATTCTGTTTTGCTGATTAACGTATCACCTGAGATTCTGCAGTACTTAAGCTCATTGCAAATTTCAACAAGAGGACTTAAAGCAGTAAACACAGGCTTTTGAGAAGAAAAAACGTTAATTCTGCCCTCTAAAGACTGTAACGCCTCGCTCATTAATGCTGCCCTTACACCACCATTTGCCGACCTCTTTTTGAGAGCCGGAAAATCTTTAAGGGTTGAAAGAGCCAACCTTTCAAAGCTGGTTACGTCAATAGCCTTATGCTTTTTCGCACCAAGAAATTCAAGCATGGTACGGTCTGTTTCAAAAGAAAATTGCTCGGGAATAAGCAACAACAGTTTACCGCTATTTGTATCAATTTTATCATTTATGATTTCACGAAGTAGCCTTGTTTTACCACTACCTGCTCGACCTTTAATAAAATGAAGCATAAAAACCTCCAAATGATAATTACTTAAATGTATTATAACATATAACGACGTATTTTTAAATACAAATTTATCCTTGTTAAGCCGATAAATAGTACTTAATACACACTAATTGTATATTTTGAATTATTTCGAGAATACTACTACAAGAAATCAATGAAAGGAGAATAATGTATGCTGGACAGAATAGCTTTGATACTTGTTACAATTGGTGCGCTTAACTGGGGAAGTATCGGTCTTTTCAAATTTGATTTAGTGGCTTGGTTGTTTGGTGGACAGGCCGCAATTATGTCAAGAATCATCTATGTGATAGTTGCCCTTGCAGGTATTTGGTGTATTTCTCTCTTGTTCAGAGAAAACGAAATGCTGGAAACATCAAACAATAACGTAGAATAAAAGTAATAAATAAAAGAAAAACAAGCACTCATTGAGTGCTTGTTTTTATAATACAATATCTCTTATTTACCGTTATCGAGCTTGGTGATTTTGTATGTAACTGCTCCACTTGGTGCTTCTACAACAACCTTATCGCCAACCTTGTGGCCCATAAGTGCTTTACCAACAGGAGATTCATCGGAAATTTTACCTTGAATTGAATCGGCCTGTGCAAAGCCTGTGATTGTAAACGTTCTTTCAACTGAGCTCTTTGCTGTTGATTTGATTGTAACAACAGAGCCAATGTGAACAACCTCTGCATTGCTATCATCTTCTTCAACAATAACAGCTCTCATAAGGATTGCTTCGATATCGTTGATTTCTGCCTCAAGCTTAGCCTGCTCTGATTTCGCTTCATCATACTCACTATTTTCAGAAAGGTCACCAAAAGAACGAGCTGTTTTAAGCTTTTCGGCAATTTCTGAACGGCTTGCCTTAAGAACCTCAAGTTTAGCTTTAAGCTCTTCAAGGCCTTCTTTGGTTAAATAAACTTCTTGTGCCATAATATATCCTCCAAGGTTAATTTTCATTAAAACATTACGTATTATTATAGTTAATTTAAGCGCAAAAGTCAAGCAATATATTAAACACCGTCAAGACCTGCTTAAGTATATCTTTTTGAAGGGCACAACCTGCACTGCTGCACAGGCCGTATTTTTAGCAATTCCTATTTCAACTAATTTTTTTACATATTCATTTTCAGCGAAATACCTTGCATTAGGATATAGCTCAACCTCTTTTTGTCCTTTTGTAAGTATAATATAGCCTTCAGCTACGTTTAAATGATTTAAATTCACCTTAAGGTAGTCTTTTGTCAACAAGGTATCATCGTTCACCTGTGGCACTAACCCAAGCTCTGCCTTACAAAATTCGCAAAACCTTTTCATTTCGGCATTAGGCGCACCCATAATAACAATACCTCGGCACACTCCGGCAAGTTCAATCCATTCCCTGCAAAATCGAAAATTATCAATATAAACACATACCTGAGCTTCGCTATTTGCTTTACAATAAACGGTAATTGCCGACAGATACGCCCTGCTAAAATACAAGGACGAATCAAATTTATATTTTTGTATTTTCTCATTATTTTCAAGCTTTTTAGGAAAAACAACTGCGCCCGAATATCTGTTAAGCAATGCTTTAAGCTCAACAGAATCAAGCGCTTTTTCAGTAACCTCGATTGTTGTAAAAACCTCGTTACAGCATATAAAGCTTTCTTTTTTTATTATAGCTTGTTTTTTCTTCTTTTTAAAAAGGTGAGGTTTACCTTCTTTTTCATTACCAATTAATTCTATTACTAACACAAAACAACGCTCCCTCTTTTTATGATACAAAAGAGAGAGCGAATATTTTGTAAAAATTAGTCGGTTGCTTCAATATATTTTCCACCCGGTGTGTACCTTGTAAGGTAATCTACAGGGTTTTTCCAGCTACCGTTAATCATAATACCAAAGTGAAGGTGTGCACCGAAGGAGTAGCCCGTGTTACCGGCCTGTCCGATGACTGTACCCTGGCTAACCCTTTGACCAACACTAACAGTAATATTAGAAAGATGAGCATAGTAGGTAAGAACACCGTTTCCGTGGTTAATAACAACATAGTTACCGTAGCCACCACCGTAGCCCCAGTTGGCAACCTCAATAGTACCTGCCTTAACGGCAATAACATCTGCACCGTGAGTGCCTGACCAACGGCAAGTATCAATACCGTTGTGTTGCTTGCCCCAACGCCATTTAAAGCTTGAGGAAATGTAGGTATCCTCATAAGGCAATGGCCATACCATATCACCATCAACTACACCAGAGCCGTAGTGAGTATTTTTATCTGCAAGCTTATTTTCAAGCTCAAGAATTGCATCCTCTCGCTTATCAATAGCTGCCTGGTATTCAGCACTCTGAGCATCAAGCTTATTGACGATTGCCATAACCTTATCCAAATCCTTTTGAATAAGCGCCTCGGAATCCTCAATAACCTTACGGGCGTCTACCTGCTCCTGCTTTTTCTCTTCATACTCAAGCTTTGCTTCATCTAATTCTGCAATTTTAACGTTAAGCCTTTTCTTAACATCCTCGATTTCGGCAACCTTTTTGCCTATATCGATAATGCTTTGCTCAAGCTGTTTTACAATTTTATCATCGTTTTCAGCTATACGCTGTAAAAGCTCAACTCTTTCAAGGTATACCTGAAATTCGAAATCATCAGAGGTAAGTATAAACTCAAGAGGCGTGCTTGCACCCGACATATACGTTGCTCTGATTCTTTCACCAAGAAGCACGTAGGTGTCTGCCTTTTCCTGCTCAAGCTCAATAACCTGTAAATCTAATGCTTCAACCTGCTTGTTGAGGTCGTCAATTTCTTTTTCAACGTTAGAAATTTGAGCATTTACTCTACCAATATCAGCATCAATCAAAGCAATTTCTTTGTTATATAAGTCAATTTGGTCCTGCAAAACATCAATTTTACTTTGTAATGCAGAGATTTCACCATCATATTGAGAGGCCTCTTCATCAAGCTCATCAATTTTTTGCTGATTTTGGGCAATCTGCTGTTTAATTTCTTCTATTTGATTTTTATACTCTTGCTTTTCAGCATCTGTTAATGCAAACACCGAAACAGACAAAGCGCTGAAAAATATTACAAACGCAAGAATAACACTTAATGCTTTTGTAGGTTTATATACTGCTTTCAACAACATTGCTGTGCTCCTTTAAATATTTGTTAAGGGAAATTATACTACCGAATGCACCTATGAATATACCAACAAATGCAAACATACCAAGCAATAAGCCAATGTGGTCGCTAAATTTAATAACGCTGCCACCAAGCATTGACATAATATCACCAAGCCAAATTGAAGCGAGCTGATACAAGCCATACTGCAAGCCTAAACCGATAAGAGCGGAAAGCACACCTAAAAGCACACCCTCTACCATAAACGGCCAACGAACAAAGGAGTTAGTTGCACCTACAGCCTTCATAATGCTTATTTCAAGACGTCTGTTAAATATAGTAATACGAATAGTATTTGATACAATGAACAGCGAAACAAAGAAAAGAATTGCAACGATTCCAATGCTAATATAGGTTACAGCATTACGGATATCGGAAATTTTACCTGCAAGCTCACTGTTTTCGTGAATTTGTAAAACGTGAGGCAAAGCCTTTATCTGGTTACAGGTTTCGTCAAACCTTGTAAGGTCTGCAACCTTAACCTTATAAGCATTTGGTAAAATAGTTGGTGAAAGGCCATCAAGAATAGCGGCATTATCACCGTACGTTTCTTTCTGACGCTCAAACGCTTCTTCTCGTGATACGAAAACTATATCATCTTCTACGTTTTCCATTGAAAGAAGCTGAACCTTTAATGAATCGGTTTGCGCTTCAGTAGCCTCATCATCAATATAAACCATTACAACGTTTTGGTCTTCAATTAAATCAAGAACAGAGTTAATATTTAAAAAGAGAAGTGTACCGCTACCAACAATAATAAGGCAGGAAACGAGAACAACTACCGTTGCAAGAGAAAGTAATCTGTTAACCCAAATGTTCCTTACACCTTCACGTGTAAGATATGCTATACTTGCACCCTTCATTATTCATCACCCTCCTCGCTGCTTGTATTATCCTGAGCAGGTGCTCCGTCGGTTTCTTCGGATTCTGCTGCGTAATTTTGAACAAGATAATCCAAGTCATCTCCACTCTCTTCGAGGAAGTAAGTACCTATAGAATCCTCAGGACTCTCAAAAGAATATGGCTCAACGTCAATATGTGATGCATCGGGGCAATCGGATTCGATTGAGCCGTTTTTAATTGTAATAACTCTGTGATTAAAGGTTTTTACAAGATGCAAATCGTGTGTAACCATAATAACGGTTGTACCGTCTGCATTAATGTGATTTAAAAGGTCAACAATTTCGTATGACATTTTAGGGTCAACGTTACCTGTAGGCTCATCGGCAATAATCATACTTGCATTGTTTGCCAACGCTCTTGCAAGAGCAACACGCTGCTGCTCACCACCGGAAAGCTGATTAGGCTTTGACCTTGCCTTGGAATTAAGACCAACAAGGCCAAGCAAATACGGAACACGCTTTCTTATGGAGCTTTCACGAGCACCTATTACTCGCATAGCATATGCAACGTTATCGTAAACATTCATACTGGGGATAAGACGGAAATCCTGGAAAACGATACCCATAGTTCTTCTGAAGTATGGTATATCTCTTTTTTTCATAGAGTTAAGGTCGTATCCGTTTATATCAATTGTACCACTTGTGGGTACCTCTTCTCGCATAATAAGCTTAAGCAAGGTACTTTTACCTGCGCCCGAAGAACCAACAATAAAAACAAACTCACCGTTTTCAATTTGCAAACTAAAATCGTTAAGCGCTTTCGTATCGGTTTCGGTATAAACTTTTGTTACGTTTTCGAATTTAATCAAAGTTAACACCCAAATCCTTAATTTTTTACTTATATTTTTCAACAAAAATAATAATAGCACATTTTATTACAAAATGTAACCCTTTTGTAATAAAAAATGTGCTATTTCATAATTTATTTACTTTTTATTAATATTTTACAGGATTAGCATCAAGGTATTTCTTAACCATAAGAGCTACCTTAAATACAATTGCATCGTCAAATTCTCTTAAATCAAGGCCTGTAAGCTTTTTAATTTTCTCAAGACGGTAAACAAGTGTATTTCTGTGAACAAAAAGCTTTCTTGAGGTTTCGGAAACGTTAAGGTTGTTTTCGAAGAAACGCTGGATTGTAAACAAGGTTTCCTGGTCAAGTGTTTCTATTGAGCCAACCTTAAAGATTTCTTTAAGGAACATTTCACAAAGAGTGATTGGTAGCTGATAAATAAGTCTTGCAATGCCCAGATGGTCATAGCTTACAATATTGCGCTCTGTATCGAACACCTTACCAACCTCAAGAGCAACCTGAGCCTCTTTAAATGAACGGGAAAGGTCTTTAACGCCAACAATTGGTGTACCAATACCAACAAGTGCGTGTGTATAAAACTCTGATGAAAGAGAATCGGAAATTGAACGAGCAAGCTTTTCAAGGTCCTTGCTGTCAATATCACTCTTAACCTCTTTTACGAGAGCAATGTCTGTTTCGCTGATATTTATAACAAAATCCTTTGTTTTATCAGGGAAAAGATTCTGGATAACGTCATACACGGAAACGTCGTTCTTTTCTGTAAGTCTGATAAGAAGAACAACTCTTGATGCCTCATTGTTGAAGTGAAGCTCACGGGCTTTGAGATAAATATCGCCCGGAAGGATATTATCAAGGATAATATTTTTAATAAAATTGCTTCTGTCGTACTTTTCATCGTAATACTTTTTAATGCTTGAAAGAGATACGCCGAGAACACCTATGTAGTTTTGTGCTGCTGCATCCTCACCTTCAACGAAAACAGCGTACTCAGGATGCATATGTGTGCCGAAGGATTGATAGAAATAGCCTTCGCTTGTAACAGGTGTTGAGGAGGAAAATATAGAAACAAGATTGCTTGTCCTAACCTCACCGATTCTGCCTAAATCACTACAGGAAATAACTGCACCTGATTCGTCAATAACACCGATTGTTCTATCAATAACATCGCGCATTTCGTGGATTATACCTTGAAATAATCTGTTGGACATATTATGACCTCCGAATATTTATCAAATTGACCATTTAACTGTTATACATAATACACAACTTTACCCCATTTTGCAAGTGCTTTTTTTATATTTTTCAAATTTTTTTATGCAAAATGTTAGTTTTTCGACAAAGTTTATTGGTTTAAATGCAAAAAAATACAAAATTTACCTATTATATTCTTTCGTCATTTTCAACAATAGCATTTAACTCCTGTTCGGTTATAAGCCTTGCCTCGCCTTCCTTTAAAGACTCATCGAGAGGTAATCCTCCTATGGCTATGCGCTTAAGCATAATAACCTCAGCACCACAGGTTAAAAACATTTTTTTTACTTGGTGGTATTTACCCTGTTTTATTATGACTTTATATAACGGCTTGTCCCCTTTTTCAAGCTCAACAAGCACGGCTGAAAGAAGAACCGTTCCGTCAGCTAACACTACACCGTCTGAAAAGCTTTTTTGGGATTTTTCGTAGTCGATTGGATTAGATAGCCTTGCAACATAGGTTTTAGTAACGTGCTTTGACGGAGAAAGAATATTATGAGCAAACTCGCCATCATCGGTTATAAGGCAAAAGCCTACCGTATCCTTATCAAGTCTACCTGCCGGAAAAAGATTTTTTCTTTTCAGCTCATCCGAGAGAATATCAACTACAGTTTTATCTCGACTATCTGTAGATGCACTTACAACACCACGAGGTTTGTTAAGCATAATGTACGTGTATTTGGTTTGGTAAAGTTTTTCCCCTTTAACACATATAACATCGCTGTAGCTTGCTTTGACGCCGCAATCCTTAACAACTACACCGTTGAGAGTTATTTCACCACGCCTAACCATAGCCTTGACCTCACTGCGTGAGGCAAGACCCTGTGACGCTATTATTTTATCGATTCTGTCTTTCTTTTCCATTACTATTCCTTTGCAAATCCGTGCATAAAGCCATCTAATTTAATGGAGCAAACATCTCCACCAATTACAACGTTATCACAGATTAATATATTAATTTTTATAAACTCAGCATTTTCATAGCCGGGATAGTTAAGCACGGTAAAGGTCCAATTTTTGACTCTTTCACCTGCATATTTTGTTAAATCATAGCCTTGAGAAAGCTGAATTTCATTGTAGCTTTTATAAACCTCATCAAACTCAATAGGTATAACAATTTCCCTTATTTCATCGGGTTCATTGGCAACCTCCCAGCCAAAGTTAGAAATAAACTCCAGCACCTGCTCGCTGCTTGAAGCATTATTGTTAACGCTCAGCACTAAGTTTTCTGAACTGTTTGTTCCAATACTTTTAATAAACAACGCAGCAGCAACACACAAGCAAACACAAAGCAAAAAGGCTCCTGAAAACAGCTTTATTTTTTTCGAGGGTAAGGTTAAAACAAACATAACATAACTCCTTTGTACACATCTTTTCATAAAAGAATATGCAAAGCAAAGGAGTTTAATGATTGTTGATTTCAAATGTTGAACATATTGAGGTAGGCGTTTAATATGCTTTCGCCCACAAAGGCACTAATTACAGAGCCTAATGCAAGGAAGGGTCCGAAAGGAATTACGCCCTTCATTTCTTTTTTTGAAACAATTTTTCTGCCTACAGAGAAAATAACGCCCAAAATTGCACTCATAAACAAGGCAATAATAACTGCCTTCCAGCCTAAAACAAGACCAACGGCTGCCATAAGCTTTATGTCACCGCCACCCATTGCTCTGCCACCTGTTATAACTGCAATAAGGAAAAACAAGCCTGACACAGCGAAGAAGCCTATTATCCTTGAAACAATCCAAGTTTTTGTAAATTCGCCTGCAAGATACGTATGTAGAATAATAAATAAGCCACCAAAGGTTATTGTAACCCACATAGAATCGGGAATAATTTGATGCTTGAAATCGACCCAAGTAACCACAATAAGCGCTGAAGCAAACATCATATAGCCTACAAGCTTAAGGTTGAGGCCTTCAATACCGTTACCACCTGTTAAGAACAAATATGATAAAAGGTATGCTATACCGTTAAGAGCTTCAACAATCGGATACTGCTTGGAAATTGGCGCCTTACAATAACGACACTTACCACCTAAGAATATCCAGCTAAAAAGCGGAAATAAATCCTTCCAATTTAGCTGATGCTTACAGTTAGGGCAAATTGAATTTCCCTTTTTAAAATCCATACCAATAGGCAACCTGTAAATTAAAACGTTTAAAAAGCTACCTATTACAGTACCGAAAACAAAAATTATTGTACCAATATACGCAGTCAAAAAGGCCATACTTTTTCCTCCTGCAGTTTATTTTTATGTTTAGATTATATATTTCTTTGACATCAATGTCAACAAATACAGCAACTTCTTTTTGGTGAAAAAAATATACTAATATATATTGTAATTTTTTTCTTGGTGTGGTATATTATTTCTGTATTATAACTAAGGAGGAGCTTTTTCTATGAAAAAGACAAGCAGACGCGTAATATCTATCGTTCTTGCAGTTGTATTAACACTCTCTGTAGGTGCTGTAGGTATCACAAGCTTACTTAATTTAAACGCATCAGCTATTCTCAATGCAGACAGCATCGAGGAAGCAATCGAACTCATGAAGAACACACCGGATTTCTTCTCCGGCACTTCTAAGCCTCTTCTTGCAGGTAAGGCAGATGCTACTGTTTACCCAACAATTGTTATTCCGGGTATCAGCCAGTCTATCTCTTACGTTGCAGATGAAAACGGCGACCCTGCATACAATGCAAACGGTGAAGAGCTTTCAGGTGGTCTTCTTATTCTTGACTCAAGCAGTATTGTTCCTACAGTTGTGAACAACCTTGCTGCACCACTTGCAACGTCACTTATCAACCAAAATGATAAGGATGGCAATCTTCGCAGAGGTGCTGCAAACACTGTTAAAGAGGTTTTCTCAATTCAGGCATCAAACAAAAAGGGTGAGCCTGTAAACAACCTTAAAACTGTTTACTACGACCAGCCTGTTGGCAAAATGTCTGAGGATGACAGAGATTACTTCTACAGAATGATTCCTATGAAAACACTTACCGAGGATACTGTTGACGTTACAACAGGTAAGGTTTACCAGAAGGCAATTGTAGATGAAAACTCACTTTACCTTTACGCCTTCCCTCTTATTGGTGACCCACTTGAGTCAGCAAGAGGTCTTAACGATTACATTCAGTTCGTTAAAGAGCAGCAAGGTACAGATAAGGTAAATATCGTTACAATTTCTCTCGGTGGTACAATCCTTACAGCTTATATGGAGCTTTATAAAAATACAGGCTACACAGACGTTAACAGAATCGTAAACGTTGTTTCCTGCTTACAGGGTACAGACGTTATGGGTGACTTCTATCTCAGAAAGTTTAAGATTAACGACCCTGAGCACCCTGAATACGAAGAGTTCTTCTTCAACGATTTCCTTCCAATGGTTATGGAAACGAACGCTGACAACAAGGCTCTCGGTTACTTAATTAACGTTGCGCTCAAGATTATGCCTAAAGAGGTTGTTTACTCAATCCTTTCAGGTGCAGTTGACGGCATTGTAGAAACACTTATGCTCTACTGTCCACAGTTCTGGGCTATGATTCCTACAGACCGTTTTGAAGACGTTAAGGCAATGTACTACGATGAAATTTGGGGCGACCCTGAATGTGCAGAGCTTGCAAAGAAGCTTGACGATTTCCAGACTGCAAGAGTAAACCTTATAGCCAACCTTAAATCTTTTGCAAGCACAAGGGGCAACCTTGTTCACAACGTTGCTTGCTATGACCTTAGCTATGCAGAGCAGGATTACAACTTCTTCGGTGCTATGAGGTCATCCGACACAACAAACAGTGACGGTATTATTGATATTGACTCAACAACACTCGGCAAGCCAAATATGTACGCTAAAGCAGGTACAGTTCTTCCTGACGAAATTCTTTTCGATGATACAAGAATCATCTCCCCTGACGGAAGCATTGATATCACTGACTGCGCATTCCGTGATACAACATGGCTCTTCCACGGTCAGTACCACGAGGTTGGTAGAAACGACGTTATTATTTCACTTATCGGTAGACTTATTACAGGTGAAATCAAGAGCGTAAACGATGACGCTAACTTCCCTCAGTTTAACGGCAACCGTAACACAAGAGATATTCGCCGTTGGAGACTTGAGGATGCTGAATGCCTTATCACAAACTACAGCAATGGCAAGACAGTAGACCTCGAAGGCAACGAGCTTGCATGCTCACAGGCTGATATAGACGAGCTTATTGAAGCATACAGAGAGTGCCTTGCCCTCCTTAACGATACAGTTAACTGCGAGCCAATCGCTGCTGAAGCTGCTACACAGAGAATTGATGATGCTATCTATAGAGTTGGCCACAACGGCGAGCTTCCTGAAGAGGAGGATAACTCAACAGATGCACTTATTACAGCACTTGCAGGTACGTTAGAAGATATCATCACAGGTATCTTTGGACCAGGCTACGGCTTCTCAGAAATTGCAGATAAAGGTGTTCTCGCAAGATAAGTAGGTTGTTATAACTTGCACTAATCATTTTAATATGATATAATTTCACTCCCAAAGAAATTTGGGAGTGATTTTTATTAACTGATAGCTTTTATTAAGGAGTAACAATGAAGGTTTATTTTTACACACTTGGTTGCAAGGTTAACCAATACGAAACACAAGAAATGCTTGAGCTTTTTGAAAGCAACGGTCATATAGCTACAAAGGCTGTTAATGAAGCAGACGTAATAGTTGTTAACTCCTGCACTGTTACTGCCGAAAGTGTAAGAAAAACACGACAGGCTGTAAGAAGATTTAAAAAACAAAATCCAAATAGCATTGTTATACTTACAGGCTGTGCTTCACAGGCAGAGCCACATATAATAAATGATTTACCCGAGGTTGACATTCTGTTAGGAAACAAAAGTAATTCTAAAATAATTGAAGCACTTAACGAGTACCTTACAAGTGATACGTATATTAATATGTATAGCGAACACAAATCAGGCGATGCCCTTGTTAGCACAGGCATAACAAGATTTGACGGACATACAAGAGCCTTTTTAAAAATACAGGATGGCTGTGACAGATTTTGTAGCTATTGCCTTATACCTACAGCAAGAGGACGCTCACGTTCAAAACCACTTGAGGATATTGACAAAGAGCTTAAAAGCCTTGCTCAAAACGGCTACAGAGAGATTGTTTTCGTAGGCATCAACTTATCCGACTATGGCAAAAACACGCCATACAGCCTGCCTGACGCCCTTGAATTGGCAGAAAAGTATGATACAATCGAGCGTGTGAGATTAGGTTCACTTGAACCTGACCATATTACTGACGAAATGATAGAAAGGCTTTCAAAAATAACAAAGCTTTGCCCACAGTTCCATATATCTGTTCAAAGTGGCTGTAACAACGTGTTGAAAAAAATGAACAGACACTATACAGCAGAATACTATGAGAGTTTAGTTAAGAAGCTGCGCTCTACCTTTACCGATGCAACAATAACAACCGATATACTTGTAGGCTTCCCTACAGAAACACAAGAGGATTTTGAAGAAACTATAGAGTTTTGCAAAAGAATTAAATTTGAAAAAGCCCACATATTCCCCTATTCAGTAAGAGAAAACACGGTTGCTGCAAGAATGGAGCAATTAACAAATGCTACAAAGGATGATAGAGCCTCTCAGCTTTCTGCAATAACAGAAACTCACAGGAAAGAATACCTTGCAAAGCAGGTTGGTAAAACTGTTAACGTTCTCTTTGAGGTGTACAAAAACGGTTACTCTGAAGGCTACACAGAAAACTATACACCGATTAAGGTTTACGGTATTTGTGATTTGCAAGGCAAAATACTAAGGGTTGCAATTGATAGCGTTGAAAATGATTGCTGTACCGGAAAAATAGTGTAATAGCATATTTCCAAAAATCAACGAAAAATTTTATATAATTTGCAAAATTAACCTTGACATCAAGGTAGTGTTATGATAAAATATCTTTCGTTGCGTAGCACTATGCGGGTGTAGTTCAATGGTAGAATCCCAGCCTTCCAAGCTGGTCGTGTGGGTTCGATTCCCATCACCCGCTCCACAGTGTGCGGATGTAGCTCAGTTGGATAGAGCAACTGCCTTCTAAGCAGTAGGTCGGGGGTTCGAGCCCCTCCATCCGTGCCAAATATGGTGGATGTAGCTCAGTTGGTTAGAGTGCCAGGTTGTGGCCCTGGAGGTCGTCGGTTCGATTCCGATCATCCACCCCATTTTTCTTGTCAAACTTCAGACAGCCGTTTGATGTTTGACATTTTTAATATAGGGATGTAGCCAAGCGGTAAGGCAACGGACTTTGACTCCGTCATGCGTGAGTTCGAATCTCGCCATCCCTGCCAGCAGAAAAGAGATACCTTTAGGTATCTCTTTTTTGCTTGTATAATTGTTCTTTGCTTGTTTTCATTGAAAAACAAGCTACTCTGTGATATATTATATCAAAGAGGTGATACACATGGTTTACCCTGAACCAAACAAGCTTGTTTCAAAAATTGATACGTATCTTAATTGCGCTGAGGTCTTCGCATACAGAAGCACCTGCTTAAAGCGAAAATACGGTGCGGTAATTGTTAAAGACGATGTAGTTGTTTCTACAGGCTACAACGGCTCCCCTCGTGGCTTTGAAAACTGCTGTGAAATAGGTTATTGCCCACGCATGGAGCAAAATATGCACCAAGGTGAAGGCTATGGAATTTGCAGAGCCGTTCACGCCGAAATGAACGCATTGCTTAATTGCTCTCGCCAACAAACTTTAGGCGCCGACTTATATCTTACAGGAATCAACCCGGGTGATAATTCTGTATACAAATCAAAGCCATGCCCTGTTTGTGCAAGGAACATTATTCAAGCAGGAATAAATAACGTATACTTAAGAATTGGCGACGGACCCGATAACTATATTGTAATACCCGCCAAAGAATTAAATTGGCTACAGAAATAATAAATGCCTCAAGGAATTTTCCTTGAGGCTTGTTTTTTTATATTAACTCAAATTCAAACTTTGTATACTCACCTGTTACAGGCTCGCCTTTAACGAAGTTACGGGCTGTGAAGATTACCTTATTATTGTATACCTCACAGTAGTAGCCTACGCCACAATCTCTTATACCGAAATTATTTTCTTTTCTGTAGCAAGGAATACTTAAGGATATAACATTATTTTCTTTATTAAGTATTTCAAGAGTCTTTTCGAATATACCTCCGTGAAGATGTCCGTTTATAAAGAAAACATTTTCATATTTTTCCATAACTGCACGTACATCGTCGTTTTGCTCACCCATATCACCTGTTTTCCAAACCTCAGGAAGGCCGTGGGTAAAAGCAAATGCCTGGTGACACATAACAAAGGCCGGCTTGCCCTCCTTTGTTGCTCTTGCAAGCTCTTTATCGAGAAAATCCATTTGTGCTTTAGTTATGTAAGCCTTTTCGAGTACACGTTTTTCTGTACCGATTACAATAAAGGTGTAGCCGTTTACATCATAAGAATAATAGCTTTTACCTTGTGTATCTACGCCAAGGTATTCCTTAACCTTATCCATAATGATTTTTTGGTTTCTTGCAAAAAGGAAGCGTACATCGTGATTACCCATTGTAACAAAAAGCTTAAATTTGTTTTTATATTGGTCAAACACATTAAAAAATCTATTATATTCTGCAATTTTACCATAGTCGGCAAGGTCGCCTGCAATAAGCACGGCATCAAATTTCCCTTTAGAATTTGAAATATCCTGAAAGAAATTATTAAGGTTAATTGTTGCGCTCTCGTTATCTATAAGATGTGTGTCTGCAATATTAGCAAATGCCAATTTTATATTATCGTCATTTTCAAATTCAATAGGAGTATCCTTTGAAAGCTCAAATGGCTGGTCATAGCTTGATGACATTGCTTTAAACTGATTTCTGTACTTATCAATAAATATTTTAAGAGACATTGTTTTCACCTTCCGTATAACATATAAGGATTATAATATTAATCTTTTAAACTGTCAATTTTTAACTATCATTTTCTTGTGTGCTTTTTATAAGCTCAACAAGCTCCCCTACCTTTTGTGGCCTTGGTTTATTAATTCTATAAAGAAGCTCATCAATGTGCTCATCTACCTTTTTAACCTCTTTTTCAAAGTCCTTGGCAGAAACTCTTAATACGCCATACCTTATGGCAGAAAGCTGAATAAGGTTATCCGAGGTTATAATTCGCACGTGCTCATTTTTACCTATATCTTTAATCAGCTTTTCAATATAGTTATCACCAAGCTCACGCTCTTTAGTGTAAACTATGCGAATATTGTTATAGTTGAAGCGCTTGCCGTTATTCCCCTGCAGCTTGTATGCATCAAAAACAAGTATTGTTTCGGTTTTTGTAAATGCGCTGTAATTACAAAGAATGTCTGCAAGCTTATCTCTTGCAGCAGCAAGGTCGTGGGTAGCAAGGTCTTTAAGCTCACTCCAAGCAAAAATAACGTTGTAGCCATCTACAATAATATATTTTTTGCGTTCAATAGGCTTATACTCGGCACTTACAGGCTTTGATGGTGATTTGGAATGGCTGTATCTGTAGTAAGGATGCTTATCCTCACCAAATTCACGATTCATTATAGCCTCAAGCTCTTTATCATCTATATGAAAATTACGGCTGTTAAACGTAGCCTGGTACGGGTCGCTTTCCTGCTCAAGGCAAGAATCAATATGCATATAATTCTTAACATCATCCCACTTAACGTTAAAGCCTGCTCCGTGGGCGCAGAAAACGGAATCGGGCGTGTTCTCTAAATCGGCTTCGGGTGAATATTTAAAGCTGTCTATAACCTCTTGTGAATTATGGCAAGCATCGTACCCACATACGTCACAAAAGAAACGGCCTCTGCCACCTGTGTATGAAGCTACAACAGCTGCATAGCCATTCATACAAATAACAGGGGCTTTACCTGTAATAACAGATACAGCACCATTATCCTCGGGGCCGTTAATTGTACCATTCATTAATCTGATATCGTTTATAGCTCTGCCTATACACTCTGCAGGAACCTCAAGCCTGTAGCTGTAGTACGGCTCTAAAAGGATAGACTCTGCCTGCATAAGACCTTGCCTTACTGCACGGTAGGTTGACTGCCTAAAATCGCCACCTTCTGTATGCTTTAAATGGGCTCTGCCTGCTGCTAAAGTAATTTTAATATCTGTTATAGGTGAGCCTGTTAAAACGCCTAAATGCTCTTTTTCGGCCAAATGGGTGCGTATAAGATTTTGCCAGTTTCTATCAAGCACATCCTCGCCGCATTTTGAGGTTATTACAATACCCTTACCTCTTTCTAATGGCTCCAATATCAAATGCACCTCTGCATAATGGCGCAATGGCTCGTAGTGGCCTACACCCTCTACCTTACTATTAATTGTTTCTTTATATAAAACCTTTCCTGAGTCGATTTCAACATTAACATCAAAACGCTGATAAATAAGACTTTTTAATATTTCTGTTTGAATATCGCCCATTAAGGCAACGTTAATCTCTTGTAAAAAGCTGTTCCAGCTAACACGAAGCTGTGGGTCCTCTTCTTCAAGACGGCGAAGCTTTGGTAAAAAGCTTTGCGCATCTAACCCTTCAGGTAACACTATGCGATATATCATTACAGGCTCAAGGTAAACCTCCTTAAAGGCCTCCTCATAGCCTAAGCCTTCGCCACACTTAATATCAGAAAGGCCTGTAACAACACACACGCCACCTGCACACATTTCATCAACAGCTGTAAACTTTGTACCTGAATAGATGCGTATGTTGTTTATTTTCTCGGTTTTACCGTTATATGAAACGGCATCTTTAACCTTTAAAGCGCCACCCGTAACCTTAAGGTGAACCAATCTTTCGCCTTTTGAGTCATAGGATACTTTATAAACCTTTGCACCTAAATCTGCAGGATAAATTTTAGAAACTATGTAAGTAGATAAGGCAGACAAAAACTCATCTACACCATCAAGCTTTAAGCCTGAGCCAAAAAAACAGGGGCAAAGCTTACCTTGTGCAATCAAGCTTTTAATGTCGTCATCATCTATTACGCCTGTTTCCAAATATTTCTCTAAAAGAGAATCATCATTTACTGCGATACATTCGTTTCTTTCATCAACGCTTAGTGTTGAAAAGTTAACACAAGCATCTGCGCAAAGTTCTTTTAAATCAAGCATAATGCTGTTTTCATCAAACCTTGCAAAATCCATTTTTGTTACAAAAATAAAGGTTGGAATTTTGTAGGCCCGTAAAAGCTTCCACAACGTTCTTGTATGGGCCTGCACACCGTCTGTTCCACTTATTACAAGTATTGCATAATCGAGAACCTTAAGCATTCTTTCTGTTTCCGAGGAAAAGTCTACGTGCCCCGGTGTATCAAGCAAATCAATTTCCAATTCGCCAATGCTAAAGTGGGACTCACCTGCAAAAATGGTTATTCCACGTTCCTTTTCAAGGGTATGGGTATCTAAGGTCGTGTCGCCATTATCGACACGGCCTATTTTACGTATTGTACCTGCTTTATAAAGCATTGCTTCAGCCAACGTGGTTTTACCAGCATCCACGTGAGCTAAAATTCCAACTACACTTTTACCCATAAAACACCTATGTAAATGCCGACAGAACAATTTGCTCTGTCGGCAAATAATTATGATTTAAAATCAACTACAATTTCGCCGTTTTTAGCTGAAATAACTATCTCTTTAATGAGAGTTTCTGCATTATTTATAAGGATATCTGCAACCTTGTCCTCGATGCATTTTCTTATAGTGCGCCTGATATCACGGGCACCTCTGCCGCCGTCCTCAGATTTTTCAGCAACAACCTCATATACACCCTCGCCTACGCTGAGTGCAATGCCCTTATCCTTAAGTGGCTCTCGGAATTCATCAATAAGAATTTCAGCAATTTTAACAAGGTCTTCCTTGCCGAGTGTATTAAACACAACAATCTCATCAACTCTACCAAGGAATTCAGGTCTTAAGAACTCCCTAAGTGCCTTCATTGACTTATCCTTTGAGGATTGATTTTTATCACGATTAAAGCCTAATGCATTTTCTGTAACGTGGCTACCCGCATTAGAGGTCATAACAATAACAGTATTTTCAAAGCTTACTGTTCTGCCCTGTGCATCGTTTGTTTTGCCTTCATCAAGAATTTGAAGAAGGATATTAAGCACGTCGGGATGTGCTTTTTCAATTTCATCAAAGAGAACAACAGAATATGGCTTTCTTCTAACCTTTTCTGTAAGCTGACCTGCTTCATCATAACCCACATAGCCCGGAGGTGAGCCTATGAGTCTTGAAACGCTGTGCTTTTCCATAAACTCGGACATATCAAGTCTAATAAGTGTTTCAGGCGTTTCAAAAAGCTCCTTGGCAAGCTGCTTAACAAGCTCGGTTTTACCAACACCTGTTGGGCCTACAAAGATAAATGAGGCAGGCTTTCTTACTGCAGAAATCTGCACACGTGAGCGCCTGATTGCTGCCGAAATAACCTCAACTGCTTCATCCTGACCGATAATTCTTGCCTTAAGCTTTGCTTCAAGTCCACAAAGCTTGCGCATATCATTTTCAATGATTTTAGAGGTAGGTATTCCTGTCCAAAGATTTATTACCCTCGCAATATCCTGCTCGGTAACATCGTTATCATCGGCTTTAGACTTAACCTCTGCCACCTGCTTTTCCAAAGCAATCTTTTCTGCTTTAAGCTTTGAAATTGCTTCGTAATCAGGGCCTAATTCATCGGTAGTATCATAAAGCTCTTCAAGCTGCTCATCAATCTCTTGAATACGTGTTAATATCTTTTGATAATCACTTATAGCAACGTTTCTGAGGTTAGCGCAGGTACACGCTTCATCAAGAAGGTCAATTGCTTTATCGGGCAAGAATCTGTCGTTTATATATCTTTCGGAAAGCACTACCGCTTTATAAACAAGAGCATCGGATATTTTTACCTTGTGGAAATCCTCATAATACTCCTTAATACCAACGAGCATTCTAAAGCATTCCTCGATAGATGGCTCTTCTACCTTTACAGGCTGAAAACGTCTTTCAAGTGCCGAATCCTTTTCAATATACTTACGATACTCGTTAAAGGTGGTAGCACCTATAACCTGTATTTGGCCACGAGAAAGCGCAGGCTTAAGAATATTAGCGGCATTCATTGAGCCCTCTGCATCACCGGTACCTACAAGGTTATGCACCTCATCAATAAAGAGAATAATATTGCCTTCCTCTTTAACCTCATCAACAAGGCCTTTAATTCTGCTTTCGAACTGGCCACGGAACTGTGTACCGGCAACCAATGCAGTTAAATCGAGCAAATGAATTTCCTTATCAACAAGGCGTGCCGGAACATCACCGGAGGCTATTTTAAGTGCAAGACCCTCTGCAATTGCAGTTTTACCCACACCTGGTTCACCTATAAGACATGGATTGTTCTTTGTTCTTCTGCAAAGAATTTGAATAACCCTGTATATTTCAGTATCTCTACCGATAATTCTGTCAATTTCGCCATCTCTTGCCTTTGCAGTTAAATCGGTACAATAGGAATTCAAAAATTTACGCTTGGTTTTCTTTTTGTTTTTCTTCTTTTTAGATTTGCTGCGTGAGTCATCCTCACCAGCTTCATCCTCATCAGCTGAAGCATCGAAATCAGCATCCTCATCAGCATTTCCCATAGGCACATCTGCATTGCCGAGATTCTGTAAGAACGGCATTGTTCCTGCTCCGCCAAGTTGAAAATCCTCTAAATTATTCATTATATCGCCAAACTGTTCGCTAACAGCATCGATATCTTCTTCTGTAATGCCCATATTCTCCATCATTTGTTTAATTGGGCCAATATTTAACTCACTTGCGCATTTGATGCAAAAACCCTCTTGTGTTGTTTTATCACCATCTATACGTGAAACAAAAATTACAGCTGGGCGCTGTTTGCATCTTGAGCAAATCATTTTATTATTCATCTGTTACTCCCGGGATAAATTATTTTTTATATTTTTCTTTAAACTGACGGAACGTATCAGGGAAATAGCTTACAAAAGCAATAAGTGTTAATACTGCAGAAGCTATAACAAGCACCATCATTACAGTTGTAGGAAGCTGGAATGCACCCTTAAACAAGCCTACTTCAGGACCGAAGGCAATTACCATAAGCATAATTGCATAAAAAGCAAAGGTTGAAATTTTGCCAAAAATCTCTGCTGCGCTTGGTCTTAAGCCTATAATTATCATAAATCCACCAAAAAGCACCATTACAGCCTCTTTAATGATGAACACAAGGAAAACCCAGCTGAATGCTTTAAGCAAGGAATCGGAAGCCTTGTTAAATGACATAAACAGCAACACAGCAAGTGTTATTTGTGTTAACTTATCTGCAACAGGGTCAAGCACCTTACCTAAATCACTAACCTGATTAAAGGCTCTTGCAATTTTACCGTCAAGAAAATCAGAAATGCCTGAAATTGCCAACATTGCAACTGCTGCAACAGCATTGCCTTTAATAAAGAAATAAGCAAAAAACGGTACGATTACAATTCTTAAAAAGCTGAGCAGGTTTGGAATAGTCCAGCAATTCTTAAATAAATCCTTCATCTTTACACACCTCTGATAATTTCAATTATTGGGTTATACTGCTCCATAAACATATAGATTTTTGAAGCCTTTATCATCTCCAACGGTGAGCCCGGGTCTGCAGTTTGAACAACTATGTAAAGTAATACGCTACCTGCAAAAATAATTACTACAGCCTTAACTACACCTAATACGCCACCGATAAGGGTATCAATTCCACCAATAATCGGAAGCTTTTCTAAATTATTTGAAAAGAAGGATGAAATAAATCTAATAAGCAAGGTTGCTAAAATAAACAAAATAACAAACACAACAATCTTTGTAAGAGAAATCATAATGTCGTATGCTAAGGTATCTGCAACCTGGTCAATAAGCGCTTCATTAGTTGTATTAACGGATGAAACGAGGGATGATGAGAAATTATTCACATCAATTCCCATACTGCTTGCAAGCTT
The DNA here is from genome assembly GCA_045591945.1 of Acutalibacteraceae bacterium. Taxonomy (GTDB): domain Bacteria; phylum Bacillota; class Clostridia; order Oscillospirales; family Acutalibacteraceae; genus DTU089. The sequence goes on along the minus strand of JAZNTU010000010.1, from coordinate 125,172 downwards.
TAATGCAGTTTCAGGAAGTGCGTTAATCATACCTGAAACCTTTTCACCAACTGAAAGGTTAGATGCCATTTCATCAAGCGCCTGTCTAAACTCTGTTCTTACAAGATCCCTGATAAACATATTGTACATTGAGTCTGCAACAACAGGGCTAAGCTTATAGGAAACGAATGAAGAAATAACAATTGAAAAGGTATCGAGAAACGATGCAACGAAACCTTTTTTTGCAGAAAGAACAATTACAATAATTGCTACTGCAATAATAACGATATCAATAATATTCATAAAAAACCTCCATTTTAAGCGCCCAATTCAATGGCGGCATCGCCATATGAAAAGCACCTATTTATTTTATCAAGAGAATAAATGAAAACGAAATCATCTGTTGGAGTTAAGGAATACGCCTCACCCTTAAAGGTAATTTCAGAAACATTTTTTCCTCTTAAATTATAAACCATTATTTTGTTTGCACCTAATGCAAAAATGTATTTATCCGACATACGAACACTTTTTATTTCGAAGTCTGCAGAAATTGTGGTGTTAAGCTTACCGGATTTTGAAAAAACGTTTAATTCAAAAACGTTTTCGCTACCGTATTTTGCCAAGGCAACAACGTATTTATTATTATCAGCAAAATCGCAAGAATTAAATTCTGATGAATAATAAGACGAAGCCGTTTCGTACGTATCTGCCTTACGGTTAATTAAATAAATGCCCTTATCGGTAATTAAAGTTAGTTCATTGAATTTGGTGTGCTCTATAGCCAAAGGTGCTACGCCAACAATTTTTTGTGTATTAAGCGTATCCTTATAATCAAACCCGAAATAGTGAACGGTTGTAAAAACCTGACCGTTTTCTGCGCCGATAACGGCAACACCTGCGTACCTACCGTTATCTGAAAGGGTGATTGAAGCAATATACTCGTGAGCACAATTCCATTGGAAAACAACCTTATGCTTTTTGCTATAAACGGTAAGTGTGCTTGTTGCTCCACTACCCTTTGTACCTAAGGCGTAATTTCCATCCTCACCATATTCTGCCGATAGCAAGGTTTTATCCGTTGTGCCCTCATAAACGATTTTATCCTTGTTAATTAGCATATAGCCTTTACCGCCTCGGTCAAACACTACTGCCCTTTCACCATTAAGTGAAATACCCGGCTTTGCATAAACGTGAGGCTGATTAACAAGCTGTTTACCGTTAGCTGAAAAGACCATAACGTTCTCTGTGGTGAGAACAATAATACTATCACCTAAATTATCTATAACTAAGGTAGATTCGGTATCAATATCCAGTGGAAAACGCTCGGCATTACCTGATATGGAGGCCTTTGCCCTTATAAACAAGGCATCTAAAGGAATAACGCCAACAGAATTAAGTAAAAACGTAAACAGAAAGGCAATAACCAAGGTTAAGGCAATTACTGTTTTTTTATTCATTTTTTTAAAAAGCGTTCCAAGATTATTCTTAAAACTACTGCCCTCACGGTCAGCCTTAACATTCTTTTTCATTATTTTCTCCTGAAAAATAAACTTTATTTAAATACAATCCATCGGGAATTGCTGTAATACCTGCTTTTGTTCTATCTTTACTTTCTATAATGGCAGGGATATCAGCTTTGCTGATTTTACCCATATTAACGTACAAAAGCGTACCTGCCATTATTCGAACCATATTATATAAAAAGCCGTTTGCACAAACCTTGAATATAACTAAATCCCCTTCTCTTTGTACAGAGGCCTCATACACGTGGCGCACCTTGGAATCAACCTGTGCACCTGCCGCACAAAAGGCAGAAAAATCATATTCACCTATAAACAGTTTAGCAGCACTATTCATTAATTCTGCATCCATAGGGTACTTATAATGACACGCCCTTTTATACAAAAACGGAGAAGGTACTGCAGTATTCTCGAAAACGTATATATATTCTTTTTTTACACAATCAAATCTGGCGTTAAAGCTCTCGCTGACCTCACTGCAGGAAATAACAGATATTTCACCAGGAAGCTTTGCAGAGGAAAGCGCAGCAGGAAAGCTTTCTGCAGGAATGGTTGACTTTGTTTTAACGTTAAAGAAATACTCTTTAGCGTGTACGCCTGCATCTGTTCTGCTGCAGCCTGTAATAGTGACAGACTCACCTGTTAAGCGCTTAAAGGCTGCTTTTAACTCACCTTGAACGGAAACTGCGTTTATCTGCTGCTGCCATCCGTGAAATTTTGAGCCCTCAAAGGATATTTTAAATAATAAATTTCTCATTAAATTATCTTCACAAAAACAATATTAAAAACGATTACTGCTACACAAACACCTACAATAACAACACCTGCAACGGCGTCACGCCAAGTAAATTTCATTTGACGAAGGCGTGTTCTGCCACTGCCACCTGTGTAGCACCTGCAAGACATTGCATCGGCAAGCTCAATAGCTCTTTTAAATGCAGAAATAAATAACGGAATAAATATTGGGAACAAAGCCTTTACCCTTTTTATAAGGTTTCCACTTTCAAAATCTGCACCACGAGCCTTTTGGGCGGCCATAATTCTATCAATTTCATCGATGAGGGTTGGAATAAAGCGCAAAGCAATTGTCATCATCATTGCAAAGGTATGCACCTCTATTTTAAATACCTTCAACGGTGAAAGAAGCTTTTCTATAGCATCTGTAAGGTCGGTCGGCGCCGTGGTATAGGTCAATAAAGAGCTTACAAGCAAAAGAATCAGTATTCTTACAGCAATAAAAATTGCCATAAACACACCCTTATCTGTAATCTCTATAAACCTCCACGAGAAGAGAATTTCGCCATCTTTAACATAATAAAGCTGTAAAATTGTTGTTAATAGCACAATAGGGATTAATGGCTTAAGGCTTTTTAAAATAACCTTGAAGGAAATTTTAGAAATCGCATAAGAAATTACACCTACAGCTGCCACAAGACCTAACGCCCAAAAGTTTTTACAAATAAAAGTAAAAACAAGAAAGACAAGTGTAAAAAGTATTTTTGTTCTCGCATCTAACCTATGAACAAAAGACTTACCGGGGAAAAACTGTCCGATAGTTATATCCTTAATCATAAGGCGCCTCCTTTCTCAAGGAGCTTTTTAATTGCTAAGGTAGCGCCTTCAACGGTATATTCATCTTTACCCAAAGGAAAGCCTGCTTTTTTTAGCTGAATAAATACCGAGGTAATCTCAGGAACATCTAAACCGAGGGAATCAAGCTTTTCGCCTTGAGAGAAAACCTCATCAACAGTACCGTCAAGGTGAATAAGGCCATCATTCATAACAATAACTCTATGAGCTATGGAAGCAACGTCATCCATATTATGAGAAACAAAAATTACGGCACTACCTGTTTTTTTGTTATATGCAGTAATTAAATCGAGCAACCTTTGTTTACCTACAGGGTCAAGGCCTGCCGTAGGCTCATCTAAAATAAGAACCTTTGGCTGCATAGCAAGAACACCTGCTATTGCAACACGCCTTTTTTCACCACCGGATAAATCAAAGGGGGATTTTTCTAAATAATCCTCAGAAAGATTAACAAAAGCAATTGCCTCTAAAACTCTTTGCTTAACCTCTTCCTCAGACAAGCCCATATTAGTTGGGCCGAAGGCGATATCTTTATAAACTGTGGATTCAAAAAGCTGTTGCTCAGGATATTGGAAGCAAAGCCCTACATTAAAACGGCAGTTTCTTAAGGTTTCTTTAGATTTATAAATGCTTTCTCCATTGAAAAGTATATCTCCTGAGTCTGCCTTAAGCAATCCGTTTAAATGCTGTAGCAAGGTACTTTTACCTGAGCCGGTGTGACCTATGATTGCAACGATTTCATTTTCGTTAAAATCAACAGAAACGCCTTTAAGTGCGCCCTTTTCAAACGGTGTACCCTTTGAATAGCCATATATTAAATTTTTCACCGAAAGAATGGACATTTTACTACCTCAACTATATATTTTTTTGAATTCCTCAACAAATTCGCTTGGGGTCAACGGTGAAGCGTTAAAAGCTACCCCTGCGTTACGAAGGCTAACTGCAAGCTCTAACGGCTTCGGTACAGAAAGCCCTATTGATGACAGATGCTCAACATTTTTAAAAACCTCATTAGGAGTACCGTCAAGAGAAATTTCACCATCGTTCATTACGATAATTCTATCTGCCTCAACTGCCTCATCCATAAAGTGTGTAACAAGAATTACAGAAATTCCCAAATCCTTGTTAAGCTTGTGTAAGGCAGAAATAACTTCTTTACGACCTTTAGGGTCAAGCATTGCAGTAGGCTCATCTAAAACAATACACCTTGTTTGCATTGCTATTATACCGGCAATTGCAACTCTTTGCTTTTGACCACCTGAAAGTCTGTGAGGCTCGTGGTGTCTGTAATCGTACATATCCACCACTTTCAAGGCGTCATCTACCCTTTTGCGTATTTCTTCACGGGGCAGACCCAAATTTTCAGGACCAAAGGCAACGTCATCCTCAACAATTGTTGCAACAATTTGATTATCGGGATTTTGGAAAACCATACCCACTTTTTTACGAATTTCAATTTCGTTTTCTTCTTGTGAGGTATCGTAGCCGTAGGTAATTACCTTACCACTTACAGGCACAAGAAGTGCATTTATAAGCTTTGCCATAGTTGATTTGCCCGAGCCGTTATGACCAAGCACACAAGTAAACTGCCCCTCGTAAAAATCTACGTTGAGATTCTTTATGGTGTTTTCTTGTGTTTCATCGTAAGCAAAGCTAACGTCTTTAAACTCAATAATCTTTTTCATACTCATTTTGTCCATACGGCAGTTGAGCCACAGGGAAGCACAAGGCCTGTTGTTGTAACAGGCAAGCCGATTTCATCAGCCTCTGCTTTTCCTCCGAATCGCTTTGAAACGGTAGTGTTAAGTATGTAGCTCATAACAGCCGGTGATACACCTGCAGTGTATGAATTAATAAGCACTGCCAAGGAATCATCTGTTAAAAGCTCTTTACACTGGTCAACAAAGCCGTAAATTTCATTTTCAAGCTTCCACACCTCGCCACCAGGGCCACGGCCGTATGATGGTGGGTCCATTATGATGATATCGTACTTATTGCCCCTTCTTATTTCACGGGCAACAAACTTCATACAGTCATCAACAATCCAGCGCACAGGCTTATCACTAACACCTGTGGAAACGGCATTTTCTTTGCCCCACTGCACCATACCCTTTGAGGCATCAACGTGGCAAACAGAGGCACCTGCTTTAAGAGCGCTTATAGTGGCCGCGCCTGTATAACCAAACAGGTTTAATACTTTAACGTCGTTTCTGCCACTGTTTTTAATAATATCACTAACTAAATCCCAGTTACAGGCCTGCTCTATAAACACACCTGTGTGCTTAAAACCCATAGGCTTAAGATTAAAAACTAAATCTCTGTATTTAATTTGCCATACCTCAGGAATTTTTTTGTAAAACTGCCAAGCACCTCCACCCGAATTTGAACGGATGTACCTTGCATGTGCCTTGCGCCAAAGAGCTTCGTCTCTTTTTGTATTCCACAAGGCTTGTGGGTCAGGCCTTATGAGAATTATATCTCCCCAACGCTCAAGGCGTTCACCATCGGAGCAATCTATAAGCTCATAATCCTGCCACTTATCGGAAACTCTCATTAAATCAATCTCTCCTTGATAACCTCTACTAATTCCTGTGCAAGGACGTTGATTTTTTCCTCATCCTTACCTTCGAGCATTACACGCACAAGAGGCTCTGTACCCGAAACACGAACAAGCACTCTGCCATCTGCACCAAGCTCTTTTTCTGCAGCCTCAATAGCTGTTTTAATTTCTTTATCACGAGGAAATTTTGCTTTACCAAAATCGGAAACACGAACGTTTATAAGAACCTGTGGGAAAACCTGCATTTGGCTTGCAAGCTCGGAAAGCTTTTTGCCTGTTTCCTTCATAATACAAAGAAGCTTAAGTGCAGATAGCTGTCCGTCACCTGTTGTAGCGTGGTCGAGGAAAATGAGGTGACCCGACTGCTCACCGCCTATTGAATGACCGTTAGCAAGCATATTCTCTAAAACGTATCTATCGCCAACCTTAGTCTTTTCGCAAACAATATCGTTCTCTTCGCAAAACTTGAAAAAGCCCATATTGCTCATTACAGTAACTACTGCAGTATTGTTTTTAAGCTTGTTTTTATCCTTAAGATATTTTGCAAAAATGGCAATAAGCTTATCGCCGTCAACAACCTCGCCGTTTTCATCAACTGCAAGGAATCTGTCAGCGTCACCGTCAAAGGCAAGACCTGCGTCGCATTGATTTCTTACAACAAAATCCTGAAGCACCTCAAGGTGAGTTGAGCCACAGTTTTTATTAATATTGGTGCCATTTGGATGAGATGCCATAAAGAAGCAATCCTCACAAAGCTTCATAAACAATTCAGGAGCTGTAACAGATGCTGAGCCGTTAGAGCAGTCCACAGCTATTTTAAGTCCACCAAAATCTAAAATACCGTTTTCTGCAAGGTCATCTTTAGCAATGCCGTACAAATATTTAATATAGTCTGCTGCGGCTGTTCTCGAGCGCTTTATTCTGCCCACGTCACCACCGATTTTAATAGGTGGAATTTGTGATTTATCAAGAATGATGCTCTCAATTTCTTCCTCAAGTGCATCAGGCAGCTTATAGCCATTGCTTTGGAATATTTTAATGCCGTTGTATTCACAAGGATTATGTGATGCAGAAATCATAATTGCAGCATCATATTTATACTTTCTTACGAGGTAAGCAACTGCAGGGGTGGGTATTTCACCAAGCAGATTTACATCTGCACCAACAGAGCAAAGTCCTGCTGCAATTGCAGACTCAAGCATTTGTGAAGATGCTCTTGTATCCATACCGATAAGAACCCTTGGTCTTTCCTTTGTATGCTCTGTAAGCACCATTGCGGCTGCTCTACCGATTTTCATTGCAAGCTCACAGGATATTTCTGTATTAGCTACGCCTCTTGCACCATCTGTACCAAATAATCTACCCAAACCAATCACTCCATTTTTAATTTATGTAGTTTAATGTTTGTATCAATATGCTTCAAACGTACCTTGTGTATCGTCACCGACAGGCTTGTAGCCCATATGAGCATAGCCAGCAGGAGTGACCTTTCTGCCACGGGGTGTTCTTGCCAAAAAGCCTAACTGCATAAGGTACGGCTCATAAACGTCCTCAATAGTAACAGCCTCTTCACCAATAAGCGCCGCTATTGTTTCAAGGCCAACAGGGCCACCGTTGTAATGCTCAATCATGGCTCTTAAAAGATTTCTGTCTACAAGGTCAAGACCAAGCTCATCTATTTCCATTCTTTCAAGAGCTTGCTGTGCAGACTCAACGGTAATTATACCGTTACCCATAACCTGCGCATAGTCCCTTGCTCTTTTAAGAAGTCGGTTAGCAATTCGAGGAGTACCTCTTGAACGGGATGCTATTTCGAGTGCGCCGTCTTTTTCAGCCTCGATGCCAAGAATGCCAGCACTACGCTGAACAATTCTTGAAAGCTCTTCGGGTGAATAAAGCTCGAGCCTTAAAATAACGCCGAATCTATCTCTGAGTGGTGCAGAAAGCTGACCTGCACGGGTTGTTGCACCGATAAGTGTAAAGCGTTTTAAATCAAGCCTTATTGACCTTGCTGAAGGACCTTTACCAATGATGATATCAAGAGCAAAATCCTCCATCGCAGGGTAAAGCACCTCTTCAATGCTTCTTGAAAGACGGTGAATTTCATCTATAAATAAAATATCGCCATCGTTAAGGCTTGTAAGCAAGGCTGCCAAATCACCCGGTTTTTCTATAGCAGGGCCTGAAGTCACACGAATTTGTACTCCCATTTCGTTTGCAACGATACCTGCAAGAGTAGTTTTACCTAATCCTGGTGGGCCATACAAAAGAACGTGGTCCAAAGACTCTTTTCTCTTTTTGGCTGCTTCAATATATATTTTTAAGTTTTCTTTTGCCTTTTCCTGTCCTACATACTCATCAAGAGTGTGTGGCCTGAGGGATGTTTCAATTTCGCTATCGTCTGATATATATTCAGGTGCGATAACTCTTTGTTCATCAGCAATGAAAAAATCATCCATAATTTATCTCCTTGAAGGTGGATTAAGCGTAGGTAAAACAGATTTTTAGATAACTCTTTCCACTCATATATCTTTAAAATACTTGCTAATAAGAAACTAAAAACGTAACGTCAAATTTTTGAGAGCACCCTTAATAAGCTCTTCTACTGATAAATCAGGTGAAAGCTTGCTTACTGCAACAGATGCCTCTGTTTGAGTATAGCCGAGAGCTGTAAGCGCTGCGATTGCCTCTGCTGTATTTGACATACTGTTTGCTGCTTTAACTGCTGCTGAGGTACTGCTGCCCTCCTCTGAAATAAAGCTTACGTTGGAAATTTTATCCTTAAGCTCCATTATTATTCTTTGTGCAAGCTTTGGTCCAACGCCGTTTGCCGCTGTAATTGCTTTAACGTCACCTGAGGAAACTGCAAGTGCGAAGGCATCAGGTGAGAGCGCTGAAAGAATAGCAAGGGCAACCTTTGGCCCTACGCCTGAAACACTAATAAGAAGCTTAAAGGCATCTAACTCTATTGGATTTGAAAATCCGAATAAATCTAACGCATCTTCACGGACGTTGAGATGTGTAAAAACCGTTACCTCAGCGGTTTTATTTGCGTGGAGCTCTTGCAGAGTGCTTTTTGTTGTAAAGCACCTAAAGCCTACGCCACCACAAGAGATTGCAAAGCTTTGCTCATCTGTAAATATAATTTTGCCTGTAAGACTATAGAACATAATTCTACCTCGTTATTTCATATTTAAAATTAATGAGCCGCTTGAATGGCCGTGGCATATGGCAAGCGCCAATGCATCGGCTGCATCATCAGGCTTTGGTATTTTATCGAGATGAAGAAACATTTTAGTCATTTCCTGCACCTGTGTTTTTTCTGCCCTGCCGTAGCCTACAATGCTCTGTTTAACCTGTAACGGGGTGTACTCGAAAATAGGTATCCCCTTTTTTTGCACTGCAAGGAAAATAACACCTCTTGCTTGTGCAACATCAATAGCTGTTTTTTGGTTTGTGTTAAAGTACAGCCTTTCAATACTCACTGCATCAGGCTTAAACTTTTCTAAAAGCTCTGTAATATCGTCGTAAATCTTTTCAAGGCGCTGGTTAAAGGGCATATCCTTACGTGTAGTTACAGCACCATAGCCCAGCAATGTGAAATTGTTTTTTTCGTACCTTACAACACCACAGCCAACTATTGCATAGCCGGGGTCTATACCTAAAATTACCACACCTTCACCACCACAGAGCATACTTATAGATTTTCAAGATATTATACCATAATAATACACAAAATTTCAACACCTATAACTAATAATTAACAATATATTTAAATATATTGATTTTATTATTTTTAGTTGTTATAATTATCATATAATTATTGTGAATATGAGGGTTTTGTATGAAAATCAAAGAATTTTTTAAAGATAAAAATAATGTGATTCTTGCAATTTCTGCAGGTCTTATTGCTCTGGCTGTAGTTATTGCAATTATTTCCACCTCTGTAGAAAAAAGCAGAATCGAAAATAAGACATCTGAAATTATAACAACTACTGAAAAAACAAGTAACAAAGCACCTGAAAATGCAACAGAAAACAACACGGCTGCACAACAGCCCGACACAACCGTTGCACCTGTACAAACAGGCGAAAACGTACCGGGTAAATATACGGTAGCTACACAAAATGACCCACTCGGTGTAAGGGCAAGGCCTTCGCAGGATGCTGAAAGAATATACGAGCTGCCTAAAGGAAGTGAGGTTACAGTTTCTGCAACGTTTAAAGGTTGGGCATTTGTTAAGGTGGATGGTGTAAGTGGCTGGGTTAACAGCGATTACCTCACGTTAGTTGAAAAAGGCGAAGCTCCAAAGCACAACCCCGGCAAATACACAATTGGCACAGAGAATGACCCATTGGGTATTCGAGTTAAGCCTGAAGCTGATGCACAAAGAAATGGCGAAGTGCCTAAGGGTGAGCAGGTAGAGATTTTAACGGTTTGTGGCGAATGGGGCTACGTTGAATACGGTGAATATTCAGGATGGTTATCATTCCAATATCTTAGGTAATTATGTATATTTGTAACGACTGCCCAAGAAAATGTAATGCAAAAAGAGAAGCTCTTGCCGATAACGGTAAGGGCTTTTGCAATATGGGTAAAAGCCCTGTAATAGCAAGGGCTGACCTACACTTTTGGGAGGAGCCCCCTATCAGTGGCACAAACGGTAGTGGAACTGTGTTTTTCTCAGGCTGTAATTTACAATGTGTTTTTTGCCAGAATGAAAAAATAAGCAGAGGTAAATTCGGCAAGGAAATTACCGTTGACGAACTGAAGGAAATTTACCAACAGCTTATTGACAAAGGCGCTCACAACATAAACCTTGTAACAGGCACACATTTTATAAATGCAATTGCAGAGTCGCTTTGCACGCCCTTAAGCGTACCTGTTGTATATAATTGTGGTGGGTATGAAAGCATAGACTCTTTAAAAAGACTTGAAGGCAAGGTGCAAATATATTTGCCTGATTTAAAGTATAGCAATAACGAAATAGCCATACGCTACTCTAAAGCTCCTAATTACTTTGAAACTACTACTGCAGCAATAAAGGAAATGCACCGACAGGTTGGTGACTACGTTATTAATGACGATGGCATAATGCAAAAAGGCGTTATTATAAGGCACTTAATTATACCGGGTCAGTTAGACAACACAAAGGCTGTCATTGATTGGGTCACAAGCAATTTCAAAGAGGGTCAGGTTTTATTTAGCCTTATGAGTCAATTCACACCTATACCCTCCTGCAGCATTGATAACCTCGGCAGACGTCTTACACAAGAGGAATACGATGAAATCGAGGATTATTTGATGGCCTCAGGCATTGAAGACGGTTTTATGCAGGAGCTTTCCTCTGCATCAGAGGAATACGTACCCCCATTTGATTTAGGAGAAAATATTCCATAAAAAAGTAACTAACAAGCCACTTCTACATAATATGATAGTGAAGTTTAGAAAATCGACTTCAAATCATACTTAGGAGGAAGATATATGGCTGAAAACAGAGCCCTTAGCGGCGTTGACCTTCACCACGTAAAAGAGGCAATTTGCGTAGACACAAACAGAGTTTACGATTCCTGTGCAGACAAAGATTGCCTTGCAGATTTAAGAGTATATTTAACTGACTGCGCACAAAACGTTATTGAAAGTGCGACCTCGGTAAGAGCAAGGTCTGCAGAAATACTCAACTGCGTTATTGAGGTAGAAAAGGTACCGTTTAACAAAGGCTGTTATTCTGTAGATTTAACGTTCTTTGTAAAGGTATGCCTTGACGCTATCACCTGCCCTACTGCGCCACCTACAACAATTGAAGGTCTTGTTTCTTTCGGTAAAAAATGCATACTCTATGGCAGCGAGGGTAACGTAAAAATCTTTACGTCCAACTATATCCCGGGTGGAAAGGATGAGCAAAATCCAATTGGCAACAGCAACCCAACTGCAAAGGTACAATGCGTTGACCCAATTATACTTGATGCAAAAATTTGCAGAGTGTGCGACTGCTGCAACACCTTAGGCGAAAGCTGTGAGGCTGTACCGGCAAACATTTGCAGATGCTTTAGTGGCAGCTTTTGCTGTAGCTGCGAGAAGGTTGTTAAGGTAACACTTGGTATTTTCACCATTGTTCAGCTTGAAAGAGACGTGCAGATGCTTATACCTGCATACGATTTCTGCATACCTACAAAGGAGTGCTGCTGTGACACAGAGGACCCTTGCGACACCTTCAAGAGAATTTGCTTCCCAATTGAAGAGTTCTTCCCACCAAACGCCAAGAACGATAGCTGTGCCACACCATTCAACGCAAACGGCAGCTGTGGCTGTTCAAAATAAAATAAATGCAAGTAAAAAAGGAGTAGCAATGCTACTCCTTTTTGTTATAAAGCTATTATTTTTCGCCGATTAATCTTTCAATAATATCGGAATACAATGCTCCCGGGTCATCGAGAAAGCCCTCCTTAAGCTGCTCTGCCTGTAAAGCATCGGCAACGTTAAGCGTCAAAGAAAGAAGGCTTTGACCTGCTGAAAAAATTTCGAAGGTAACGTTGTAGCCATCCTCTACCTTTTCGACGGTAACCTTATTTTCTCTTTCGGAACGGGCACGGGCAATTATATTGAGTGCTGTTTTAACAGCCTTTTCACGTACACCGGGTAAAAGATTTTTTTCAAGCTCGGTTGCACTTTGTGCGCCGATTTTTGATACAACAAGGTGAGGCTCTCCCAAGTATTCCTCTTCGGTAAGCGCTCCGTTTTCGAGAAGCTCGTCTATAGCAGAGTTAGCGTCAAAATAATTAACAAGACCTGTTTTTTGAAGCACGTCGCATATTTGAACACGAGTCATAGGGTCCTTTACGGACTTTAAAATGTAGCAAATTAAAACTTTAATTTCAAGCATATAACGAAGTCCGCCTATTTCAATTCCACCTGCAAAAGCATCGAATTTAGCCATATATATCACTTCCTGATTACTAATTTACTAAATATATTTTAGCATTACAAATAAATTAAATCAATTAAATTTCTTTAAATTTTCTATTAAATATTCTCGTATTTCACCTGCAAGATAAAGAGAGCCTACAACAAAGATGGCTGTACTCTCATTAACGGCTGCAAGGGATACGTTAACTGCCTGCTTAATATCCTCTACTGTAAATACCTCACCTGAATATTTCACTGCAATTTGTGCAAGCTCTTGAGCACTCATAGCACGGGGGTTATTAGGTGTTACTGCGAAAAAAGCATCAGCTTTTTTCATAAGCGGCTTTAAAGACTCTTCCACCTCTTTGTCTGCCATCATACCCGCAATAACAATTACTCTTTCTTTTTTTGATAGTTCTTCTTCAACTGCATCGTAAAAAGCTTTTGCACCATCTGCATTATGGCCACCGTCCAAAACAACAAGTGGCTGAGCCGACAACACCTCTACCCTTGCAGGTAATATAGTTTTAGAAATGCCTAACTGAATTTTTTGTGTTGTTATATTAAAATGCTCTTTTAAAAGCTCACAGGCTTCAATAACGCAGGTCATATTCTTAAGCTGATGAAGCCCCGGCATTGTGATGCTGTAGGCATTACCACCATATTTGAAGGCTGTCCCCAGCAAATCTGATTTTATAACTGTAATATCGTCTTCTGAGGGTATAATTAACTGTCCCTGTAGGCCTTCAACCGTTGATTTTATTACATTTACAGCTTCATCGGGTTGACCATAGGATGAAACAACCTTACACTTATTTTTTAACGTACCACATTTTTCATAAGCAATTTTTTCGATAGTATCACCTAAAATTGCAGTATGGTCAAGTGAGAGCGACGTAATAACATTAACAAGTGGACAAGGTATAACGTTTGTAGCATCTAATCTACCACCAAGGCCTACCTCTAAAACAACAACGTCACACTTAAGCTCGTTAAAGCAAAGAAATGCAGTTGCCGTAAGTGCTTCAAACTCGGTAATATCTGTACCATCTTTTTGAAGAGCTTCCACTGCAGCTTTTACCTTTTGCACGTTTTTTGCAAATACGCTTTCTTCAACAGGTCTTCCGTTAAACTGCACTCTTTCAAGAAAATGGCTTACGTACGGCGAGGTATACAAGCCTACACTATACCCTGCTTCAATTAAAATATTTGATATTGCAGTTGATGTTGAGCCTTTTCCGTTTGTACCTGCAACGTGCACGTACTTTAGGCTTTTGTGTGGATTATCCAATAAACACAATAAGGCATTCATCCCGGAAAGACCGGGACGAATACCGAATTTAAGTAATGAATGAATATAATCTACTGCTTCTATATAATTCATTTTAATTTCTTCAAGCTTTCCTCAAGCATTGCAATTTTTGCAAGGTGCTTTGCCTGTGCCTCACGCTGCTGTGCCACAACTGCCGCAGGAGCCTTTGCCATAAAGCCTGGGTTATTAAGCTTGCTTTCAACAAACTGAAGATCTTTACGAGCTGCTTCAAGCTCTTTTTCGAGTCTTGCACGCTCTGCCTCAAAGTCTACAAGCTCATTAAGAGGAATGAAAATCTTTGCAGCCTCTGTAATAACGCTGACGCTACCTTCAATTTCAAAATCGTCTCCAACCTCAACCTCTGATGCTGAAGCGAGTCTGCTCATAAATACAGCACCGTTTGTAAAGTCCTCTGTATACTTTGTTGCAATGTAAAGCTTTGCCTTCTTTGAAGGTGGAACGTTCATTTCTGCACGACGGTTACGAACAGCCTTAATTGCTGACATAACACGCTCCATTGCTGCTTCCTCTGCAGGGAAATCAAGGCTTTCATCATATTTGCACCAATCGGAAATCATAATTGATTCACCATCGTGTGGAAGAGCAAGCCAAATTTCCTCTGTAATAAACGGCATAAATGGGTGGAGAAGCTTGAGAGTGTTTGACATTACATAAACAAGCACTGCTCTTGCTGTTTTCTTGCCCTGCTCATCTGCACCGTTAAGACGGATTTTTGCAATTTCGATATACCAATCGCAGAATACATCCCAAATAAAGTCGTAAAGGTTTTGTACTGCAATACCAAGCTCAAAGTTTTCAAGTGAATTTTGAACTGTTTTAACAAGCTTATTGAAACGGCTGATAATCCACTTATCCTCTGTTGCAAGGTTTTCGGGAATGTGTGGTGCAGGCTCATCCTCATCGAGATTCATAAGGATAAATCTGTTTGCATTCCAAAGCTTGTTTGCAAAGTTACGGCTTGCTTCAATCTTTTCAGGAAGGAAGCGCATATCGTTACCTGGGCTGTTACCTGTTGCAAGTGAGAATCTTAATGCATCGGCACCGTACTGGTCAATAATCTCAAGTGGGTCAATACCGTTACCGAGAGATTTAGACATTTTTCTACCCTGTGCATCACGAACAAGACCGTGAATAAGAACGGTATCGAAAGGTACCTTACCTGTATACTCAAGAGCAGAGAAAATCATACGAGATACCCAGAAGCCGATAATATCATAGCCTGTAACGAGGGTATTTGTTGGATAATAGTGTTCAAGGTCCTTAGTATTATCAGGCCAACCAAGTGTTGAGAATGGCCACAAGGCTGATGAGAACCAGGTATCAAGAGTATCCTCATCCTGTACCATATTTGCACTGCCACACTTTGGACAAGCTGTAACACCTGTTTTAGAAACAACTGTTTCACCACAATCGCTGCAGTAATATGCAGGGATTCTGTGACCCCACCAAAGCTGACGAGAAATACACCAGTCACGTGTACCGTTCATCCAGTTAAGGTAGTTCTTTGTAAATCTTTCAGGAACGAATTTAGTTTCGCCCTTTTCGACTGCTTCAATAGCAGGCTTTGCAAGAGGAACCATACGAACAAACCACTGCTTTGAAACCATTGGCTCAATTGTGCTGTGGCAACGGTAACAGGTACCAACCTCGTGCTTAAGTGGCTCAATCTCTTTAATGTAGCCACCCGCTTCAAGGTCTGCAAGAATAGCCTTTCTTGCCTCCATAGTTGTCATACCTGCGTATTTACCACAATCAAGTACCTCAGGCTCATTCTCTGTTGCTCTGCCACTTGCAATAAGCTCATCGGCAATTCTCTTATCCTCTGCACCTGTAAGGCGACCATCGTAAGTAAAGGTACGAACAATAGGAAGGTTGTTTCTTAAGCCAACCTCAAAGTCGTTAGGGTCGTGTGCTGGAGTAATTTTAACAACACCTGTACCCTTTGTCATATCTGCGTGCTCATCGCAAACAATAGGAATCTCTTTATTAAGAAGTGGTAAAATTACGTGACAGCCGTGAAGATGCTTATATCTTTCATCCTCTACATTAATTGCAACTGCTGTATCACCAAGCATTGTTTCAGGACGAGTTGTAGCAAGCTCAAGCTTTTCGCCTGTTTCCTTAACGGTATAAAGAAGGTGCCAGAAGTTACCTTCCTTTTCTTCATACTCAACCTCTGCATCGGAAATAGATGTATTACAGCAAGGGCACCAGTTAACCATACGGTTACCCCTGTAGATTAAATCTTTTTCATAAAGACGGCAGAAAACCTCATTAACAGCCCTACTGCAGCCTTCATCGAGAGTAAAGCGCTCTCTGTCCCAGTCGCAGGAGGAGCCAAGCTTTTTAAGCTGCTCTACAATTCTGCCACCGTACTGTTTCTTCCAAGCCCAAGCTCTTTCAAGGAAGCCCTCACGACCTAAATCCTCTTTAGTAACACCTTCAGCACGCATTGCCTCAACAATTTTTGCCTCTGTAGCAATAGATGCGTGGTCTGTACCGGGAAGCCAAAGAGTATCGTAGCCTGACATTCTCTTCCAACGAATGAGAATGTCCTGCAAGGTATTATCGAGAGCGTGTCCCATATGAAGCTGACCTGTAATATTTGGTGGTGGAATAACTATTGTGTACGTAGGCTTGCCCTCTTCGCACTTTGCGTGGAAATATTTGCCTGCAAGCCATGATTTATAAATACGTTCCTCTACTTGCTTAGGGTCGTATTTTGTTGCGAGCTCTTTCTTCAAAAGAAGTCCCCCTTAATATAAATTAAATTTGTCGCATATACGGAAGTTATTATCCCATATTATAGTAAAATTGTCAATGTTACAAATTAAATTAAAGATTATATTTCAATATAAATTAACTATTTTATGGAATAATAAAGCTTATATTGGGAAAACACTTGATTTTTGTTGAAAGTTATACTATACTTTAATGGTAAATATACTCAAAAAGGAGTTTTGAAAATGGTATCAGCTATTAAAGAGAGAGGTATGGTTTCATACATATTACTTTCTGTTCTCACACTTGGTATTTATCACATCGTATTTTGGACTAAGATTTCTAAAGACGTTAACGCTCTTTGCGAAGGTGACGGCAAGAAAACAATGAAATACATATTCTGCTTCCTTCTCAATATCGTTACGGTTGGCATCTTCGGTTTTGTTTGGAAGTATAAGCTTGCAAAAAGACTTCAGGAAAATGCAGCTCGCTACGACCTTAGGTTTAGCGAAGGCGGTGCTATTGTAGTTGTTCTTGCAATTGTATTTGCATTCTTCCCTGTTGCACAGGCTGTTCTTGTTAAGAACTTTAACAAATTAGCTGTTGCATACAACGATTACAACGGCCTTGTAGACGATACAGAAAACATCTTCGCTGACGAAGAAGAGGTTGAAGCATAATTTAACTCATACACAACGCCCCTTTATTCACACTTGTGAATAGAGGGGTTATTTTTATGCCCGAGATTTTTTTGTTGGTTTTATCTCTTTACGTTTAAATTACTATTATCTTTTCATGTACAACAGCCGTGAGGACCACCACAGTTCAACGCAAAAAAACAACTCCCTGCACTTCTGCAAGGAGTTGGAAAATACAAAGAAAAATTATCTCTTTGAGAACTGTGGTGCACGACGTGCGCCTTTGAGACCGTATTTCTTTCTTTCTTTCATTCTTGGGTCACGAGTAAGAAGGCCTGCCTTCTTGAGGATTGGACGAACATCATCTTCTGACTGAAGAAGAGCACGAGCAATACCGTGACGGATAGCTCCAGCCTGACCTGTAACGCCACCACCGTTTACACGACAAACAACATCGTACTTTTCAAGACTCTCTGTAAGAGCGAGAGGCTGACGAACGATAAGCTTGAGTGTTTCAAGACCAAAGTAATCGTCGATATCTCTGTCGTTGATTGTTACCTTACCTGTACCTGGGTAAACACGAACACGAGCTACTGATTTTTTTCTTCTACCTGTTCCGTAGAAATATGCTTTGCTTTCGTACATAATAATTGCCTCCTCCCTTAAAATTCTCTAACGATAGGCTTCTGAGCTGCCTGGTCGTGCTCTGCACCTGCATAAACACGAAGGCGAGCCATAGCTGCTCTACCGAGAGTATTGTCGGGGAGCATACCCTTAACAGCCTTTTGTACTGCAAACTCTGGCTTTGTTTTCATGAGTGTGCCGTACTTTACAGACTTAAGGTTACCAACGTAGCCTGTGTGATGATGATAATATTTGTCCTCAAGCTTGTTACCTGTGAGAACAACCTTTGCAGCGTTGATGATGATTACGCTATCGCCGCAATCAGCGTGTGGAGCGAATGTTGGTTTGTGCTTACCACGGAGAAGAACAGCTGCTTCAACAGCTACTTCACCGAGAGTTCTGCCTGCTGCATCAAGAACATACCACTGACGCTCAGTTTTGCCTTTTGGCATATAAGTAGACATAACAGATACCTCCGTAATAGTTTCGGGACATAAACACCCCGCATTGCCTTGATATATTATCACAGCAATGCGGAGTTGTCAACACTTTTTTAAAAGAATTTTTATATACCAAACACTATCTCACTTATGCTCGTTTTTTCTCGCTTTTTCACCTGTTTTTCTCGTGTGGCAATTTTGAAAAAGTTAACAATCACAAGCACTTTTATTTTGCAAGTTTGCTATAATCCTTCACTACCTCCACCCTGTTCTTTCTTCTCTTTTTTCTGCGACGATTATTTTTTGTAGTCAAAAGATACGCAACAATCAGAACAACGGCAACAATAAGGAACATAACAAACAATTTAGAGCTTAAGAGCTTCACTAACCAGTTAAACATTGCCCACAAATGATTCTTTTTAACATCCTGCTGGGCAACAAGGGTAAGCTCTGTAATAATAACGCCGTTATACATTAACGTTGCTTTACCGATTTCATCGCCCTGTTTAACAGGTGCTTTTACCTCTTTTGGGAAATCGGCAGCATACTCAACCGTCATATTATCAATGCTGATATTTTCGTGTACAATAGCAGTAATATCCTCTTTAGGCACAATGCCTACGTAGTCGTTACCTCTACCATATTTAACGGCAACCTCACCTACATTGTAGTTTTCATCGGCAAGCACCTTCATTTCAATATTTGAAAATGCCCACTGCAGCATATAACGGCAGGTTGCAAATGCTGTATTACGGGGTTTTCCTGATTCAAAGAAATCAAAATCGCCCCTCATAGCAATTGAAATATACGTGTAGCCATCTTTTGTTGCGCTTGAAATAAGGCAAGAGCCTGCTTTATCGGTAGTACCTGTTTTAAGACCTACCGCACCCTCATAGTAGTGTGGGTCGTAGCTGTTAAGAAGTGCATTTGTGTTATACAAATATCTTTCTTCAGCGTGCTTATTTGTTGGTGGCATTGTTTTACCGTATTTTGATGAAATCTTTTTAATAACGTCACTCTTAAGAGCTTCTTTTGCAATAAGGTACATATCACTTGCTGTTGTCTGATTCTGTGTTGTACCGTTGTAGCCCTCAACAGTTTCATCATCAAGGCCGTGAGCATTAGCAAAAAACGTATTTTTACAGCCGAGATTTTTACAATACTCGTTCATTTCATCTACAAAGCTTTGAGGGTCGCCATTTCCGTAGTGGTCTGCTAAAACTGCTGCAGCATCGTTAGCGCTGGGAAGGAAAAGGCAATACAAAAGCATTTCGAGAGAAACTATTTCATCTGCAAGCAAACCCGCAATAGAGCTTCCTGTACCTAAAAGGCTATCTACTGCCTCTTGCGTGCAAAGTATTTGTGTATCAAAGGAATCGCCCTTTGAAAGCACAACAAGAGCTGTAACTACCTTTGTAAGGGAAGCAGGTGCCGTAACCATATCTGCATTTTTACTATAAATGACTGTATCTGTATCTGCATTAACAAGCAAGCAAATTTCAGACTCGTAGTCTGGGGCATCTATATCGTAGTAGCCGTTTGCAGTTTTAACAACAGGCCCTTCCTCTGCAAAGCCGACAACTGCAAGGCTTGGAATAATTAAAATTAAAGATAATACAAAAATAAATAATTTTTTCATAGACATTCACCGATAAATGTTATAAAATATAATAAGGTTCATAGTTACAAATATCATAACATAAAATTCGACAAAGTTAAATAGAAAAACGCAAAAAAGGAGAATTAAAATTATGGTTTATATTACCGGTGATACACACGGTGACCCAAACAGACTTGCTAAAAACGATTTAAAGTTTTTACAAGAGGGCGATACACTAATCGTATGTGGAGATTTTGGCTTTATTTGGGATAAATCTAAAGCAGAGCAAAAGAATTTGAGAGCACTTGCAAAAAGAAAATACAACATTTGCTTTATAGACGGCACCCACGAAAATTTTGATTTACTTAACGCCTACCCCTTAAGCACCTGGAACGGTGGTAAGGTGCACCAAATATCCGATAATATATTCCACCTTATGAGGGGCCAGGTTTTTGAAATAGACGGCCTTAAAATATTTACTATGGGTGGTGGCGAGAGCCCTGACCTTGATTCAAGAATAGATGATAACCCTTGGCTTAAGTACGAAATACCCTCAAAAGAGGAGCTGCTCGAAGGTGCAGAAAACCTTGAAAGGTACGACTGTAAAATAGACGTTATACTCACCCACGAGCCATCCTCTACAATTAAAGGCTTTTTAAAGCTTGGCGAAAGTGAAGCTGTGAGAGTTACAACCCTTAACGCATACTTTGATGAATTGGCAAAATGCAGTGAATTTAAGCGCTGGTTTTTCGGCAGCCTGCACTTAGATAAATACATCTCGAACACCTATATCGGTGTACACAAGGCAATTGTTAACGCCCACACAGGTGAAAGAGTTGCTTTTAATTACAAAAGTTTATAATTTAGAAACAAAACGGAGTAGCCTTCACTACTCCGTTTTGTTATTGATTAAAAATTTCTTCTGCATACCTTACAGTAGCCATAGCATCTGCGCCGTATTTATCAGCACCGATTTTATCGGCATACTCCTGTGTTAAAACGGCACCACCTACAACAACCTTGCACCAAGGCGCTTTCTCCCTTAATAGCTTAATTGTTTGCTCCATAGCAGGCACTGTAGTTGTCATAAGCGCACTAAGGCCAACAATTGGTGCGTGTAGCTCAACTGCTTTGTCTGCAATATCCTGCGCAGGAACATTTTTGCCTAAATCCACAACGTTAAAGCCGTAATTTTCTAAAAGTAGCTTAACGATATTTTTACCTATATCGTGTATATCACCGTGAACTGTGGCAATTATAAAGGTTTTGTTTGAGTTTTCACCACTCGTAGCAGGCATATGCTCTTTTATTACCTCAAAGGCTGCTTTTGCCGCCTCGGCACTTATAAGGAGCTGTGGAAGGTAAACTGTTTTCTTTTCGAAACCTTCGCCAACTATATTTAGTGCAGGTATTATATCCTCATTAACAACCTCTAAAGGCTCTTTGGCTTCAAGGCTTTTTATTGTAAGCTCTACCGCCTGCGACTTAAAGCCTTTAAAAATAGCATACTGAAGCTCTGAGGAATATTTTAGCTCTTCTTTATTTGCTGTTGAGGTTGCCCCTGCTGTTGCTGCTGCAACGGCAAATTCACTTGATGCATTAACGTACTCTGCACAGTTTTCATCCAATCCCCTTAAGGCGTTATAAGAATAGTAAGCCTTCATCATATCCTGCGAATAAGGGTTCATAATGGCTGCAGAAAGCCCATTTTGAAGCGCTAATATAAAGAAGGTACTGTTAACGGCATCTCTTACAGGAAGGCCAAATGACACGTTAGAAACGCCGAGAGAGGTGTGACAGCCCAATTCGTTTCTGATACGACTAAGCGCCTCAAGGGTTACGTTGGCAGAATTATTATCTGCACTGACTGTCATTGCAAGGGTATCGAAAATAATATCTTTTTTGTCAATACCGTATTTAGCAGCTTCTGCAAGAATTTTTTGTGCTATATTAAACCTGCCCTCTGCCGTTTGAGGTATACCCTGCTCATCGAGAGTAAGCGCCACAACTACGCCACCGTATTTTTTTACAAGTGGAAAAACACGTGCCATACTCTCCTGCTTGCCGTTTACAGAGTTAATCAATGCTTTACCATTGTATCTGCGAAGAGCAAGCTCCATTGCCTCGTAATCTGCAGTATCTATTTGCAAGGGCAAATCAACAACGGACTGAAGCTCACAAACCACATTTAAGAGCATTACTTTTTCATCTATATCGGGAAGCCCTACGTTAACGTCGAGAATATGCACACCCTTTTCTTTTTGGTTAACGCCCTCTGCAAGAACGTAGCCTATATCATTCTCCATAAGAGCTTGTTTAAAGCGTTTTTTACCTGTAGGGTTAATTCTTTCACCAATAAGGATAGGCTTTTCACCAAAGCACACAGCCTGAGAAAAGGATGATACGACTGTTATATTTTTAGGCTGAATTTCTACAGGCTGTAAGCCTTTTGTTGCTTTAACAACCTGCTCAATATACTGTGGAGTTGTACCACAGCAGCCACCAACAACACGCACGCCCTGTGCTACTGCATCGGCGACCTCTTTTGAAAATTCAACTGCATCTACATCAAAATGAGTTTTGCCGTCTACAGAGCAAGGTAAGCCTGCATTAGGCTTAAGTACAACAGGAACAGAGGCGTTCTTTAAAAGCTCCTGTGCCACGCCACGAAGCTGTGCAGGACCTAAAGAGCAGTTTGCACCTAAAGCATCTACACCCATACCCTCAAGCAGAGCAACCATAGCTGCAGGTGTAGCACCTGTCATAAGTCTGCCATCTTCACTATATGCATTAGTAACAATAACAGGTAAATCGCAATTCTCTTTAACTGCAAGGAGTGCTGCCTTTGTTTCATAGCTATCGTTCATTGTTTCAATAATCACAAGGTCAACACCGTATTTTACGCCTAAAGCAACTGTTTGAGAAAACACTTTTACTGCGTCCTCGAAATCAAGCTCACCTAAAGGCTTAAGCAGCTTACCTGTTGAGCCAATATCAAGGGCAATATATTT
Source organism: Acutalibacteraceae bacterium (assembly GCA_045591945.1). GTDB lineage: Bacteria > Bacillota > Clostridia > Oscillospirales > Acutalibacteraceae > DTU089. The sequence continues at coordinate 102,250 of JAZNTU010000010.1, read as the reverse complement.
ATTTTGAGGTGCTTGGCTGTGTTCCCTTGCATTATTTGCATTTTGAACAGCAGCACGAATGATATTTTCTAATTCATCTAAAGAGAATTTGAGTGTATTTGCTCCGAAGGTATTGGTACAAACAACGTTACTGCCTGCATCAAAATATGCTCTATGTATATCCTCCACTACATCGGGATGAGAAATATTCCAATGCTCGGGGTATTCGCCCGGCTTTAGTCCCTGTGCTTGGAGCAACGTACCGAAGCCACCATCAAGGTACACTATATTATTTTTTAAATAATCTCTAAAATTCATATTTTTACCTATTCCCCTATTATATCCGAAAGGTTGTCTTGTATTTTTTGTGCAACCTCAGGCTTATTCATTGAGTAAACGTGAACATTAGTTATGCCGTTTGCATACAAATCAATAATTTGGTCTGTTGCATAGGCAATACCTGCCTGGCGCATTGCTAAAGGATTTGAGCCGAATTTATCTACAAGGCTTTTAAAGCGCTGTGGAATAAAGGAGCCTGAAAGCTTAATGGCTCTTTCAACCTGATTTGCATTAGTAATTGGCATTATACCGGGAATAACAGGCACGGTAATACCTGCCTCACGAATTTTATACAAGAAGTTATACAGAAGGTTATTATCAAAAAACATTTGAGTTGTAAGGAAATCGCACCCTGCCTCAACCTTTTCCTTAAGGCGAAGTATATCCTCCTTTTGATTAGGACTTTCGGGGTGAATTTCGGGGTAGCAGGCACCACCTATGCAAAAATCGTAAGGTGACTCCTTAAGCTCCCTTACAAGCTCAACGGCATATTGATAATCCCAACTGGTACGGTCATCATTTACCATTGAAGCCGGTATATCTCCACGAAGTGCCATAACATTTGTAATACCTGCTTGAGCAATTGCCTGTATCCTTTCTTGCACTGTTTGACGTGAGGAGGAAACACAAGTAAGGTGTGCAAGTGTAGGCACACCGTAAAGCTCTTTAATATTTTTAGCAATATCTAAGGTATATTTGCTTGTGCCACCACCTGCACCATACGTAACACTCATAAATGATGGCTGAAGCTTTGCAATTTCTTCTGTAGCAGTTTTAACGCTATCGAAAGTCATTTCTGTTTTTGGCGGAAAAACCTCAAAGGAAAGAGACAAGGAATCCTGCGTTATTAAATCAATGATTTTCATAGATAATCCTTCTTCGCATTAAATTTATTTTATTATAAACTTATAAGCCGCATAAATCAAGAGCATAAAAGAAAGCAGACAATTCTTGCCTGCTTTCTTTTATGTATTTATTATTCCTTTATGCCAAACAACAGCTTTAAAAAGCCTTTAAGGAATTTTGGGCTTTGGTATACTACAACTTTCATAAATCACCACTCCTTTGTTACATAATATGAGGGTGATAAAAATGTGTTACAGCTCCCACTCCTTAAGGTCTTTTACATCGTTGTACATAGCAACGTAGCTTTCGTGCCTTTTTTTATGAATAAGCCCTTTTTCAATTGCATCTAAAATAAGACATCCCTTTTCTACTGTATGTGAGCAGGTTGAAAACTTACACCTGCCAAGATACTCCTCAAACTCAGGGAAACAAAACGGCAAATTTTCTTTGAGAATAATATCGTTAGTTTCTTGAATATCGAGAGAGGAAAAGCCGGGTGTATCTGCAACAAAGCCATTACCTACGTGGTAGAGTGTAACCTCACGTGTAGTGTGCCTACCTCTGCCTAACTTATCACTGATTTCGCCTGTAGCAAGGGAAAAACGGGAATCAATAGCATTCAAAAGCGAGGATTTTCCTACACCTGTATTACCTGTAAAAACGGTAATACCGTCACCGAGCATTTCCTTTACCTTTTCGATGCCTTCGCCTGTTTTATTGCAAACAGCAGCAAAAGGAATGCCTGCCATAGTATAGATTTTTTCGTATTCGGTCGTATCACCTAAATCACTTTTAGAAAAAACAACGCAAGGCTTTATGCCTTTATCTACAGCAATTGCAGTAAGCTTATCTATTACAAGAAGGCTTGGCACAGGCTCCTTCACAGAGGAAACAATAACGAGGGTATCTATATTTGCTACAGGGGGTCTTACAAGAAAATTCCTGCGTTCCTCTATCTCATCTATAGTATTCTCTTTACCTTCTCTTACGGTTATTGTTACCTTATCACCTGCAAGTGGGGTGATTTTTTTCTTTCTGAAGGCACCCCTTGCCTTGCACTCGTAAAGCTCACCTTCGGCCTCTACATAGTAAAAGCCACCTATGCCCTTAATTATTATTCCGTTAAGTACCTTTTCTGCCATTATTGCACCTGTGCCTCATTTGAAGTATCTTCAACCGTTGCATCAACAGAGCCTGACTGCTTCGGCTTTGCCACAGTTAAAACAATAGTTGCTGTTTTATCAAGATTAGGTGCAGAGCCTTGTGACGGTGATTGACCTAAAACGGTACCTTCTGCAGAATCACTTTCCTGCTCTTGAACTGTAATGTTATTGTACCCTGCATTACCCAAGGCAATTCTTGCCTCGTTTATGCTCATTCCTACAACGTCAACGTAAAAGTCTACTTGATGGTACGTTGTATACCATATACTTGCAGGGTCATTATCAAAGTGAATTTCACCATCATAATACAGCTTATCATTTAGATAAACCTGAAGCTCTGATTTGCCCTCACCCGCAACCTTAATGTTATAGCTACTTACCTTATTTGTGTCTACCGTTTCATTTGCAACAACGACACCATCAAGCTTTACTGTTACGGAAAGTATACCCACGTTTCGTGGAAGATCTATACCTTTTTCGAAGGAGATTTTACCTGAGCTTACTGTAAGCATTACGCTGTCACCCTTTTGCACAGGTGAGCCATCTTTAGGCGACTGTTCTACAATAATATCCTTCTTTGCAGAGGTATCAACTGTTTCGACGCCACCTAAAACCAAACCACTGTCAGCAATTACTTTTTTAGCTTCTTCAACATTCTTACCCATTAAATTAGGCATTTTAAACAACGTACCAACATTTGCTGCCGCATAATATACATACACATTAGAACCGGGGAAAACACTTGCCCCTGCAGACGGGTCTGTTCTTATAACAGTACCCACCTCGGCAGTAGATGCAGTATCCGGCATAAGCTTAACAATAAAGCCCATAGATTCTAACGTATTATATGCAGACTGATAGTTTTCGCCTTCAAAATCAGGTATTGTTACGCCCTCGCCCGACTTTGCAATATACAAGCGAATTGTAACTCCCTTAGCGGCCTCGGAGCCAGCCTCGGGGTCTTGCTTAAATACGCAACCATCTTTACCGTCAGTAAAGGACTCGTAAGAAACCTCAAAATTATATTTATCTTTATAAAGGTCGTTATTGAGAATTTCTTCCTCGTAATTCATTCCAATGAAATTATCAACCTCAATTTTTTTACCTACACCAAGAGTCCAAGTACCGTTTTTCAGCTGACCTATAATTAAAATAAGTATAAATATTACAACAGCAAAGGCAACACCAGCAATAATAGGTGTTTTTTTAGCTTTTGATGATGTATTTGTATTTGAAGCTTCCTCGGAAAATTCCGTTTGTGGACGTGTGCTTTGTGTAGTAGCTACCCTTTTACGGTTAACCACTGCAGGTGGAACGGTTTTAACAGGAGGCTGCACAACAGTTTCCTGTGATGTGGAGGTTGGTTTTGAGCTACCCTGTATTTTGCCGATATACCTTGTAGGCTCCTCATCCACAAAATAAGGTGTATAATCAAACTTGATGTTTGGATTTCTTTTAAGCTCTTCAAGGTCAAGAAGCATCTCTGCCGCTGTTTGGTAACGGTCACGAGTATTTTTCTCCATAGCCTTTAAGGTTATTTGCTCGAAGCCAAGTGGGATAGCCTCATTAATTGACCTCGGTGGAGTCGGATCGTTATTAACCTGCATAAGGGCAACGGAAACAGCACTATCTGCTTCAAAAGGAAGCTTACCTGTAAGCATTTCATAGAAAACAATACCTACAGAGTAAATGTCTGCCTTTTCATCTGTAAGCTCACCCTTCGCCTGCTCGGGGCTGATATAATGAACCGAGCCGATTGCCTTTTCTGTCATAGTACGTGTTTCGCCATGGCTGAACCTTGCAATACCAAAGTCGGTTACCTTTATAGTACCATTTTCAAGCAGCATTATATTTTGTGGCTTAATATCTCTATGAACAATACCCTTATCGTGTGCGTGCTGTAAAGCACGAAGTATTTGAATACCAAAGAAAAGTGCCTCGTTCCAATCAAGCACACCTCTTTGCTCAATATACTCCTTAAGAGATATACCCTCAATATACTCCATTACAATATACTGAAGCCTGTCACCAAAGCTGACATCATAAACCTTAACGATATTTCTGTGATTAAGTACTGCTATTGCCTTTGATTCGTTTTTAAAGCGACGGCGAAATTCTTCATTTGCAAGATACTCGTCCTTAAGAATTTTTACTGCTACAATACGGTCGTCAAGATTATCGTACGCCTTGTAAACAACAGCCATACCACCTACGCCGACAACATCCTGTATTTCATATCTGCCATCTATTCTTTTACCAACATAATTTTCCATAACTTACTCTCCTTGACCTTCGGCGCCGACTAAAGCAACTGTAATATTATCCTTACTGCCGTTTTCTAACGCTCTTTCTACAAGTTTTTCTGTCGAGAAATTAATATCATCGTTAACAATTTCAATCAATTCCTTCTCCTCTACACTACCACACAAACCGTCTGTGCAAAGCAGAAGCTTATCGCCTGAATTGAAGTCAACAATTTCAAAATCTACATCCACGAAGTTAACAACACCCACAGCCCTTGTTATTATGTTTCTGTCAGGGTGAGTTTTCGCTTCCTCGGGAGTAATTTTTCCTTCGTCAATCATAAGCTGAACTAAAGAATGGTCTTTGGTTAACTGTTTGATACCCTGCTCATTTAAAACGTATGCTCGGCTATCTCCTACGTGGGCGATGACTGCAATGCTTTTAATAATGATTGCCGCCACAATAGTTGTGCCCATTCCGTGAAGGTACGGGTCTGACTGTGCCTTTTCGTGTATTTGATAGTTAGCCTTGGTAATGGCTGACTCCAAAAGATTACGGGCAGCTTTAACCGTCATTCTTGCCCTGTAGCCTTTTTTGATAGCCTCGGATACTGTGCTTGAGCAAATGGTGCTTGCAACCTTGCCACCTGAAGCACCACCCATTCCGTCACAGACGACCACAAAGCCATCTGTATCACCGAAACAGCCGTATTCACAGGAGTCTTCGTTGCATTCTCTATAAAGACCAATATCACTTATTGCTCTTATAACCATGGTGCTTCACCCCTTTTCACTGACTTTCATCTTCTTTTATTTTATTACGCCTTAGCTGACCACAGGAGGCGTTTATATCTGAACCAAGTGTTCTTCTCACGGTAACCGTAAGGCCACTTTTTTCAAGAATTGCTTTAAAGGTATTTATGCTGTTATCATCACTGCGTTGATGGGCTTTTTCGGCAACCTCATTTGCAGGGATAAGATTAACGTGGCAAAGAATACCTTTTAAAACTGCTGCCAGCTCTCTCGCACACTGTGGTGTATCGTTTACACCCTTCATCATAGCATATTCAAAGGAAATTCTGCGAGAGGTTTTATCGGCATATATTTTGCAAGCCTTTAAAAGCTCGTTAATATCCCAGCTTTTATTTACAGGCATTATTTTTGAACGAATTTCGTTATTGGGAGCGTGTAATGAAACGGAAAGCGTTAACTGTGGCTTTCGCTCAAGAAGCTCATATATTTTGGGCACTATACCACTTGTTGACAAGGATATATGTCGCATTCCAATGTTTAGGCCGTTTTCATCGCTTACAAGCTCTAAAAACTTCATAACGTTTTCAAAATTATCTAAAGGCTCACCCATACCCATTAAAACAATGCGGGATATCCGCAAGCCTAAATCTCGCTGTGCTGTATAGATTTGGCTTAAAACCTCTGACGGTGCAAGCTGCCTCTTAAAGCCACCTATACCCGAAGCACAAAAGGCACAGCCCATTTTACAACCAACCTGAGTTGAAACGCAAATAGTGTGGCCGTATTTATAATCCATTACAACACATTCAAGGTACTCACCATCAGGTAAGGAATACAGATATTTTACTGTGTTATCCAGCTGAGAAACGAGCTTTCTTTCGATTTTGCAGGATAATATAACAAATTTTTCATTCAAAAGGCATATTAAATCTTTAGAGATGTTGGTCATATCCTCAAAGCGAGTAACGCCCTTTTTATGTAACCAATCATAAATCTGCTTTGCTCTGAAGGATGGCAAATTAAGAGCTTTAAGCTCTGCGCTAAGCTCTTGCAAATTATATGAGGCTATATCTTTTTTTATATCCATACTTCTTACTCTTTCTCGAATGCTGCAATAAAAAATCCATCGCAATTATTTGTGTGAGGCATCAAGGTTAAATAGCTGCCTTCATCAATTGTTCTCGCTATTTCCGGTAACACGGGAACAGCTTTAAACTCGGGATGCTCCTTTAAGAAAGCATCGCAAACCTTTCGGTTTTCGTTAGGGTTGACCGAGCAAGTTGAATAAACGAGCCTGCCACCCTTTTTTACATATTTTGATGACACCTCTAAAATTTGCTTTTGCAAGGGAATTAAAGGCTTTATATCATCTAATTTTTTGTATTTTATTTCAGGCTTTTTGCCTATTATACCAAGACCTGAGCACGGTACGTCGCACAGCACTCTATCGGCCAAGGGAATATTGTCGTTAAAAACGGATGCATCATTTACTAACGTTTGTATACAGCTAAGCCCCAGCCTTTGAGCGCCGTTTTCAATCAAGCCTACTCTTTGCTCATAAATATCGCAGGAATAAAGAGTACCTTTATTCGCCATATCCTCTGCTATGCTGAAGCTTTTGCCACCAGGGGCAGAACAAACATCTAACGCTATACAGCCCTCAAATGCCTGCAGCGCCTTAACACAAAGCTGAGACGACAAATCCTCCACGTGAAAAAGGCCATCTTTAAAGCATTGAAGGTCATAAACTGCGCCATTAAGCTTTATAAGCAATGCATTCTCTACAGAGCAAGGTTCACATTCTACACCCTCTTGAGCTAATCTCTCGATTAATTGGGGAAGGGTTGTTTTAACTGTGTTTACTTTAATATATATTTTTTTTGCATCAAGGGCGCTTTGTAAAAACTGCCTTGTATTTTCCACACCGTAATGGTAAACAAAAAACTTAACAAGCTCCAACGGTGCAGAGCATCCAACGGAAATTTTTTCTTCCTCGGGCATCTCATCACCAAGCACTAAATCCTGTACGTTAACACGGCGTAATACTGCATTCACCATTGCTGAAGCAAAGGATAATTTGTTGCTCTTGGCAAGCTTAACGCTTTCGTTAACAGCAGCAGAATTTGGCACCTTTTGTGAGAAAAGTATTTGATATGCACCTAATCGCAAAATTGTTAATACTTCTTTTTTTAGCTTTCCGACAGGCTGATTAAGGTGCTTTTGTAAAACAAAATCAAGGGTTATTTTACGCTCAACAACACCGTAAACCAGGTAAGAGATAAAGCTACAATCTGTACTGCTTGTGCAATAAGTCTTCACAGCACTATCTATAGCAAGGTTTGAATAAGCCTTATCCTTTTCAATTTTACATAAAACCTCAAAGGCTAACTGCCTTGCAGATTTGGTCATTATCTTCTTCTCCCGAATCTTAAAATAAGTCTGAGCAGGTTTGCTAAGCTAACAGCGAGTGCGGCAACATACGTCATAGCAGCGGCCTTAAGCACCTTTATTGCACCTGTTTGCTCGTGAGCTGCCAAAAGTCCGTTTGACCTAATAACACTAATTGCCCTACTACTTGCATTAAATTCAACAGGCAAGGTTGCAAGCTGGAATATTGCTGTAAAGCTAAAGAAAGCAATACCAATCCAAACTAACGGATAAAAACTGATGAATATACCAATTAACAAAAGTGGCATTGAAAGAGTTGAGCCGATATTGCAAATAGGTAAAATGCTGTTACGAATCTTTATAGGCACATAGCCCTGTGCGTGCTGTGCTGCATGGCCTGCCTCGTGACAGGCAACGCCTACAGCAGCAATTGAGGTGCTGTTATACACACCCTGAGATAAAACAATTCGCTTTTGTGTAGGGTCATAGTGGTCTGTAAGAGTACCTTGACCGGGAAGAATGGCAACGTCTGTAATTCCGTAGTGGTTTAACACAAGCTGTGCTGCTTGTGCGCCTGTAATGCCACGAGCATTACCAACCTTTGAATACTTTGCATAAGTTGATTTTAAAACGCCCTGAACAATTAAGGATAAGATAATTACAGGTACAACAAGAATAAGATAATAGTAATCAAAATAAAAATATGGCATAATAAGCGCTCCTTTTATTGAGTTATATTTATTTTAAACACTTTTGCTTAATTAATAAGTTCAACCTAAAATAGTACCTTTTTCAAGCTGACAGCCTCTGAGAAAATCTGCCGCCTTCATTCGTTTTTTACCCTCATACTGTACCTCTGATACAATTACGGCCTTACCATCTCCACAAAAAACACCAAGTCCGTCTTTTAATGCAAAGGCTTCGCCCGGTGCACCACCACTAAATTCATTTGAAACTGACGACCTGAAAAGCTTAAGGCTTTTTCCGTTAAGCATTGTTTGAGCAACAGGCCAAGGGTCCAAACCCCTTATTTGGTTATGAATTTCAATTGCAGGCCTTGACCAATCCACAGGCGACATTGTTTTATCAAGCATTGCGGCATACGTGCTTAAAGAGTCATCCTGCTTAATAGGTGTTACCTCACCACACTCAATAGACTTGAGTGTTTTTATAAGCAGCTGTGCACCTATAACGGTAAGGCGCTCATACAAATCACCCGAGGTTTCGTTTTCAAGAATTTTTATTTTTTCAACAAATAAAATATCACCTGTATCAAGTCCTACATCCATTTGCATAGACGTTACACCTGCATACTCCTTACCATCTAATACACTGCGCTGTATTGGAGCTGCACCTCTATATTCCGGCAAAACAGAGCCGTGAATGTTAATACAGCCGTATTTAGCATAATCGAGAAAATCCTTGGGCAAAATTTTACCGTATGCAACAACCACACAAATATCAGGCTTAAGCTCTTCTAAAAGCCTTACGCCCTCTCCATTTTTCAGGCTGTTAGGTTGAAAAACAGGAATGTTATTTTCAAGTGCCACAACCTTTACAGGTGGTGGTGTAAGAATAGCCTTTCTGCCAACAGGCTTATCAGGTTGAGTAAAAGCACCTACAACCTCATAGCCATTTTCAATTAATGCTTTTAAAGGTGCAACGGCAAAATCCGGTGTACCCATATACACAACTCTCATTTTATTACTCCGCATCTACTCTGTGAAGGACCTCGCCCTCATCTAATTTATCTTTATAAAGAACACCGTCAAGGTGGTCAATTTCGTGACAGAAGCAACGAGCCTTAAGCCCTTCGCCTTTATATAAGCACCACTTACCCTCTCGGTTTTGCGCCTTAACCTTTACTACGTTGGGGCGTGTTACAATTCCATAAAGCCCGGGAAGGGAAAGACAACCCTCAGTGCCTGTTTGTACGCCATCCACCTCGGTTATTTCAGGGTTTATAAGCTCAATATACTCATTTCTGTCCTCGCTTACATCCATAACAACAACTCGGCGTAATACGCCTACCTGTGGACCGGCAAGACCAACTCCACCTGAGTTATACATTGTTTCCTTCATATCGTCGAGCAGTTCAAAAAGTCTGTCATTAAACTCTGTAACAGGACGAGATTTTTTTCTTAAAATCGGGTCATCATCCACTCTAATATTTCTAAGTGCCATTTTAATTCTCCTAAAATTACATAATTGGATTCATATCAATGGTTATGCTTGCTCCATTGCTTTGAACATTTTTCATATATTGTTTAATAAGAGATGACATCATCTCTCTAAAACGTTTATTATTTTTACATTTTACTGTAAGCACGTACCTATATTTATTGCTAACCTTGCTAATGCGAGGCTGTACGGGTGACAGGGCTTTTATTTTAACGTCGCTATACTCATCGGTTGCTACACGCTTGAGCATATCAAAGAAGTTAAGGGCGCAACGGTACGCTTTATTTTGCTGCTCGCTTAAAAACGTGATTGAGCAAATATCACAAAACGGAGGGTAAAGCATACTTTTTCTGATTACGGACTCCATTTGGTAAAAGCTCTCGTAATCCTGTGCGGCAGAAAGCTCAATAATATCGTGGTCGGGCACAATTGTTTGAATATAAGCTGTACCCTTACTTTTACCTCTACCTGACCTACCGATTACCTGGGTTAACAAATCAAAAGCCTTTTCGCTGCTTCTGAAATCATCGTTATAAAGCTGATGGTCGATTGAAATTATACCCACAAGGGTAACGTTAGGAAAATCCAACCCCTTTGCTACCATTTGCGTACCTAAAAGTATATCGTAGTCCCCTTTTGCAAAAGCAGTTAGCTTGTCCTGATAAGAATACCTTGCCATTGTTGTATCTGCATCCATTCGCAAAATACGGGCATTGGGAAAGACTGTTTCAAGCTCATTTTCAATACGCTGAGTGCCGTAGCCTGCATAGGAAACAGCTTTTTCACCACATTGGGGGCAAGTATCCGTATAGCTCTGTGAATGACCACAGCAATGGCACATAAGCCTATTGTTAGCGTTGTGGTACGTAAGTGAAATACTGCAATACGGACAGGTTATAACAGTTTTACAATTTCTGCACACGGCAAACGTATTAAAGCCTCGCCTATTCATCAAAAGGATTGCCTGATGTTTATTTTCAAGGCATTCCTCAATAGCAGAATATAGCTCGTTGCTTATAGGCCCACTTGAATTGGAAATATCGATAGTTTTAACGTTGGGTAAATCAGCCTCGCCATACCTTGACGAAAGCTTTACAAGACCATATTTACCGTTTAAAGCGTTAGTATAGCTTTCTATTGACGGAGTTGCTGAGGCTAAAACAAGCAATGCATTATTATGCACGCACCTGAATTTTGCTACCTCACGAGCATGGTAGCGTGGTGACATTTCTGATTTATAGGTGTGCTCCTGCTCCTCATCCATAACAATAAGGCCAAGATTTTCGAATGGCGCAAAAACTGCAGAGCGAGTACCGATTGCAATTTTTGCATCACCATTTTTTACTCTTTTCCACTCGTCTATTCTTTCACCTGCAGAAAGTGCGCTGTGAAAAACTGCAACACTATCGCCAAAATGAGAATAAAAGATGTTTAAGGTTTGTGGTGTAAGGGCAATTTCGGGCACCATTACAATAACGCCTCTGCCATCCTGCACTACATCCTCAATAAGCTTAAGAAAAACCTGTGTTTTACCACTACCGGTAACACCATAAAGCAAATATGCGGCTGCATTTTTTTCCTTATACTTTGATAAAAGCTCTACGTATGCCTTATTTTGGTCTGGGGTGAGTGTTGGAGATTTTGCTCTTTCAGAGTTCATCTCAAAGCGAGGCTTTCTATATATTTCACTATCAAAAAGCTCAACTACACCTTTTTTTTCAAGGGCAGTAACAACTGCAGGGGTAACGCCACAAAAGTAGCAAACCTCTTTAACGGATGCTCCACCAATATCTAAAAGCAGATTTGCAACGCTTTTTTGCTTTGCAGTTAAGCCTTTAATGGCTGCTAAAGCATCCTCCTCGGAAATTGCAAGGCGTACGTTTTTTACAGTAAAATCACCTGTTTTTCGCTTAGCATCAGTATTGGCAAGTAAAACGCCTTTTTTCTCCATTTTAGAGAGAACGTCTGATTCACTATCAAAGCCTAAATCAGCAAGTATTTTTTCTTTTTTTACATACTTGCCACTATCTTTAAGGTACTCATACACTCTCTTTTCATCAAAGGAAAGCTTTTCTAATTGGGTAGAATCCACCTTTTCTGCAACGTAAGAAATAACGTAGTTTAGACCTATACCTGCAGGAAGCATTGCTTTTGCTGCCTCAAAAAGAGTACAGAAGGTGTTATCCTTAAGCCAAGTAACAAGCGCAAGCCTTTCTTCATCGAATAACGGTTTACTATCTATAACCGATGCAATCGCTTTAAGCTTTACACTGTTATCTGCTTCAAAAAGTGGCTTCACAGACAGTATAAGTCCTTGTTTTTTCTTATTTGCATTGCCGAAGGGCACCATTACCCTACAGCCCGGCACAGCCTTTGCCTCAAGCTCTACAGGGATTTTATAGGAGTATGGAGCATCAAAATGATACACTAACCCTTCAACGGCAACAAGTGCAAAAAAAGCAGCCTCGTTCATCATTAGATATTTGCGATTTCATCCGGCTCAACTATTACATAGTCGCCGTTAATAAACTCGTTAAGCGCAACACTAACTGCCTTTTCTGTTGTAATAATCTTTTCTTCAAGGTTTTTGTCAGAAATCTCTCTTGCTCTTTTTGCTGTTGCAGTAACAAGAGAATAACGGCTGATGTTTCCTTTAAGAACCTTTGATAAATCTTGATTAAGCATAATTTTATTCCTCTCTTTTAAATCAATTTATGATTGTTTTATCATATCATTAATGAAGGCTTCCATTTTTTCGTAACGAGAACGCTCTGCGCTGATAATAGCGCAAACGTCATCTGCACAAACAGAAAGCTCATCATTAACAACTACATAATTATATTCCTTTGCCCTTATAAGCTCCTCAGTCTGGGCAATCTTAATACGATTGTTGAAGCTTTCCTCGGACTCGGTGCCACGGCCCTTAAGACGAGCCTTAAGCACCTCTATTGATGGTGGTACGATGAAAATTGAAATTGCTTCGGGAAAGGCTTTTCTGATATTGCCTGCTCCCTCAACCTCAATTTTAAAAAGCACATCATATCCCTCATCAAGAATTTCCTGCACCTTTTTCTTTGGGGTACCGTAGTAATTACCATTGTATAAAACATACTCAATAAAATAATCCTCTTGAATATATTTTTCGAAGGTTTCTTTATCGGTAAAGAAATAATCAACACCATCAACCTCGCCCGGGCGCATAGCACGGGTTGTCATTGAAATTGACTGCTTTATTCCTGTGCATTTCTTTTTAACCTCGGCAAGCACTGCATCCTTACCTGCACCTGCAGGGCCTGAAAGAATTATTAAATTACCTTTACTCATTAAAGCCAAATTCCTGACCTCCTTTTTCTGCCTCAAAGCGTTGAAGCAGCTGCTCTGCTGATAAAAATGATAACACTACGTTATCACTATCTGTAATAATAACTGTTTTTGTTTTTCTGCCATGGGTAGCATCTATGAGCTGTGCCCTTTCTTTACATTCCTGAATCATTCGCTTTGCAGGTGCTGAATCGGGACTGATAACAGCAATAACTCTATCGGCATTAATTAAATTGCCAAAACCTATATTTACAAGCTTCATATTATCACTCTATATTTTGAATTTGTTCTCTGATTTTTTCTACCTCGGCCTTAATATCTATTACTCTGCGAGCAATATCAACATCCTGCGCCTTGGAGCCTATTGTATTTGCCTCACGGTTAATTTCCTGAACAAGAAAATCAAGCTTTCTGCCGATTGGCTCAGCTGATGCGAGCAATTCTCTAAGCTGGTCAATGTGGCTTCTAAGCCTTACGGTTTCCTCTGCAACAGCAACCTTATCTGCATAAACTGCTGCCTCTGTGAGAATTCTTGCCTCATCAATCTGCGTATCGCCTAAAACATTGCGCATTCTTTCTAAAAGCTTTTCGGAATACTGCTTAACTGTTTCCGGTGAGCGTTCCTCAATATAAGCTACATTTTCCAAAATTGTAGCTGCTCTTGAAAGAATATCCTCTTTAAGCTTTTGTCCCTCTGTTTCTCTCATAGAAACAAAATCTGCAAGTGCCTCACTTACTACAGGAGCAACCTTTGCCCAAAGCTCATTTTCATCTACAGGTGCTTTTGAAATAGATAAAACATCGGAAAAACGAGCAATAGAAAGAGCTGTAACATCAGGCTCAACGCCAAATTTATTGGCTATTTCGTTAATCGCCTGTACATAGCCTGCTGCAAGAGGCTCGTTTACAGTTACAACTACACTTTCATCCCCTGTAGCCTCAAGCTGTACAGAGCATTCTACCTTACCTCTTGAAATTTCGGTGGAAAGGAGTGCTTTAAGCTTTTCTTCAAGGAAGGCATAATTCCTTGGAAGCTTTGTGTAAAGTTCAAAATATCTGTGATTAACACTACGAATTTCAACTGTTATATTATAGCCTTCAACAGCAGCCTGAGCTCTGCCGAAGCCTGTCATACTTCTAATCATAATTATTTTCTCTTTTCTTATTGTGATTGTAAACGATGTACCTCATCCTCGGTAAGCTCACGCCATTTGCCGACCTTTAGCATACCAAGCTTTACTGAGCCGATAGCATTTCTTTTAAGGCGAATAACATCTAAGCTAACCTGCTCACACATTTTTCGGATTTGACGGTTTCTGCCCTCGTGAATAATTATTTCAAAAACGCTTCTTTCTGCGTTTTTTTCAATTATTCTTACCGTTGCAGGTAACGTTTCTCTGCCATCGCCTTCAATATCAATACCACCCTCTAGCTTCGCAACCTGTTCATCGTTAATATTTGAGCGTACGGTTACTCTGTAGGTTTTTGGAATATGCTTTCTCGGATGCATTACCGCATTTGCGAAATCACCGTCGTTAGTTAATAGGAGCATACCCTCAGAATCCTTATCAAGCCTTCCAACAGGGTAAACCTGCGCACCTACGTCCTGCACAAGCTCTGCAACACATTTTCTGCCAAGCTCGTCGCTCATAGTTGTAACGTAGCCACGTGGTTTATTAAGCATAACGTAATATTTCTGCTTAACTGCTACAACCTTTTTTCCGTTAACGGTAACAGTATCCTTTTTAGGGTCTACCTTATCACCTAATTGAGCTACCCTTCCGTTAACCTTAACCTTACCTGCTTTTATAAGCTCCTCTGATTTTCTGCGAGATGCAACGGAGCATTCTGATAAATATTTTTGTAATCTTTCAAGTGCCATAATTCACGTCCGTCTCAACGACGGTCCTTTACTAAAAATTTTTTAAATCTTTCAAAAAGTGTTTCTTTTTTGCTATCCTGCTCAACCTGTACAGCCTCTGCACAAACAATATACGCTTTTTTAATTAGTATACCTTCAAGAGTGCGCACCTCTACCCAACCGATGCAATCACCCTTGTTTAAAGGTGCGTATAAAAGCCTTGGAGTATATATATCATACGTATACTGTGGTACGTGAGCTTTGTACGGTATTAAAATATCCTCCGAAAGAGATATTTTCACAGAGCCTTTAGCTGAATTTACCACGTGAGGAGTCACATTTTTTAACACGTTTTCTACCTTTTTTACAGATATTAACGGAAAGCAATAATCATAAAGCTTAACGTGGTCGTTCCAATCATCATATGCATTTAACGTAACTGCAACAAGCACAACACCGTTTTTTTCTACTGCAGAAACAAGGCATCGCCCCGAGGCTTTTGTAAAGCCTGTTTTAATACCGATGGCGCCTTCGTATTTACTTAAAAGCTTGTTGTGATTATAAAGCGTACGAGTGGCATCACCTAAAGAAACCTCGCACTTGCTTGCAGAGCAAAGCTTTTTAAAGGTGCTGTTTTTTATAGCATAGCTACCCAACAGCGCCATATCGTATGCGCAGGAATAATGCCCCTGCTCTGTTAACCCCGAAGGATTTTTAAAGCAGGTATTATCCATACCGAGCTCACTTGCTTTAGAATTCATAAGCTCTGCAAAAGGCTCTTTGCCACCTGCAACAAGTGTTGCAGTAACGTTAGCAGCATCGTTCCCGCTTTCGAGGAGCATACCAATTAATAAGGTATAAAGGCTAACCTTAATGCCTGCAATTAACCCCATAGAGGTACCCTCTACAGCAATATCCTCTGCAGCTACAGTTATTGAATCGCTTAAGGACGTATTTTCCATAGCAGTAATACACGTCATTATTTTAGTTGTACTTGCTATGCCCCTTTTTTCGTATGCGTTTTTTTCGAAAAGCACCTCACCTGTAGCAGCAACCATAACTACTGCCGATTTGGCAGAAACTACAGGCTCTACAGACTCTACAGCGCTTGTAGGCAAAAGCAACACACCACAAACAAAAACAATTATTACAGCTACGCTTAACAGTCTTTTAAGCAACAATGCCACCCACTTTCAGCAATATATAAATATATATGCTTGCAGGCTCAACAAATCACTTATTGAAAGGTAATAATATTATTAAGATGATTATTCAGAAACTACATCCTCTGTAGCAGGCTCTTTTTTCTTTGCAAGGTTAACAACCTTATCAAACATATCAGGCACAAGGCTGACTGCTCTTTCAACAGCATTATCACCTGCAAGAATATGCTTAATTGTAACCTCGCCATCCTTAACAACAAGAAATGCTACAGGGTTAATTGTGATACCTGCGCCACCTGCACCACCAAAAAGCTCAACGTTATTTTTTGATGGGAAATCAGAACCACCTGATGCAAAGCCATATGTAACCTTTGACACAGGGATAATAGTTAAACCATCGGGAAGGTTAATCGGGTCACCGATAATTGTACTAACGTCAACAAGGTCTCTCACCTTTTCGATTGTTGTTTGAAGAATACCGTTTGCTGTTTTTTCGCTCATTTTGAAGCACCATCCTTATTTGTATTTGTTAAATTATTTGTATTTTCAACTGACTCAGCCTCTTGCGAAGCCGTATCAGCAACAATAACCTGATTTTTATCTCTCCTGTTTTTAGAGAACAGAACCTTTATAATTACCTTGAACAACAACTGTACTGCAAGAACAACTACAGCATTTGTTATGTGAATAGGAGTTACGTGCAGCCTTACGTATGCGCTGGCAGTTGATTTTGGGGCAAGAAAATCGGGACTAAAATTAAAGTCGTATTTTTTTACCTTACTTGTGGAAATAAGCTTACCTAAAATCGGATACGCCCAAGCACAAAGCTTACCGTGCTTAATTGCCGTATCGGCTGCATCGGAGCCCGCTGTAACCATAGTAATATAAAGCTCATCAAAGACTAACGTTTTGTAAAGCCTACCGAAAAAGCCACCTAATGAGGTTTTAATTCCATTAAGCATTTTAACAATACCATCGTAGCCGTGGTCTGTATAAAGCTGCTTAAGGAGACTGTTGCCCTTAGTTTTAGGCTTGTCCTCCTGTGGAGCTTCCTCCTCAGCAGGCTCTTCCTTTTTCTTTTTTGGCTTCTTTTCTTTTTTAGGCTTGGAGGTATCGACCACATTGAAGCCTAAAAACAAATATTTAATTTTAACAATAGTATTTTCTGCATAGTCTATTATCACCGTAACACGGAAAGAAAACATAACTACAAAAAACAGAATTATACCTAAAATTATATATAAAGCAAGCACTTAATCACCCCTTGCTCAAATTCAAATTTTATTCTCCGTCATCTTCGGTACCGTCGTCTTCAACACCATCAAACAACGACAGCTGACCGTTATCCACATCAGACATTAGTATTTCCTTATCGCCTTCAGGAAGCTCGGGAAGGTCATCCAAGCTCTTTAAAGAGAAGCAACGAAGGAAGGCGGCTGTTGTTCCGTAAAGAACGGGTCTGCCCGGTACATCAAGCCTTCCCTTTTCCTCTATTAAGCCACGGGAGCAAAGTGTATTAACAACACCTGAGCAATCAACGCCACGAATTTGCTCTATGTATGGCTTTGTGATTGGCTGATTATAGGCAATTATTGCAAGCACCTCAAATGCTGCTTGTGACAGTGGAGCGTTTCTCTTCAGGTCAAGAACGCTTCTTACAGCATCTACAAATTCCTTTTTACTACAAAGCTGATACTTTGTATCAAGCTGAACAAGGCATATACCAGAATCCTCGGCGCTATATTTTTTATTTAAAGCATCCATAATAAGTAAAATTTGTTCATCATCCATACCTAAAACAGATGCAAGCTTTGTATACTCAATTGGCTCGGCAGCAGCAAAAAGCACTGCTTCTACCATTGCTATTTGTTTTTCGTTAATCAAGCTTCTTCATTTCCTTCCAAAAGTTCTATTTGAATATCCTCGCCCTCACCGGAAACAAAAATGGTCTTATTTTTTGCCATTTCTAAAACTGCAAGGAAAGCAGCAATTAAATCCGAACGGGATTTTGCTTGCCTATATATATCAAACAGCCTTGTTTTTCTTTTCTTTTTAAGGGATTTGACAATTGATTCCATTTTTGAACCAACAGAAACAATCTTTTTAGTAACAATAGCCTTAAAGGTTTCTATTGGTGGTGGTAATCTACGCAGCTTTTTGCCTGCAGCTACCGAATATGCAGATAAAAGCTCATCCGGCTCGTGCAATCTTTTATAAGACATATCGGGTGCAACTGCTTCAGGGTACTCCCTTGTGGAATAGTCAAAGCCCTCTGTCATTTGAGAAAGCTTACCTGCAAGTATTTTACAATCACGATACTCTAAAAGCTCATCTCGTAATTCTTTTTTTAGCTCCTCTGCCTCTTCGTACACAGGTAAGAGTGAAACTGTTTTAATATAAACAAGGCGAGCAGCCATTTCGAGAAATTCACTGGCAACCTCCATATTCTCTTCCTGCATTTCACGTACGTAAGAAACGTATTGCTCCACAAGCTCTAAAATAGGAATATCGTAAATATCAATTTTATGCTTTGTTATAAGGTGCAAAAGCAAGTCCATAGGACCCTCAAACACCTCTAATTTATATGAAATTGGTTCCATAATTCACCTTTTAAACTATATGAAATACTGCGAATGCAATTTTTATAAAAAGCTTTATTATTGCACTTGATAAATATGATAACGGAGTAGAAAGAATACCTGTAAATAACAGTATAAACAAACCAATTTGGATGTATCTTTCGTACTGCATTATTTTATAGTAAACGTGTGATGGGAGAAGTGCTGTAGCAAGCCTTGAGCCATCCAGTGGAGGTATTGGTAAAAGATTAAACACTGCAAGGTTAATACAAATTATGGCGGCATACACAAAGAAAACGCCCATATAGCCGGCAATCGTTACGGCAATGCCCTTTGTTTGCATAAAAACGCAAAGGCCATATATCAAGGTAAATACAAGAGCCTGTAAAAGGTTGCTTACAGGACCTGCAAGTGCTACAAGAGCCATATCTCTTTTAGGCTTTTTAAAGTGTCGCATTCTGACTTGTACAGGCTTTGCATAACCGAAACCAACAAGGAATATCATAAGTGCACCGATTAAATCAATATGTGCTTTAGGGTTAAGTGTTAACCTACCCATATTACGTGGGGTTTCGTCGCCAAGCTTTGTAGCAATAAGTGCGTGTGCATACTCGTGAAATGGAGTTGCACAAAAAACAACAAAGCAAATAGCGCCTGCTTTAATGATGAAATCTAAAAAAGATATATCACCTGATAAGAAATCAAATAATTCTCGTAACATATTTTTAAACCTCAATTTTTGAAATTTTTATTAAACTATCTTTTTACTACAACTACCCTATTGTGACCTGCAGCATCCTTTATAACACGGCCTTTATCTGCCTTTGATAAAAACAGTGAAAGAACATCGGTAGCTTGGTCCTCACCACATTCCATTGCGAGGTAACCCTCACGATTAATAAGTGGATACCATACCTCTGCAAGCTGACGGTAAAAAACTAAACCGTCTTCACCACCATCCAAAGCAAGCACAGGCTCGTGCAAAACCTCTGACTGAAGGCCTTGAATTTCGACAGAGCGAATATACGGTGGATTGGAAAGAATAATATCTGGTCTTGGAAGACCTATAAAGCTTGTTCCCTCCAAGATATTGCTTTTAATAATTTTAACGTTATCACACAAAAGCATTTCTTTATTTTGGCGAGCATATTCGAGAGCTGTATCGGAAATATCTACACAATATACCTCAACGTGTGGACACGCCTTTGCTACAGAAAGACCTATGCAGCCACTTCCACAGCATAAATCGAATATGACCTTACAGCCTTTTTCCATTATCTTTTCAATTGCAAATTCAACCAGCAGCTCTGTTTCGGGGCGAGGAATAAGCACCCCGCTGCCAACCTTAAAGGTGTATTTATAAAAATCCCACATTCCGATGATGTACTGCAACGGCTCGTGGTCACAACGGCGCTTAACGCAGGAATCAAAATGGATAAGCTTTACCTCATCGACAATACTGCCCGAATTCATTAAAAGCTGGGTTTTGTTGTATCCAAAGCAATAGCTTATAAGCTGCTGTGCATCAAACTCGGGAGCTTCACAGCCTGCTGCTTGTAAAAGCTTTATTGCCTCACGATATACAGCATACAACGTTTTCAATTTTCCTGCTCCTTTGTGTCTATTGAGTCACCGGGCTCTGTCTGTGGTGCCTGTGCTTCGCCCTCATCACCGTAAAGGACTGTTTTTATAGCTTCAATGCCTACCTCAATAATATCATCTGTAGGCTCCTGGGTTGTTATTCTTTGCATCCACAAGCCGGGAGCAGAAAGCACACGTGTAACAACGTTGTTATGCTTGCCAGCATATTTTATAAATTCATAGCCAATACCCACAGTAAGTGGTAAAAGCGAAAGCTTAACTATCATCCAAATTACTCGGTTATCGTCTATAGACGGAAAAGCAACAACAAGTGCAGATGAAAGGAAAATGCTGATAATGAGTATTACGAAAATGAAGCTTGTACCACAACGAGGATGAAAACGCTTTTGTTTTTTAACGTTTTCTACTGTTAAAGGCAAGCCTGCTTCGTAGCAGAATATAGATTTATGCTCTGCGCCGTGATACATAAACACCCTTTTTATATCAGGCATTTTTGCCACAAGCCAAATATAGAGAACGAATATAACCATTCGCATAATGCCCTCAAAAAGAGGATGTATATTTGAAAGAGCATTTTTAAAGATATATTTATCACCTGCATCAACTACAATTGCAGGGAGATACGTAAATAAAAAGAATGCAAGCAATAAACCGAGAATCATTGCAATGCCTGAAATAACCGCCATCATTTTAGGGCCGAAATGCTCTGAAAGCCACTTATCAAGCTTTGATTCGTTTTCGGGGTTTGTATCGTCATCAAGCCCTGCTTTAACTGCAGCCTTTTCAAGACATTTATAGCCAAAAAGAAGGCTTTCAACCATATTTACAACGCCTCTGATTATCGGTAAGCCTGCAGGCTTAAATTTATCCTTAAGGTGCTTTACCTGAAGCTTTTCGGTTTCTATTGTGCCATCAGGAAGTCTTACAGACATTGCAGCTCCTTTTGGGCCCTGCATCATAATGCCTTCAATAAGCGCTTGACCACCTACTGAAATCATTGGTGCTTGTTCTTTTTTACTGTTCATTATTTTCACTCACCATCATTTCTTCTATTAAAGACGCAGGCTGTTCAACCGGAACCTTTTCTATTGGAAAAACTACTGTAACGGTTGTACCCACATCTACAACACTATTAATTTCAAAAACGCCATTGTGAAGTCTTACAATTTCATCAACAACAGCCAAGCCGATACCTGAGCCTCTTACCTGCAGGTTGGCTTTATAGAATTTCTTTTTAACGTTTGGTAAATCCTTGGGGGCAATACCACAGCCTGTATCGGATATGTTAATTGTAAGCACACCGTCATCTACAATGGCCTCAACATCAACCAAACCGCCCTCTTTGTTATACTTAAAGGCGTTATCAAGAAGGTTAACAAACACCTGTTTTATTCGGTTAGGGTCACCCATCATAGGTGCAGGAATTTCGGGAGCATTGTATTTAATTTCGATATTATCTCGTTTAGAGCGCTCTTTAAATACAAACACTGCCTCATCCAGCTCTGCAAGAACGTCTATTTTTTCAAGACGGAGTGTCATATTACCACTCTGCATACGAGAGAAATCAAGAAGCTCCTCAACAAGCTTTGAAAGTCGCTCCGACTCATTAATTATAACCTCTGTACCTCTACGAGCAATTTCGGGGTCCTCTCCATCTAACTCCCTGAGCATTTCGCCCCAGCCCTTAATAGCTGTAAGTGGAGTTCTTAACTCGTGAGAAACGGTGGAAATAAAGTCGTTTTTCATTTTATCGGAGGCTGCAACCTCCTCAATCATTGTGTTTATTGATTTTGCAAGCTCTGTGATTTCATCGTCTGCTTTATCGTCTGTTTCGATGCGCACATCGTAATTACCACCTGCAATAAGCTTTGCTATTTCGTTAATTCTTTGAACAGGTGAAACAATGGTTTGCACAAAGAAAACACCTGACAAGGCAACGAAGAAAAGAGCAACAACGTATATAAGCAGAATTATTAGCACAAGGGAGAAAATTTGGCCATCTATCCCCTTCATTGAGGAAACAAAACGAACAGCACCCGAAAAGCTACCATCCGAGCCTTGAGGTAAAACCATTGCAACGCTGACGATATGCTCACCATTTTTGTTAAAGCCGAACCATTTACAGATGCCTGTAGCAGAAACCCTTGCCTCCTGCACATCCTCCATATCGTTAATGCTTTCATCGCTTTTAAAGCCTGAGGAGGAAACTACAACAAGCCCCTCACGGTTAATAACCTGAACCTCTACACGGGATTTATCGGAAAAATTATCGGTAAACTCCTTTGCTTTTTGCTCAAACACCTCATCATTAGCATCAAGGTAAGGAGTAAAGAAGGTTACAACTGCTTCGTTTGCATAATCGGAAAGGTAAGAAACAACGTAGCTGCGATAGTACTGCACAATGAAAAGGATACTCGCCGCAACTACTGCAAGCAGAATAAGTGCGGTAATAAGTAACGTGTTTGTTGCCCACCTTTTTGTGATGCCTTTGAAGAATTTTCTTTCCGTTTCATTTTTTTTAGGTGTGGAGCCTTGCTTTTTTTTAGTTTCTTTTTTCTCTTGTCTTTCCAGCAAAAGGCGCTTGGCCTCATGCACGCTTATTTTTGAAACCTTTTTTGCAACAGGCTTTTTTTCCATTACTTATCACCTCTTTTCGTTAAATAACCAAACGAATGATTACCCTTTTAAAATAATCAAATCCACTTATAGCCCATACCCCAAACAGTAACAAGGTGTTTAGGGATAGACGGCTCATCCTCTACCTTCATTCTGAGACGTCTGATATTAACGTCTACAACCTTATCATCACCGTAGTAGGACTCGCCCCAAACCTCTTTAAGAATATCTGTTCTGCTCAAGGCCTTGCCGTGATTATTAAAGAAAAACTCGACAATTTGAAATTCAACCTGAGTTAACTCAATAAGAACGTTATTTTTGTAAAGCGTTCTGTTCCTAAGATTAAGTTCAAATGGTTCAATTATAATTTTATCTGCCTTAACCGGCTGTGCAGGTGGCTGAGTGTTCATAGCAACTCTACGGTAAACGCTATCTACTCTTGCCATAAGCTCAGATGGCGAAAAAGGCTTTGTAATATAGTCGTCTGCACCCATAAGAAGGCCTGAAACCTTGTCCATCTCCTGTGTTTTTGCAGTAAGCATTATAATACCAACCGTACTGCTTTGATTACGTAAGGTTTTACAAACCTCAAGCCCATCAACATTAGGCATCATAATATCAAGCAGCACAACGTCAAAAGCACCGTTTTTTGAGTTGTAGATATCAATAGCCTGCTGACCGTCGCAAGCCTCGGTAACCTCATAGCCTGCTCTTTTTAAGGTTATGGCTATAATTTCGCGTATAGCTGCTTCATCTTCTGCAATAAGTACTTTTTTCATAAATACATCCTGCCTTAATTAATTTTTATAAATGCAGAGGTTACAATCTCATCGGTTATGCCGAAAAGGTTGCCCTCTTCTGTTATTTGGTAATAATAAACGCCTCTATCGGTTTCTGCTAAAAGCTCGCCTAATATTTCATTCTCAGCAATGCTTTTTCTATGAGCAATGGAAAACAGCTCTGCACCTGATTTTTGCCCCTGTTCATCCCACGTGCAGAAAATTAATGCTTCTCTTAATGAGTCGTACTTAATTGTAACCTTACTGCCCCATTCGTAGAGGAACAGGTAATAATCTAACGGGTTAAGTAAAGTAACAATACCCTGCTTGTTGGTATCACCCGGCGCATCTGCCCACATTAACAGCGAGAATGTATACATATCTGTTTCTGCTTTTATGGTAAACGTGTTTTCATCACCGTAAAGTTTTGTAGTAGTGGGTATTTCAAGTAAACCATCGTTATCAATATCTCTGCAAATGAGTGCCGAATTACGCAAATTGCTTACCGATGGCTCTGTAAAAAGCCTTGTCGGCACAAGCAAACGACTATCCCAATAAACAACCTCTGTGAAAATTGTACGGTCGGTTTTCATACAATCCACAAAAAGTCTTTCGGTCTTTTTGTCACCAATAGTTGCAAAATCGCTTTGTATAGCAGATACAGAGGAAATTGCACTGTCTAACACAGTTTCGCCATATTTAAGCAATTGATTATTCGCGTTAATCATAAACATTCGCAAAAATGATTTTTGAACTGCGCCTGTATCATCAAGATAAACAAGAATTAAATCCTTAGCACCGTCGTTATTAAAATCTGTTATTGTTTTTGCATTGCAGTATTCGTTACCTAAAGGATTTAATACAAGCTTGTTATTTACATTACCAGCTAATTCGAATATGCTGACAATTTTTGTTGTATTGCTATCGAGCAACGACCAGCTGACAAATATTTCTAAGAGTCCATCATTATTCAGGTCAACAAAATCAACATCGTATACGCCGTTACCTGCGCCCTTAATATCGGAGGATATAAACCACTCTTCATCTACACACTCCATAAATGCCATTCTTACAGAACCCTCTGCAGAGGATGAATCAGTATAGAAAACAAAAGCTTCCTCTACACCATCGTTATTAATATCTAATAAAACGAATGAGGTTTGATATTCGCCATAAACAGGTGTTTTTAGCTGTACCTTTTTGTCTTTCATTAAGCTGTTGAACGCCTTTTGCACCTGACCATTCTTACCCGACTGTGCAGGTGGTGTAATTAGGCTATCAACAGAAAAAAGGTTGAGAGAGCAACCCGAACAGGTTAATACCAGTGCAAGTAACGCTAAAACAAATATAAACTTTTTCATAGGTGTTGCCCTCCTTTTTTTAGTTTAGTCTGCAAGGGTTACGTCTACTGTATAAGCACCGTAAACCCAACAGGAAGCACTATCCACAGTAACAACAACAGGAATAGTTTTGGTTTCGCCCTCTTCTATAACAAGGCTTGTAAGGTCTGCTTCAACAAAAATCATATCCTCTGTTATGCCCTTTAACGATTCGGGTGTGCCAACAATAACGATTGACTTGTTCAATTCCGATATTTGACAATCGATATTATCAGGATTATTTATCTGAATTTTGCTCAACGGAATTTTCATATATTCCTGAGTGTAGCCATCCATATTGACGCTGACAACAAAGCTTTTAATATTTTCATCGATTACTGCTGTGTTGGTTGCATCGAAGGTAAAGGTGTTGCTTGTTGGTGAAAGCTCTTTAAAATTGATTGAGCCTACAACGTACTCTGTCGTTTTATCATAGTCATCAACAAGAATATTAAACTCGGCTGTGTTTGGTGTAATTGAATACTTGAGTGGGTTAAGCAGCAAGCTATCCGGCGCATTTTTAAAGGTGATTACTGAATTCAGCTTTTTAACACGAAGGATAGGAATTGTTACAACAACATCCTCAATGTTCATTGATAAATATTTAAAGTTGGTTTTGTTTTGGTCATCGTAAGGAATAACCTTTGTTTCTGCCGATTTGTTTGAATCAAGTGATTCCTCAAGCTCAACGGTAGCAAGAACCTTTTCTATTCTGTTAACCTCTGTAGATGGGCCTGTTATGGTAACCGAGCTTTGAGAGAGATTGATATCACCACAGGTGAAGCCTGTTTTTGCAATCTCAAAGTCATCGGTTTTTATATTCGGCTCAATAACAAAGGTGTCTGTTTTTTCGGTATCGAAGTAAACCTCTACGGTTTTTGTCGAAAGCGCTTTGATTGTATAATCTCTGTTATCGGAGCCGTACTCTGCCTTAAGTTGAAGTGTGTAAACACCTGCAGAATCTACAGCTGTTGTTTGTGCAACAACGGAAATATTTTCTGCGGAAAGGCTACCCTCGGAGATTCTGTATTTTTTACCACTTACGGTAACGTCAACGGTAAACTCAGATTCACCGAAAACCTGCAAGCCGAACTGTGCCGGTACGGTATCGTCAATTTTAACCTTTACGTCGTGTATTACACGTGTTGTTTGGGAGCCTGCAAAAATAACAACGCAAACCCAAATAATTATTGCTGCTGCAACTGCTGTTGCAAAAGCAACCTTATCGTTCATTAAAAGGGAGTCTATAGTTTTTCTTTTTTTCATTTTTTGTGTCCTCCCTTTTTACCGAAAATTTTGCCAAAGAATTTATTGCCACCTTGCTGGTCATCCTCGTTCTCTTTAGCAATGAATTCATCGAGAAGAATTCCTCTCAGCTCGCCTGTTGTAACGTCTCTTGACAGCTTACCGTTTTTAGCAACGGAGATTGCACCTGTTTCTTCAGAGATAACTACTACAACGGCATCACTTTGTTCACTCATGCCGATTGCCGCTCTGTGGCGAGTACCCAGTTCACTTGCAAGGGCTGTGTTTTGTGTTAACGGAAGTATACAGCCTGCAGAATGTATTCTGCCCTCACGCACAAGCACTGCACCATCGTGCAAGGCAGAGTTTTTGAAAAACAAGCCGTTAAAAAGCTCTGCCGATGCCCTGGCATCTACGTACGTGCCTGTATCGGCAATCTCCTTAAGCGAGGCTCCTTTTTCGAAAACAACGAGTGCTCCTGTTTTGGTTTCGCTCATATCAACGGCAGCCTTGCAAAAGCTGTTAACTGTATCGGTAATGATTTTTTCGTAATCCACGCTGTTTGTAAAGCTAAAGAAGGAAAAATCTTTAAGTGACTGCCTTCCCACTCGCTCAAGAATTTTTCTTATTTCGGGAGCGAAAAGAATAACGAGAATCAAAAGACCGTTTTTAAAGAGCATGGAAAGAAGAAATTCACTTGCTTCCATATTGATAAATCTTACAAGGCCGTACACAACAATAAGTAGAACTATACCCTTAACAAGTTGGAAGGTACGAGAGCCCCTCAAAAGCTTGATAAGCTCAAACAGTACGATGGTAACGAGAATTATATCCAACAAATCGCTGGTAAAATTAAAGCTTGAAATTGCGCCTATTAGCTTGTCGAATGCATTGATTATAGAGTCCAATTTTGCCTCTCCTCTACTTTTAAATTATATTTATACACAATAATTCATAATATATTTTTTAGATTATATCATATATACTTTTAAAATGCAATTTTTTCTGTTAAATTTAACAGATTATTTATATCTTTTTTTGTGTTGAAAAATGAGGGCGAAACACGAACTGCACCTTTATGCTGTGTTCCCATATATTTATGGGCTAAACCGGCACAGTGATAGCCACCTCTGACTGCGACTCCACCCTCATTTAAAAGCTCTGCAACCCGTTCGCTATGCATATTTTTTACGTTAAAGCTGATTACAGGCGCCATAAACGCAGAATTAAATGCTTTGGAATACAGCTCTACACCTTTAATGCTGTTTAAACCATCAAAAGCATAGGCTGCAAGCTCACCCTCTTTATGGGAAATATAATCGAGTCCAAGGGCTTTTACGTATTCAACGCCTGCTCTCAAGCCACAAATACCCGGCACGTTCAAGGTTCCGCTTTCAAGCCGTTCGGGGTAAGCTTTGGGTTGAACTAAATCGAAGGAGGCTGTACCTGTGCCACCTGATAAAATTGGAGTGAAATCCAGTTTTTTGTGCAAAATGGCACCTGTACCCATTGGCCCTAACAGCCCCTTGTGCCCGGGGATACACAGGCAATCTATACCCTGTTTTTTCATATCAATGGGAATAACACCTGCACCCTGAGCACCATCAACAAAAAAGAGCGCACCCTTGCTGTGAGCGATTGATGACAATTTTTCAATAGGCAATATTCTGCCAAAGGCATTAGATACAGCAGTCACTATACATAGCCTCGTGTTTTTCTTAAACGCTTTATTAAAGCTTTCAAGAGTTTTTTCTTCATCCTCATACACGTTAAAAACAGAAATTTCTGCGATACCCTCCTGCACAAGTTTATACACAGGCCTTGCAACAGAATTATGCTCAAAGCAGGAAATAACTATATGGTCACCTTTTTTGACAGTGCCCTGTATAGCCATATTCAAAGCCTGTGTGCAGTTTTGCGTAAAGCTTACAAGCTCACTGCCGTAGCCGTTAAAAAATTCATTTATGCTCTCTCGTGCCGCAAACACCTGCTCGGCTGCGCTCATAGATAAATTATGTCCACCTCTACCCGGGTTAGCGCTAAAATTACGCATTGCATTTTCTACGGCAAAATACACCTGCTCAGGCTTATGAAAGCTTGTTGCGGCGTTATCAAGATAAATCACAAAAAGTCCCCCATTTCCACTGTACCCTTCACCTGAATATTATTCTTTTTTAATATCTCAAAGCACCTTTTATCTAAATCACTTACATAAATGACATACCCGCAGCCCTCATCCTCTGCAGGATTAGGGTTACGGGTCAAATAAGCCTTATAGCCGTTTTTTTGTAGCAGGTTTCTCCCCTTCATTGCGTACGTTACGGAGCCTACCTTTATACCTTTTTTGCTCATAAAAAGACCCTTCCATATTTGTATAGGCATAGCCTTCTACATAATATGCAAGGGTGAAATTTTGTTTACTTTTCTATAAGGCAAACACAGTGGGCTGAAATACCCTCTTTTCTGCCTGTAAAGCCAAGCTTTTCCTCGGTTGTTGCCTTAACGTTTACACAATCAACCTCAACACAAAGCGCATTGGCAATATTCTCCCTCATTTGAGGAATATGTGGTGCCATTTTAGGCGCTTGTGCTATAACTGTAGCGTCAATATTAACTACCTTGTAGCCCTTTGAGTGTATAAGCTCAACCACTCTTTGCAAAAGCACAATGCTGTCGGCCCCTTTAAAGGCAGGGTCTGTATCGGGGAAATGCTTACCGATATCACCTAACGCCGCAGCACCTAAAAGACTATCGGAAATAGCGTGTAAAAGCACGTCTGCATCGGAATGGCCAAGCAAGCCTCTTTCACAAGGGATATCTACACCACCGATTATACATTTGCGATTATCTGCAAAGGCGTGAACGTCGTAACCATGACCAATTCTAATCATAGCATCACCTTATTTCATAAGATTTTCAAGACAAGCAAGTCTTACAGAGGTTGTAAGCACCTTAACTGCCTGTGAAAGCACGGCAGGTGTCGGGAAAGTTGGTGCTATACGAATATTGCTGTCTGTAGGGTCTTTACCATATGGGAAGGTTGCGCCAACGTTTGTAAGCGTTACGCCTGCCTCCTTGCAAAGCACACCCACCCTTGATGCACTGCCTGCAACAACGTCAAGGCTGATAAAATAACCACCGTTAGGCTCATTCCATTCAGCAATACCAAGGCCCTGAAGGTCGGAATTAAGTGTATCAATAACTGCATCAAACTTAGGCTTTAATATAGCTGCGTGGAGCTTCATATGATTCTTGATGCCATCTAAATTCTTAAAGAATTTAACGTGGCGAAGCATATTAACCTTATCGTAGCTGATTGATTGAATTGTAAGTCTTTTGAGTATTTCTTTAATATTTTCAACAGATGCTGCAAGGCAAGCAACACCTGCACCGGGATATGAAATTTTAGAGGTTGATGCAACCTCGATAACCATATTTTTATTTCTTTCAGGGAGCACATCAAAAATGTTAAGAAGCTCATCTGTAGTGTCTGTTAAATCATGCACACAATAAGCGTTATCCCAAATAATTCTGAAATCTGTGCTTACGTTAAGGTTTGCAATTCTCTTAACGGTTTCTGCAGAGAACGTGATACCCTGTGGGTTCGAGTATTTAGGCACACAGAACATACCCTTAACAGAGCTATCCTTAACAGCCGCTTCAATAGCATCCATATCGGGGCCCTCTGCCGTCATAGGAATATTAATCATTTCGATGCCGAAAAACTGACAGATTGCAAAGTGCCTGTCGTAACCCGGAACAGGGCAAAGGAATTTAACAGTACCCTGCTTTGACCAAGGCTCAAAGCCTGCACCCTGGTACATACATTGTGAAACGTAATCGAACATCATAGAAAGGCTTGAGTTACCACCAACAATGATATTTTCAGGCTTAACCTCCAAAAGATCTGCAAAAAGCTTTTTTGCCTCAGGGATGCCGTCAAGAACACCGTAGTTTCTAACATCAAGGCCATTTTCACATTTAAAGTCACAGCCATCGAGTGCGCTGAGCATTCCGTCAGAAATATCCAACTGGTCTGCACCGGGCTTACCTCTTGACATATCAATATTCAAGCCCATCGCCTTAAGGCTATCGTATTCCTTTTTTACAAGTTCAAATTCTGCTTGCAGCTCTACAGCTGACATTTCAAGATAAGATTTCTTCATAAAAAACTCCATATCCAAATAATATTCCAAAGCATTATACCAAAACATTTATGTTTTGTAAACACAAATTTACAACATAAAAAATTATATGTGCTTTATGTATTGTATAATATTCAAAAATAATGTATAATGTTTCGGTAAATTCTAAAAAAGGAGTTGTTTTTGTGGCAAAAAAGCTTGCTGTAATCGGTGCAGGCGCATCGGGTCTTGTTAGCGCAATTGAAGCAAAAATTGAATACCCAAAAGCTGAAATCACTATTTTTGAGCGCTTGCAAAAGCCGGGCAAAAAGCTCCTTGTAACAGGCAACGGAAGGTGCAACTTTGCAAACGAGGACCTTTCCCCCAAGCACTTTTACGGAGATAATGAATTTTTACGAGGTGTGCTTACAAGCCCACACGCAGATACAGAAAATTATTTTCGAAATTTAGGCGTACTCGCCTACCACGAGGACGGTCGCATTTACCCTCGCTCACAGCAAAGCGCCACAATACGAGATACGCTTATAAGCAAAGCTCTTTCGCTTGATATAAAAATTGCAACCGAGGTATCTGTTTTAAGCATAAAAACAAACGGCAAAGGCTTTAAAATCAACGGTGAATACTTCGATGCAGTTATAATCGCAGGTGGTGGAAAAGCTACCCCTGTACATGGTTCAGATGGCTCCTGTCTAAAGCTTTTAAAGGATATGGGCTATGAGGCAACAGCGCTTTACCCTGCCCTGTGCGGACTTACAACGAAAGAAAAATTTATTAATTCCTTAAAGGGTGTACGAGCCGAAGCAAAGGCCATGCTTTACTCAGGCGATAGGCTTCTCGGTGAGGAGCTTGGCGAGGTACAATTTACTGAAAATGCTATTTCGGGTATCCCTGTAATGAACCTTTCACACCTATGCAAAAGCAACAAAGCGCTTTGCCTTAAGTTAGATTTATGCAATGAGCTTTCAGAAAGTGAATTGAAGGAGCATTTTAGAGAAGTGAAGACTTCTTCGCCCGATGCTAAAACAGAGCTTGTGCTTTCAGGTATTGTTAATATTAAGCTTGGCTACGCTATTATGAAAATGCTTAACATCAAAGCAGAAACTATAATTGGTGCTCTTACACAAAGAAGCATTGAGCAAATTATTGACATATTAAAATGCTTCGAAATAAGCATTACGGGCACAAAGGATTTTAACAGCGCACAAATCACCTGTGGTGGTATAAAAACAGAGCAAATAGACGTTAAAACCATGATGTCCAAGCTTCACCCGGGTCTTTTTATATGCGGTGAAATATTAGATATACACGGCGATTGTGGTGGCTACAACCTGCACCTTGCCTGGACAACAGGCAGAATTGCAGGCAACGGTGCAGCAGAATTTTTAAAGGGATAAGCTATGATAAGATTAAACGAATTAAAAATGCCCTTGGGAGCAACAGAGCATGAGGTTATGATGGCTGCGGCAAGGGTTCTAAAAATTAAACCTGAGGATATAAAAGGCTTTTCACTTGCCAGGCGCTCTATAGACTCAAGAAAAAAGGATAATATTGTACTTGTTTACTCTGTTGAAATCGAAACAGATTTAAACGAGGACAGTATACTTGCCCCATTTGCCCCTAACAAGGCCTTTAAAACACAAAAATACGTTTACCAGCAGCCCGAGGTAAAAAGAAACTTTGACCTGCGACCTGTAGTTGTTGGCTTCGGTCCTGCAGGTATGTTTGCTGCGCTTACCCTTGCAAAAGCAGGGCTCAGACCTATTGTGCTTGAACGTGGTGCAGATGTTGATGAAAGAACGAAGGACGTAGATATTTTCTGGACTCAAAGAAAGCTAAACACCAGCTCAAACGTTCAATTTGGTGAGGGTGGTGCAGGTACTTTTTCTGACGGCAAGCTTACAACGGGCATTAAGGACCCTCGTTGCAGAGAGGTTTTTTTACGCTTTGCTGAATTTGGTGCACCGGGTGAAATACTTTACTCTGCCACACCACACATTGGTACAGACAAGTTGAAAATAGTTGTTAAAAATTTAAGAGAAAAGGTAATTGAGCTTGGTGGTGAGGTTAAATTCAACACAAAGCTTGTTGATATTATTACTGCAAACGGCTTTGTACAAGGCATTACCTACGAAAATGCAGACGGAACTACAACGGATATTGAAACAGATGCACTTATACTTGCCATTGGCCACTCTGCAAGAGATACCTTTGAATTAGTACACAAAAAAGGGCTTGAAATTACACAAAAGCCTTTCTCAGTAGGTACAAGAATTGAGCATCCGCAGGAGTACATTAACAAAGCACAGTATGGTGATATGTGGAATTCACCTCTTTTACCGGCAGCAGACTACAAGCTTGCCTGCCATCCACCACACGGCAGAGGTCTTTACACCTTTTGTATGTGCCCGGGTGGTACGGTTGTTGCCGCCTCTTCAGAGGACGGTGGTATGGTTGTTAACGGAATGAGTGAATATGCACGAGATAAAGAGAACGCAAACTGCGCTTTGCTTGTAGGTATTGAGCCACCCTTTGACACTGACCACCCACTTGCAGGAATGTATTTGCAAAGAGATATTGAGCAAAAGGCGTTTAAGCTTGGTGGTGGTGATTACACGGCACCTGCACAGCTTTTGGGCGATTTCCTTAAAGGTCAAGCATCTACAAAGCTGGGTTACGTTAACCCAAGCTGCCCTACAGGTGTTACCCCAACGGATATACGCAAGGTTTTACCTAAAAAGGTTACAGATACTATTGCAACTGCAATTTATGAGTTTGACAAAAAGCTTAACGGCTTTAATTTATACGACGCTGTGCTTACAGCACCCGAATCAAGAAGCTCATCGCCTATAAGAATTATGCGAGATGAGTTTTTCCAGGCCACAAGGCTCAGAGGTCTTTACCCCTGTGGCGAGGGCGCAGGCTACGCAGGTGGAATTGTTTCCGCCGCAGTAGACGGTATAAGGTGCGCAGAGGCTGTACTAAGCGGAGAATATTAAGCATTAAAAATCACCTTAAGGAATACACTTCCTTGAGGTGATTTTTTTGTTTTACAAAACACTTAAAATAAACGTGAGTATGGTTTTATTTATAGCCACCTTGGTGATATCCTTTGGTGGTGCATTAGGCGTTACACAGGCAAGCGTTAACGTACAAACAGAAAAGCTCTTGCCCATATACTGCGTAGAAACAACTGAAAAGAAAATTGCCATAACCTTTGATGCCGCCTGGAGTGCTGAGGATACACAGGAATTAATACACATACTTGAAAAGCACAACGCCAAGGCTACTGTTTTTTGTGTTGGGGACTGGATTGAAAGCAACAAAGATGCCGTAAAAGCCTTTTATGAGAATGGCCACGAAATAGCAAACCACTCCGACACACACGCAGATTTCAGCAAAGCGAGTTCACAAGAAATCAAGCAAGAAATTGAAGACTGTAACAAAAAAATTACAGAGATTATCGGCAAAAAGCCTTTACTTTGCAGGGCGCCAAGTGGTGCGTATGACAACAAGAGTATTGCTGTTTGCGAAGGCTTAGAAATGAAAATGATTCAATGGGACGTTGACTCACTCGACTGGAAAAAGCTATCCGTTGAGGAAATGTATTCACGAGTTACAAACAAAGTGCAGAATGGCTCAATTTTACTTTTTCACAATGGTGTTGAAAACACCCCCGATGCACTTGACAGAATTTTAGAAAAGCTAAAAAAAGACGGCTACGAATTCGTAACCGTCAGTGAGCTTATTTATTGGGATAATTATGAAATTGACCATACGGGAAGGCAAACTCAAAAGTCATAATCCCATCTGAAATTTTGTGTTGCATAGAACATAGGCACACCATACTCGGAGTGTTTTACCCCCACAACACCGATACCGATATTGGTAAATTCGTCATAGAGCATATTTTCCCTATGCCCCTCTGAATTATACCACAAATCGTTGAAATAGTACCCATTCACTACGTTTGCCAAAGCTATATTTTCGCCTGCACCATACGGTGAAAAACCAAATTTTTCCAATCTATCGGTAAACTCTTCACCATTTGGTGAGGTATGGTCAAAATAGTTGTTATCTGCCATATCCTTACTGTGGTATAAAGCCACCTTTGCAAACTCTGTATCATAAACAAGAGGATTTTTACCATTTATAGCCCTTGTTGCATTCAAAGCGTGGAATATAAGCTTTTCCTGTGTTGCGAGGTTGGAATCTAAATACATCATTTTTGTTTCGCTCTGTGTTGTTGCATACAAGGCATACGGATAATTTTTGTTGAAGGCCTCCTTGTAAGCTTGGAATTCAACACCATCCATACTATTAGCTTCCGATATATTGTTAAAGCTGATTACCTCAGTAAGGGTAATTTTAACACCTCTGGAGGTAGTATAAATACCCTCCACACCATTTTTATCTGAGCAAGTGAAGATGGCAAGATTCTTATAATCACCTGCATAAACATAATATTTTACTGTACCGCTTGGAATTTTATCAGTAAGTATTTCTGTAGGGGCGCCGAAGGTTGCTGTTAATTTAGCAATACTATCGCCAAACTTCACGGATTTTGAGTTTACGGTTATTCTGCCTGTTGCATCCTCTGCCAAGCCACAGCCGCTACAAACGCCATTTACAAAGCTATGCTCAAGCTTTGGAAGTGTTCTTGTTCTTTTTATATTCTTTGCCTTGCATAAAGAGGTTTCTAAACCGCTCTCCTTGCAGGTTGGTGCTTTTTCTGTCAGCCAACTCTCAAACTCCAACACCTGTGGCAAAATAATACCTGCTGCACATTTTAAAACAGAATAAGCATCTGTATTATTTACGCTGCCGTTAAAATCGTAGTCGGCAAGCACGGCAGTTTCGGCAGGCAAGGCTTTACCCGATATTTTTGAAAGCACCCTTTGAACATCATAGGTGCTTACAACACCATCGCTGTTTATATCGCCTAAAACAAGGCTTTGGGCGGCGCTTGTGTTCAGGCAAAATACACTCGCTAATAAAACAACTGCTAACACAACGGAAATTAACCGTTTCATAAAAAAAGACCTCACTTTAATAATCAAACGATTTCCAAGCTTTATGTTTGTTTACACATTAATTTTATCACAGCAAATTAAAATTAACAATGTACAAAAGCAACAAGGAAATTGTTAAAGTATTGTTATAAAGTCCGTAAATTTAATTTTTTCGCAAAAGTGGGCAGAGTTATTTGCTCTACCCACTTGTTGTTTGTTAATTTAGTAATTATTAAATATTTCAAGGCTTCTTTGCATAATTCCGTTCATTTGAGCAATGGCAATACCGTAGTTAACAACAGGCACGCCCTGCTGTGATGCTATTTCTAACCTATGCTTCATTTCCTTTTCATTAAGCATACAGCCACCACAATGCACAACAAGGGAATATTTACTTAAATCCTTTGGAAATTCGCCACCCGAGGTAAACTCAAAAACAGGTTCAACACCTGTATATTCACGAATCCATCCAGGTATTTTTACTGTGCCTATATCGTTACACTGACGGTGGTGTGTACAACCTTCACTTATGAGCACCTTATCGCCATTTTTCAAGAGCTTAAGGGCATTTGCACCTTCAACAAGGGCACTAAGCTCACCCTTATACCTTGCCATTAAGATAGAAAATGAGGTGAGCAAAATATTTTGGGGCACTATTTTTGATACCTTGCCGAATATTTGAGAATCTGTTATAACGAGTGAAGCCTTACCTTTAAGAGAATCAAGCGTAGCAGCAAGCTCCTCAGGCTGGCAGCAGACAGAAACTGCACCCTTATCGAGTATATCTCTTATGGTCATTTGCTGTGGCAGTATAAGCCTACCCTTAGGCGCAGACTCATCTATAGGGATACACAAAACAACAATATCCCCTTTATTAATCAAGTCGGAAACAATAACCTTTGTTTGAGCATTTAGCTTTGCTAATGAACCGATTTTTTCTTTAAGCTCGTTTATGCCTATACCTTGGGTTGTGCTGACAAAAATCTCATTTTGCTTCAATAGTGGTTGGGTGCTGAGCAAATCAACTTTATTGTAAACAACAATATACGGAACTTTTCTATTCTCAAAATGAGAAATCATTTCCTCATCCTTAGGCTGTTTACCTATTACTGAATCTACAACAAGTACAGCAACGTCTGTTTTTGCAAGAATTTCCAATGTTTTTTCAACACGCTTTTCACCAAGCGCACCCTCATCGTCAACACCGGGGGTATCAATAATAACAACAGGACCTATAGGTAAAAGCTCCATTGCTTTTTTTACAGGGTCGGTGGTTGTGCCTTTTACATCAGAAACAACGGCAAGGCTTTGCCCTACAACTGCATTTACAACGCTTGATTTACCTGCATTGCGCAAACCGAAAAAGCCAATATGCACCCTTTCGGCTGAAACGGTAGAATTTAAGCTCATAAGCTCCTCCTGCAATAATTAAAATCTGAAATCTCTGCGATTTGAATTCTTAATATCCTCAATATTTTGCTTTGCAATTGCTTTTACCTTTTCAGTTGGAATTTTTTCAAGCTCTGCATCAATAAGCCTGTAGCCTACCTGCTTTGTTTCTTCAGATGCGTAGTCAACTAAAAACTCAGTAAGAGTCATAAGTGCATTCGGATGACAGCAGTTAAGAATCTGACCGTTTTTGCAAAGGCTCATAAATCTATCACCTGTTCTGCCCTCACGATAACAGGCTGTACAGAATGAAGGAATATGGCCGTTTTCCATAAGCCAACGCACAACCTCATCAAGTGTACGCTGGTCGGAAACGTCGAACTGCTCGGAATCGTGTGGCCTTTCTTCTTCAGTATAGCCACCAACAGACGTACGTGATGCACCACTTATTTGTGAAATGCCCATGTGGAGCACCTCGCCCCTAACCTTTTCGCTTTCACGGGTAGAAATAATCATACCTGTATAAGGAACAGCAATACGAATACAAGCAATAATCTTTTTGAACATATCGTCACTTAAGCCGTTATCGAATACTGTTGGGTCAATATCATCGGCTCTTTTAATACGAGGTACACTTATGGTGTGTGGGCCAACGCCGTGTACAGCCTCAAGGTGCTCGGCATGCATAAGAAGGCCTACAAACTCATACATATACTTTTCCAAGCCGAAAAGTACACCTAAGCCAACGTCATCAATACCACCCTCCATAGCTCTGTCCATAGCCTCGGTGTGGTAGTCATAATCGTGCTTTGGTCCTGTTGGGTGAAGCTCTAAGTAGCTCTCTTTATGGTATGTTTCCTGGAAAAGGATATACGTACCTATGCCTGCCTCTTTAAGCTTACGGTAATTTTCTACAGTAGTTGCAGCAATATTTACGTTTACACGGCGAATTGCACCGTTTTTGTGATTAACACTGTAAATTGTTTTAATACACTCAAGAATATACTCGATTGGGTTGTTTTTAGGGTCCTCACCCGCTTCAATAGCAAGGCGCTTATGTCCCATATCCTGCAAAGCAATAACCTCTGCCCTTACCTCCTCCTGAGTAAGCTTTTTTCTGACAATATGCTTATTTTTCATATGATACGGACAATAAACACAGCCGTTTACACAGTAATTAGAGAGGTACAAGGGTGCAAACATAACAATTCTGTTACCATAGAATTTTTGCTTAATATCGTTTGCAAGGGCATATAATTTTTCAATAATTTTCGGGTCATCGCAAGCAAGGAGCACAGCTGCATCACGGTGTGTAAGGCCTGTGCACTGATAACCGTTGCCTACCTTTTTAGGCTGTGCCTTTTGTAAAATTTCTTCTATAAGCTCATAGTTATTCTTGTTTGCCTCGGCATACTGGATTGTATCAAGAATTTCGCCATCGTTAATAAATTCTTCTGCCTTTAATGATTTTGGATTATAAACTGCCATAATTATTCTCCTTTTACGTCGCCTCGTGTTATCTCTATTTCAAAGCCGATTTCACGAAGCCTGTTATTTAAAATTTCTATATTTTCTGCACTTTCTGCCCCTGTGTGGAGCTTGTTGTTGTACAGCTCATATTTATCTCTTACCGTTACCGGTGAAAGGTTAGGCATTATAACATTTGCGCCTGCTAAAATGCCTTTTTCTCTGCCACCCTCCTGCACTGTGCCTAATGCTGTTGTTGCAGGTAAAAGTATATTGGGATGCATTATACGAATTATTGAGAGCAGGTAGCAGGTTAGCTCTACACTACCTGTGCTTTCTGCTTTAAAAATTGTGTTTTTGTGAGGTACAAACGGGCCTATGCCACACATATGTGGTTTAAATTCTTCTATAAATTTTAAATCCTCTGCAATGTGGCGCATCGTTTGATAAGGAGCGCCTACCATAAATCCACAGCCCACCTGATAGCCGATTTCTTTTAAGTTATTAAGGCATTGAAGCCTGTTTTTAATGCTCAGGTTAGTTGGATGAAGCTTAGAATAAAGCTCCTCATTTACAGCCTCGTGACGCAATAAGTATCTATCTGCTCCTGCTTCAAAAAGTGCTTGGTAGCTTTGTTTCGAGCGCTCACCTAAGGAAAGTGTAATTGCACAATCGGGGAAACGGCTTTTAATTTTTTTAATTAATTCACAAAGAATTTCATCTGTAAAAAAGCCATCCTCACCACCCTGCAAAACAAAGGTACGAAAGCCGATTTTATAGCCCTGCTCACAGCATTCAAAAATCTGTTGGGGACTTAACCTGTAGCGCTCACAATTAGTGTTTTGTGCCCTTATTCCACAGTACAGGCAATTGTTTTTACAAACGTTGCTTATTTCTACAAGCCCTCTAATATAAACTGAATTTCCGTAAACCTGACGCCTCAGCTCTAAAGCCTTTTGGGCAAGGTAAGCTTGTGCCTCGGGTGTTCTGTTATGAAGCAGCTCCTCATATTCTTCTACACTTAATGAATGTGTAGAGCAAAGCTTATTTATTAATTCCAAAAGCTGTTTATTCATCGCTTTTAACATTGGAAAGCACGGTTTTTGCGCTGATGCCCTTAAGATTACCTATTTTACCACTTATGGTTGAAATAACGTCCTGTGGGGCATCTATAGCGATGCTTATAATGCTAATACCCTTTTCTCTGTAGGGAATACCCATTCTACCGATAATATACTCACCGTACGTATGAAGAATGGAATTAAGCTTTTCAACAGAATCGCCACTCTCAACAATTATGCTTATAACGCCAACTCTTGAACTCACGCAATCGCCTCCAATAAAAAAACGCACCTATAAAAGGTGCGGCAAAAAACACTTATAGTGATACAAATAAGTTACGTATAGCCGTACCTTTCAGTCAGGAAAAACTCCTTTGTGTCAGGAACTACATTAATTATACAGTATTTTTTAAAAATAATCAATGTATATTTGGCTTATAAGTGAAAAATAATATTAAAAATTCAACTTTTACGAGGGATAGCTTTGGATAAAAATCAATATAAAGAATTAGTACACCAAGCAACACCTAAATCGCCTATACTAAAGGATTGCTCAAAGGCATTTATTTTTGGTGGTGGAGTTTGCTGCTTTGGTGAATTATTAAAAGCGCTGTACAGCACAACCACACTAAATGAGGATGAGGTAAAGCTTGCAGTTTCAGGCACCTTGATTGTAATAACAGCAATACTTACAGGCTCAGGAATATTTGATAAAATAGGTAAACACGCAGGTGCAGGTACGGCAGTACCCATTACAGGCTTTGCAAATTCAATGGTTTCGCCCGCTATTGAATTTAAAGCAGAGGGGTTTGTATTAGGCGTAGGCGCCAAAATATTTAACCTTGCAGGGCCTGTAATTGTATACGGCACACTTGCGAGCGCTATTTATGGGTTGATTTATTGGATAACTACCTTATTCTAACGAAAAAGGCTTGACCACTCGGTCAAGCCTTTTAATCTATTTTTGGTATGGTATAAATTGGGGTGTATTATCTTCGCACTCAATATATCCCGCAACACCGGTAACAACATAAGCAAGGTTTGCAAAATTATTATTTTCAACATTGATTTTTACAGACAATACAGAGTAGAATAGTTTTTCGTCAATATCGGGATCATCAGTAAAAATATTGGCAGTTGACTGTGCAACGATCAAGTCTGTGTTTGGCGTGTCGGTGGTTGAGGTGTCATAGAGAATCGTAGATTCCTTAGAAACGGAATTGAACACAGAAATTATAGAACGATGCATTCCTGAACCCCAAGAAGACGCCACCAGTAAATCCTTGTTGCCATCGTTGTCAAAATCACAGGGAACGGCATTTACAAAACCATATCCACCAAACCATTCGCAAAGGGGATAAATTTCGTTGTCTAACATTACAAAAGAAGCGCAAGAATCCGAAAACTTAAAAATTTTCATATCAGTTTCCGCAGCAACCTCAGACGGTGTAACATTATAGCAGTTTTTTTCATTAATTTCATAACCGCTTATTAGTCCGCTGGGCTCAAATTTTTCCATCAAGGACATAAACTCTTTGACGGAATCTTTTGTGATAGAGGTCTTCATTGTTTCATATTCATTTGCTTGATGAGCGTTGTCATCTTTGCAAGAGCAAAAACAAAAAAGCATCGTCAAAACACAAAATATACAGAGAATCTTTTTCATAAATCCCACCTCACTTTATTTCATCATACCACACCGCTGATTTAATGTAAATATTTTTGCAAATGACTGTGTCCTATATTGACAGCAGCAGAGGGGTTTATATTAGGCGTAGGCGCCAAAATATTTAACCTTGCAGGACCCGTAATTGTATACGGCACACTTGCGAGCGCTATTTATGGGGTTATTTATTGGATAACTACCATAATGTAAATAGGTAGGCGGTGATAACCGCCTACCTTTCGCTTTATTTTCTTTCAATTTCTACTGCTTCGAATTTTACAGTAATACTTATAAGATTGCTGCGACAATCGGTGCACTCAATGCCTAATAAATACAGACCATCATTCAACTGTTCAATGCTATCTCCCAACCAATATACATCTTGAAATGTTTCAAGTGTAATAGGCTCTGTAGCATTCATTTTCATATCTGTGATACGATAGTTATATAATGAGATTCTTTTTATATTTGTTTCGCATAAGGCGTTTTTGCTATCCAGCAGAATTTCCAAGCAATTTCTTTTGGGATGCTTTTCTTTCCAATCAGGTGCTAATTGTAATTCAGAAACAGAGAGAATAACAGCGTCGTGAAGTCCATATTTCCAGTACCAATCTGGGAACTGCGCATAATATTCTTCGAGCTTTTTTGCCTCAGCTTCTATTCCTTTTTTGCTCATAAAAACACCTCGCTTTATTTCATTATACCACACCGCCGATTTAATGTAAATATTTTTACAAAACGGTGTGTCCTATATTGACAGCAGCAGAGGGGTTTGTATTAGGCGTAGGCGCCAAAATATTTAACCTTGCAGGACCCGTAATTGTATACGGCACACTTGCGAGTGCTATTTATGGATTGATTTATTGGATATGTCAGATACTAAAATGAGCAGCCGAATATGGCTGCTCATTTTTATGTAGGACGTATCCAACCTTTTCTCATTAAAATATCAATTATTTCATCCGCTTTGGGAACCGTGATTACAAATAAACGATCATCGTTTGTGAAAATGTTTAACTGCGTGAAGGTGTAGGTGTAATGGTCAATGTTCTGCAGCAGTATTTCATCTAATGTATAGGGCTTTTCTTCCAAACATACGCAGACTATTCCTGCCTCGCAAAAATAGATATTTCCGTTTTTGACTTTGCCATTGCCTAAATTGAAGTTGCCGTTTGTCTTATAGAAAACCGGTGAGGTAATTTCTTTTTCAAACTTTGCGTACCGCTTTTCCATAATCTTTTCGTAAACAACTAAAAAAGGAAACAGAAGAAGTGCAAAGAGCAAACCACTAAATACGGCAAGCTGAAACGGTTGGTCGATATCTAATAAAAGCAAAACAAAATAACCGATTAAGCCAAAAAAGAAGCCTGTAATGGCAGATAAAATTACTTTTGCTTTCATTTACCACACCTCACTTTATTTCATTATACCACACTACCTGTTTAATGTAAATATTTTTGCAAATGACTGTGTCCTATATTGACAGCAGCAGAGGGCTTTGTCTTGGGAGTTGGAGCAAAGATGTTCACCATTGCAGGACCGGTGATCGTGTACGGCACGGTGGCGAGTGTGATCTACGGGGTTATTTATTGGATAACGACTTTATTTTAACGAAAAAGGCTTGACCGATTAGCTTTCATATTTCCTCTTTTTTAACCCAACCCAATT
Source organism: Acutalibacteraceae bacterium (assembly GCA_045591945.1). Classification (GTDB taxonomy): domain Bacteria; phylum Bacillota; class Clostridia; order Oscillospirales; family Acutalibacteraceae; genus DTU089. Next base: position 59,408 of record JAZNTU010000010.1, on the reverse strand, counting down.
GTTTATAGATACTCTCAAATTCAGTAATTAGGCATCCCCCGAAAACCCAGACCTCTTCTCTCCAAGGATGCGACAGATATCCAAAACGAAACTGTTCATCTATAAAAAAATAATAGTCTCCATCCGGGTAAAAATCGGGAAAATAAGCATAATATCCACCATCCGGGTATTTTGAATCATCAACATATATTGATTCCATTTGTTCCGGTTTTCTGGGATCAAATAAAAATGCAGCGTGTTGCCAATCTAATGCATATAGCAGTTCACCGGGAGCTGTGCAATTAATAAAGGCTCCCGTTATTAAACGTTGAAATTCCTTAAGCTCACATTCGTATGTACAACTAATGCCAAAAACTGTGTACGGAGCCGAAATTTTAAAAGGAACAACAGTATTGTCAGTAGTCGGAATAAAATGCAGAGTATCGTACACCTTATCCCATACCCGTTTATAACACTCATCTAACAAAACCATACACATACCTCTCTTAATATTTCGTTCAACTAAGTTAAAAGGCTTGACTGAATTAATCAAGCCTTTGTTTTATCGTGTTTGGGAGATTTTTTATTCGTATCAACTTCGGTATTGGTTTCTGCCTGTGTTTTTTCTTGTGGCTCTACGTAGAAAAAGCCATAATCCTTAGAAACGTTCAACAAGCCGTAACAGGAAAGCGTTGAATTTTCATCATTTTCATTATTTTTAACAGCTTCGGCAGGTCGCCAAGACAAAAATGCATCTAACAATTCATCAACAGGAGCCTCGGGAAGGTAAAGTACAAACTCCTTTTCACCTTGATGATTTGGAGGAACGTTTAACCCATAGGGCTCACTTGCTATGTAGCGAGTTTTATTATTTATCCACTCTTCTCCTTCAGTCCTCTCGGCCTTCAGCTGTGTTAAAACCATTCTGTAAGAATAATCGTTTAACTTTTCGATACGTTCAAACTTGCCTTCAAAATCACAGACGTAGATACTGCCGTTGGGATACTTTTCCCCTGTACTGCTTGAATTGGAATCGAAATACCTTCCAGAAAAGGTTCCGTCTCGGTTTAGGGTTAAGGTTGTTTTCCAAGAGCCGTAACCACTTGAAAAAGACAGAGGAATATTATCCTTCGGCAACGGAAGTAGCTCGCTGTTTTCAAGCGTAGCCTCTTTTGTTGAAGGCTCTGTGGCATTTGTTTCCTCGGTAGCTGACGGCTCTGTGACTTCACCCTGTGTAGTCTGCTGTTGTGTTGTTAAAGTAGCGCTTAGCTGTGATTGCTGAGAAAATGGTATTGTTTGGTCTTGCTGTGCTGTTGTAGTAAAGGTATCTTTTTCTTTATTGAAATTTACATTGCAACCACAAAGGCACACTACAAGCAGCAATGCTATGGCAACAAGCACTTTTTTCACAAAACAACACTTTCCTTACAAAACAAATTTTTAATCCAAACAAGCAAAACTTTAATAAAAAGCTCTTTAAATTATTTTGATTTTTCTATAATATATTCAGGCTTTTGGGCTGTTTCATCAAGAACCCACTCAAATTCAGCCTTTTTATAGCACAATAAGCCTTTTGAGGTTTGAATCCAGATATTATAAGAATCCTTCTCCCAACAAAAGCCCCAAAACTCACTTGATGTATCTGTTATAATCGAATACTTAATAGCACCATTTTCTGCCGAACAAATATCTACAACGGTTACAAGCACACCCTCATCATTTTTAAAGCGGGTTGTTTGTGCATAGTACACCTCATCATAGCAGGATGTTTTAGCTGTAGTAAAGCTACCGTAATCCTCCTGGGCTGCAGGAGCGCCACAGCCACTGAAAAGAACAACAATCAAAAGTAATAACGCTATAGTTTTTTTCATAACCTTTTATTCCTTTGTATATAATCTTTCTCCCTCTTGGAGTGGTGGATTAAGGCCTGCACAAACCTTTTGCACCAGCTTTTCACGCTCTGCCTCTAAGTCATCACTTTCTACATAAAAAGGCTCATGGAAGGTAATGGAAATTTTACCGAAAATCGGAATATATCTGCCATTGATTGTAAAAGGCACAATTGGGCAGCCTGTATCGTAAGCCATTTTAATTGCACCCATTTTAAATGGGAGAATACGTACACCCTCAGGCTTAATAATTGTTGCCTCAGGGTAAAGCGCTACGAGAGCACCTGCTTTTAAGTAATCCTCAGCTGATTCAAGTGCGGCGCGGTCCTTACGTTGACGGTGAACAGGTATAACGCCTGCCTTGGTAAAAAGCCAATTAGTAAATTTGTATTTAAAAATTTCGTATTTACCTAAGAAGTGAACACAGCGCTTTGTACCCGAGCCTACACAAAATGGGTCAAGCACAAAAACGTGGTTACCGGCAATAATGGCGCCACCCTCTTTAGGTATATTCTCCTTACCCTTTACTTTAGGCCAGAATACCACGTAAAAAATAAATTTTAAAAACGGTCGGCAAAACCAGTAAATTGTTGGAGAAACGTACTTACTGTCTTTTTTATTTTTGCTCATTTAAATACTCCTTATTTCTGCTCCATAAACTTTGCAAAGGCTTTAAACGCCATATACAAATCAAGCTTTGATATAACCTCGTAAGGAGCGTGCATTGAAAGCACAGGCACACCAAGGTCAACAACGTCAACATCAAGGTTAGCAATGTACTTTGCAACGGTACCGCCGCCGCCTGCATCCACCTTGCCAAGCTCACCTATCTGCCAAACAACGTCGTTTTCGTCTAAAAGCTTTCTTATTTTACCCATATACTCGGCACTTGCATCGCTTGTGCCACCCTTACCCCTTGCGCCTGTGTACTTTGTAATAACAACGCCTCTGTTAAGGTAAGAGGTATTGTTCTTTTCAAAAACAGAGTTAAAGGTTGGGTCATACGCAGAGTTAACGTCTGCAGAAAGGCATTCACTGTTTGAAAGCACAACAAAGCCTTCGGTACCCTGTGATTTTGCAAGGCAGGAAATAAAGTTTTGCATATATGCAGACTGCAAGCCTGTGTTTCCGTCGGAGCCTGTTTCTTCTTTATCTGTAAGAACGGTAAGCGCTGTATATTCTGGGTTTTCAATCGAGAAAATTGCCATAGCTGCAGGATATGCACAAACCCTGTCATCGTGTCCGTAGGAGCCGATGAGTCCTCTGTCAAAGCCTATATCATCTGCCTTGAATGCAGGTACAACCTCAAGCTCTGCGCTTAAGAAATCTGCTTCTTTAATACCATATTTTTCATTAAGAAGCTTAAGAACATTAAGCTTTACAAGCTCACTGCCCTCATCATTTTTAAAAGGAAGTGAGCCAACAATAACGTTAAGCTCCTCGCCCTTAATGCCCTCTGAAAGAGTGCGCTTGCCCTGCTCTGCACCCAAGTGTGGAAGAATATCGGAAATAACAAACTTAGGCTCACCCTCTTCCTCACCGATTTTTACATCTACCTTAGTGCCGTCTGCTTTAATAATAACACCGTGAAGCGCAAGTGGAATTGCAACCCACTGGTACTTTTTAATACCACCGTAGTAGTGTGTTTTGAACAATGCAAGCTCATCTGACTCGTAAAGTGGATTTGGTTTTAAATCAAGACGTGGTGAGTCGATATGTGCAGCTGCAATTTTAACGCCCTCTGCAACAGGCTTTTTGCCTATTACTGCAAGGATTATTGCTTTTTCACGGTTTACGTAATAAACCTTATCGCCTGCTTTGTAGCTTACAGCCGGGTCAAACTCAACAAAGCCCTGTGCTTTTGCCATTTTTACAACCTCGGCAGTTGCTTCACGTTCTGTTTTTGCGTTATTAAGAAAAACCTTATAGCCCTCTGCAAATGCATTAGCCTGGGCTACTACATCCTCACCACCTACAATTGCAGCGTGCTTAGGTGTATAAAAAAGGTCGTTTTTCATTTCTTCAATACTCATAGCTATTCCTCCACTGAATAAATAATACTTTCCGCTTTTGAAATTTCATCCGTTAAATTGTACGGATGATAATTATTAATTACAACATCTGCCCTTGAAAGGTAGAAATCATCGTCCTTTTGACCATTCATTCTAATAAGAGCCTCTTCCTCGGTAAGCCCATCTCTTGCTATAATGCGCTCTTTTCTCACCTCAAAGGGTGCATGGGCAACCAAAAGAAAATCACACTCATCTGCAAAGCCCGACTCTATAATTGCAGCTGCATCTACCAAAACAACACTATGAGTTTGGAAGGCTGCTTTTGCCTCGGTATGTATATAATCGTTTATTGCAGGGTGAATTATTGAATTAAGCCTTTGGGTGTTTTCGGGTGTGCTAAAGGCCCGTGCAGCTAATTTTTTTCTATCTAACGAGCCATCATCATTTAAAACACCACCGAAGGCCTCATCTAACCTCATAAGCAAGGTTTCATCTACTTCCAGCACCTTACGTGCTACAACATCGCCATCTATTACATAGGCGCCATTTTGAGCGAAAATTTTGCTAATTGTAGATTTGCCTGCACCTGTTTTACCTGTAAGGCCAAGCAAAAGCTTTTTATCTAAATCTACCACCTTAAAGGCTGCCGCCCTTAAAAGTCGGTTTAAAACCGCAAGATTATCATCGTTAGTTAAATCGGGACATCTTACAAAGCAACGTGATGCATTTTTATCATCTAAAAGCCTGAGTGAATCAAAAAGAGAGTGTGACAAGCATCGATAATCCTCTTTTTCACCATAATCTATAAGCTTAACGTTAAGCCCTTTGCCTTCACCCTTGAAAACCATTGCATAGGTGTTTTCATCGCACACGCTGTTTACGTAGTGGCAAAATGCTTCGTAGCTACCCTTTACAACAATCACACTGGCATCAGGTGAATAGTGCTTGTATTTCATACCGGGTGAGGATACCCTTTCCCCTTCCTTTAAAGGGTTAAGCACCGCAGCATCAACGTCAACCTCACCTAAAACGTCTTTAAGCTGTTTAAGTGTAATATTACCCGGCCTTAAAAGCTTGGGCGTAGGTGTAGCAAGCGTTATAACGGTTGATTCAACGCCCTCATCACACTCACCACCATCAATTATGAGTGGTACCCGGCCGTTTAAATCATTAAAAACGTGCTCTGCCTTTGTCGGACTTGGTCTGCCCGAAAGATTAGCCGACGGGGCTGCTAAAGGAAGGCCTGTAAGCTTTATAAGCTTATTGGCTACAGGGTGCTTGGGGCACCTTACGGCAACCGTTGGAAGCCCACCTGTTACACAAAGGGGAACCTTATGGGATTTAGGAAGAATTATAGTCAATGGACCGGGCCAGAAGCTTTCTGCTAATAATTTTGCTTTTTCAGGCACCTCGCTGACCAAATCGTAAATCTCGCTAAATTGAGATATGTGAACAATAAGTGGATTATCCTGTGGTCTGCCTTTAGCCTCGAAGATTTTTTTTATTGCACCTTCTGAATAAGCGTTACCTGCAAGGCCGTACACAGTTTCTGTAGGGATACCCACAACCTGCCCGTCTTGTAAAAGACGAGCTGCTTGTTCATATTTCTCGTTACCGTCACCGGCAGAGATTTTAATTAGCTGTGTATCCACTTAACTTACTCCTGTTTTAATCTTTCTGCTGTATCTGCTGTAATCAAAGCGTCTATAAGCTCATCTAAATCGCCATTCATAATTGCTTCGATTTTATAAAGTGTAAGGCCAATTCTGTGGTCACTTACACGCCCCTGTGGGAAATTATAGGTTCTTATTCGTTCACTTCTATCGCCTGTGCCCACCTGTGAACGGCGCTCATCAGCAATTTCAGCATTTTGCTTTTCCCGCTCTGCATCTAAAAGACGTGAACGAAGAATTTTCATCGCTCTGTCACGATTTTTGTGCTGACTTCTTTCATCCTGGCACTCAACAACCGTACCTGTGGGAAGGTGTGTAATTCTAATAGCAGACTCGGTTTTATTAACGTGCTGACCACCTGCACCACTTGAACGGAAGGTATCTATTTGAAGGTCTGCAGGGTCAATGGCAATATCAACCTCCTCTGCCTCGGGAAGAACGGCAACTGTAACTGTTGAGGTGTGTATTCTGCCACCTGACTCTGTTTCGGGCACTCGTTGAACACGGTGCACGCCACTTTCAAATTTAAAGCGAGAGTACGCACCCTCACCTGTAATCATAAAGCTGATTTCCTTAACACCACCAAGGCCTGTTTCGTTTAAAGAAAGCACCTCCGGCTTCCACCCTCTTGCCTCGGAGTACATAGAGTACATACGGAAAAGTGAGTGTGCAAACAATGCTGCCTCTTCACCACCGGCACCTGCTCTGATTTCTATAATAACGTTTTTATCATCGTTAGGGTCTCTTGGAAGAAGCAATATTTTAAGCTGTTCTGCAAGCTCCTCTGCTCTTGCCTTGCACTCCTCAACCTCTATTTCAAGCATTTCCTTAAGCTCTTTATCGGGGTGCTCGGAAAGCATCTGCTTTGCAGCCTCACCATCGGAGATTGCTTTTTTGTACTCTCTGTAAACCTCAACTATCGGTGTAAGGTTTTTCAATTCTCGCATTAAATCGGCATAAAGTTTTTGGTCTGCCACCGTTTCAGGCAGGCACAAAAGCTCATTAACCTTTTCAAATCGAGCCTCTACGTGGGCTAATTTATCAAGCATCGGTATTCTCCCTAATTATCTTTTTTATACTTTTTTCTGCCTTTGAGCGAGGTATGAGGAATTCTCTGCCACAGCCCTGACAGCGTAAACGGAAATCCATTCCCGAGCGAAGAACGTAAAACTGCTTTGCTCCACAAGGATGCTGTTTTTTCATCTCTAAAACGTCGCCAACACGAACATCCACAAAAATTCCTCCTCAAAAAGATTATTTAGAGATATTGTACCATACTTTTACATAAAATTAAAGAGAAAGATAAAAATATTTGAAAACAGGTGATAAAAATGATGTCATTTCTTCCGGAAGGTTTTATGATTAACACAAACGAAAATATTACAAGGCTAAGCTCCTTTGAAGAATTCAACCGTGCATTTATTGAAGATGCACCCATAGAGGCCCGTGCAGAGGTTTGCGACTGCAACCACAATCTACATATAGATTTCGGTTTTATTGAGGGTATTATACCTCGTGAGGAGTGTGCAACAGGTATTGCTGAAGGCTTAACGAGAGATATTGCAATTATATCACGTGTAAATAAACCGGTTAGATTTTTAATTGATGATATAAAATTTGAAAACGGTAAAAGGGTTGCATATTTAAGCAGAAGAAGGCTACAGCAACTATATTTGGATAACCATTTGAATAACCGTATACCTGGTGATATTTTAGATGCAACCGTTACACACCTTGAGCCCTTTGGTGCTTTTTGCGATATTGGTTGTGGTATAAATGCACTTTTACCTATTGACAGTATTTCCGTTTCTCGCATCCCCCACCCCAACGTTAGGTTTTGTAACGGTGACAATATAAAGGTGGTAATAAAAGGCTTTGACCCTCTTGGCAGAGCCTTGCTTTCGCATAAGGAACTATTAGGCACGTGGGAGGAAAACGCTTCGCTTTTTAAAGCAGGTGAAACAGTCAGCGGAATTGTGCGAAGTGTTGAAAGCTACGGCATTTTTATTGAATTAACCCCTAACCTTTCAGGCCTTGCAGAATATACAAGCAACGTAAGGGAGGGTGATTTTGCAAGCGTATACATTAAAAGCATTATACCCGAAAAATTAAAATTTAAGCTTGTAATAATCGACTCCTTCGCTGCAGAATACAAAAAAGAAAAGCCTCACTACTTTATATCCGAGGGACACATTGATTATTTTAGATATTCACCAAAAAATGCAACAAAAATTATTGAAACTACCTTTTAATTATTCCTTGTAAAATGTATAACTGTATTGTATAATCAAACTATCACTTATGGAGGATTGTTTTATGCAATACAGTTATTTTGATTCTATCGGTAAAAAGGTTTCAAAATTAGGCTTTGGCCTTATGAGGTTACCTAAATTGAACGAAAATGATGACGTTATAGACAGAGAAAAGGCCTTTGAGCTTATTGACCTTGCTATAAAAAACGGTGTTAATTATTTTGACACTGCTTATTTCTACCACGGTGGAGATTCCGAAAGCTTTGCAAAGGAGGCTCTCAGCAGATATCCAAGAGAAAGCTTTATGCTTGCTACAAAGCTCCCCGGCTCATATATGAGAGATAATAAGGTTACTCCTCAAGAGATTTTTGAAGGACAGCTCAAAAAATGTGGTGTTGAATATTTTGACTTTTACCTTTTACACGCTGTTAATAGAGATATTATGACTACCTTTGAGGAGTACAAATCCTACGAATATCTCTCAGAGCAAAAAAGGCTTGGCAGAATTAAGCATTTAGGCTTTTCATACCACGGAGATTTAGAGTTTTTTATACAGCTTATAGACAAGTACAAATGGGACTTTGTGCAGCTTCAAATCAACTACTATGATTGGGATGCAGACAATGCAAAAGCATACTACAAGGCACTTGAGGAAAGAAATATACCCTGTATTGTTATGGAGCCTGTAAGAGGTGGCTCACTCCACAAGCTAAACGATGAGGCTCGTGCCGTTTTTGATAAATTAGGTGATAATAATTCATATGCCTCATACGCTCTACGCTTTGTTAATGATTTATCTAACGTCATGGTAGTTTTAAGTGGAATGTCTACATACGAGCAGGTTGAGGACAACCTTAAAACCTTCAACGAGGACAAGCCGCTTACAGATAAGGAAAAGGCCGCAATAGACGAGGCAAACCTTCTTTTTAGAAAGAATTTTGCAATCCCCTGTACAGATTGTAAATACTGTGTAGAGCACTGCCCTGTAGGTGTAAGCATACCCGACTGCTTCAACGCATATAACGAATACAACAAATCAAGGGATACAGACGATTTTAAAAGAAGCTACGTAAGAATCCCTGAAGAAAAAAGAGCAGAAGCCTGTATACAATGTGGTGCTTGTGTTTCACACTGCCCACAGCAAATAAAAATACCCGATATGCTTAAAAAGGTTAAGGTGCTTGGTGATGAAAAGGATTAAAAATATATCATTTTTACTTGCCGTTATCCTTTTAGCCACCTCGCTTTTCGGCTGTGGCAAAAAAGACTCAAAGAAAATTATTGACGTTATTCAAGAAGCTGAAGTAATTCTTATTAATGGTGTTGAAAACACTACTCTTGAGGCTGCTATGGGTGCTTTTCAAGGAAAACAGGGTGATTATATTGAATTCCGTTTTTCCGAGCCCCAGACCTTTAACACGGTTTTTATTACAGAAAAAACTGCAACGGTAAGGCAGTTTAACATATACGCCGAAACAGATGGCAAATACGCCCTTATTTACACAGGCAAGGTTATTTTACAAGAAAATATTTCAATTGATACGGTAACTGCAGATGCACTCAAGCTTGAAATTGTTAATACGCAAATCGGTAACGACAATTTTATTATACAAGGTGTAAGCGCTTACAATATCGTTGAGGAGGCTTAAATATGTCAATCAAATTCATTGAAGAAACAAAAACATTTAAGTTGGACTCTAAAACCTCTACATACATATTCAGAGTTTTTGAGGGCAACTACCTTGTACATTACTACTACGGTGCACCTATCCCCGATACAGACGTTGAGGAGTTAAGAGAGCGTGCTGATTATGCATCCTTCTGCCCTGACAGCCCAAGTGCAAGGGTATTTAATTTTTCACCGGACGTTACTCCACTTGAATACTCTACCTTTGGTGCAGGCGATTTCAGACTCTCTGCTTTTGCTGTTGAAAATGCAGAGGGCAACAAGGTTACAGATTTAAGATACGTCAGCCATACTATCTACAGTGGCAAAAAGCCTATTCCCGGTATGCCTTCTACATATGTAAATAACGATGCAGAGGCAGATACACTTGAAGTGCTTACCGAAGATAAGGTTACAGGCGTGCTTGTTACACTTATATACACAGTTTTTAACGACTACGGTGTAATTACAAGAAGAGTTAAGGTTGAAAACAAAACAGACAAGCCATTTTACATTGATACGGTACACTCTGCTTGTATCGACTTACCCGGTATGGATTACGAAATGATTGACCTTTACGGCAGATGGGTTAAGGAGCGTGCTGTTGACCGTTACCCACTCCACCACGGTATTCAGTCTATAAAGAGCAAGCGTGGCTCATCAAGCCACAACCACAATCCTTTCACAGCACTTGTATCTAAAGGTGCCACAGAGGATTACGGCGACTGCTACGGCTTTAACCTTGTGTACAGCAGCAATTTTTCAATCGACGTTGAGGTTGATGGCTTTACCTGCACAAGGCTTGTAATGGGCATTAACCCTGAAGGCTTTAAGTGGTACCTTGAGCCGGGCCAAGAGTTTTATGCTCCAGAGGCTGTTATGGTATACACAAACCAAGGTCTTGGTGAAATGAGCAGAATTTTCCACAGATTTTACGGTAACAACCTTATAAGAGGCAAATGGAAAAAGGCTAAGCGTCCCCTTCTTATAAATAACTGGGAAGGCACAGGAATGAATTTTGACGACGACAAGCTTGTTTCCTTTGCAAGACACGCTAAGGATATTGGCCTTGAAATGCTTGTTATGGATGACGGTTGGTTTGGTCACCGTGATGACGACAGAAGCTCTTTGGGTGACTGGGTAGTTGCAGAATACAAGCTCAAGGGTGGCCTCTCACACCTTATTGAAAGAGTTAATGCACTCGGCCTTAAATTTGGTATTTGGTTTGAGCCTGAAATGATTTCACCCGACTCTGACATATACAGAGCACACCCTGACTGGTGCTTACACACAGAGGGTAGAGATAAATCTATTGCCCGTACACAGTACGTTATAGACTACTCACGAAAAGAAGTGCGTGATTATATTTACGGAAGAATGTATGATATACTTTCAAACAACAATATTGATTACGTAAAATGGGACTTCAACAGAAACTTAACTGAAGTTTCCTGCGCACAGCTCCCTAATGAAAGACAGGGCGAGGTTTTCCATAGATTTGTTTTGGGTACCTACGAGATTATGGACAGACTTACAAAGGACTTCCCAGACTTACTTATTGAAAACTGCTCGGGTGGTGGCGGCCGTTTTGACCCCGGTATGCTCTATTTCTCACCACAGATTTGGACAAGCGATAACACTGACCCTATTGAAAGGCTTACAATTCAGTTTGGTACAAGCATGTGCTACCCTACCTCTACAATGGGTGCACACGTTTCTGCAAGCAGAAGAGCAAGCTACGAAACAAAAATGAACGTTGCACTTTGGGGCTCATTCGGCTACGAGCTTGACCCTGATAAGCTAACAGAGGAAGAAAAGGCTGAAATTAAAGCCCAAATCGCCCTTTACCACCGTTACTATGACGTTATACATTACGGCGACCTTTACAGGCTTATTACACCGTTTGAAAACCAATTTAAGGTTGCTTGGGAGCACGTAAGCGAGGATAAAAAAGAGGCACTTGTTACTGTTGTTTATATGCGCCAGGACTACAACCAATTCTTTATGCTGCGCCTTAAGGGTCTTGATGCAGATAAAATCTACATTGACCAGGAAACAGGCAAAAAGTACAGTGGTGCATACCTTATGAACGCAGGTCTTAACCTTACCCACAAGCCAAACGGCGACGGAAAGAGCTACAGAATACATTTAATTGCTGAATAACAACAAATTCCCGACAAGAGCAAAAATTGTCGGGAATTTTATTATTTTTTTGATAAAATTATATTGACATTTCCCCCATCAATGAGTATAATTTAGTGGATGTGCCGCTGTGGCGGAATAGGCAGACGCAAGGGACTTAAAATCCCTCGGTGGCAACACCGTACCGGTTCAAGTCCGGTCAGCGGCACCAAAATAGAGTTACCACTTTTGTGGTGACTCTATTTTTTGTTATACAGATACAACAGGACTTGAACCGCCTCGCCGAAGGCGAACACAATCGGGTGTTCGCAAGTTTACTTGCGAATGATGGGCAGAGCCCATCAAGTCCGGTCAGCAGCACAAAATGATTAGGATATGTTTTCAACTCTTTTTTAGTTTTGAAAAAGCTTAATGCGGCCACAACAATAATTTTTAGCATTTCGAAGAGTCACCTTGACAACACTGAGCAAAAAAAGTAGAATTTTATCATCAAGCAAAATAGAGAAAACTTTGAAACCCAAACACATTATTATAATTTCAAATTCCCCTTGCTTGTGATATTTGAATTTTTTGAAAGTTTTTCAAAATAATTTGCGAAATTCAAATCAAAATCAAGTTTATTAGTAAAAAGGAAGTATTGTGCCGTACCGAAAACACTACAATACAATAACCTTAAACAAATATGGAGTTAGATTATGACAGAAAACCAAAAATTTGATATTTTTATTGCGTACCACGGTAATAAAAATATAGGCAGCGAATACAAGGCGCATGAATTATATGAATACTTAAAGAACAAAGAGATATATCCAGGGCGAATTATAAAACCATATTTTCATCCTGTAACAAACCCATATGGCAGGTTTGAAGATACGCCTTTAATTGTTGCACGAACACCAATGTTTGTTTTTGTTGTTGATAAAAGTATTAAAATGAATAGTGATGGCCAGCTTATAAAACACCGAGAAGATGGCTCCTTAAGCAATATTTATGAAGAGGTCAGAACCTTCCACGATTCACCGATGTACAAAAGCATTGGCGGCGACCACGCAGCAAAACTGTTTATAACAGATGATTTTGACTTCAAAAAAGCTGAGCGTCTTCATCCAATATTCAGTGGCAGAACAGCCCTAAACACAAAAGAGGGCGTTTTAGACTGGATTACATACTTCTACCAAAACCCATATTTAGAACGATTACATACGTACTATAAGTATTTGGCCAACAACAATAAGGCTGAATTTATCAAAGGTGATTGGGTTGAAGAGGCTGAGGATGTATGGCAATACACCGGCAATGAAAACATAGGAAGATGTTTAATGGTGTACTATATAATGAAAGCTGATTCTGGAGACCGAGATGCCGTATATCAGCTGCAGCATATGTACAAAAAGTATTTTTGTATTGACAAATTAGATGAATCCACGCAAAACCTTCTCAAAATAATTAGAGAAAAATACTTATGATTAATTAAGGAGTTTGTTATGAGTTTTTTTGACATATTCAAGAAAAATAATGAAGCAAAAAGAAATCCTGTTTCCAACCAAGAGACAAACAGCCCTAATGCTGCACCACCTGTTCACGTAAAACCCCAAGTACATAGCAACGAGGACATTTTGAGGCTAGAACAAGAGGAAAACACTGCCGAACTTACAAGGGTATTTACCCCTGCAACACAATTCGCTACCATTAAAAAAGCAGCTCATATTCCCTCACTAATACCTCAGAGTGGACATAAAGTGGTTACAACAAACACATCAGAGAAAATCACTCTCAAAACGCCTGTTATGACCGACCACTCGTCAATTACATATTCAACCGATAAAAGTGGTATGTTTGCAAAAATATACACCAAAAATGCACTTAATATCGACCTTTATGAAAATAAAGCAAAACGAATGGTTGAAGAAACTATAAACATTAAAGGTGTTTGTTGGCCAAAAGCTTTGCTCACGAATGAATCGGGAGAATTTGTAGGAATCTTAGTCCCTGCATCTAAGGGCATCCAATTAAATCGTTCAATATTAAGTGGTATCTCTGGAATCAATCAATTTTTCCCAGCATGGACCAAAAAAGAGCTTTGTGCAGTTGCTCACACAATTATTAACACTATTTGTAAATTGCACAAAACAGGGGTGCTTTTAGGTTGCTTTAACCCAGCCTCAATATACATCGTTAGCGCTACTGAAGTATATTTCGTAGACACCGATAACTGGCAAATTGAAGGCTATCCTACATTATCAAGAAACATCACTTTCACGCCACCTGAACTTTTATCAGAACACAAAAAACCTCACCTATTTAACAGAGATGAGGAAAATTACCAAATTGCTCTGCTCGCCTTTATGCTTATGATGCCCGGCAAATACCCCTACGCAAAAAGACGCAAGGGTGATGACTTTGACAGTATAAAAAATATGTCATTTCCGTTTAGCGTGGGCGATGACATGAGGCGTTCTTCAGATGCTGAAAGACCAAGTGGTGTATGGCAAATTATATGGGATCACCTCCCCTATCAGATGTGTAATTGTTTCTACAATTCTTTCCACGCAAACGGAAAGTTCTCTAAACCCGGAACAAGACTTAAAGATTATAAATGGGTCAATATTGTGGATGAGTATTACAACAACCTTTTGTCTGGAAAATACGCAGAATCCATACCTTTGGTACCACGAACCTTCAGACACGACGGCAAACGAGAATTTGCAAGATGTGCAATATGTGGACAAGACCACCCAACATTTTATTTCTTACGTAGTATTCGAATTCAAAACGAAAAAATAAATATATGGGATAAAGGCTATAGAGTTTGTTTGCCCTGTGCTGTAGACAAATCACAGGTTTCCTTTACTTGCAAATCATGCGGACGAACCTTCTACTATACTAATCGCACAAGGATTATGCACGAAATTGGACGACTCAATTTCGACTGGAGCGCACAAAAATGGTGCGGAGATTGCAAGAAACATTCCACCAAATGTTCAAGATGTGGAAACGAAGTTCCAATATACCAACTTAAAGAATTCAAAGACAAAAGACGAAACCTCACTAAAAATGTTTGCGGAAACTGTTTTAGCGAGTTAATAAATGCCGAAAAACGATGGAAAGACGAGATTTATACTACCTCTATATGTCGTCAATGTGGAAGACCTTTTGCAATAAAAAATGGTGAAGCAGAATTTTTTGCACAAAAAGGCATGAATTTACCATCTCGCTGCCCTTCATGTAGAGGCAGACGCTAAAGACAGGAGGATATAAAAATGGCTAATGAAGCTTATCATTCAAGTGAATATTTCAAACAGCATAGAACTATGCTTGTTAACGGCGACCCTCGTGCTTTAATATGCTTCTGCATCGATGTTAGCCAATCCATGGATGAATGGTGGATTGAAGAGGGTGGATTAAAAAGAAACACGGGTTCCGGTTTTTCTGATGGTCATAATGTAAACTACTTTAATTTAAGCGATATTAGACGTGGTTATGCCCATTACAAAAAAATAGACAAGCTTAACGAAGTACTCGGAAGTCTTTTGTCAGAGTTCAAGCGTGATAGTGAATTAAAAGACAAAGTAGCTATATCCATAGTAGTATACAGCCGCTTTGGCAGAGTATTATACGATTTTTTAGACTGCTCAGACATCGATATTTCTTCGTGCAAATGCACCGTTGATAGACCTGAAACCGCAATGGGCGATGGAATTCGAACCGCACTTTCTCAAATCGACGAAATGGAAAACGATTTAAGATTTGTTGGCAAGGATGCCTATACACCATTATTAGTTTTTATGACTGATGGTACTCCAACCGACGACCCTCGCAACGAATTTTCTATGGTACGAGAGCGTGTAGAAAAAGGCGAACTGCATGTTTTCCCATTAGGTATTGGCGAAGGGGCAGACATGGTTAGGCTACGAGATATGTTCCCTGTAGGAAAAATACCTGTTGGTTTCAGCGAACGATATAAAATGATTAAGCCAGCAGACTACGATGCTATTTTCCAAGAAATTAAAAGCCATGTCAGACAACGACAAAGCGTAATGGTATCGGAAGGAAACAGTGTACAAAGTGCACCTGCAGTAGAAGCCGATAACGTAGCTAATAACCAAATGGGAGAAGCTATTGACTACACAGATTTAATTTCACTAATATAATACCTATAAACACCCTGTGTTGCTTTTACACTAAAAGTAACACGGGGTGTTTCTTATAATTTAATTAAACTATTTACTACTCAAGACAATATCTTAACTATATACATCATGTGGCTTTGCTTATACATATAGCTATAAAGCTTTCAAAAATTATTTTTGTTGTAAATCTAAATTGATGTGATATAATTATATAAAATCCATTTTAGGAGAATAACTACTATGAACTTTACAGAAATTGCAATAAACAGACAGTCCTGCAGGGGCTATGATGAAACGAGAGAGGTTGAACAAGAAAAGCTTGATGCTATTCTCGAAAGCGCTCGCCTTTCCCCTTCTGCCTGCAACGGTCAGCCATATCACATAACCGTTTGCAAGGGCGAAGCAGCCACAAACGTTGAGGAGCTTACTGCAGGTATGGGGCTCAATAAATTCGCTGTACAGGCCCCTGTGGCGCTTGTTATTTCAGAGGAAAGCTACGTTAGCTCTGCAGGTGCAGGCGCTAAAATAAAGGGCAACGACTACCGTTCTATAGATATTGGCATTGTGGCTTCATACATCACTGCAGAAGCTACTGCACAAGGGCTTGGTACATGCATTTTAGGCTGGTTTGATGACAAAAAAATCCGTAAAATATGTGGCCTTTCAAAGCCTGTAAGACTTGTTATTACATTAGGCTACGCAAAAGCCGATGCTAAGCTACGCACCAAAAAGCGTAAGGAGATGGATGAATTAATTTCCGTTATTGAATAACAAAAGAGCTGTGGTTTTCCACAGCTCTTTTTATTATCAAATAAAAAAAGACAAGCATAAGCTTGTCGTTTTTTGGTGAGTTATCGGGGATTCGAACCCCGGACACCCTGCTTAAAAGGCAGGTGCTCTGCCTACTGAGCTAATAACTCATATTTAACCCCTGATTCAGGGGTATTTTTTATTTTGTGAATGCAAAAAGAATTACTGATGCAAGAGCTGTAATACAGAAAACTGTTGCTACAATTTTTGTGAACTTTGCAAGAATAGCTTCTTTTGTTCGGCCCTTGTTCTTATCGAAGAAAGAATCGCTTCCACCTGCAATAGCGCCTGAAAGACCCTGCTGCTGGCTCTGCTGAAGCATTACTAAAACA
This sequence comes from Acutalibacteraceae bacterium, assembly GCA_045591945.1. Taxonomy (GTDB): domain Bacteria; phylum Bacillota; class Clostridia; order Oscillospirales; family Acutalibacteraceae; genus DTU089. The sequence goes on along the minus strand of JAZNTU010000010.1, from coordinate 42,523 downwards.
ACGATTACAATCGCAGAAAGAATGAGAACAATACCAAGAAGGTAGTGATACCATAAAAATTCCATATATAATTTTCCTTTCGTGGGAAATCAAGCATATTTACAACGCCCGAATATAATAACACAGTGATATAAAAAAAGCAAGTCTTTTTTTACATTTTTTTAAATATTTTTATTATTGTATAATATCAATATTTTTTATAATAATATTAACAGCGAAACACTGTGTTATACGCCCATGTCAGCCAAATTTCTAAATTTTAAAACTTTCAAGGGGAAATGTTTCGCTCACCTGCTCTTTTCAGAGCAGGTGTTTTTTTATTGAATTATTCAAGGGAAAGCTGAAGCTGCTCACCCGTATCATCAGAGCTAAGCGTTGCACCTGCAGCAGGTAAGGTTTTTGTTCTATAACGGTGTGGCTTTACAAATTCCCCTTCCTTATAAAGCCTTACGCTTTGCAGCTTATGGTACTTTTTAACTGTAAGAACATTTACACCTGCTGTATCCTTTGTGGTTTTAGGAGAAATTGCGGCAGTATTAATAAGAAGGTGCCTGCCTGCTGTTGAAACAAGCACTATTTCTGTATCCTCGTGAATATACATAGCCTCAACAATAGGTGCTTTGTTGCTGTACGCTTTAATAAGCTTTTTACGCCTTGTTACTGTGTAGTAGCCCGACATATCAACCTTAGCAACCTTACCATTTTCAAAGAAGAACAGCATATAACCCTTGTAGTCGGTTGTAACTGCCATATAAATAGGCTTTTCATCCTTATCAAACTCAAGCTTTGAAGGTATAAAGTCACCCAACACGCTTGCTTTAGTATCATCAAAATCACAAGCCCTGGCTTTATAAACCTGGCACTTATCCGTAAAGAAAAGCAGCTCTGCCCTATTTGTGGTATTAACGGCAGCAACCATACTGTCGCCCTCTTTAAACTTGTGCTCACCACCCATTCTTAATGAAAGTGGCGTGATTTTTTTGAAATAGCCATCTCTTGTAAAGAAAAGGTTAACCTCGTAATCGGGAATTTCCTCTTCTACCGCTTCTTCAACATCACAATCATAAATAATTTCGCTACGACGATCCTTGCCGTATTTTTGAGCAACTCTTGTAAGCTCATCAATAATAATTTTCTTTACTCTTGATTTGCTGCTGAGAATATCCTCCATATCCTCAATGCTCTTTTTAAGGTCATCAATATCATCAAGGCGTTTAAGAATATACTCTCTGTTAAGGTGACGAAGCTTGATTTCTGCAACGTATTCTGCCTGGATTTCATCGATGCCAAAGCCAATCATAAGGTTTGGCACAACCTCCGACTCTTCTTCGGTTTCACGAACAATCTTAATTGCCTTATCAATATCAAGAAGTATTTTTTTAAGGCCTAAAAGAAGGTGGAGCCTATCCTTTGCCTTATTCAAATCGAAGAAAACTCTTCTGTTAACGCACTCTGTACGGAAGGCAATCCACTCAGTAAGAATTTCGGCAACACCCATCACCCTTGGCACGCCTGCTACAAGGATATTAAAGTTTGCGCTAAAGTTATCTTCAAGAGGAGTTGATCTAAACAAGCGCTTCATAAGATTTTCAGGGTCTGTGCCACGCTTAAGGTCTATAGTGATTTTAAGACCTGACTTATCTGTTTCGTCACGCACGTCACTAATCTCTTTAAGCGCACCTGCTTTAACCTTTTCAATTATTTTTTCTATAATCGCTTCACAGGTAGTGGTTGCAGGAATTTCAGTAATATCAATACAGTTATTAGATTTATCGTAGCTGTATTTCGCACGAATTTTAATTGAGCCTCTACCTGTATTATAAACCTCCTCCAAGGCTGCACGGTCATATATAATTTGACCACCACCGATAAAATCGGGTGCCTTAAGGGTTTCGAAAATATCGAAATCGGGGTTTTTAATAATACCGATTGTTGTTTCACAAAGCTCTCTGAGGTTAAACGAGCATATGTTACTTGCCATACCAACAGCAATACCACTGTTCATATTAACAAGCACACTGGGGAAGGTTACAGGGAGTAAGGTTGGCTCCTTCATTGAGCTGTCGTAGTTATCTACAAAGTCGACTGTATCCTTATCTATATCGGCAAAAAGCTCACTGCAAATGCTTTCAAGCTTTGCTTCTGTATAACGAGAGGCTGCATAAACCATATTTTTGGAATATGCTTTACCAAAGTTACCCTTGCTGTCTACATACGGGTGCAAAAGTGTTTCGTTACCTCTCGAAAGACGAACCATTGTTTCGTAAATTGCTGCATCACCGTGAGGGTTAAGCTGCATTGTTTTACCAACAATATTTGCTGATTTAATTCTTGGACCATTAAGAAGCCCTGCCTTATACATAGTATAAAGCAGCTTTCTGTGAGAAGGCTTAAAGCCATCTATTTCAGGGATAGCACGTGAAACAATAACACTCATTGCATAGGGCATAAAGTTTGTTTCAAGTGTTTCGGTAATTCGCTGTGTAACTACCTCACCTGCGCCCATTATATTCGCCTTAACAGTTTCTTCTACTGCAGGCTTTGTTTCTTTTTTCTTTCTTGCCATTTTGTTCACCTATTACGAAATATCTGCAAGGTCAATATACAAATGACCGTTTTCTGCAATATATTCTTTTCTCTCTTGAAGGTTATCTCCCAAAAGCAATTCAAATTTATCTGCAATAAGGGATTCAACATCATCGGGCTCCACCTTAATAAGGCGACGTGTTGCAGGATTCATAGTGGTAAGCCACATCATATCTGCATCGTTTTCACCAAGTCCCTTTGAACGCTGTATTGTAAACTTTGCATCTCCGATTTCCTCAAGCACCATTGCTTTTTCTCTTTCGGTATATGCAAACCAGGTTTGACCCTTTGAGGTAATTTCATACAACGGAGACTCTGCAATAAATACCTTTCCCTCTTTAATAAGGGTTGGCATTAAACGGTAAATCATTGTAAGAATAAGCGTTCTGATATGGAAGCCGTCTACGTCGGCGTCGGTACAAATAATGATTTTATTCCACCTGAGGGCATCAAGATTAAACAAGGAAAGCTCTTTATTTGATTTTGAAGAAACCTCTACGCCACAGCCGAGCACCTTAATTAAATCAACAATAATCTCACTTTTGAAAATTCTTGTGTAATCAAATTTAAGGCAGTTAAGGATTTTACCCCTTACAGGAATAACTGCCTGGAAGGATGAATCACGAGCCTGCTTACAAGCACCAAGAGCAGAGTCACCCTCAACTATGAATATTTCACGTTCATTCGGGTCCTTGCTTCGGCAATCTACGAATTTTTCTACTCGGCTTGTCATATCATTAGATGAAGCCAAGGTCTTTTTAAGGTTAAGCCTTGTGCTCTCTGCCTTAACACGAGAGCGCATATTAATAAGAATTTGCTCACAAAGCTTATCGGCATCTAATTTATTTTCGATAAAATAAATTTCAAGCTGATGCTTAATAAACTCTGTCATAGCCTCTTGAATAAACTTGTTTGTTATAGCCTTTTTGGTCTGATTTTCGTAAGAGGTTTGTGTTGAGAACGATGAAACAACAAACACAAGGCAATCCTCGATATCCTGAAAGCTGATTTTAGGGTCATTTTTAAGATACTTGCCGTTTTGCTTCATATATGCATCTATTTGAGAAACAAATGCACTTTTTGCCGCCTTTTCGGGGGCACCACCGTGCTCAAGGAAGCTGGAGTTGTGGTAATATTCTTTAAGTTGCTTTGTTTTTGAGAAGCAAACAGCCATATTCATTTTAAGCTTGTACTCAGGCTTATCCTCTCTATCTCGGCCCTTTCGCTCTGCCTGCCAAAACTGAACTGTGGTAAATGCTTCATCACCAACAAACTCATTGACATAATCCACAATACCGTTTTCATATAAATATTCAAAGGTTTCAAACTTTGTTTCGGTAAGCTGATTACGAAGAATAAAGGTAATGCCGTTATTAACAACAGCCTGTTTTTTTATAGTTTCCTGGAAATATTCAAGCGAAACGTTAATATCTGTAAAAACCTTTAAGTCAGGCTTCCACTTAATACGAGAACCGGTATCCTTTTTAGTATACTCGGTCTTTTTCATTTCACCGTCTATTTTACCTGCTTTAAAGTGAAGCTCATAGCAATAGCCACCTGTGTGAATTTCTGCCTCCATATACTCGGAAGCATACTGCGTTGCACACAAGCCTAAGCCATTAAGGCCTAATGAGTATTCGTAGCTACCACCATCGTTAGTATCGTACTTACCACCTGCATAAAGGTCGCAGAAAACAAGCTCCCAGTTATAGCATTTTTCACGTTGGTTGTAGTCTACAGGGATACCACGGCCAAAGTCCTGCACCTCAACGGAGTGGTCAAGAAAGCGGGTTACTATGATTTTTTTACCGTGGCCCTCACGAGCCTCGTCTATTGAGTTGGAAATAATTTCAAAAATGGAGTGCTGACAGCCCTCTATACCATCGGAGCCGAATATAACAGCAGGACGCTTACGAACTCGGTCGGCGCCTTTAAGCTTTTTAATACTATCGTTACCGTATTCCTTTGGTGTTTGTGCTTTTGCCATTTGGTTACCTACCTTTTCGGAAAAAATACAAAATTTTGGTATTATATCTTTAAAATTATACTATATATTGTGCTATTTAGTCAAGTGAAAATCTGCCTATAATTTCCAAAGGGTGATTAATCGTACTATGATGAGTTATATTTGGCCAGTTATTATTTTTTTCTCTTTTTTTGCTGCAATTGCTACAAAAAATATTGACAGCTTATCCTCTGCTATACTTTCGGGTGGCGCTGATGCTATAAGCTTAGCTATAAAGCTTATAGGTATGATTTGCCTTTGGAACGGACTTATTCAAATAGCTGAAAAAAGCGGACTTACAAAAAAGCTGTGCATATTGCTTTCGCCATTATTAAAAATTATATTTCCAGAGTTAAAAGACGAAGCAACCAAAGAGGCAATTGCAATGAATATGACGGCAAACATACTTGGCCTTGATAACGCTGCAACACCTTTAGGCCTTGAAGCAATGGGCAGATTAAAGAGATTGGGATGCACCGAAACAGCAAACAATACAATGGCTAAATTTGTAGTAATAAACACAGCTTGCCTGCGAATTGTGCCTACAACGGTTGCTATGCTACGGCAGGAATACGGCTCTTGTGCGCCAACTGAAATTATACTGCCTGCAATATGCACCTCTGCCTGTGCGCTGGTAGTAGGATTAACAGCTACTGTTTTACTTAAGAGGGTGTTTAAATGAAGCTTATAAGCAACATATTAATTCCACTTGTGGTTTTACTAATAGTAGGCTACGGAGCTTTTAAGGGCGTTGACGTTTTTTCGGAGTTTTTGCTGGGAGCTAAAAAAGGCTTTTCCATTGTACTGAACATAACACCCTCGCTTATAGCTTTAATTCTTGTAATAAATATGCTTAGGGCATCGGGTGGCTTGGAGGTTTTATGCGATTTACTCTCCCCTATTTCAAGCCTCTTAGGAATACCAAAGGAGCTTTCGCCATTGACTATTTTATCCCCAATATCGGGCAGTGGCTCCATTGGACTGTTTGAAAATATTTTAAAAGAACACGGCGCTGATACGTTTATAGGCAGATGTGCTTCTATTATGATGGGCTCAACAGAAACCACGTTTTACACAATGACTATATACTACGGGAGTATTGGTATAAAAAAAACACGACACACGCTGCCAAGTGCATTGTGTGCCGATATAACAAGTTTTATACTGTCGCCTGTAATGGTAAGCTTATTTTTTTAATAAAACATTTGCTGAAAATCCTTTGAGGAATACATAGAGAAGGCTTCGCCGTTTGCACCAACAATAATGTGGTCAACAAGGAAAAAGCCCAGCTTTCTGAACATTACGCAAAGAGTTCTTGTAACATCTATATCGCTCATAGATGGCTCGCAAATACCCGATGGATGATTATGAGCAATAAACGCCTTTGCAGCATTGCAATCCACAGCTGCCTGCACAGCCTTACGCAGATTTAAATCTGCAGACATTTCATCACCTGACGAAATTTCAACAGTCTTTTTAAGCTTGCCGGCAGAATCAAGGCAGAAGATAAATATCTTTTCGACGCTTTGATTTTTCAATTCATTTACTGCTAAAAGCTTAAAATCCTCCGGTGTTTTGTACAAACGATTTTTTGAGAAATCAACCTTTTGAGCTTCTCTAAACAGCTCACCAACAGTAGCAATCAGTAGTGCTGTTCTTTCCCCTACACCGTGCACCCTTTCAAGTGCTTCGATATCTGCTTTAAAAACTGCATCAAGTGTATTAAACTCAGCAAGCAATCTTTTAGCAAGGTCTTTTGTATCTGCCCTTGGAATGGCATAAAACAGTAATAATTCAAGCAATTGATAATCTCGCATATGAGAAAAGCCGTTCTCAAGAACGGTTTCTCTCACTCTTTTGCGATGGTCATCATGAAAATTTTTATGGTCAACGCTTTTATTCATAGTAACTTAGATAGCTGCAGCCTCTTTAAGAACATCTGCCATATCTGTTTTTTCCCAAGCAACATCAAGGTCTATTCTACCCATATGGCCGTATGCAGCAAGCTGTCTGTACTGTGGCTTTCTGAGTTGAAGCTTATCGATAATAGCTGCAGGACGAAGGTCAAAGAACTTGTTTACAAGCTCCTCAAGCTGAGCATCGGAAATCTTACCTGTACCAAACGTATCTACACGAACAGAAACCGGACGAGCAACGCCGATTGCATACGCAAGCTGTACCTCACACTTATCTGCAAGGCCTGCAGCAACAACGTTCTTTGCTACGTATCTCGCAGCATAAGCAGCACTTCTGTCAACCTTTGTTGGGTCTTTACCAGAGAAAGCACCACCACCGTGACGGGAATAGCCACCGTATGTATCTACGATAATCTTTCTACCTGTAAGTCCACTATCACCTACAGGGCCACCAACAACAAAGTTGCCTGTTGGGTTAACGTAAATTTTTGTATCTGCATCAAGATACTCTGCAGGAATAATAGGCTTAATTACGTGCTCTAAAACATCCTTACGAAGAATTTCGATATCCATTGGGTCGTGCTGTGAAGAAACAACAACTGCTTCAACTCTTACAGGCACATCATTTTCATCATACTCAATAGTAACCTGGCTTTTGCCATCGGGACGAAGGTATGGTAAAGTACCGTTTTTTCTAACCTCTGTAAGGCGTAAAGCAAGCTTGTGAGCAAGTGATATAGGAAGAGGCATAAGCTCCGCGGTATCGTTACAAGCAAAGCCAAACATCATACCCTGGTCACCTGCACCGTGAAGGTTGTATTCGTCTACCTGTCCGTCTTTAAGCTCAAGAGATTTATCAACACCCATAGCAATATCAGGTGACTGCTTATCTATGGTTTGGAAAACTGCACAGGTGTTTCCGTCAAATCCACACTCATTATTATCGAAGCCGATGTCGCAAACTACACCACGAATAATTGCAGGAATATCAACCTGTGCTTTTGTGGTGATTTCACCCATTACCATAACCATACCTGTAGTGCAGGTTGTTTCACAAGCAACACGGGACATTGGGTCCTGTTCAAGCATAGCGTCGAGAATAGCATCTGAAATCTGGTCACATACTTTATCTGGATGGCCTTCTGTTACAGATTCAGACGTAAAAAATCTTTTAGACATTGAAAAATCCTCCAAAAAACAAAACATTATACTCCAAATTAACAGAAATATTTTACACTAAAGAGATATTATTGTCAAGTTATGTAGACACAGTTAACATAATTTTAACGAGGTTAAAACGCAAAAATAAAAAGCGAGAGATTTCTCTCTCACTTTAACCCGATACTCACAGACAAAGCATCGTCTATTCTATCCATATCCGTTTCGGGTAAATTACCCATTTTTTCTCTCAACCTTTTTTTATCAAGAGTTCTTATTTGCTCAAGCAAAACTACAGAATCCTTCGAAAGACCACACACAGAAGCATTTACGCTTATATGGGTAGGCATTTTTGTTTTAAACTGCTGGCTTGTTATTGCCGCTGCAATTACCGTTGGACTGTACTTATTTCCCACATCGTTTTGAACAATAAGTACAGGCCTTACGCCACCCTGCTCCGAGCCCACAACAGGACTCAAATCGGCATAAAAAATATCACCACGTTTAATATTCAAATTATCATCTCCGATATTTAATTTACACCCTTATTTTTGCCAATTAGTAGCAATTTAATCACGGCTGTAAAATATAACGGAAATTTCTTGTCCGTCTGTTCATTATATTCGTTTTGTGGACAATGGTTAAAAAAAGACTCGATACCCAAACGTACCGAGTCTTAAAAGCTATTATTCGTGTGTAGTTGGCTTTATACCTACAGTTATCGCATACTCCCAAGCAACGGAGTCTTTTGGAGTAACCAAGGTGATATTTTGCGGTTGGTTTGCACCTTCAAAAATAAGCATACCGATTTCTTCAACAGATTCAGGTATCACTATAGTTTCAAGAGCTGTACACTTTGTGAATGCATAGGAATCAATTTTCTTTGAGCCCTCTGCCATACGCACCGTTTTGAGCGCTGTACAGTTATTGAACGCAGATTTGCCCATAAGCGTTACAACAGGCAAATTAATTTGCTCAAGTGCTACACAGTTTTGGAAAGCGCTTGTGCCTATTGTGATTTTAGTGCTGTTGCTCATAAACGAAACTGTGCCAAGGTGCATACAATTTTCGAATGCCTTTACACCTATACTTGTTACTGTTTCGGGAATGTAAACAGAGGTGATGCTTATATCGTTCGCAAAGCAGGAGTCGCCTATTCCTCTTACAAGCTTGCCTTGTACCTCAGTTGGAATTATAACATCCTTTTTATCACCAAGGTATTTGGTAATAATTCCGTTTTCATCAATCTCAAACTCACTAAGCTCGCCACCATCGTTCACGGGCTTATCTAACGCCTCGGTGTTGTCGATTGTGGTATCAGGAATATTGTTGTTACCCTGCTGATTGTTATTACCCTGCCCATTATTGCCTGACAGCTGACCTGCAGGGATTATAATATTGCCTTTCGAATCAACAAGGTTACCGTATGCATCAAAGAAATAGCCCTGAATTTGACCAGCTGTAGTTATAACACCACTTATAGGTACTGTTGTGCTTGGGTTAGTAGTGGTTGTAGCAAGGTCGCTTGCTATTAAGTTAACATCTATCCAAGAATCTGTTGCAAGTGGCACAGTAGGTGTAGTTGTTGGTTGAAGAGTATATATTCCGGTTTGCTCCGGCTTTTTATCTTCAGTTGCGCCATCTACAAGTGCAATAATCAAAACCGTTGCCGCAATAATGATACAGATACCGATAATTATAACGATTTTATTTTTCTTATCCATTAATACACCTCACATAATGTGATTATTCTAAGACATTATACTATACAAAAACAAAAAAGTACATAGCAAATTTTGACTATTTCGTGAAATTTCCTTTAATTTTCGATTAATATTGTATTTTGCAGGTTTGTGTGATACAATTATAATGTATAAAATTTAATAGAGAAATGAGGTTTTTCTATGACAAAATCCTGGTATAAGGAAATGGTTGTTTATCAAATTTGGCCACGCTCATTCTGTGACGGAAACGGCGACGGTATAGGTGACCTTAAGGGTATCCTTTCAAAGCTCGATTACATTAAGAGCCTTGGTGCTGATGCTATTTGGTTTTCTCCCCTCTTTTGTTCACCAAATGCTGACTACGGCTATGATATCGCTGACTACAGAGATATTAACCCTGAATACGGCACGTTGGATGAATTCAAGGTAGTTCTTGAGGAATGCCACAAGCGTGGTATCAAAGTTATTATGGACCTTGTTGTAAACCACACTTCTACAGAACACAAATGGTTTAAAGAGGCATGCAAGAGTGTTGACAACCCTTACCACGATTACTACATTTGGCGTAAGGGTAAAGGAAAAAACGGCAAAAAGCCACCTAACAACTGGCTCTCCACCTTTGAGGGTGGCGCTTGGGAATACGTTGAGGCTGTTGATGAATACTACCTCCACGTTTTCACAAAGGGCCAGCCTGACCTTAATATGGATAACCCTAAGGTTCGCCAAGAGGTTAAGGATATTATGAAATTCTGGCTTGATATGGGTGTTGACGGCTTCCGTGAGGACGTTATTACATACATCTCAAAAAAGGAAGGACTTCCAAACGGCTTCCCTATTCCTGTTGCTTGTGGTATGGAGCACTACAACTTTGGTCCACACCTTTACGAGTATCTTAAAGAATTCCACGACGACGTGCTTTCAAAATACGATTGCTTCACAGTTGGTGAAGGCCCATTACTTAAAACAAAAAATGCTCTTAAGCTTGTTACCGAGGGTGAAACACAGGTTCTTAAAACAATGTTTAGCTTTGACCACCTTGAGGCCGACTGCTTTATGACCGACTGGATTAAAACTCCTTTCAATCTTAAGAAAATGAAAAAGTGCTACCAAAAATGGTATGATGCCATGAACGGAAAGGCTTGGCACACACTTTACCTTGAAAACCACGACCATCCTCGTATTGTTGACCGTTACGGCAGCCTTAAATACAGAGTTGAAAGCGCAAAAATGCTCGCAACAATGTGTTACCTTCAAAGAGGTACTGTATTCATTTACCAGGGTCAAGAAATCGGTATGACAAATATCGAGCTTCACTCTATAGATGAATTCAAGGATATGATTACCTTTAATAATCAGATAATGTTTGAAAAATTAGGTATCAAGGGCGAAAAGTTTGTTAAAATGGCAAATGCAGGCTCTCGTGAAAACTCAAGAACACCTGTTCAATGGAACGATGGCCCATATGCAGGCTTCTCAACTGTTGAGCCTTGGTTTAACCTTAACCCTAACTACAAAGAGATTAACGTTGAAGCTTCAGAAGCTGATGAAAACTCTATCCTTAACTACTACCGTAAGCTCCTTAAATTCCGTAAGGAAAACGAGGTTGCTATTTACGGTGATTACAAGGAGCACTACAAAAACAGCAAGCAGCTCTTTGTTTATGAGAGAAATCTTGATGGCGTTAAGCTTCTTGTTATCTCCTCATTCACAGAGAATGCTGTTAGTTTTACTGCACCTGCAGGAATTGACCTTACGAAGGGTGAGCTTGTGCTTGGAAACTATCAGGATTCTACAATTAACGGCAACGGCTTCACAACAAAGCCATACGAAACAAGAGTTTACTTATTCAAATAAAAAACAAACAACAACGCCTCGGCATCTGCCGAGGCGTTAATTTTATGCTTTATTTCTTTTTACTCTTTCTTACAACTGCACCTGCAATCATAATAACTGCAAAGAGAATAAGATAGAAAAGAACAGGGAATGAAAATTCGCCATTTGCCTTTGCGTTGAGATATGGTGTAATACCGTGTGCATAAACTGCTGCAAACACCATAAAGCCACAAGCTGCAAGAGAAAGAATAGGAAGTAAGAAGCGCTTTACAAAGCCAACCTCTTTTTCTTTAATCATCCAAACAATGAATATTGGAATGTACATACCGTAAATTGTAATGATTGGAAGCTCAGATGAGTCAAAATTGAAGTAACCGAACCACCCGCTTGTAAGGTTTGCGCCGTAGAAGTATACAAGCCAAGCTGCACATACGAACAAGCCCCAAATCGATGAGTTTGTAACCATATTTGTTGACTTATCAATTTCGTTGAACATTTCAGGTCTTGGGCCTTCACCACGAGAAGCGATAGCGTACATACCACGTGTTGCACCAACCATAAGACCATTAAGCGTACCAAGGCAGGAAACAACTATACAGATGTTAAGGAACGTTCCACCAACCTTACCAAAAATATTGGTAAATGCTGTTGTAGCGCCTTCAACCATAAGCACCTGTGTTGATGCACCACCACCAACACCGATGTAGTAAAGAACGTATGCAACAACAACGATGATAGAACCGATAACTAATGCAAGAGGAAGAGTCTTTTTAGGATTTTTAAGCTCTGCATTGATTGAAGTAGCAACAATCCAGCCCTCGTATGCGAAAACTGTTGCAACAACTGCTGCAAAAAGGCCTGCACTCTTACCGCCACCAACTGCCTGTGTTGCTGCATCTACAACAGTTGAGAAATTCTCTGTAAGAACACCCGACTTAATACCTGCAATTGTACCTACAACAGCCATAAGGGTAATCGGAACAAGCTTAATAACAGTTGCACTAATCTGGAACTTACCTGCAAGCTTTGGAGAGAAAGCATTAAGTGTGTAAGAAGCAACAAGAGCAAAGCCTGCTATACAAAGAACCTCAGGGCCTGCTAAATCCCAACCGAAAAGAACACCGAAATAACGAGCAGAAACCCAAGCAAGAACAGACGTCATACCAGGATAATAAACGTTAACCATAAACCAAGCAAGGTAATAAGCATAGCCCTTACCACAGGTAACCTCAGCATAGTCAACAACACCACTAACCTTTTGGTACTTTTGTGCCATTGAAGCAAATTGCAATGAGCAAAGTATCATAAGCACGCCTGTGATAACCCAAGCGAGGATGCCAAGAGGCATATCACCATTGGTTGCAACTAAAACGTTTTGAGCCTTGAAGAAAACACCGGAGCCGATAACGGTACCAACAACCATACATATAGCAGTTGGCAGACCATATCTTTTTTCAAGTTTTTCCATAATTCCACCACTTTCTATTAATGCAAATGCATTTAATATGCTCATAATAATACAAATATTTTAATTTGTAAAGGATTTTTTGTATATTTTTATACACCATATATGAAATTTTATGCAAAGGATTATATTTTAATACTGAAACACTGTATTAAAGAGCTCGTCAACACTTGAAAAATAAAGCATATAATATTATAATACTTTATACATCCGTCCGTGGCGCAGTTGGATAACGCAGCAGATTCCGATTCTGAAGAACGGGGGTTCGAATCCCTTCGGACGGGCCAAAAAAAGAAGTACCTTTTGTCTACCAAAAGGTACTTCTTTTTTATCCAAGCCACAGGCTTGGTATATCATCACCGCACGAAGAGCGGTGTATATCATCAAGGTCGGCAAGCCGACCTTACATCTCATCATGCGTCAGCGTGTATGCTATGCAAGGTTTACATTATTCCTCTATTTTCTCTGATATTGCATTGTAAATTTCCTGTGTTTGCTTTACATCACTCATACCAATTACAAGGGTTTTATCACTAGAACTCAAAACAATAAACTCTTTAGCATCTGTATAGGAATACAAGGTATATGAACCGAACTCATCATTTTGGAAAATACCCAAAGCTAATTTTGGAGATCCAAAACCATATGTTCGAACTCCACCTGCAAACTCCTTGCGATATTCAACAGACTCAATTTCGGAATAGTCAATTTCCAGATCTGTCCAGTAGGTTGCCTCAATTGTTAAAGCTGTATCTCCACACTGTACATCAATACTACCGGAAAACGTAACAAAGGCAACACCTAATAATATAATCAAACCTACAACTATGCTTATTTTTTTCGCAATTTTTTCTGAATTACTTTGATCTGTCTTTGCATATATAACGCCTTGCTTTTGATGCTGCCTGTAAATGAAATAAGAATATACCACAGGAGAAATTACCGAAGCAATAATTGCGCAACCTGCAACCAACATCGTTATTTTCACAGGAAGAAAGACTGAAAGCAACAAAATAATTCCTACGCCTACCCAAACCTTGCCTCCAAACCTATGCGTTTTGCTCCAATTTTCCTCGTTTTTCAGTGTCCAAGAAATCTTAATACCCAACGTTTTGTTTTGTTTAACCTTGGGTAAATAATTACCTATAAAGATAAACATTGCTCCGAGCAAGGCTGGCACCAAAAAAGCCAAATCAACCTCTTGACCGAAGGCTGCACGGTACATTATTCCGTTGGTAAAAAGAGATACAAACGGAACAATCCAAAATATGACTCCGAGTGCCTTTTGATTTTGATTCTTTTGCTTTTTGTCTAACGAGGTAACCACTAAACAAAGCAAATGCAAAGCTAAAAGTATTATTGGCACACCAAAGACGGCAAAGCCCTTCCCACTAAATCCATCAGCATTTCCGTCTACACCCCAATGGGTTGTTATAACCTCCGGTAAATCTTTCCACATAATTATTCCGAACAAGCTAGGAAGTAAAACAACAATTGACGATATTACAAGCTTCAACCTATTCTTTTTAAGCATTATCGTTATCTCCTTTCAAATCCGCAAGCCAAAGAAGTGTTTCCTCCAAAACAGAGGTGTTGATTTCATAAAAAATGAACTTACCCTCTCTTGTGTCCCTGATTAAGTCAGCTTCCTTCAATACAGATAAATGTCGTGAAATTGAAGGTGGAGTTACCGAAAAATGATCGGTAATTTCCCCCGCTGAAGCACGCCCCTTTTTGAGTATATTAAGTATTTCTCGACGAATCGGGTCAGCAAGCGCTTTTAATGTCTGTTGCAAGCCCATTATTAAGCCTCCTTTAACAATTAACCTAATTGTTAATTGTATTATATTCTCCCACATAATTTTTGTCAAGTAATTAACCAAACGTTTTTGAAGGAACGTTGTATAGCGTCGTTAGGGAAATACCCTTGACAAAAAAGGGAAATACACTTATAGTTGAATTATACGGAGGTATGTTATGAAACCTAAAGTAAAAAAGATGATTGCTCCTGTTATAGTTACAATCATTTTAATAATATATTTTATTATCTACTTTGGCTTTTTAATAACAGTGCTTGATGGTATATGGAAATACGCTTTCGGATTATTACCCATTATTTTCTCGGCTGTGTTGGTCAAAGTTTGCATAGAAAGAATTAAAGAAATAAAGAAAGGTGAAGAAGATGATATTAGTAAATACTGATTACATCAGCGGAAAAGAGTTAGAAACACTCGGCCTTGTAAAGGGCAGCACAATTCAATCAAAGCACGTTGGTAAGGATATTTTACAATCATTTAAAACACTTGTCGGTGGCGAATTAAAGGCCTACAACGAAATGATGAATGAGGCACGTGCCATTGCAACAAAGCGTATGGTTGAAGAGGCCGAAGCACTTGGTGCAGACGGTATTGTAAATATCCGCTATGCTTCATCTGCAGTTATGCAAGGTGCAGCAGAGGTAATTGCATACGGTACAGCAGTTAAATTCTTAAATAAATAAAAAAGTAAACAAATAAAAAAGCAAAGGGGCTGCAAAAAAACTTGCGTTTTTTTACAGCCCCTTTTGTATTTAACAAATTTTAATTAATAGTTTTCTTTTCTTACCTCGAAGTAGCTTTGAGGGTGAGCGCATACAGGGCAAACCTCAGGTGCTTTTTTACCCATTACAAGGTGGCCACAGTTACGGCACTCCCACATTGTTTCTTCTGATTTTTCAAATACCTGCTGCATTTCAACGTTTGAAAGAAGCTTTCTGTAGCGCTCCTCATGTGCTCTTTCAATAGCTGCAACAGCTCTAAACTTACGAGCAATTTCTGTAAAGCCCTCCTCCTCTGCTTCATCTGCAAAGGTAGCGTACATATCTGTCCACTCATAGTTTTCGCCCTCTGCTGCTGCAAGAAGGTTTTCTGCTGTTACACCGAGAGCGCCAAGCTCCTTGAACCACATTTTTGCATGCTCTTTTTCGTTATTTGCTGTTTCTTCGAAAATAGCAGCTATCTGCTGGTAGCCCTCTTTCCTTGCAACGGATGCAAAGTAGGTGTACTTGTTTCTTGCTTCGCTTTCGCCTGAAAAAGCAGCACGAAGGTTTTGTTCTGTTTTTGAGCCTTTAAGTTCCATAATTCATTTTCCTTTCTAAAAAAGATTTCAAAAGTAAGTGTTTACTTTTATTTCCAAATTATACTATAAAGCAAAAATATTCGTTTGTCAAAGCATTTATCATATTTACAAAGAAATCTTTTGTTTATTGACTTATGCCTTTGTTTATGGTAGTATAGCATTACATTTAAAACAAAGGAGTTTTCTGTTATGGCAAAATTAAAAGACATCGACAAAGCTGCTGAATCTAAGGGTTCATTCCTTGTTACCGTTTGGCAGTTTGTAAAATTCATCGTTGTAAGCCTTCTTGCAATGCTTGTTCAAGTTGCGTTAACCAACTTAATCCCTCTTATTCCTGCAATCCAGGAAATGTATGCAACTGAATTTTCTATTTTCGGTATTTTAAACTATCCTGTTAACTACAATGATGTAGGCGAAATCATTTCAGGTGGTCTTGGTTACTGTATTGCATTTAACGTTGCTAACATTGTTGCCCAAATCGTTGCTTTCTTTGTAAACAAAGAAAAAACCTTCAATTCAGGAGCAAATGTAGCCATTACACTTCCTATTTACATAGTATTTACAATCGCACTTATATTCTTCTCTGCTTGGCTCTCACCAACACTTAACACTCTTTTCCTTGGTTTTGGTTGGTCTGATGCACTTGCTCGTAACGCAGCAATGATGATTTGCTCTGCACTTCAATTCTTCCTTTACTTCCCCGTTGATAAGATTCTCTTCCACAAAAAGAAAGAAGAAAAGGCTGAATAATAAAGCTTCAACCCCGATTAGCTAACTGCTAACCGGGGTTGATTTTTTTTATGGTTTTTTAATTTTATTAAGCATTGCATTAAGGGCAAGTAATTCTTCTTTAGAGAATTTAACATTCGCAGCACCCATAAGGCTTGCAAGACGGAGCACTGTAAAGCCACCCATCATTTGCATCATAGCGCCACCGAAGGCATCCTCGCCCATTTCGGTATTGCCTATGCCCTTCATCATTTGAGCTGCAAGGCCTTTAACAAAGGCTGCACCCTCAGGGCAAGCCATTATATCGGAAAGCTTATCGTTAAGTGAGAAGTATCCTTCAGGTGCATCAATATCAAACCAGTTAAGCACGGCTCCTTTTTCTACAAGGCGATATGCGTTATTGAACTCTGCCACCTTGCGAAGCTTTGAGCAATCTTTATACTCACCTGCTACAGCAACAAGCTCTGTTTCACCAACATTTGGCACATCAAAATAGAAGAAATGGTCTGCTGCAGCCTTTTTGCCTAAGGATTTGCCGTTTGCAAAAAGCTCAACCTCAGGAAGGTTTGAATATACAGTTACCTTTGTAACATCCTCTACTCTGTCCACATAGCGCTTGCCACAAATGTGCACAAACTTTTCATCAGAAAGCCATGCCTTATATGCATAGAAGGAATCCTTTTTATACTTACGGTCGAAGGTTACAAGACCCTTATGGTTCTGTCCGTTTTCGCCACCCTCGTTACGGGAGTCTGCTCCGAAATCGAACATATTCCATACGTGTGTTGCCCACATATATTTTCTTGAGAAGAACTGTTTAATAAGCTCCTCGTGGTAATATGCCTGGTACTCTTCTGTATAGTCACCCTGCTGTGGGTTAGAGGTATGCCAGTTAAGAGCCTCGCAGCCGTATTCACTACAGCCGATTGGAATATTTGGGAATTTAGCGTGGAAATTATCAAACCAAGGACCGTTCATTGTTGTATCGCCACCGTACCAGCCAAAGTAGTGGTTGTAGGATACACAATCAGGAATTTGGATGTATGGGCTGTCAATATCGCACATTGAAACTGCTGCAATAACAGTTTTACGAGTTTTATCAAGCTGGTGAACAAGGTCGTTAAGAATGTTGTGGTTTTCGAGAAGGTCAGGATCCTTATCGCCCTGCATTGTAATTTCGTTTGAAAGACCCCAAACAACAATAGATGGATGGTTGTAGTTTTGTATTACAAGCTCCTTCATCTGAGAAATTGTATTCTCTCTACCTGTTGGCATATGCTTTGAAATATATGGAATTTCTGCCCAAATAACAAGACCCTTTTCATCGCAAAGGTCGTAGAAATACTGGTCGTGCTGGTAGTGAGCAAGACGGATTGTTGTTGCGCCAACCTCCATTATAAGCTCAATATCCTCCTCGTGGTGCTCGGGAAGAAGTGCATTACCGAAGCCCCATCTGTCCTGATGGCGAGAAACACCACGAAGTGGATATTCTTCACCATTAAGAATAAAGCCATTATCAGGGTCAATAACAAAGCTTCTGCAACCGAAACGAGTTAAAATATTATCAAGCTCTTTATCACCCTCAACAAGTGTAAGCTCTGCTGTGTAGAGGTATGGGTCCTTTCTACCGTGCCAAAGGTGAACATTTTCTATTGTTAAATTAATTTTAGTATCTGCAGTTAATTTTTCGCAAACTACATTACCTGCAGCATCTTTAATTACATATTTAATCTGCTGACCTGCCTTTGCGTTTGCAAGCCAAGCTTCGATTTCAACATCGGCATTTTTACCATTAACAGCAGATGTAACCTTAAGACCGGGGCCACCATAGTACATAAGCTCGAAGTGAGAATCGTTAACACAGATAATGTTAATATCACGGTAAAGACCACCGTAGAAAGTGAAATCGGCAAACTGAGGGTAAACCTTATCGTTAGCTGAGTTATCTACTGCAATAGCAATAAGGTTTTCGTACTGAAGGTGGTTTGTAATATCTACACGCCAGGTTGAATAGCCACCATCGTGGTGTGCAACAACCTTACCGTTGATATATACGTCCGCAGAGGAGTTGGCTCCCCTGATTTCAAGGTAATATTTATCTGTTTCAGGAAGGTCTGTTTTGAGAAGCTTTTTTACATAGTAGCAGGTACCTCTGTAAAAGTCGCTGTCGCCGTCCTGGCCGTCAATAGCGTTCCATGAGTGTGGAAGATTAACAAAATCCCAATCAAGAGGAAGCTCTGTGGGTACTGATGAGGCACGCTTTGTAAACGCCCATTTTCTGTTAATATTTACAATTTCTCTCATAAATTTCTTTTTTCTCCTTTTTATTTAATGCCCGGTAGATTTGCATCTATCGGGCATTAGTTTTAGTTTTTATTCAGCACTTCTTTTTGCTGCAAGCTCTGTAGTCATAGCATCAACCTTTTTCTTATCAAGGTTATAAATTACTGCTATACCAACAAACTGAAGCACTGCGCTAAAGAGGTAAAGACCTGCAACAAGCCAGCACATATTTTTTGATGTTTGGAAGCTCTGGCCGATTGTGCCAAGCTCTGACTGGTAACCAAGCACACCCATAATAAGAAGCACAACAGATGGACCTATACCCTGTGCAAGCTTACGGAAGAAGGAATGAAGTGAATAAACTATACCTTCCTCACGAGTACCGAATTTCCACTCGTTGTACTCAATAGCATCACTCATCATAGCCCATGAAACACAAGTATAAACACCCATACCGATACCGAAAAGGATAAGACCTGCAAGGTAAACGAGTAAAGCTTTATCACGATTTTCTATTGTTGGGAAAATCATCATAATTCCTGCGCCAACAAGTGTTACAATAGAACCTACAACTGAAATTTCTTTTTTACCAAACTTGTTAACAAGTGGCTTTATAAAAGGAATAAATGCAACCATAGGAAGGAAGCCGATTGCTGTAACTACACCTGACATTCCGGCATTATTGAAATAAGTAGCAAACATAATTGTGTTTGCTGTGGATGCAGACTGCATACCAAGGAACATACCCATAGCTGCAACTGTTGCGCCTACTGCAGGACGGTTTTTCATAAACTTACCGAATGCAGCAAAAACGTTGAGCTTTTCGCCACCTTCATTTGTTTTAACTGAGCTTTCGTCTACACGGATTGTGGTCATCTTTATCATAAGCATAAATGCGATAAAGCCAAGCACACCCATTATGAGAGCTGCGAAGAAAACTCTTTCACCAAGAAGAATCTCAACCTGTTTACCTGTTGCAGGACTGAGAACTGCATCACCTATCTTATAAGCAAGACCTGTTTCGGGATTTGTAAGGAACTGAGACTTGTCAAAGCCCTCGGGAATTTCAATCTGATTAAGGAAGTCTGTTGTTCCGTCGAAAGTTACCTTCTGCCAAATAATCATTGGAAGAATAACCATTGGGATAATGTTACCGAACATTGAACCGATTGAACGCCACGTAGAAAGCTGTGCACGCTCGCCTGTATCCTCTGTGATAAGTGAAAGCATTGAGCCGTAAGGAACGTTTGCAACTGTGTAGCAAGCATCCCACACAATGTAGCCGAGAACGAAGAGAATTGCTTTAACAACTACGCTTGCATTTGGGAATGGAAGGAATACTGCTGCACCTGCAATTAAAAGACCACAAGCGCCTATGAAAATATAGGTTTTGAATTTACCCATTTTATATTTTCTTTTATCGTTATCGATAAGGCTACCGATAAGTGGGTCGTTAATTGCATCCCAAGCCTGAACAAGCAAGAGAAGGATAGAAAGCAAGCCTGTTTCCATCATCATATAAACGAGCCAGAATGTTTGAACTGTACCCTTAAGAGCAAAGCTCATATTGCAACCGAAGTCACCTAAAGCATACGCTACCTTATCGCGCATACCGAACCTGCGGTAGCCCTTTGAATCTAATTTAACTTCTTTTTTAGCCATAATAGATTCTACTCCTTTTTTCTATATTTTTTTGAACCTAATGGAATTTTTTGTTAAAAACCACCAAATTCCTTCAACAATCACATTTTATAATATTTTTATGTATTTATGTGAGTATTATTTTTATATTTTTTAGCAAAATTTTTATATCGAGTTGATTTTTTATAAAAATTATACGATAATATATATGTTATATGTGCAAACACGGGGGAATCACTTATGAATTATGAAAAAGAGCTTGCCTTTTTTTGCAAATTAGCAGAAAGCTGCAGAATAAAAACACATATAGTTGATGAAACAACCGAAAGCTATGATATTGATTCAGGGCTGAGGTTTTCGCTGGGACTTTTAGAGGATTACAACGAAACTTTCAAGGTAAAGCCTTTGCAAGGTAACGTTATAACAAAACTTAAGGATGTTTTTGAAAGCAAATATTTTCTTATACCTCTCCCCTGCGAAAACGAAGCTTACAAAACCCTTGTTTTAGGACCGTATATTACAGATTTGATTTCTAAAGAGGATATTGAGAAAAGGGCTATCTTTTATTCATTATCACCCTCAGCAATTAAAAATATACAAAAGTATTACTCCATTGTGCCGTACGTGTTAGATGATACGTTTTTAAGCCTTGCGATAAACTGCCTTGGTGAAGCATTGTATGAAAACGGCTTTAACGTAGAAACAAAGCAAAGGGATGACGCCAGCGACATTTCAACACTAATTGCAAATAAGGTGGTTGAGGAAAGCGACTCCCCTCTTTTTTCTATTGAGCTTGTGGAAAAGGCATATGAGCAAGAAAACAAGCTGCTTGACGCAATTTCGCAAGGACTTGTACACAAGGCAGAAACATTTTTCACCTCAGGCAAGCCGAGTGATATGCTTGAATCGAGAGTTACGGATAAGCTGAGAAATGCAAAAAACTTTCTTATAGTGCTTAATACCTTGGCGAGAAAGGCTGTTGAGCAAGGTGGTGTGCACCCTGTTTATATCGACCGATTATCCTCCGATTTTGCTATGAAAATAGAGGCTTGTAAATCCACAAATGAATGTGACGAGCTTTTTTACACGCTTGTAAGAAAATACGCTCGGTTAGTACAAAAGCACTCAAACAAAAGCTACTCTTTACCCGTACAAAAGGTTATAACCTGTATTGATACAGACATAACTGCAGATTTAAGCTTAAAAACGCTGGCAAGTATTTTAAACGTTAACCCAAGCTACTTATCTACCCTTTTCAAAAAAGAAACAGGCATAACCCTTACGGAATACGTTAATAAAAAAAGAGTGGAAAAGGCTAAGCAGCTTTTAAAAATGGGTAACGTACAAATACAAACCGTTGCGCAAAGCTGTGGTATGCTTGACGTAAACTATTTTACAAAGATATTTAAAAAATATGCAGGTGTCACACCGAGAGAATACAGAGAACGATAATATTGAAAAAATTTATATTCTATGTAATAAAATTATAAAAATACAAGCGAGGAAAGAATATGGCTATATATTTTATTGATTATGAAAACGTACACGTTGACGGATTAAAGGGAGTTTCTAAGCTCACGGAGGATGACCTGGTTTGCATTTTTTACAGCGAAAAAGCTAACACCATCACCTTCGGCTTACACAGGCGCCTTGTAGAGAGCAAGGCAACCATTGAATACATAAAGGTTACTGTGGGTACACCTAACTCCCTTGATTTTCAGCTAACCTCTATTTTAGGCTATAAAATTGCCAAAATGGAGGACGAGGAATTTGTTATTGTTTCAAAGGACAAGGGCTTTGACAGTACAATCGAATTTTGGAAAAAAAGAAAAATTGATATTACCCGTGTTGAGGATATTACAACAGACGTACAAAACTCAAAAAACGAGCTTATGCAACAGATTGCTGAGCTTATCGGTACTGAAAACGAAAGCTACGTACTCGCAATTTATGAAGCGTTAACTGAAAGGAAAAGTAAGGATGGTGTACACAACTACCTTATGAAGCTTTTGCGAGATAACCATAAGGTTACCGAGCTTTACAAAAAGATTAAGCCTCTTTTAAAAGAGAAAAGCTAAGACACATAAAAACGTCTGCCTCAACGAAGCAGACGTTTTTTATATTTCCTATTACACAACGCAGAAAATGCTTTTAATACAGCTCATCTGCAAACACCACGAAAAAGCTTGAAATCACGCTTCTTTTCATTTTATCAATCCAACTGTGCTTTTGGTTTTACATTTACTGAATAATAGGTGTAGTAAACTACAAAGCCGGGCTTTGCGCCGTTTGGTTTTTTAATATTTTTAACGTCGGTATAATCAACCGTTACAACCGTACCCTCTCTTGCAGAGCTATAGTATGCAGCAATTTCGGCTGCTTCTACTATTGCGTCATCGGGCACCTCACCACCCTCGGCAATTAAAAGCACGTGTGAGCCCGGGCACTTTTGTGCATGGAGCCATATATCGCCCCTTCTGCCTGTTTTAAAGGTCAGCTTATCGTTTTGAATATTATTTCTGCCAACAAGCACGGTAAGACCTTGGCTTGTTTTAAATTCAAGTGGCTGAAGAGCTTGCTTTTTCATTTGCTTTTTGCCTGTCTTTTTAGGCTTTATAAAGCCCTGTGAAATAAGCTCCTCCTTAATTTCTGCAAACTCCCTTTCAAGTGTTGCACGTGAAAGCATATCCCTTACAGACTCTAAATAAGCTAAGTCCTGCTCCCCTTCCTCTATAAGCTTTATAAGCATATCCTCGGCTGTGCAGGCCTTATGGTATTCCTTATAGAGCTTTTGAGCATTTTGTGAGGGTGTTAAGGCTGGGTCAACCTCGATTTTTACATACTCATTAGTATAGTAATTAAAAACCTCGTAAACGCTTGCCCCCTTTTGCAGCATATACTGTGATGCTGTTATAAGCTCTGCTTTAATTTTTATTTCTTCCCTATTGGCACAGCGCTTTAAATCCTCACGCTGATTATTAAGCTTACGGACTGTTCTTTCTATTAAATTATCTATGGTTTTAAAAAGCTCCCACGCCTTTGAGCGTGTGCGCAATGCTCTGTCCCTTTCGCTGTAAAAGCCTTCAAGCAACGAAAAAACATCAGACTTACCAATCACCTTAAGTGCTTCACCGTACTGGGTAATCGGCATAAAGCTAAATTCCATAGGCTTTTCCGTTTCATCTAAAACAATGCTTGGTGAGATTTCACCACCTAAAAGCATGGTTTTTAATGAGCTGATTTCTGTAAAAAGGCTCATTTTTTCATCTGTAGTAAGCTGTGCTACAGCCTTATCATCGCCACAGGCTCTGTACGCCAGCTCCCTTGAAAGCAATGGTGATACACCCTGCAACGACTTAATAATTGCAGAGGAAAGCTTTGCATTTTCAAGTGATAAAATTCTTTGGCAAGCATCGGCAGGCTCGGTTTCTCTTAAATCAAGCTTATCCTGTGCAGGTGGCAGCTTATACTGAGCACCCGGCAGCACAAGTCTAAATGATGAGGTTTGAGCATCTACACGCCTCAAAGCATCTACTATTCTGTTATCATTATCCTTATCAAATAAGATAACGTTGCTGTGCTGCGCCATTATCTCTACAGCAAGCGTCAGCTTAACCTTATCACCAATTTCGTTTGTGGCATCGAAATTAAAAAACACAATTCTGTCAAGCTCGTACTGCTCAACGCTTAAAAGAGTTGCTCCCACAAGCCTTTTTCTTAAAAGCATACAAAGCATTGGTGGAGTTTGTGGGTTTTCAGGAGTGCTTTCAACCACGCAAAAACGGGGGCTGTTTGCATCTGCCGAAAAATACAGCTTATGCATACCACCCCTGGTGCGCATTATAAACACCAGCTCGTTTTTACCCGGCTGGTGAATTTTATCTACCTTGGAGCCTACAAGTGCTTCGCTTACGCTTTTGCACATAAAGCTCAAAAACATACCATCTAATGCCATAACCTTATGATAAATCGGGTGGCTCCCGATACACTCCTACTCTATATATGCTTTGCAGGTGACGGAGAATAAATCTCCACCTGCAAATTTTCAAATTTTTGTTCTAATGCTGTTTTAAGGTACTCTAAAACAACGTTTTCTGTTTCGTAATGACCTGCTACAAAAAGCGAAACACCTAAAGCATTCGCCTCTAAAAGCTGGTGGTGCTTTGCTTCGCCTGTAAGCAGAGCATCTGCTCCCACCTCTGCAGCAAGGGCAATTAAATCTCCACCTGAGCCTGAGCACAAAGCAACGGTTTTTATTGTTTGGCCGTTATCTGTATAGGTTACTGCTCCACCTAATGCTTTTTTAATTTTTTCGGCAAATTCTTCAGCTGAGCAAGGCTCGATTTCGCCAATTTTCAAAAAAACATCCTCCTGTATAGAGTGCACGTTATTTATTCCTACAGCCTTTGCCAAGCAATCGTTAACACCGTTTTGTGCAATATCAAGGCAGGTGTGCGATGAAATAAAGGTTTTGCAAGACCTTACTGCCTCACAAAGCACAGAGCCTTCTTCAATTACACTTACAGCATCAAACAACAACGGATGGTGCGTTAAAACAAGCTCTGCACCTGTTTCCTTTGCTTTTTTTATTACGCCGTGTGTAACATCTAACGACAAAAGCACCTTTGTTACGCTAATCTCTAAAGAGCCTATGCATAGGCCTGTGTTATCCCACTCGGCAGCTGTTGAAAAGGGTGCAATCTCATCAAGAAAATCGTAAATCTCTTTAATTCTCACTTTTTGCTGCCTCCTTTTTGCCTTTTTTTAAAATATCGTAACGTATAATTGCAATTATGAGTGATGACATAACCACACACTCTGTAACAATACCTGCAACAGAGCCTGTAATTATGTTGTAAACGAGCCAACAGGGTGAGCTTGGGAAGGTAATAAATCTGATTTTTGTTTCACTCTTCATCCAATAGCTGATTGTTGTAAGAATCATTGCTGTAGATGGTAAGAAGGAATACCAGCTTTCCCAAGTAAGTATGCCTGCAACAGTAGAAACTATTATAAAAAACACAAGCCACAAGGGACTTTTGGCCCATTTTTTATCGTTATTAATAAACACTATAGACCTTGAAAGGCCAATAAAATTAAGGGCTGCGCCTGAAAAGGCATCTTCACCCTTTGTAAAGCCTAAAAATATGTAGTGAGTTATAAACAGCAGAGCTGCAACAATTTGAAAGCCGATTATACGACTGCGCTTATTCTGCTGAAAGCTTAAAAAGTTAAAGGCTGCACCTAAAAAGCCTATACCTTGGGTAACTATATCAATCATTTAAAAACCTCTGAATTTGGGTAATTGTATCTAAAAGCTGTGAAATATCCTCACCGTTTTCTAAAGAAATTAAAGCGTCATATTTCTTTTGGAGCCTTGCCATTTGACTTGACAAATGCTTGTGGGCATCCTCTGTATGAGGAAGCTTACCTATAAAGCACTCTGCCTGTGTAAACGGCTGCACCTTACCTGTAAAAACAGCATCAAGGGCAATATAAACACGCCTACCCTCGTGGGTTGCCTTCTCCCGGCAAATTTCGAAACCATTTGAATATAAAAACTCTCGCAAATCCTCTGCCCTGCTTTGTGGTTGAAAAATAAAATGAAGCTTTTCATCCTTAACCCAAGCAATCTCTGAAAGCTTTTCGGCAATAAGTGTGCCACCCATACCTGCAAATATAATTTCACTTGCATCTGTGGGGGCAAACTCCTTCAAGCCATCGGATAAGCGAAGCTGTATTTTATCAGTTAAGCCGTATTCAACAACTGTTTTACGAGCATTCTCTAAAGGCATTTTGCCGATATCAGCTGCAATTGCCCCAGGCACTATACCATTTTGAACTAAAAAAACAGGTAAATAGCCGTGGTCGGTGCCTATATCAGCAATAATGCCGCCGCCCTTAACCAGAGATGCGACGGCACTTAGCCTTGGTGTAAGATTAACGCCCATTATTCTGCTAAGAACTTATTGATTTTTTCAACAAGCTCATCTGCATTTACGCCGTGTACCATACAAGCCATTTCAACTGTTTCGCCACGTGATGCAGGGCAGCCTAAGCAATGCATACCCATTTCAAGGAAAAATGGTGCAGTCTGTGGTGCTGCATCGAGAATATCGCCGATAATAGATGATTTTGTAATCTGCATAAGAATTACTCCTTTTTACGTTTGTTTTATTTAGTATAGCACACATTAAAATAAAAATAAACACAAATATGAAACTTTTTACTATATTTTAGTTATTCTAATTGTTTGATTTTACAATTGATTTACCAACTTTGTAATGATAAAATTAAAGTGTAGTATCTTACCATATTTTGGAGGCACATTATGTTACAGAAAGATTTTAACCCAATTTTAAGATTTATGGTTGTTAGCGACGTTCACTACAAGGATGACCAATGCGTTGAAGAGGAGCGCATGGAAAAGGCAATTAAAATTGCCTACAGATTAAGTGAAGCACACCCTACATATAAAAGACTTGACGGCGTTTTTGCTGATGGTGACTTTGCAAACTCGGGCACAGAGGTGCAGATGAGAAAATTCAAAAAAACTCTTGAGGACAACCTTAAGCCTGAAACAAAATATTGCCTTAATATGGCAAGCCACGAATACCACGGCGACGGTGTTGAAAACGCATACAAGCGCTTTACAGAAATCTTTGGAATACCTGTTGATAACCACGTTGAAATTAACGGCTTCCATTTTATACTTTTAAGCTCATCACACGGTTGCGAATACGAGCAGGATAAGGTTGACTTTGCACGTGCAGAGCTTAAAAAGGCTCGTGAGGCAGACCCAAAGAAGCCAATTTTCTTCTTCCAGCATCCACACATTACCGATACTGTTTCAGGTAGTATTTACTGGGCAGATGAAACCTTCTACCCTGTTCTTATGAATTATCCTCAGGCTATTGACTTTTCAGGTCACTCACACGTACCAATAAATGACCCACGTTCAATTTACCAAAAGCACTTTACCTGCCTTGGTACAGGCTCACTTTCATATTTTGAGCTTGATGAATTCGACAAATACTACGGCACCTGCCCACCAAACAAAGAAGACTGCGCACAGATGCTTATTGTTGAGGCTGATGCACAGGGCAGAGTTCGCATTTACCCATACGACGTGCTTACAGATAATTTCTTCCCGTTTGTTTGGGAAATTGATGAGCCTTGGAACGTAGACTCCTTCAAGTATACTGATGCAATTCGTTACAGAACAGCAGTTACACCATACTTTGACGGAGCTGAAATCACTATTTCTGATGTTACAGAGGCAGGCTTTAAGGTAACCTTCCCACAGGCTAAAATTGAAAAAGAGTACGTTAATGATTATAAAATTGTTATTAAAGAAGCAGATAGTGGCTTAACTGTTAAGCAGGCTTGCCTTTGGAGTGAATATTATTTCTACAATATGCCAGAAGCCTTAAGCATTGCCTTTGATGACCTTAAGCCAAACACCGAGTACGACGTACAGGTTATTGCAGGCTCCTTCTGGAACACATATTCGCAGCCTATTAAAGCAAAGGCTACAACAAAATAAATTACAAAGGAGAAATCATTTTGGATAAGATTCACGTTTCCGGTATGCGCTTTTTAGACGAGCACGGCAGAGAGCGTATATTCAGCGGTATGAACGTTGTTGACAAAAAAGACTACGTTGCCGATAATCCGAATTTCGGCTACCCTGCAGACACCTTCCCGTTTGAAGAATTTAGAGCAAGGGGCTACGATATGATACGCCTCGGCTTTACCTGGTGCGCAATGGAGCCGAAGCCCGGCCACTACAACGATGCACTTATAGAGTCCCTTTGCGCATTTCTTGATAAATGCGAGGAATACGGAATATATGCATATTTAGACTGCCACCAGGACGTTTGGGGCTCTGTTTGCTACGGCGACGGTGCGCCTGCCTGGGCAACTATTACAGATGAATTTGTACCAAAAAAGCAAATTGCTGTATGGGCAGAGCCGTATTTCTATGGCAAGGCCTGCTTTAGAGCCTTTGATAACTTTTGGAACAATAAAAAGTATAATCAAAAGGGCTTGCAGGACTACTATGCAGATATGTGGAAATACGTTGTTAGCGCAACTAAAGATAAGCCTGCCCTTTTTGGCTATGACTTTTTAAATGAGCCATTCCCCGGTGCAGACGGTGGAAGGATTTTCCGCAAGGTAGTTGCAGGTGCTATAAAAACCTCTGTTACAGATAAGAGAATAAGCCTTACAAGGCTTGCAAAGGAAGGTCTTTTTAGCAAAGAGAGAGCGAAAGCACTCGACCAATACACAGGCGAGGTTTTCAGAACAATCAACTCTGATTGCGATGAGCTTGTAAAAAAATTTGATGAGGAGCGCTACTCACCATTCTTAAGCAAAATGGCTACTGCTGTGCGTGAGGTTACAGACAAGGGCTTTGTGTTTATGGAAAACAACTATTACTCAAATATGGGTATACCTTGTTGTAACAAGGCTGCCGTTGTAAACGGTCAAACAGACCCACTACAGGTATTTGCTCCACACGCTTACGACCTTATGGTTGATACACCTGCATACAAATACGCAAGCAACTCTCGTGTTGGTATGATATTTGACCAGCACAGAGCAACACAGGAAAGGCTACAAATCCCTTGTATTGTTGGCGAATGGGGCTCCTGTGCTGAAGGTGACGGATGGTATCCACACATAAGATTTTTACAGGATAAATTTGACTCCTACAAATGGAGTAACACGTACTGGTGCTACTTTGATGATATACTAAAGCAAGACTTTATGAAGGTGCTTACAAGACCTCGTCCAAAGGCTGTTACAGGTGAAATAGTTTCTTACAAATACGACCACGATGAGGGCGAGTTCAAGTTAAAATATATTCAAGATAAAAAGTACGACGTACCTACTGTGGTTTACGTTGACAGAAAGCCGAAGGAAATTGAGTGCGACGGCAAGTACAATATTATTGAATTGCCCGGTAACATTGGCTTTGATATTGAATTTATTACTGATATTGGTGAGCACGAAATTGAAATTGAGTTTTAAAGCATTTTTTAAAACCGAAATACAAATTAAGGGAGGCGTAACTATGAATAAGGTTATTACCATCAGCCGTGAATTCGGCAGTGGGGGCAGAACAGTAGGTAAGCTTGTTGCAGAAAAGCTGGGAATCCCCTGCTACGACCAAGAGCTTATACAAAAAATTGCACAGGAAAGCGGATATTGTGAGGAATTTATTGCAGAATCTACCGAAAAGCCTCACAGCAAGCTGTTTGGAAACACCTTTGCCTTCCGTGACCACTACGGCAACTCTATACAAGATAAAATATGGCTTGCTCAATTAAAGGCAATTGTTGAGGTTGCAAACAAAGGGCCTTGCGTTATAGTTGGCCGCTGTGCAGACTACATACTTGAAGGCACTGCAGACTTGATTAAGGTATTTATACACGCAGATACACAAAGCAAAGCAAAAAGAATTGTTGAGCAATATGGCGAAGCAGACCTGGCACCCGAAAAAAGACTTAAGGAAAAGGACAAAAGGCGTGCTGCATACTACCAGGTGAACACCGACAGGAAATGGGGCGATATTAAAAATTACGATATCACCTTAAGCACATCCTCGCTGGGCATTGAGCGCTGTGCAGATATTATTGCAGAGCTGTATAAATCATAACAAAAAAACAACGGTATCGGAATTATCCGATACCGTTGTTTTTATAAGTAAACCATTAATCAAATTTACCATCAAGCTGTTCTTTACCCTTTTGCTCAACCTCTTCGTTAGTAGCCGTTTTCATAAATTCAGCCATTTCTATTCTTCGTTTGGTAAGCTCCTCGTACATTTGAGCTTTCCTTTCGGCTGAAAGTGGATAGAAGAATTTAGGTATAATACCAAGGCTTGAAGAAATAATGGGAATACCTGTTCCAAGGGCAAATATCCACCATTTGGTTTTATCTGTTTGAGTGCCGATTTCTTTACCTTGAATATACCCTATTTTGCCCATAACAATGTTGTTGATGCCACTCATAACAGCATTTTGAAGCTTGCCTATAAGGTCCATAGAAACGCCCGTCATAGCCTCAGAACGGTAGCCGTGCTTCCATTCGCTGTAGTCCAGAGCCTCGTTTTTGATTTCTGCAGGAATAACTCTGCGCAAGCCTTAAACGCACATTTCAAGAATTTCCTCAATAGCCATAACAGGTAAAATTACGCCTTTTTTCATAAAGTTACCGTTAATGGAGCCTATCCCGAAAACTGTCAGCCATAGCATATCAGTCCAAGCATTCTCGAAAATCCACAAAGCCTTTGTGGAAAACCTTTCTAAAGAATCAGAATATTTTATTAACATTTTTAAAAGGCTTAAGCATTATGGTAACGATAAATATTACGATATCACAATTATAAAAATTCAAGACGGCGAAAACGAATATTATATAGAATGATTGTGAAGGGTTAATATATTCACTATTTATGTAGCAATTTCATTATCCTACAAATACAACACTTCCCTGACGGTTACAATTTTGTAGCCGTCATATTTTTTACAATATATTCTTCAATTGCCGGTAAATTGGGCTTAAAAATGTTATCAGGTAAAGCAGAAATATCAAAGAATTTTAAATTCTCTACCTCGCCTGTCTGACATTTTAATTCACCCTCGTAGCTTTTGCAGATATAAACAATATCAACGTTTGATACCTCATCGCCGTTGGGGTAAATGTTGTGCATATATTCACCTGAAAACACACCTAAAAGAGTTAATTCTTTAGCAATTAAGCCTGTTTCTTCATACAGCTCTCTCTTAGCTGCATCTTCAACCTTTTCATCTATTTCTACCGAACCGCCGGCATAACCCCAAGTATTATTATCACTGCGTAATTGGAGCAAAATGCGACCACACTCATCAACCACAATAACACTTGCACCGACCTGTAATAAAGGTCTGTGCCCAACCACTTTTCTCAAATCCATTATGTAGCTCATAGTGTTCTCCTGTTTTTATTTAATTACTTATCTATCTTTAATGTATATCTGCACTTCGGATAATTTGAACAACCGTAAAACTCACCGAACTTTCCTTTTCTCAATACGAGTTCCGTTTTGCAATACGGACAAATTTTCTGTTTCTTTAGTTCTTCTTCATTATTTTTATAGGCTTTGACATTCTCTTTGTGTTCCTGTCGAGCTTCTTTTCCTTGGTGCTGATTATTAATTATATAGTCATATATTTCTTGCTTTTTAGATTCGTCGAAAACAATTGGTTTGTTCCCTGCTATTTTTTGTATAGCTTTTTCAAGAGCAAATAAACCTGTAATAACAACTGTATCAGGGTTTTCTTTATCATCATTTAAATTTGTGACCTTTACATCATCACACAATATAGCAAGAATTGAAAAGAATGGAACATCTCCAAAATCTTTTAAGAAATCTTTAAGGTACTCAATATGCTTCTTGTTTTGTTTAAGCGGACTGTAAATATCATACTTTTTGCCACCACGGTAATAATACCACTTTGATTTTTTACCATCGCCATATATACGGGCATCTTCAAAGAATTTAACCTCAACCACATAAACCCCTTTCAGACCGACAATAACCAAATCAATCTGTGAGGTGTAACCGTCTTCACCGTCTATTAAAACATCATGAATTACTAACCCACCAAGAACCAGTTTAGAATAATATTTGGTAAGATATTCACCGAACCCGCCTTTCAACTCTTTAGCAGATGGTATTTTCTTTAAAACATCAAGCAAACCCATAAAATCCCTCTATATTTTAGATAACTTATTCTTCAACTTTTGAAATGCACTTTGCTTGGGTGGATTCTTATCCCACGCCCATTCCATTTCATCAATGGTAAAGCAACCATTTTCCAATGCCTTAATTTCTTCAAGGCATTTTTCTGTTGCCATTTTTATATATTCATCCGCCATTTTTTGAGTAAAGAAGAACGCTTCACCGTTATTATACGGCTCAAAATCCATCTTGAAATCTGCTGACAATTGCCGGGTATCAAATGGATAAATATCAAAAATCGGCTCTTTGCTTATATCTTCAGGAATCACTAAAGAATCGCTGATGTTGTATTCACCAACTACATAGTTGTTCAACAATTTATAGTCATTGTGTAAACGTTCTATATTCCCTTTCGGATATGGGTCCCAATTGTGTAAGGAATAAACGAAATAACGAAAAATGGTATCCTGAATCAAATGTAAATAATAACCAAGATACAGTTCATCCGTTTTCATTCGCTCACCATAGATTTCACGAAACCAAGCTAATTTATACGTCTTTTTAGTGCCGCCCTCGGTGGTGTATTTCAAATGGCTGTCGGTAGCAGATTGAATATTGTGCTTATACGCATCAGGCAGAATGATACCAAGACGAAAACGGTCAATATCGTTGATTTGCACTTGCTTCATTATTTCATTGGCAATCGCCAAATGCATAACTCTTGATGCCATACAACACCCCACCATATCTTATAAATCTTATTAAAACTCAACTCTGCCAACAGGCTTTGCATTTTGGCTGTTTGTACCTGCAAGGATGGTGTAGCTCTTGTCAAGCGCCCATTCGCCTTTTTCGGCATTGTAGAATTTTATGTCTTCAAGGTCTAGTTCAACCTTTACACTTACGCTCTCACCTGCTTTAACGCTAACTCGCTTAAAGCCTTTAAGAAGCTTAACAGGTCTGTCCTGTTCTGCATTTTCGCTTGAAACATAAATCTGCAGAACCTCGTCACCATCAACAGAGCCGATATTTTTAACATCTGCTGAAACAACAATTGTATTTTCGGTTTGTGAAACTCTCTCGTTTTCAATTTCAAAATCAGTATATGAAAG
This sequence comes from Acutalibacteraceae bacterium, assembly GCA_045591945.1. GTDB lineage: Bacteria > Bacillota > Clostridia > Oscillospirales > Acutalibacteraceae > DTU089. Next base: position 9,223 of record JAZNTU010000010.1, on the reverse strand, counting down.
TCCGTAACCGAATGGAAATTGTGGCTCAACACCTTTTTTATCAAATAATGTATAACCGTGATAATAGCCATAGTCAATTTCTCTTGTGCTGTCTTCAATGCGTAAGAATGAGGGATAATCTTTAGCATCATTTGCAATAGTAAATGGCAATTTACCGCCTGGGTTCACATCACCGCTTATAACATCTGCAAGTGCGTTACCGCCCTCAAGACCGCTATAGAACGAGAAGAGAATCGCATCTGCTGAATCTGTCCATTCTTTGATAACATAGGCACTACCACCCATCACATTAACCACAAGCTTTTTGCCTGTTTTCGACAAGGCTTTAATGAGAGCAACATCCTCTTCAGGCACTCTCAAATTCACTCTGTCGCCACCCTTACCAATAGGCTTTTGCTTAATGTTGCCCCTATTTACAAGGAACTCACCCTCTTGCTTGTAGTCACTACCAACACAAGCAATTATATAGTCACAATCCTTAACAGTTTCAGAAGCTTTAGCAATATCGCAACCATTATATACAACTACATTCTCTGCACCAAATCGGTTCTTGATGCCCTCAAATGCTGTAACAGTATATGGACTGTAAACTCTACTGCTACCGTGGTCGCCAACGTTTATTTTATCTGCATATCTGCCAACAACGGCAATTTTCTTGCCATTGGCAACGGGCAGAGTTTTATTTTCATTTTTAATAAGAACTGTACCTTTACCCGCAACTCTTCTTGATAATTCGGTATGCTCTTTTGCAAGAATAACGGACTTAGGCTGGGCTTTATATTCAGGCAACGTTTTGATAAGTGCCTTAAGAACTCTAATTACTGCCAAATCTATATCAGCCTCGGTAAGCTCACCTTTTTTCAGCTTACTGTTCAAAAATGCGTATCTGAATGTGTATGGCATTTCAACATCCATACCCGCTTTAACGCTTCTTGCAGCATCATAAATACCATAAACGAAGTCGGAAAGTGCAAAGCCCTCAAAACCCCATTTATCACGAAGAATATCAGTTAAAAGCTCCTTATTCTCACAAGCATAAGTACCATTTACTTTGTTATATGCACCCATTATAGACATTGCACCTGCATCAACGCATTTTTTGAAATGAGGCAAATAAACCTCGTGGAGAGTTCGTTCATCCGCCTTGGCATCAACGCTGAAGCGCAAGTCCTCAATACTGTTAAGGGCATAATGCTTAGGGCACGCAATTATGCCATTTTCTTGCATCGCCTTTGTGAGAGCAACTCCCATTTTGCCGAGCAAGAACGGGTCTTCACCATAGGTTTCCTGCGCTCTGCCCCATCTGGCATTGCGAAGAAGATTTATACACACACCTGCATAAAGGTTTGCACCAAAAGCACTTGCTTCTTTAGCCATAACCTGACCGATTTCATATTCTATATTCTCATCAAAGGTTGCGCCACGAAGCATTGAAACGGGAAAACAAGTACATTTACCCATAACAATACCACGAGGACCATCTGTGAAAAGGACGGGCGGAATACCAAGTCTTTTGCAACCGCCTGCAGGATAAGCCTCACCATTATAATAGCGACCACGAGTGAAAACATTTTTAATGGTTACACCCATAGCGTGACCCTGCATAATTTTGATTTTTTCTTTAAGAGTCATTTCAGAGAGAAGCTTCTCTGCAACTTCGCTCAACATCTCACTTGTAGGATTTTCTTTATAAAGCTTAACAGCTGTATTAAAATCAAAACTCATAAAATCAGCTCCTGTCAGATTTTCAACTTATATCCTTTTCATCAGTTTATAATATTCGCCGTCTTCGTCTGCACCATCAAACAACACCTCTGTAAAGCCGTATTTTCTGTATAAGTGCAAGGCGTTTTCGTTATCCTTATCAACACCGATTGTCATTTCAGAAAAACCCATTTCTGTGGCTTTGTTTATGAGGAACTCAAGAATCTCGCTGCCGATACCACGACCACGATATTCCTTTTTAACAATCATTCTTGAAACATAAACACGCTGACACGGGATGGTGTAATCAGGGTCGGCTGTTTCCAAAACCAAAGCACCCTCACCGATAAACTCACCATTGATTTTATAAACAAAAACAAGTCGATTGCCCGATGCAATTTCCTCTCTCCACTTTTCAGCAAGAGGTTGCGCCTTCATATTCCAGATGTTTGAGCACTTGTGGTAGTCTTCGAGCTTGAGTGGTTCGATAATCGTATTTGCAAACTCTGTAAATGCTTTGTTTATTGCTCTGTATTTCAAACCTGCAATTTCTTTTAGTGAATGTTTCTTCATAAGATGACGGACAAACCTGCAACCGAGAAAATAGCCCACATCAGAATGACCGTTGTAGCTCTGCCAATCGCCGAAGAAATCCTGAACACTTTCTTTTTCATCAAGGCGACGGAGATATTCTTTCTTTATTTGGTTCCCATTAGCATAGCACCACTCAAGCCAACCGTCTTTATCTTGATGATAAAATTCTTCATCACACAAAATCTGTTCGCAAACCATAGCAACACCCTCTTGATAGAGTTGCTGAATTGCTTTTCTGCGTTTAGAGAAGTCCGGTAAATAAAGATTTCCGTTTAACTTATGCCACAAATGACCGATTTCGTGCAAGATAAGGGCACGCATATTTGTTTCATCGCTCCAGTTAAGCTCAATAATTTTTTCAATGCCTAACAAAACTGTATTTTCACCGCCAAGGGTGGTTGCCCAACCGGCACCGTTACAAAGACCAAGATACAGAATAATATTAATATCCGGCTCACTATCAAATAACTTTGAAAGATTCCCGTTCAACGTATCCATAACAGCATTGAAGCTCTTGTTCACAAAATCGATTTTCTCGTCATTCAAAGCCATTTTGAGAACAGGCTTAACCTCTTTATCAAAGTTATAGCCTTTAGCATCATTTTCGCATTTTGACGGCAGTTCCTTTGATATTTCCCCTGCATATTCACGCCACAAGTTAATATCAAAGCCGTCAGCAAAAACTGATTTAATTTTTTCGCAAGTATTTATGATTTTCATTTTATTATCCTTTATAAGTGTATCCAAAATCTTTTCAGATTTCGTTTCATATCTGGCTCATTTACAGTGGATTCATATACACCACCGTTATTGAGTATTACTTTCTCGCTGCCTATATTGCCATCAATACAGGTTATAAGAATCTTATCAAGACCGATTCTCTTGCAATAAGGAATAACAGCTTTCAGCATTGATGTTGCATAGCCTTTCCTTCTTTCGCTAGGCTTTATTGAATACCCGATATTACCGCCAAACTTTGAAAGATAGTCATTGAAATAATGGCGCACCTGTAACATACCTACAAGTTTATTATCAGCCTTTCTGATATAGAAAAACTGAGTTGCTAAAACCAAGCCTTCGGGTAGTGTTTCGGTAGATGTGTACTTTTCGCATTCTTCAATATATGTAAATGAATCCTCGCATCTGCGAAGCGGACCACAACCATCCATTGAGGAGTCTGCATCCAGGAAAGCCTGTTTATATTCAGCAATCTGCTCTGCATATTCTTCACTCGGTTCAATAAGGAAGAAATCCCCTGCATCTATTTTAATCATTATTCGTCACCTTGTTTTTTACTTTACAATATATTCTTCAATTGCCGGTAAATTGGGCTTAAAAATGTTATCAGGTAAAGCAGAAATATCAAAGAATTTTAAATTCTCTACCTCGCCTGTCTGACATTTCAATTCACCCTCGTAGCTTTTGCAGATATAAACAATATCAACGTTTGATACTTCATCGCCATTGGGATAAATGTTGTGCATATCTTTGCCTGAAAACACGCCTAAAAAAGTTAATTCTTTAGCAATTAAGCCTGTTTCTTCATACAGTTCTCTCTTAGCTGCATCTTCAACCTTTTCATCTATTTCTACCGAACCACCGGCATAACCCCAAGTGTTATTATCACTGCGTAATTGAAGCAAAATGCGACCACACTCATCAACCACAATAACACTTGCACCAACTTGTAATAAAGGTCTGTGCCCAACCACTTTTCTCAAATCCATTATGTAGCTCATAATGTTCTCCTATTAAAATTTCGTTTTACTCTTCCTCAGATAATCTCATTTGTTTATATTTAGGTAGCTTACCAACTACAGTAACATAACTGTGGTCTGTCATTTCAATAATAAGTTCATCAGGAACACTTTCAAGTGGAAAAGTATTAAAATATGGTTGTTGAACGGGAGGACAATGATAACCTCGCACGATAACTCCCGGGTACATCTGCCTGTAAAAATCCCCTGTCATACACTCGCATTTCAGAGTTACAGTTTCTTTACCTTTAAGAACGAACAACTGTGCAAAGATTTTACCTTCAACCTTAATTATATCACTTTCAGGACCAAAGGGATGGTCAATATATGCGCCTTTTTTCGAAAGACAATAATCAAGCAATTCTGAATATTTCATTAGAAATCACCTCAAAATCAGCGTTACTTTTTCAATTCACCAATAAACCCAAATGAATTTGACTTGTTTCCGTTCATTGTAGGTATCACGAATTTTTGATAATCAAGTGTTTTAAAATCTGAAAGCAGATTCAATATATAGTCTTCTGCGTGGTGGCGTACTGTTGCACCATCATAGGTTTTAAATGCTCCGTATATACCTGTTTCTTTTTGTGCTTTTTTATAAAACAACCATCTTTTAAAACCAGTATTCAAAAGAAAATCATTAATATAAATCACGCCACCAGGCTTCAACACTCGTTTAATTTCGTTCAAAAGTTCTTTTTGGGATTCATTGTCAGGAACACAAGTGAGAACACCAAACAATATTACCGCATCAAACGTATTTTCAGCAAATGGCATTTTCCCATCGGGATTTGCAACCAAATTCAAATTCGGATAATCTCGCAAGCCTCTTTTGATCATATTTTCAGCAGAATCAACACCCGTTAAATCGGTAAAACCTGCTTCTGCCAACTCATTCAAAATTCTGCCATAACCACAACCCACATCAAGAATTTTGCAATCCTTAGAAACATATTTTGAAAACAACTCAACATCTAAAACAGTTGTGAACTTCTTTTCCTCTGCTACGGAGTTCCAATATTCGTTTTGGTTCATAATATTGCTATTATGGTTCAATTCTTTCTTACAAACAAAAACATTTGCAAACTCTGTTTCGTAATGCTCAATCAAAGTTAACCCTGAGTTATTTATGCACTCGATAATATTTTCCACTGTGTCGGGATAAACTTCAATTTTATTTGAACCTATATCAATAAATTTATCTTGGTTTTTATCTGTAGATAACACAAACAATCCACCATTTTTAAGTAAATGCTGAACCTTGTTGATAGCGCTTTGTTTATCTTTTATATGCATAAATGTAAGTGATGAATATATAACATCAAAAGTGGTATTGAAACTATGTGTCGTAAAATCATCGCATATAAGATTTACATTTTGATATTCTTCAAGGTTCTTTGTAGCACCCTTTATTGTTTCAGGCGAAATATCAATTCCATAAAATTCCTTACAAAGTGCTGCTGTGCGAACAGCGAGTCTGCCTGTTCCCACACCGATTTCAAGAACGGTCTTGTCCTTTGACAACTGCATTTTATCAATAAACGCCTGACCATCCCACTTATCCATATACGCTTTAAGTGGTTCAGGATCGTGAACAGGGTCATTCCCCTCGTTTATCAAAATGTCATAATGCTTTGCGATTGGATTAACCTCATAAACATAAGTCATAGCGTCACCATCTTCGTGAGTGTGGTGATACTTAAATCCTGCATTTTCAAAGGCTTTTTGTGATGATATATTGCTTGGGAAGATTATAGCTTCAGCCTTTTCAATATCAATACCGATTATCACTTTTGCATTTTCAATAAGCTCTTTAATTGCCTTTGAACCCATACCTTGCCCACGCTTTTCGGAAGCTACAAAGGTTTCCATAATGGTAATTACACCCTCATACAAACCGAACTCTATTACAGCAAATGGAATTTCATTTTCAAAAACCACCTTGCACCAAAAGTTTTCACCGACAGTATTGTAATCCTCGTTAGCCCAATATTCATATTCCTGACGAAAGCCCTCATCCATACCTGTCATTCTAACAGCATGTTCATCAAGCCAGTTTTCAACATATCCCATCGTTTCGGGGGTGTAATCCATCCAAGTAAAAATCATATTATTTTTTCACCTTCTATAATACTACAACAATTCTACCATTGATATAAAAGAAATGCAACCCAAGTCGGATTCCTTGAGTTGCAATACCTTTATTATTTTTGTTTACCTAAAAAGTCAGAAAATTTTACATCGTAGCCTTTTTCTTTAAGGTCATCACAGATACCGATATTGTTGAAAAATGTATAAATAGCACCAACGCCCCTTACAAAACCATCCTTAACTGATGTTAAGAAGCCTGTTTCTTCGTGACCGCCATTATCCGAGGTTTTCTTTATTGTAAAGGTATTAAAGGGTGACTCTTCACCTAATTCATAAGAATTAACAGTTATTGAATCCTCTGTAAAATCAAGAATATTATATGTTGCTTTTTCGGTAAGGTAATCAAAACCTATCCACTCTTCATTAAGACCTATTTCTTCATCATCTCTTGGTCTGCCCAATGAACAAGAAACCATATAAACAGTACCTGCAGGATCAACCATTTCAGCTTCTAAATCAGCAACGCTTTCATTTTTATAAAGAACATCAGTTACTGTGTAGTAGTGGCTATGTCCGAGAAGAACAAGGTCAATACCGAACTCATCTGCAATAGGCCCCCAAATCATACGAAGAAGCTTATTTTCGCTTTCTCTGTGAGGAATTCTGCCGCTATAAAGGTCGTGATGGCACATCATAACCTTCCATTTAACATCGGGATTAGCTTCAACTGCTCTTTCAACAAAATCAGCATGAGCGGCACCATTACCGCTATTGGAGTCCATAACAAGGAAAAGTGCATCACCCTTTACAAACCAATAGTCAGTACCATTATAGGAACGAATTGAGGCTTCCGTATCTTCGTTGGGAAGATTTTTAAAGGATTTATATGCAACCCCCTTACGGTCGTGGTTACCCATAGCAGTTGCAATAGACACACCTTTAAATAAATCCGATGCAGTCATTGCTTTATACTCACTTTCAAGACCCTCTGTTGCCTGATCTCCTGCAGAAAGGACAAGTGAAATATCATCATTTTTTGAAAGTGCATCTTCAAAGGTTTCATTGAATCTGTATGAAGTATCTGAAAGAGAATTTTCGTTAGCATCATCAATCTCTGTAATATGAACATCGGTTACATACATAGCAGAAAAATCGGAATCACCTGAAGTTTTGAATGAATAAACCTGAGACTCAAAGCCTTCACTTGAGCATTTATAGTAATATGTGGTATTTTCCTTGAGTCCTGAAACAGTTACTTTATTGACAACTCCGCCCTCAACCGCTTCAATGCAGGTTCCCTCGAATACTTCAGGAGAGCTTAAATTTTTCTTTGTTGAAACTGTAACAGTTGGTTTGCTTTCAGTTTCAGAATACCAAGAGAAATTGCGCTCGCTTTCATTGCTTCCAACGAACATAATAATTCCTGCTTTTGCATCAGCACTTGACCATATCTGCTCCCAATTTTCCTCACTTACTGCAAAGGTCTGGCAGGACATAGTAAACAGCATTACTACTGCAAGAATAACTGCAAATAATTTCTTTGTTGTTTTCATAAACTCAATCCTTTTTTTGTAATTACCTAATTATACGATAAGAAAAAATCCAAGTCAATAAGCAGAAAAATATTGCCCGCTAGTTTTTTTAACGCAACCTATGTAGCCTACAACCTTATCGCCATCACAAGCAACAAAAATCTGATAGTTACATCGGCTCATCATTTCATCTACACGTTTTTTCAAATTTTCAAGCCCGCAATTATAACCCAAATCATTTTCAAGTATATCTCGTATGGCAGAAATATCTCCGCTTTCATATTTCCTGTAAAGCATAATTCAGCCTCAAACTTTAAGAATTATTTAATTTCGTATTTCCACTCGCCATCAATCTTATTGTGATAATAATAAAACTCACTTTTATCATCATCAAGAAAAATATCAAGCATACCTAACATATCACGGGCAAGTTCGGCTTTTTTGAAATCTTCTAAATCCATCCAGAACACTTCGCCCTCAGCAGAGGATTTCAATTCACCTTCAAACTTATCTGTTTTATAAAACAGAACTATGTATCTCACGGATTCTGAGTCAGGCCACTGTTTAATACCGCAAAGCTGTGGTGAAGAAATTGTCAAGCCGGTTTCCTCATAAACCTCTCTGATAACAGCATCGGTAAATGATTCGTGTTTTTCAACATGACCACCGGGAAAAGTAAGGCCTTTCCAGTTTTTATTTAGTCTGTCTTGCACTAAAACTTTGTTACCATCATAAACCATACACATGTTGGTTAATATTACTTTTTCGGATTCTGACATAAATACATCCCCTAATATAACACAATAGTTTCAACTGGAATTTTATCTTCCTTCTTCAAATTTAACCTTAGTCGGATATCTGCTTTCATACATTGCGTATTGTCGCGCCATAATAAAACCGATAAGCACTTCTCCGTCGAATATATCGAATACCAAAAATCGTTATCGTTACATGCTGATTTAATTCTCTCCTTTGATGAAAGCTGTTTTCTTGACTTGGCAATACCGATATTTTTATTGATGATGATTTTACAAAATTCATAAATGCTTTTATCATTTTGATTTACTATAATAAACGACACCAGAATATTTCCCATCTTTATTTAATCGTCTGTTAGAAATATATCCATCTTTTATAAATCCCGCTTTTTCCATTACTCTAAATGATTGCACATTAAGTTCGTTACACGAACATTCAACCAAATAATAATCACGATTATTCAACAAGTGATCTGCAACTGCGTTTAATGCTTCGGCAGCGTAACCATTGCCCCAAAATTTATACCTTACCGTATATCCAACATTACAATAATTATGCTTTTTTACAACAGTATTCACATCGATGTTACCGACAACGTCGCCCGTGGATTTCAATTCCATAACCCACTTTTCATATTTGTTTTCATCAGCTTCGCTTATCCATTTTTTAATACATTCCAATTCTTCGTCTTTTGTCAAATTGGGATATTTAATATATTTAGCCAATCTTTCATCTGTGATGATTTCATAAATGGCATCAATATCGCTTTCTTTATATCGTCTTAAA
>JAZNTU010000009.1:0-18175 GCA_045591945.1 Acutalibacteraceae bacterium | reverse complement strand
GCCGAATTGCAGAGTATATACAGAACCAACTGAAAGAAGACCAAATGGGTGACCAGTTGACAATGAGTGGATACGGCCCGTTTACGGGTAGCAAGTAACAATCTTACGCAACTGGCAGACCGTACTTATGCGTTTACGCATCCGCGAAGAACATAGGGCTATGCCCGCATATGAAAAACCACCCGCTTGGCGGGTGGATGTTTATTTGTTGCAAGAAATAAAAGGGAATCGAACCCCACCTCGCCGAAGGCGAATACAATCGGGGTTTGCGGAGCAAACGATGGGCGTAGCCCATCGAGTCCCTTCCGGCGCGCCATAAGAAACAGTACAACATCAGTTGTGCTGTTTTTTATTTTGTTCTGAATTAAAATACTTGGGACTCGAACCCCACTCGGCGAAGGTTATACGCCAAGTTGCATATTGAACATTGCTATATAATGTGATATACTCCAGCTAAAGGTGGTGTTTGTATCTATGATGGAAATAATATCAAGCTTCTTTCGTGGTGTATTAATGTCTATAAGTGGGTTAATTAATCCTGTTACAGTTACTCTGGCTGTTGGTCTTGTTGTTTGTTTTCTAATAATAAACAGCAAGTACAAAAAAACAACGTATTATAAAATTACGAAAACCCCATTACTATTTTTGCGTGCTGATATAGGTAAATTAGGGGAGTATATGACGTATAAAAAACTCAGATCATTTGAGGATAAGGGTGCAAGGTTTTTGTTCAACGTTTATATTCCTAAGGAAAACGGAGAAATGACAGAAATTGATGTGCTTATGATTTCACCTAAGGGTTTGTTTGTGTTGGAAAGCAAAAATTACAGTGGTTGGATTTTCGGTAGCGAGTATCAGCAAAAGTGGTATCAGACGTTGCCACAGGGCAGAGGAAAAAGCCGAAAGGACTCCTTCTATAACCCTGTTATGCAAAATCGCTCTCATATTAACCACTTAAAGGCTTTCCTTGACGAGACGCTACCGATATGGTCTGTAATCGTATTTTCGGAGAGATGTACACTGAAAAAGGTGGAAATGAAAAGCGAGGATATTAAAGTAATTAAAAGAACATTCCTTTTTGATGTTGTTAGTGAGATTTTCAATAGTGCACAAGCAACGTTGAGTTCAGAGGATATTGAAGCGGTGTATAACAAGCTATATCCATTGACTCAAGTCGATGGTAGTGTTAAACAACAGCACATCGAAAACATCAGGGCGAAAGAGATGATGGATAATAGTTGATATATTTTATGAATAAAATAAACTTGTAAAATGATAAAACGCATTGTATAATGAGAAAAATTATACAATGCATTTTTATTGGGGGATAATATGAGAATTGCAATATGTGATGATGATAAAGACTATCGCGATTTTTTGATTAATCACATAAATTTCTATTTTAATGATAAACATATACCTTGCCAATGCGATGATTTTTCCTGTGGTGAGGATTTGCTGGCTTCCAACTCAAAGTTCGATATCGTTTTTCTTGATATTGAAATGAGAGCAATTAATGGAATTAAAGTAACAGAAAAATTAAACCAGGCTAACAGAAATACAATAATCTTCATAGTTACATCCTTTAATAATTATCTTGACGATGCTATGGACTTAAAAGTTTTTAGGTTTATTGATAAAAACCTAATATCATCGCAAAGGATATACTCTGGGTTAGACAAAGCTCTTGAGCAAATAAACCGTGGAGATATTCTAATACGCACGGTAGATGGTGATGTGGTAAGAGTTGGTAAAAATGATATTATGTACGTTGAAGTAAGAAAACGAGAAACCACCATCGTAACAGTAAGCAATTGTTATAAATCTCATGAAACACTAAATTATTTCAAAGAACAATTAGTGTCGAACTGTTTTATAATCCCTCACAATAGTTATATAGTCAATTTGAATTATGTAAGAAAATATCAAAGAAGCGAATTGACAATGAAAGATGGCGCTAGCATATTTATTTCTCAAAAGAAACAACCTGAAATCAGAAAGATTTTCTTCGCATTTACAATGGAGGATTAATATGTTATACCAAAGAATTTTTGAAATATTAATTTTTTTATCTGAAGCTTTTATTATAGTTTATTATGGTCAGTCCTTATTTGAACAAAAAAAGAAAAATATAACGATTGTATCACTTGCTTGTTTGTTTTATATTTCTTTTTTCTTTTTTTATCTCGTATCAACCGGATTAGTGAATACTTTTTATTTGCTTTTTGTAAACTTATTGTTTTTTAAAGTTTCATTCAACTGTAAAATAAAAAACGCATTTTTCCATTCTTTAATACTCACTTTTATGATGATAATAACCGAATTCGTTTCAGCATTAGTTACTTCAATGGTATTAGATGCTGGCATTGATTCGTACGAAAGTGATACCACCATATATATTCTGAATTTAATTTTTAGCAAAATGCTTTATTTTATAATTTGTTTGTTATTAACTAGAGTTTTTGCTAGATCAAAAGGTGTGTTTGGTTCAGCTTCTCGTTTTTGGATTCTTATAATTGTTCCAATATCATCTTTATGCACAATAACTGTTCTTTTTAACATCGCATTAATTTCTCAGGTATCTTTTTTTAATAAAGTGATGTGTAGTGTTGCTGCAATGTTGTTAATATTATCAAATATCATTTTGTTTTTTGTTTATGAACGTTCTATTAGGGATGCCGCGGAATTATTAGAGTTAAGGACTGCTGAGCAAATAGCGGAAACAGATAAAAAGTATTTTGAGATTTTAGAGAAAAACAATGAGAACCTTAAAATATTTACTCATGATATAAAAAATCATTTACTCCACATAGCAAATTTGGCTCAAAACGATGAAGTAACTAGCTACATAAACGATTTGTGTGGAACAGTTACAAACTTTGGTAGTTCTGCCATGAGTCAAAATAAAACATTGGATATTATCATAAATAAATACCTATTGCTATGTGAAAGTAAAGCAATACATATTTATTTTGATACTAAAACCGCTAACCTTTCCTTCTTTGAACCGATGGATTTAACAACCCTATTAAATAACTTACTTGATAATGCTGTAGAAGCTGCCGAAAACACCTCTGAAAAAGAGATACAGGTTAAATTATTTACGAAAAACAACTCTATGCAAGTAATCAAAATCACTAATTCGTGTAATACTGAGCCAATAATTAAAAACAAAGAGTTATTAACCGTAAAAAAAGATAAAAATTTACACGGTTTGGGGCTGAAAAGTGTAAAAAAAATTGTTAGTAAATATAAAGGCAGTTTTGAATGGGAATACAAGCAATCTGATAAACAGTTCGAAGTATGTATAATATTTTAATATATAGTGTCTTTAGACACCGATTATTGAGCTTAATACGAAGCTCAATAATCGGTGTTTTCGTATTTTATGCTCATTTTTTCGTAAGTTGTGCAAAAACACTTGTTTAATAAGTTAACTGATGATATAAATTATATATAAGAATGTTTTTAGAATATGACTAATTAAGTCTTTTAACTGTTCAAAGGTAAAAATCATAGGCGGTTTTCGTTGGGAAATTATCCAATCGCAGAACTGTCGTATAATTGTTATAAAAGCTTTGAGAAAAATTAATGAGAGGGTGCGGTATATGAAGCGTTTTATATGTTTTTGTCTTAGCGTGTTGATATTTTTTTCTTGTATGCCAATAGTATCATATGGAGTTGGTTCATCTGTTGTAGAATCTGCACTTGAGAGCTTTACACAGGAATTGGTCCAGCTTGTTAAATTTTACGATTCGCAAGGTATGAATGAAGAACTGCTTTATGCTGCTTCACAGGATGGAGAAACTGATTTCTCATATCAGGATTCCACAAATAGAATTATTGTAAAAGCTACAGATGCAATAGATGAATGTGGTGCAGTTGCTCATATTGAAGGGTATAATAGTCTTCACATTCTGCAATATACAGATAAAGCAACTATGAAAGCAGCTTTGGAGTTTTATAAAACCTGTAGCAATGTTATTTACGCACAAGAGGATTGTATAAATAAAGCCGATTCTGTTGTAGTTGAAGACGCATCAGATGCCACAATAATAGAAAATCCTATGCAGGCGTATTCAGATGCACACGGATTCACAGCGCTTAAAGAAAAACTAAATCAGAGCGAAAAACCATTTACGGATGAAGTTACAGTTGCTGTTATCGATACTGGGGCAGATTCAGACCACGAGTTATTAGTGGATAAACTTGAGCCAACAGGGTTTGACTCAATAAATGGAATTTCTTGCGAAGATGACCAAGGCCATGGTACACATGTTGCAGGTATAATTGCAGCAAATACTGTCGATAATGTTAAAATCAGACCTTACAAGGTCCTCAATTCTGAGGGGCGAGGTTCTGATTCCCAGATAATTCTTGGTATAGAAGCTGCAATAGCCGATGGGGTTGATGTTATAAATCTCAGCCTTGGCAGACGTGGCGAAAGTGAAGCCATGGAAGAGGTTATACAGAGGGCACATAATGCGGGAATAGTTGTTGTGGCTGCTGCAGGAAACGATGGAACTAATCTTGATAGTATTCCGTACTCACCTGCATCGTGTGAAAATGTTATTACAGTTATGGCCTGTGGTCCAGAACCGAATGGTGGCAGGGCTTCATTTTCGAATTACGGAAAAGTTTGTGAAACAGTTGCAATAGGGTATTCTGTTAATAGCTCATATCTTGACAATACATATGTTTCTTTGAGTGGTACATCAATGGCGGCTCCTTTTGTTGCAGCGTGTGTTACTTATTTGAAATTTGATGACCCAACTGTTGCATATAGTGAAGTGGTCGATATTATTGATAAATTTGAAGTCGATAACAGTTTGTATGCAGAATATATTCTTGATGACGAAATACTTCAGCTATCGGCTCCTGTATTCAGTGTTGTTGGTTGCGATTTTGCTGAAGAGTTTTATTTGGAATTATCCTGTGATAATAATGCAATTATTTACTACAAAATCTCTACAAGACCAAGTAATATGTGGTCTACCTATACCGAACCTATAAAAATTAAATACGACACAACTATAACAGCGTATGTAGCAAAGAGAGGGGCAAAATCAAGCGAAACAGTCGAACAAACATATAACAGAATTTTCCCAAGTGAAGATGACATGTATGAAATAACAGCCGAAGGTGTAATTACCGAGTATTTGGGACCGAATGAAGAAGGGGAAGTGGAGCTGATTATTCCTGATACTATAAAAGGCATCAAACCAACGACAATAGGAGATAAGGTTTTCTACGAATTTAACTACCTGGAAAACATTGTATTGCCAAATAGTGTTACGAGTATTGGTGGATCAAGCTTTGCCAGATGCCAGAATTTGAAATTTGTTACAGGCAGAGGCGTTTCATCAATAGGTTCTAGTGCCTTCTCGTGTTGTTATTCTTTACTTGACTTTATAGGTAGCAATATAACAGAAATATCCAGTTATTCTTTTTCTTATTGTTCTTCTTTAAGATTTGTTGATATACGAAACTTAACAATAATTCCCGGCGCAGCTTTCAAAGATGCGAGCTTAACCCAGGCGATAATATCAGATAAGATTGTAGAAATTGGCGACCAGGCGTTTTATGGAACAAAAATACCTTCCGTTGATACACCGAATTTAACGACTTTGGGACAAGAAGTGTTTTTGGAATGCTATGATTTAGTAAGGGTGTCTATTCCTCAAATAACAACGATAAAGCAAAGCTGTTTTGGTGCATGTACCGCCCTTGAGGAAATCTATGCTCCGTTAATAACTGAGATAGATTGGCACGGGTTGTCTGGTTGCACAAGCCTTGAATCAGTTGATTTCCCTTTGTTAGAACGTGTTGGTCGATACAGTTTTAAAGGGTGTACTTCAATTAAATCGTTTGATTTCCCTTTAGTAACTTATATTGACCAATATGCTTTTAGAGAATGTACCGCACTTGAAACTATCAACGTGCCTTTGGCAACGAGTTTAGGGAACTACGCTTTTTGGGGGTGTACGTCGCTTAAATCATTTGATTGTTCAAAAATAATAACTTTAGGTTCTAACACTTTTTGGGGATGTAGCTCGATTGAGGAATTGGAGTTCAAGGATAAGGTAAATGTTCCGTCGTGGGCTTTTACACAGGGGATACCTGTTAAAAAAATAATTTTTGATAGTCCCGACGCTATTTTGGATTTACCGGATGGTGTTCCCGTAGCTATTCCATCATCTCTTACAACCTTCAAAGATAGAGATACAGAGGACGTTATAATATATGGTACCAAGGGTAGCTATGCAGAAGAATGGGCGTATGATTATGATCAGACTTTTATTGAAATAACACCTCAAAGCGCCATTTTAAGCGATATCGGTCAATTCTTAAAAACATATAACCAAACTCTTTACTTTGACGTGATAGGATTCAACCGTACTTATCAGTGGTATGGCAATTCTGTAAAAAGCAATACAGGTGGTACTGCTATTGAAGGGGCAACGGATTGTAGATTTACTCCTGCTACAGTGGAAGATAAATATAATTACTATTATTGCGTTGCTACAAGCAAGGATGGTACGAATGATACGGTTTATATTACAAGTTGTGTTTCTACATATATACCTGTTGGAATGAAGGCAATTGATGAAGGATCAGACATAGATTTTGATTTGCTTACCATTTTTACCTATAACCTTTGTCAGAGCAATCTTGATAATATAGTAGAATTTGATAGCAACGGCTATTACGTTGCGATTCCATCACAAGCTACAAATAATAGTCAATTTTTGGGAACCGGTTCATCAATTATAGTATATGCTGATGGTATACCAAAGGTAACTTTTGATATGGTCGTTTATGGAGATGTGAATGGTGACAGCACCTGTGATGCGTTAGATTGTGCACGAATTATTTTACATAATTACGACGTTCGTGAACTTGAAGGTGTTTATTTATCAGCGGCTGACTATGATTCAAGTGGCAAAGTAGACGATATTGATTATCAAGCGGCAGTAAATAGAGCGCTCGCATAAGAGTTACTATTGGATAAATAAGAAATTGGGCGGGACCAAATAGGTAAGGTTTTCGTTAAGATATCATCTAATTGTATCTTTGTTTTTTTGAACCATAAGTTCGTATCCAAAATTTAACACCGATTATTGAGCTTTGTATCAAGCCCAATAATCGGTGTTTTCGTATTTTATGCTGATTTTTTCGTAATCTATGCAAAAAATATGTTTTTTTCTTGGATAGATGATATCATTATCGTAGTGGAGCTGTACTCCACCATAGTACAGAGAAGGTGTAATTGGACTATAATTGTTTTATGTGTAGCGAATGTCCTTGTGCGGTATTACACCTTCTCTTTTCCACTTTTTTGTGATATAATATAATCAGTATAAGGAGCGTTGGTAATGAATAAAGTAAAAACAATAAAAACTGCTATGCCCCAATATATAAAAATTAATTTTGGTGGAAACATTCTTGAGGTTGATGTGGATGCAAATAAACGGTATTACAGAGAACATTCCTTGTGTAATTGTAATGAAGATCGCAACTTTTATGAAGCATCAAAGAAATATTTCCCTGAATTAACAAAGCTACTTTCCCAAATAGGCGTTTTGATTGAGCGTCCGGATGAAATAAGCTCATCGGCTGTTGAAAATATGATAGACTATCAATTTGTTGCATATACAGTAATGGGCAAAATGGAAAATAAAGATAAATATGAGCTTGAATTATTGGATAATGGTACACAACTTAAAATTGTGATAGATAATTGGTATGTACCAAACGAACAGAAAACCGAAGAATATTTTACTTTAACAGTTTATAATATTAGGTTGCCGTGGATACTTGATGAGCCGTTTCCTGAAGAAAAAAGCATTAAGAAATTATTTTCTAAAACAAGAAAATTTGGCATTTTTAAAAGAAAAAATAAAGAAGTAAGGTAGCCTGCTTGGTACAAGTGCATAAGTATAAAAATTTCCTTTTCTCCATACTATGTTTGGTGAAAGGGGGTTTTTATATGAGAGAAAAAGGTTATGACAGGGTGGCTGCTGTGCGATATGCACGGCGATGGGCATTGGGAAGGAATCCTGCTTTTTATGATTTCGAAAATATTGGTGGGGATTGCACCAATTTTGTTTCCCAATGTCTGTATGAAGGGGCAGGGGTGATGAACTATACTCCAATTTACGGTTGGTATTATAACTCCTTATCGGACCGTACAGCCTCGTGGAGTGGTGTGGAGTATCTTTATAACTTCCTTGTTACAAACACCTCTGTTGGGCCTTATGGGAGAGTTGTAAACGAAGAAACTATATTGCCTGGCGATATTATCCAGTTGGGTAGGACTGATGGCGATTTTTATCATACGTTAATTGTATTGAATACGGAGCCGCAAATACTTGTTGCTGCCCACAGCTACGATGCTTTAGACAGACCACTTTCAACCTATACCTATGATGTTGCCAGGTTTTTACACATTGAGGGTGTGAGGGAATGGTGAATAATATTAACGGAATACACCTGATTTTATTCTGCTGAATTTTAAATTTTTTAAATTTATGTTTACAAACTGTTAAATTTATTGCCAAATTTTTCATTTATAATTTAGAAAAAATAAAATAAAGGTTGCGATAAAATGAAAAAGCTTTTAGTATGTATTCTTGCTTTGGTTTTGCTTTTAACAGGCTGCAGTACGCCTGCAGAGCCGAAAATTGATGGTGTTCAAATTAAGCTTTCGGACGATAAGATTACTGTTGACAGCAAGGAAATAACCAATAATGTTGAAGAGGCAGTTTACTGTGCAAATGACATTGTTTTTTACCTTGAAGGGCAAGATTTTAAATACGGCGAGGGTACCAAGGAGGATGAGCACTCCCAAAGTGAGGCAGATGCTCACACGGTTGTGCATATTACAAAGCCGGGCACATACGTGTTAAGTGGTAAGCTTTCCTTAGGACAGGTTGCTGTTGACCTGGGAGAGGGTGCAGCGGAAAACCCCGAAGCAGTTGTAACATTAATTCTCAATGGTGTTGATATTACCTGCGAGGTAGCACCTGCAGTTATTTTTTATAACGTTTATGAATGTGGTGTTGCCGATGAAGAGAGCGCAACGAAGGATGTTGACACTAAAAATGCAGGCGCAAACGTAATCGTTGCAGACGGTACGGAGAACAACATAAACGGCTCTTACGTTGCAAAGATTTATAAATCCTACGAGCTTAACGAGGATGGCACAGAGGTAGTAGATAGCAAAAAGCTCCATAAATACGATGCAGCCTTTTATTCAAAGAAAACTATGAATATTAACGGTGGCCAGGTTGGTGACGGTATTCTCAATATTAAAGCCCAAAACGAAGGACTTGATAGTGAGCTTCACCTTACAATAAACGGTGGTAATATTAATATTACCTCGGGTAATGACGGTATAAACACAAATGAAGATAACGTTTCCGTTACTACAATAAATGGTGGCACAGTTAATATTTTGTGCGACGGTAAAACAGGCGAGGGTGACGGAATAGATTCAAACGGTTGGCTTGTAATTAACGGTGGTACAGTAATTTCACAGGCTTGCGCTACAAGTGGCGATGCAGGTATTGACTCTGACTTAGGTATTTATATTAATGGTGGCAAGGTAGTGGCATCGGGCAATATGCTTGACAGAATTGCAGGTGGCGAGCAGACCTATGCAGTATTTAGCTTTGCGAACCGTCAGGTAGGCGACAGCACCTATACATTAAAAAATGCAGATAATAAGGTAGTTGGTGAATATGCACCTACAAATGATTTCACATATCTTTTAGTTGCAGGTGATGAACTTGTAGCAGGTGATTATACCTTCTGGCAGGGTGATACACAGCTTGCTGCTGTGGTAACAAATATGCAGGGTGAAAAGCCTGCAGGAGATGAGCCCTTACAGCAGCCTGATGAAAATATGAACGGTGAAAGACCTGAAATGCCTGAAGGTATGGAAAATCCACCTGAAATGCCTGAGGGCATGACAAGGCCTGAGGGCGGTAGAATAGAATTGGCAGATGGTGAAATACCCCAATTCCCCGAAGGGGAAAAGCAATTTCCTGCAGGAGGAATGGGTGGCAGACCCGGTGGAATGGATGGATTTAATATGGCAGGTGGTGAGTCCTCTGCAACATTTACAATAGTTAAGGGTGCAAACCAGTTTGCAAACGTAGC
Source organism: Acutalibacteraceae bacterium (assembly GCA_045591945.1). Lineage (GTDB taxonomy): Bacteria > Bacillota > Clostridia > Oscillospirales > Acutalibacteraceae > DTU089. The sequence goes on along the minus strand of JAZNTU010000009.1, from coordinate 8,011 downwards.
ACCCACAACAATTACTGTAGCTGAATAAAATTTAATGAATATAAAATGGACTGTAAAACTAAGGTTTTACAGTCCATTTTGATGTTTGAAAATATTTTTATCTCTGTACTCTGCCTGAGCCGTCGCCACCAGCAAGCTTTTCGATTTCTGCAACACTTACTCTGTTGAAGTCGCCTTCGATTGAGTGCTTAAGTGCAGATGCTGCGACTGCAAATTCAATTGCTGCTTGTGTATCCTTGCCACTTAAAAGAGCGTAAATAAGGCCACCACCGAAGCTGTCGCCACCACCTACACGGTCAACAATGTGAAGATGGTACTCTTTTGAGAAGCAGTAGTTTTCGCCATCGTAAAGCATTGCTGCCCAGTCGTTATCGTTAGCAGAAATAGATGTACGAAGGGTAATAGCAACCTTTTCAAAGCCAAATTTATCTGCAAGCTGCTTTGCAACAGATTTGTAGCCTTCTTTGTTAAGCTTGCCGCCGTAAATATCTGTGTTTTCTGATTCAATACCGAAAACATCCTTTGCATCCTCTTCGTTTGAAATGCAAACGTCAACGTATTGACAAAGCTCTGTCATAGCCTTTCTTGCTTCGTCCCTTGTCCAAAGCTTACCTCTGTAGTTGAGGTCGCAAGAGATTTTAACGCCCTTTGCCTTTGCTGCGATACAAGCCTGCTTGCAGATTTCTACAAGGTTTTCGCCTAAAGCAGGGGAGATGCCTGTAAAGTGGAACCAATCAGCACCCTCAAAAATTTCATCCCAATTAAAGTCTGAAGGGGAAGCTTCTTGAATTGCAGAATGTGCACGGTCATAAATACAAACGCTACCACGCTGTGAAGCGCCCTTTTCAAGGTAATATATACCGATTCTGTCGCCACCACGAACAATTTTTGAGGTATCTACACCAAAGTAACGAAGTGAGTTAACTGCGCCCTGACCGATTGCGTGTGCAGGGAGCTTTGTTACGAAAACAGAGTCCATACCGTAGTTTGCAAGGGAAACGGAAACGTTTGCCTCGCCACCACCAAAGGTAGCCTGGAACATTCCATCCTGGAAAAAACGATTGTATTCGGTTGGTGCAAGGCGAAGCATGATTTCGCCAAAGGTAACTATTTTAGCCATTTGAACGTGCCTCCTTAGCTATTTCAACAGATTTTTTGCAAAGCTCAATAATTTCATCCCACTTGCCGTTGTCAATAAGGTCTGCAGTAACCATATATGAGCCACCACAGGCAGCTATAACAGGGCAGGAGAGGTATTCCTTAAGGTTACCAAGGCCTATACCACCTGTTGGCATTACCTTAAACATTGGGAACGGAGCGCTCATAGCCTTGATTTTTGCAAGGCCACCTGACTGCTCTGCAGGGAAGAATTTTAAAACGTCAAGGCCAAGTCTGTAGGCTGTGTGGTAATCTGTAGGTGTGGTACAGCCTGCATATATAGGAATATTTTTCTCTTGGCAATATTTAACTATATATTCATCAAGGCCCGGTGTAACAATAAACTTTGCGCCTGCCTCAATAGCTTGGTCAACCTGCTCTGTTGTGAGCACTGTGCCTGCACCTACAAGCATTTCGGGGTAAGCCTCGGTCATAAGCTTAATTGCTGTTGCTGCCCCTGCTGCACGGAAGGTAACCTCCGCAACAGGTACGCCACCCTTAATAAGTGCATCTGCTAAAGCTACTGCATCTCTTTCGGGGTTGTTGAGCTTGATTACGGGCACAACGCCGATTGATATAATTTTTTCAGAAATAGAATTCATTTTAATATCCCCCTTATTTCTTATAAGCCTTTTCACAAGCTTCAAAAAGTCCGTTTATATACGTAGCGCCTAAGGCTCTGTCGTAAAGTCCATAGCCCGGTTTACCTGTTTCGCCCCAAATCATTCTGCCGTGGTCAGGTCTAACGTAGCCGTCAAAGCCTGTTTCTACAAGAGCCTTTACAATTTCATACATATCAAGGCTGCCACAGCTTGAAAGGTGGCCTTGCTCCTCGAAGCTGCCATCAGGGAGAACAAGCACCTGGCGAATGTGCATAAATGCAATTCTATCCATAGCGCTGTACTTTTTAACCATTGCCACAACGTCGTTTGATGCAGCACAGCCTAAAGAGCCTGTGCAAAGGCAAAGTGAGTTTGCAGGGCTGTCTACAATGCTGAGCATTCTGTCGAGATTTTCTTCACAGGTGATGATTCTCGGAATACCAAAAATTGGGTATGGTGGGTCGTCGGGGTGAATTGCCATTCTAACGCCACATTCCTCAGCAACAGGTATAACCTTTTTAAGGAATTTTTCAAGGTTTGTCCAAAGGCCTGCTTCACCAAGCTCGCCGTATGCAGAAATAAGCTCACGTACCTCTTCCTGGGAGTAGCTTGAATCCCAGCCGGGAAGATGTATATCGTCCTTAAGAGGGTCGAGGCCCTTCATTTGCTCCCAATACATAACAAGGCTTGTTGAGCCATCGGGCGCAGTTTTATCTAACTGTGTACGAGTCCAGTCAAAAACAGGCATAAAGTTGTAGGTTACACATTTTACGCCGTACTTTGCACAGCGACGAATGTTTTCACAATAAACCTCGATAAGGTTATCAACGTCGTTTCTGCCTAATTTTATATCCTCGTGAACAGGGATTGATTCAACAACATCAAAAACAAGTCCGTTTTCTTCACATTGCTTTGCCATTTTAGCGATGCTTTCTTCAGGCCATACTTCGCCGGGCTTAACATCATAAACTGCGCTTACAATGCTTTTCATATTGGGAATCTGGCGGATATATTCAAGCGATACGGGGTCGCTTTCTCCGTACCAGCGGAACGACATTTTCATAAAACAGTCCTCCAGTTTAATTGCTTTTTTGGCGGCATCTTGCCGAAACTTTTCATTATATTATAACACGAATCTAAAGTAATAGCAATAAAAAATTAACGGTTCAGACGGTGTCGGAAACTTGACTTTGAGCTTTCGCTGATATATTATTTTTTATATAGGTTCAACAGCGAGGTGCTTTTATGAAAAGAATTCATCTGCTCTGCAACGCTCACCTTGACCCCGTATGGCTCTGGGGCAGGGAGGAAGGGATTGCGGAAGCGATTTCGACATTCAGGGTTGCTGCAAAATTCTGCGAAGAATATGACGGCTTCATATTCAACCACAACGAATCCGTGCTTTATGAATGGGTCGAGGAGCACGAGCCCGAGCTTTTCAAAAAGATTCAGAAGCTCGTTAAAGAAGGTAAGTGGCGCATTATGGGCGGTTGGTATCTCCAGCCCGACTGCGTTATGCCCTCAGGAGAAGGTTTTTTGCGCCAGATAGAAACGGGCAACGCGTATTTTATGGAAAAATTCGGTGTAAAGCCCACAACCGCAATCAATTTTGACCCGTTCGGTCATTCGAGGGGACTTGTTCAGATTCTCAGAAAATGCGGCTATGATTCATATTTGTTCATGCGCCCTCACGGTGTTGTAGGCGAAAGAACGGATTTCATCTGGAAAGGCTTTGACGGCAGCGAAATAATTGCTCACAGTATGAACGGCGGTTACAATTCGGGTAAGGGAAAGGCTGTTCAGAAGCTTGATGGGTTCATCGAAAACCGTGCAAAGGACGGCTTGAATCTTATGCTCTGGGGCATCGGCAATCACGGCGGCGGTCCCTCCAAAATTGATCTTGATAACCTGACCGAATATATTGCAAATCACCCCGAAAATGAGATTTTTCATTCTTATTGCGAAAAGTATTTTGCCGAGGTTGAAAGAGATTTGCTTGATACATTCGAAGAATCACTTGTTCATTGTATGGTAGGTTGTTACACCTCAATGAACCGTATCAAAAAGACTTACAGGCGGCTTGAGAATGACCTTGTGCAGTGCGAAAAAATGCTTGCCGCAAGCGGCGTTGAATATGATAAGACGCAGCTTAAGGAAGCAGAAAAAGCTTTGCTTTTCAGCCAGTTTCACGATATACTCCCCGGTTCAATGGTAAAGGCAGGGGAAGAAGAAATCCTGCGTTTGCTCAATTCGGGGCTTGAAACAACGGCAAAATTAAGAACAAGAGCGTTCTTCAAGCTCTGTTCGGGTCAGCCACAGGCAAAGGACGGTGAAATTCCCGTTCTTGTGTTCAATCCGCATCCTTACAGAATCACCCGTGAGGTTGAGGTTGAATTCCAGCTTGGCGACCAGAACTGGAACGATAATGAAGTAACCCTTGTCAGGGTCCGTGATAAAAACGGCAATTATCTTAAATGCCAGAACGAAAAAGAGGCCTGCTCATTCAGCCTTGACTGGCGCAAGAAAATTGTTTTTACAGCTGAACTTGAGCCTATGAGCATAAACCGATTTGACTGTGAGCTTTGGGTTGAAAATTTACCGTTCCGCCCGATTGCCGCCTGCGAAGAAAACGGCGGAAAGTTTACCGTCAAAACAGAAAGATTGGAAGTTCACATAAATAAAGCAACGGGTCTTATCGATAAATATTGTGTTGACGGCATTGACCTTTTAACCGCAAACAGCGCAAAAATCACCGCATACAAAGATAATGAGGACCCGTGGGGAATGACGGTTGATTCATTCACGGAGAAAATCGGAGAATTCACACTCCTCAGCGATGAAGAAGCAAATGCTTTCGCAGGCTATCCCGATGCATCTCACGGCAATGTAAGGGTAATTGAAAATGGTGATGTGCGCTGCAAAATTCAGACGGTTGCAAAGCATGAAAATTCGTTTGCGGTAATAACCTACACCGTGCCGAAAAATGATATTTACATTGATATTCATATCAAACTTCTCTCAAACGATGTTAATACTCTTTATAAGCTTTCGTTCGATTCGCCGATGAGCGACCCTGATTTCGTCGGTCAGACGGCGTTCGGATTTGAAAAAATGATTAAAGACGGAAAAGAAGTGACTTATCAGAAGTGGTGTGGCTTTGACGGAAGTTTTGCCGTTATCAATAACTGCACTTATTCGGGCAGTGCAAACGGCGGAAAACTTAATGTTACCCTTTGCAGAACACCCGTTTATTCGGCTCATCCCATCAGGGATAACCGACCGCTTGCGGTTGATGACCGCCATCACGACCACATCGATATCGGTGAGCGTGAATATGAATATAGGTTGCTCCCGTTTGAGAGTGCTCTTGATATGGAGGCTGAAATTTTCAACCAGCCGCCGCTTGCTCTCTCGTTCTTCCCGTCTGGTGCAGGCGAGAAGGCGGAAACTGCGCTTGAAATCAGCAACCCGAGCATTATTCTCACCGCATATAAGCCCCACGGCGAAGCAAAGCTCATAAGGCTTTACAATGCCTCGGAAAAAGCAAACACCGCCGAAATTCTCATTGGCGGCAAAAATCATACCGTCAGCTTTGGTGTATTTGAAGTCAAAGCTTTTGTTGCCGATGATTCGGGCATCAGAGAAACAAATTTAATCGGTCAGTAATGAGGAAAGGCTTGCAGAAAAACTGCAAGCCTTTAATCTTTTTAAAATCCGCCGCCAACGGTGATAACATAACTTACTTTGCCGTGGGCACTTTTCACCATAGCTTCAATCGGAAGCCTTGCCGCCGCAACATGAAGGTTTGAAACGGTAATATTGATGTTGTAGGACCAGGTTCCTTTTTCGATAATGCCATCTTTGTTGATTTTTACTTTGAGCGTGGGATTTACATATTTAAGCTTTATGTTTGCGTTATCAAAATCAATGACCAGGAATGAAAGTGCTTCGGCAACCGATGAAATATCACCGACAACCGAAATTGCGTGGCCGACCGTTCCGCCGTATCTGTCGGCGTGGATACCGTCTGTCTGCTCTTTCATGGTCATTTCAATAACGGTATAATCTCCGCTTTTATAAGCTTTTGCGCCGGCAATGTCGGCAGCAACCAGGTTTTCGTAGCCACCGGTAATACCGTCAAATTCGACCTCGCTGTCTTCAAGTGCTTTAATAAGGAGCGGAGTTACCCATTCAACAAGCGTTCCGAGAACACCGTCGCCGTCGTTAACAACCATTTCTTCAAGGTTCTTCATTTCTTTGGATTTGACTTTTGTTTTTGATTTAATTGCTGCCGCTTTATAAAACTCAACAGTTTCTTCGACCGTCCACTCTGTCGGGTCTGCAGAAAGGGGAACGTTAGTTTCATCGGAAGTGGAACCAGACACAGAAACTGTTTCGCTTTGATGAGTATTTGCTTCTTTTGAAGGTTCGGGTGTGTTTTCTGCCAAGGTAACCGATTCTTCGGGTGCGGTTGTTGAAACATTCTCCGTTTTGCCTGAGCAGGCGGCAAGAGAGAGAATTATTGAAAGCGATAGTATTATTGCTGTTAGTTTTTTCATTGTTTTTTCTCCTTAAATTTCATAGGTTTTTCGGCAAGGACAAGAAATTTATCAACGCCGCCCATAAGCAGGGGCTTGAAAATTCCGCTGTTGCTTACAAACGAACTCTGGTTTGCGTTCTTCTTTATAAATTCGGTGAAAGACGGTGTGCCTCTAAATTTAATTTTAACGGTATCGCCTTTGAATTCGAAATCCGCATATTGCGTTGCAAGCGTGTTGAGTGGCTTGATTACCGCTTTTAGAATTCCGTTTTCACTGTAAGCGTATGCCCAAATCTTGTAGCAATATCCCTTTATTCTGCATTCAGAAAAACGGGGATTGCCGTCAAGACCGCAGTTTATGGTTACCTCGTCATCTTCTTCAAACCACCTGACAGTGAATACATCGTCTGAAACGCTGAACGATAACTTGTCAAGATTTTTCTTTGGGCGCATTGCAAAGCTTGCTGTCAGCGAACGGGGGATAAGGCTTGCGGGGAACATCATTTTTGCAATCACATCCGAAACGGGTGTTATGTAAAATGATTTGCCTTCGGGAATCTGAGGAAGCTGTGTGCAGGCACGGGGCTTTTCGCCTCTGTTTTGCAGATATTCCGTGAGTTTTGCATCCCATTCGGCATCGGAATCTTCGTTGAGTGCTTCGGGCAGAAAGAATTTGAGCAGCCTGTTGTTTGAGTTGTCGTCAACAACGCTGTTGAAAATTGCAACAACCGCATCGTATTCGGGAATATACGAAACTTGTTGGCCAAACATACCGTTCATGCTGAATATACCCTTGTGAAGCCAAAAAAGGTAGCCGTAGCCGTCCTCATTTTCCCTGTCGGAAAGGTCAACCTGCTTTGCGGTTGCTTCTTTTGTCCACCATTCGGGGATGACCTGAACACCGCCGAACTTGCCGCCATCGGCATAGCAACGGCTGATTTTCACAAGGTCACGCAGTTTAAGATAGGCGCCTGTACCGCCGATGCATTCGCCTTTTGCGTTCTTTTCCCATTCGGGCGGCTCGATGCCGAGCGGCGCAAAAAGGCGGGGAGTCAGATATTCAACAAGGTTCATCCCTGCGGATTTGCTTACTGCGGCGGAAACGATATGAGCATCGTTGTTGCTGTATAAAAAGCCCTTGTCTTTTCTGAACGGAGCTTTCATAAACATTTCGGTGTAGTCGCCCGTCATGTCCTGCAGGAACGAGAATTCCTTGTTGCTCTGCATTGTCAGCACGGAGCGGATTGTGAGCTCTTCCCAGCCTTCGCCTGCACATTTTTCGTGTTCGGGAAAAATATCGGCAATTTTGGTGTCAAGTGAAAACAGCCCTTCGTCAATCGCAAAACCTGCCGCCGTTGAAACAATTGATTTTGTAACAGAAAACAGGGTATGAGGCATTTCGGCGCAGTAGGGATAAGCGTATTCCTCGAAAACGATTTCACCGCCCTGTTCAATGATAAGGCCGTGGTTTTCAATTCCGCATTTTTCAAGCTCTTTGTAATATTCATATATACGTTTTGAAGAAAGTTTGCGTTTTGTCTGCATTGCACACCCTCCTTTTCAGTATATACATTATAACACTTTTTACCAAAGAAACAAGGAATAATCAGAAAAAAGCTTTACTTAAACTTTTTTTGGGAGTATAATTCTCACGAAAGGAGTGGAGTTTATGAATGTATTTATACGTATTCTCTGCACAATTGTAATTTTA
>JAZNTU010000008.1:0-53655 GCA_045591945.1 Acutalibacteraceae bacterium | reverse complement strand
TTGGTGGTGCAGGAAGCAGCGGAGATGATGTTGTCTTCCTTGGTCAGGGTCTCGTGGTTGACGTTGTAAACGATGGTGGGCAGGTCATTGCCAGCGGGAGCGGAGATAACGACCTTCTTAGCACCTGCAGTGATGTGAGCAGCAGCCTTATCCTTAGAGGTGTAGAAGCCGGTGCACTCCAGAACTACGTCAACGCCAAGCTTGCCCCAGGGGAGTTCTGCAGCGTTAGCCTTAGCGTAGATTTTGATTTCCTTGCCGTCAACTGTGATGCTGTCTTCGCCTGCAACTACTGTGTCAGCGAGAGCGTATCTGCCCTGAGCTGTGTCGTACTTGAGAAGGTGAGCGTGCATTGCCGGGTTTGTAAGGTCATTGATAGCAACGATTTCGTAGCCTTCTGCACCGAACATCTGACGGAATGCAAGACGGCCGATACGACCGAAACCGTTAATTGCAACTTTAACTGACATTTGAATTACCTCCAAATATTTATAATTAGTTTACTAACCTTAAATATTTTATCACAAAACAGAATAAATGCAACAACTTTGACATAATTTTAACTTAGATTTTCAACTTTTGTCATAATGCAAAAAAAATTGAAACTTTTAGCCAATAAAAATGTGCCTTTTTCTGTAAAAATGAATAAAAATTTTAAGGATTAACAACATTAACAAGCCTTCCTTCAAGGAAGCCTTTAACATTTTCTTCAAGAATACCCATAAGGCGAAGCCTTGTTTCGTACGCTGCCCACGCTACGTGTGGTGTAATAAGGCAGTTAGGGGCAGTAAGCAACGGATTATTGTTTGCAGGTGGCTCTGTAGATAAAACGTCTGTACCGTAGCCTGCTATGTCACCGTTTACAAGTGCATCCTTAACGTCTTGCTCGTTTGCTACAGGACCTCTTGATGTATTAATTATATAAGCACTTTTTTTCATTTTGCTTATAAAGTCTTTGTTTATAAGACCTGCTGTGCTCTCTGTAAGAGGGCAGTGTACAGAAATATAGTCGGACTCCTTGAGTACGGTGTTTAAATCTGTAAAAGTGATATGTGGATAGCCATCTTTTTTGCCGGAAGGAGTGTAGGCGATTACCTTCATACCGAAAGCCTTGCCAATCTCTGCAACCCTTGAACCAATTTTACCAAAGCCGATAATACCTAAGATTTTTCCGTCAAGCTCAAAAAGAGGCTTGTTCCAATAGCAAAAGTCCTCACATTTAGACCAGTTGCCCTTTTTAACGTCCTCTGTATATGCAGCCGTCTGGTTAGTCAATTCAAGTATAAATGCAAACACCATTTGTGCAACGGCATTTGTGGAATATGCAGGAATATTTGAGCAGGATATACCTCTTTCTCTTAATGCAACACCATCAATTTGATTAAAGCCTGTTGCAAGTGTAGAAACAAATTTCAACTTTGGGAGCTGTGCAATAATTTCTCTTGTTAAATGTACCTTGTTTACTATAACAATATCAGCATCCTTTGCTCTTTCAACAACGAGCTCGGGCTCTGTGCGAGGGTAAACTGTTAAATCTACAAGTGTTTCAATTGGTTCCCAGGATAAATCTCCCGGGTTTTCTGTGTGGCCGTCAAGAATAACGGCGTTTAATTTTTCTGTCATAAAATCACCGAATATCATTATATAACAAAACACCTGTTTTTTCAAGTTGGGTCGAGTTCATAATGTGGTTTGTTGTCTAAAACAACAAATATGATGGGGTTGAATTGTTTGTTGTAACGAAATTTTGAAAATTTTTAAATTTATGTGAAATATTATTATTTTTTTGTCATATATGTATGGGTGGTGATGTACAATGAGTAACTAAAAATACGAATGGAAAAATTTACAGTATTTAGAATCGTGAGTGATGAAAGTTTAAACTTGGAAAAGGAGATGTATAAAAATGACGAAGATAATCAGAAAAGGTTTTGCAATTCTGTTGGCGTTGTCAATTGTTTTACCTGTTTTTACTGTAAAAATAAGTGCATTAAATACTGTTGCTTCGAGAGATAAATTGAGAAGAGCTGTTTATATCGGAAATGACAGTGGAGATTTAGCTGTTGCGTTTGGGCAAGGTTTATCGGTTAAAGATGGTAGCAAATGTGATTTTAAAGATATTCCGATGGCTGATGTTATTGTTGTTGATTATGATGCAATAATTGAAAGAGAAAGTAACGATAATAATGTTAAGGAATTGAAAAATCACATTTATAGTGGTGCGTATGTTTATATTCGTGCGAATGATTATGATGTGGATAGAGATAATATCATTTCAATGTTTGGATTTAATGATTGTTTAGGTGAAGTATCGAAAGAAAATAAGGATGATGGTATAATTGAACAGGTTTGCGGCTTTTTTGTTTATATTGATTCACAAAACAGACCACAGGTTACTCAAAGTGTTAATGTGTTGATTCCCTCCGAGCAGAACATTGATGGGAATGTTATTAAAATCAATAACATTGAATTAGATGTGTTGCACGAAAGTGATACTTTTGATTATGGTTTAAATAAAGAACTAGATGATGTGGATAATTATTTGGATTTTTTGTATGAGCAAAAAGTAGCTTCTGAAGTGCGAAACATAACAGAAACGATTAATATGTTTGAAGAGGCCTATAGTACAGAAAAACACTATACATTAGTAAGAAAAGCTAATGGGGATTATGCCAATCAACTTGTTGGAAATATAAATGTAAATCTGTATGCTCGAAGATTATGGTGTGCCAATTCAGATTGGTATGATGACACCAAGGTTACATCAAAATGGTATTATGCAAGCAAGATATTTATCCAACCTAAATGGTATGAAAATGATAGTTACAGAAGTGTAAACAAGAAAATTGGCGCTTATTTTGTAACACATCCACAAGAGTCAAGCAGTGAAACTTACGCTATGATGCTGATTGATTATGCACCAGAGAATGCATCTTCAAATGAAGTTAATGCTACTGTATCAGTGGGCTTGGGTGTTGTTGCTACATGGCCACCGGCTTTTTCTGGAAATAAGGAATTTAGTTTATCAACATCATATAAAGATATTGTTACATATAATCAGCTGTTTGAGCGTGGTCGAGATACAACAAATGTGATAGGTAACCATTTTTTGATAGGTAATCAAGTTGATGGTACAGGTTATAAATTAGTAAATACAACAACAGTTTCGGTTTATTCTGCTGCAATTATGTGGAATTACTATACAAGATATTCAAGAATGCAAATAGGTTATACAGCTTTTTGGCGAGTACTGCAGGGAGAAGGAGGTTCACAGGGAAATAATAATTTTGATTTTTATGAATCAAATACATATCTTTGGCAACCTGCGGAACTTTGGTAAAAATTTTGATTGATTTTTGATTGACTCGTGTTATATTTATTATATTACAATAGTACCGGAACGAAAGGGGATAATTATGAAAAAGTTAAATCAATTATTTGCGGCACTTCTTATTATTTCATTTGTTTTTTGCTTCACGGCTTGCACAAACCAAGAAGAGAAAAAGCCTGATGGGAATTCTGTAACGAATCAGAATACGGTACCAATTCTTGAAACATATATGGATTTTCTTGAGGTCGAGGAAAAATTAATTGAATGCAATGTTAACGTGCTTGAGCAAGGTAATATTACCGGTTACTTTTTTGACGGTGTAAAGCTGTATCTTTCCTTTGAACCGATATGCGAGGAGCATAACGTATATTTTGCTAAGCTTATGCCAAGAGGGGAGAATCAGTTTGTAAAGGCAGATGCTGTTTACAAATATTCTGACTTGCCTTTATTTTCTGAAGAAATGCAATCAAAAGACGGGTATCTTATAATTTTCAATAATCTCTTTGGTAAGGATTTGACCGAAGTAATTCTGGGTGTAAACGACACGAACTCTTTGGAATTTGAAATTAAGGGAGCCAAGGGTGAGGAAGTAACCGTCAACAAGGTTTATAACGGTGATTTTTACGAGGGCGAATTGTTTGTCAAATCAGTTGTTTACGGTGAAAGAACTACGTTGTTTCGTTGCACTTTGCCTAAAAATGCAAAAGGAACATCTGCTATGATCATTTATGAAACAGATGATGGCGGAGAAACAAAAATGCCACATAATATCAGTTGTGAAATTCTTGAAAGAAACGGTCAGGATATTCTTGTGCAGATTCCGTTGAATATCAAATTAATTTCTGAGTTTTCGTTTGTTTCTAAAAATCCAAATAGTATAGAATTTCGTGCAGAAATAGAATTAGAAAAATAAAAAATATGTCGTCATAATTCTTTGCATACTCGGTACATAAAATGTATCGGGTGTGCAATTTGTTTATATAGGGCATTGCATTGTATGGTTTTCTACTTGACCTAAATAAGATAATGGTATAAAATATATTTAATTATGCGAATCGGAGTGAAGTATTGAAACCTGTTAAATTAACTAAAGAGCAAAAGCGTCGTCGAGCACTCAGGTGGTCTGCCTACGGTTGCTTTATCGGTGCAGCAGCTCTTATTGTAATAACCTACGGCTTAACAATTCCACAGGTGCAAAAAAGCCTTGCTCATATAGACGCCTGGTTTTATAACCTGGAATTGTTTATTGCACAATACGAAAGCTATCCTGCTTTCTTTTTATTAATATTTATGTTTGCTCTTAAAAGCTTTGTTCCCATTATTCCGTTTTCTGTTCTCTTTATTGCAAACGGTATGGTCTTTAGTGAGGCAACTGCTTTTGCCATAAACATACTTGGTGTTTGTGTGCTTTACACCATTAAATTCCTTTGGGGTAAAAAGAAGGGTGGAGGCAGAGCACTCAGGCTTGCCAACCGTTCCCAAACAGTTTATAAGTTTATGGATTTTGGGGGCAAGGGTAATAAATGGATGCTTGCGCTTATGCGCTTTGTACCGTTTTTTCCTACAAACACCGTCAGCAGAGCCTACGGTGGCACAGAAATGAAGCTGGAGTCCTACCTTTTTTACTCTGTGCTGGGCTTTTTGCCAAGGCTTGTTTTGTGGAGCTTTATCAGCTTTAATATTTTCGACCCGTTCACGGTTGAATTTATGGCGCCCATAATTATTTTGTTGATTATTAGTGGTATTTCACTATTACTAGTTAATGCTTTATTGGAAAGAAAGGATGTTTCTAATGATAAAAACTGATATTAATTCACAGGAGTTTTTAAATCGTCTTGCAGTTGTTTACGGCGATGATGCTCCTGCACAGCAAAAAAGATATTTTGCACTTGCAGAGCGCTTTGAAAATGAATTTAATGCTCCAAGTAACCTTCATTTTTTCTCTGCTCCCGGTAGAACAGAGGTGGGTGGTAACCACACAGACCACAACAACGGCAAGGTGCTTGCAGCTGCAGTTAATTTAGATGCTGTAGCAGCTGTTGAGCCTCGTGATGATGGTGTTATTTGTGTTAACTCACAGGGCTATGCGCCACTTACTGTAGATACAGCAGACCTTTCTGTTATTGATAGCGAAAAAGGAACGTCTCTCGCACTTATCAGAGGTGTTTGTGCACGCTTCAACCAGCTTGGCTATAAGTTTGGTGGCTTTAATGCTTGCGTAACGTCAGACGTTCTATCAGGCTCAGGTCTTTCATCCTCTGCTGCATACGAGGTGCTTATCGGCACAATTCTTAACTACCTTTACAACAGTGGTAAAATTGATGCTGTAGAGATAGCACAGATTTCACAGTATGCAGAAAACGTTTATTTCGATAAGCCTTGTGGCCTTATGGACCAAACAGCCTGCTCTGTAGGTGGCTTTGTAAAAATTGATTTTGAAGATACAAGCAAGCCTGTTATCGAAAAGGTGGATTTTGATATTGCAAAGCACGGCTACAACCTTTGTATTGTAGATACAGGTGGAAACCACGCTGATTTAACAGGTGATTACGCTGCTATAAGGCTTGAAATGAACAGCGTTGCAGAGTATTTCGGCAAAGCTGTGCTTCGTCAGGTGCCTGAGGCAGAGGTAATGGCAAATATTGGTGATATTCGCAAAAAAACAGGCGACAGAGCTATCGAGAGAGCAATCCATTTCTATAACGAAAACAAACGTGTAGAAAGACTTGCAGCAGCACTTTCAAGTGGTGATTTTGAGTCCTTTAAGGCTACAATTATTGAAAGTGGTAAGTCATCCTATATGTACAACCAAAACTGCTTTACACTTACAAATCCATCTGAGCAGCCTGTAGCACTTGCCCTTTGTGTTGCTGAAGAGCTTTTGAAGGGTAAGGGCGCATACAGAGTTCACGGTGGTGGCTTTGCAGGTACAATTCAAGCCTTTGTGCCTGTTGAGGATACAGAGAGCTTTGTTGCCGCAATGAGCAAAATTTTAGGTGAAAATTCTTGCTACATACTTAAAGTAAGAAGCCACGGCGGCTGCGAAATATGATTAAAAGAATAACTGATTTGTCGGACATAAGTGGCTCCTTGCCACTTGTGTCCGTAATTCAAACTGATTTTTATTTTGCCTGTGGAGATGCTGAAGGCGCATTTTTTCAAGAGGTTGACGGTATAAAAACGCTCGTTTTGTCTTTGCGAGGTACAACTGCAACAATTTGCAAGCTATCAAATTGTGTTGACGTCGAAGAATTGTTGTTGTTTTTAGAGTTTCGTCAAATTGAAAATATTTTGTCAGACTTTTATTTTGACGGTGTTCACCTTGAAAAACGAGCTGTTTTAAAAGCAAAGCCTGAAGGTGAAACGGCAGAAAACGTTGCTGTTCTTTCAACATCATCTACTACGAAGGATTACAGGGCTGTATTTGAGCTTTTAGCCCATAAGGGTGAGTTTGAGGTTTGGTTTCCTCCGTTTTGCAGAAAAATTAATAATCAACACGCCTGTGGCGTGTATTTAACCGAGAACGGCGCTCCTTTAAGCTGTGCTGTTGCACCATTTATTTTTGCTTCTGTGGGAATTATTGCAGGTGTTTTTACAGCAAAAAACAGCAGAAAACAAGGCTTCGGCTCAATGTGTGTTAAAGCATTACTTGCAGAATTAAAAAGCAAGGGTGTTGAGCAGGCGTACCTTTGGTGCGAAAATAAAAATATTAAATTTTATGAAAATGTAGGTTTTTCCCTTTGTGGAGAAATATTTGTGAAGAGGGAATATTAAAAATGTCTTTTTTTGATTTTAGTGAAGAAATAAAGGTGCTTTCTGAAAAGGCACTCGAAAAGTGCAAGGAGCGCTTTGAGGAAATAGATAGAGTTACCGAATTTAATCAGCAAAAGGTGCTTAAGGCGTTTATAAACAACGGTGTTTGCGAAAGCCACTTTGCAGGGTCTACAGGCTACGGCTACGGCGACAGAGGTAGAGAGGTTTTGGATGAATTAACTGCAGAAATATTTGGCACCGAGGACGCTATAATTCGCCATAGCTTTGCAAGTGGTACACACACTCTTGGTGTAATGCTTTTCGGCGTTTTAAGGCCTGGGGATAACGTGCTTTGTGTTACGGGTACACCGTATGATACTATTCACTCAGTTATCGGCCTAACAGGTGAGGGTATGGGCTCCCTTAAGGACTTTGGTGTAACCTTTGATATAGTTGAACTCCTTCCCGATGGTACACCCGATTACCAAGGTATTAAACAGGCTTTATCGCAAAAGACGTATAAGGCTGCGTACATTCAACGTTCAAGGGGCTATAGCTTAAGGCCATCACTCCTTCACAGCGATATAAAAAAGCTTGTTGATTTAGTAAAATCAAATAGCAATGCCTTTGTTATGCTTGATAATTGCTACGGCGAATTTACCGAATATAATATGCCATCCGAGGCAGGTGTTGACCTTTTTGCAGGCTCACTTATTAAAAACCCGGGTGGTGGCATAGCAAAATGTGGTGGCTATATAGCAGGCAGAAAAAACCTTGTTGAGCTTTGCACCTACAGAATGACAACTCCCGGCGTAGGCCGTGAGGTTGGTGCTACCTTGGGTAATTCAAGAGATATTTTTATGGGACTTTTCCACGCTCCACACGTTACAGGCGAAGCGCTTAAGGTTGCAGTATTTACAGCAGCCCTTTTCGAGGAAATGGGCTATGAGGTTTCTCCAACCTACAGCGAGCCTCGTGCAGATATTATTCAAAGCATAAAGCTCCAAACTCCTGAAAAGCTTATTGCCTTTTGTCAAGGCTTGCAAAGTGGCTCTGTTGTGGATAGCTTCGTTGTTCCCGAGCCTTGGGCAATGCCCGGTTATGACAGTGACGTTATTATGGCTGCAGGTGCCTTCACAAACGGCTCATCTATAGAGCTTTCTGCTGATGCACCGTTGAGAGAGCCTTATGCCGTTTGGTTGCAGGGTGGCCTTAATTTCCACAGTGGTAAAATCGGTGTTATGCTTGGTGCCGAAAAGGTTTTAAAAATTCAATAATATATTTTCAGCAATTTCTTTAAATACAGGTCCGCAATCACTACCTCCGGAGGAGCCGTTTTCCTTCATTATGCAGATAGTGTATTGCGGATTTTCTTTTGGAAAAAAGCCTGCAAACCAGCAGTACATAATTTCCTTGCCGTTTTCATCGTATTGACCACTTTGTGCAGTTGCCGTTTTTGCACAGTATTCAATTAACTTGCTTTGTGCTTTTACACCTGTGCCGTCTATAACAGTTTTTTCTAACCCGTTTTTTATGGCTTTACAAGTAGCTTCATTGATGATTTTAACTTTATTTATTTCACTTTCATCGTACAAAACACCGTCGTTGTCAACCTTGCTCTTAACTAATGTAGGCTCAATATAAAAGCCTTTGTTGCCTATTGTCGAAAGCATTACTGCAATTTGCAAGGGTGTGGCAGTAAGTTTTCCTTGCCCAAAGGAAAGGTTTGCAATGTCTGCATTGCTTACAAGGTCGGTGTAATTAGGCAAAATTCCACTGTCTGTTTTAAAGCCGTTGCCAAAATCTGTTGCTACTCCAAAACGAAAAAGCCTTGCAGTATCAATTATTTTTTTGTCACCGATATCCACACCCAGCTTTATAAAATATGTGTTGCAGGATTTGGAGAGCGCATCCTCAAAAGATAATTCTTTGTGGCCGTTAAGAGCATTGCAGTTAAAGACTGTTGAGTTAAAGGAGATACTGCCGTTACAGTAATAATTATCTAAAATACATCCGTTTTCAAGGGCTGCGGCAGCCGTTACTATTTTAAATACAGAGCCAACAGGGTAAGCGCTGAAGGCTCTGTTTACAAATGGTGCTGTGCTGTCGTTAAGTGAATACTCCAGGTTGTTGATATCGTATGAAGGGGCAGAGGCACACCCAAGTATTTCACCTGTTTGTGTGTCTAAAATAACTCCTGCACCTTGCGTGATATTGTTGTTTTTTAAGGCATTTTCTAAAATGGTTTGTATAGTTTTATCAATTGTAAGCACTAAGCCTTGTGTGTTGTAATAGCCGTTATTTCTTATTTCTGTTTTTTCATTGGTCAAAACTCTGCCTAAGGAATCTGTGTTGTATGCCACACTTAGGCTTCCACCTGCTTCTTTTAAATACTCGTTATAGTATTTTTCTAATCCACAAACGCCGTTTAAGGAGGTGTCGGTATACCCAATTACGTGAGCAAGTGAATTATCCTGCTTTCGGCTGTAGCACTTTAAAAGCAAAATATCCTCACATTCACTATAGAAGGTGCTGTGATTTGTTCTTTTAAAAACAAATCGTCCCTCGCTTAGCATTTTTAACGTTTCATTATCCTCTTTGGTTTTTAAAAAAGATATAGACTTTTGAGTGGGTAAAATACAAGCTGTATAGTAGCCGTCTGTATTTGTTAAGGGAGTAAGGCATCTGTCATATATATAGCCTCGTGAAGCACCAATTTCTTTAATCCTTATACTTGATTGCTTCGATGCTTGCTCAGACGCTGTGGTTAATACGAATAACCTTACAGTTAAACAAGACAGCGCAAATAAAATGCAAGCAGTAAAGGAAATAACTCTTTTTTTCATTTTACACCTACCCTTATTTTTATATTTAGTGTTTGACAATTACAGTAATAATATTATAATTAAAGTAGATATAAAGCTCATAGCAAAGGAGTATATATGAACGAAAGATTTTCTCGTGCAGTAAGCATAATCGGTGAAGATGGTTTAAAAAAATTGAATAATGCATCGGTTATTGTTTTCGGCCTTGGTGGAGTTGGTGGCGCAGCCTGCGAAGCTCTTGTAAGGGCAGGCGTAGGGACACTGGGGATAGTCGATAAGGATGTTGTGGACGTAACTAACCTGAACCGTCAGCTTTTTGCAACAGAGGATACTATAGGTATTCCTAAAACCGAGGCTGCTCAAAAACGCCTGTTGTCAATAAACCCCGATTTAAAAATAGAAAAGTACAATTTTTTTTATTTGCCCGAAACTGCTCACGAAATAGATTTAGGTAAATATGATTTCGTTGTGGATTGTATAGATAACGTAACTGCAAAGCTTGAGCTTGTTGAAAAGTGCAATGCAATAGGTGTACCGATTATTTCCTCAATGGGCACAGGTAATAAGCTCCACCCCGAAATGCTTGAAATATCCGATATAAGTAAAACAAGTGTTTGTCCTTTAGCACGTGTAATGCGCAGGGAGCTAAAGAAAAGGGGAATACACAAATTGCCTGTTGTTTACTCTAAAGAGGAGCCGTTTAAAACAGAATCGGCTGTGCCGGGCTCGGTATCCTTTACTCCACCCGTAGCAGGTTACCTTATATGCTCGTACGTTGTAAGAAAAATTTTAAATATTGATTAATAGAGGTGCTGTATGAATTTCACACATTTTGATAAAACCGGAGGTGTAGAGTGCTTCGGTTTAGTAAAAGCTTGCGAAAAAAGAAGCGCAAAAAACGGTAGCGTTTACCTTGATATAGTTCTTGCCGATAAAGATGGCGAGATTTTTGCAAAGCTTTGGGATTTTAGAGAAGGCGTAACACCAATGCCTGAGGTTAGCACTATTGTTAAGGTTAGGGGTACACTTCAGCAGTATAACGGAAACGACCAACTTATAATACAAAGAATACGTTTAGCTAATGAAGACGATAACGTAAGGGTTGAGGATTTTGTTAAGTCTGCCGATTGCGACAGTCAGGCAATGCTTGGTGCCATAATCGGTATTGTATCAAGCTTTTCCGATGAGGATTTGAAAAGGGTTACTCTTGCGTTGCTTGAGGATAATAAAGAACAGCTTCTTACTTTCCCTGCAGCCGAAAAGCTTCACCACGCAATGCGAGGAGGACTTCTTTACCATACACTTTCAATAGTACGCCTTGCAGAGTGCGTGTGTGGTATTTATCCTTGTATAGACAGGGAGCTGTTGCTTTCAGGTGCAATCCTTCACGATATTGCAAAGCTGCGAGAATACAGCATAGATTCAACAGGCTTAGTTGATGGCCATACCCTTGAAGGAATGCTTTTAGGCCACCTTGTAATGGGTGCTGAGGATGTTGGCAGAAAGTGTGATGAGCTGGGTGTGGACCAAGAGAAAAAGTACCTGCTTCAGCATATGCTTATATCACACCACGGCAAATTGGAATTTGGTGCAGCTGTAAGGCCAAGCTTTATTGAGGCAGAGGTGCTTTCGCAGCTTGACTTGTTTGATGCAAATATGTACGAAATGGCAGATGCCGTTAAGGATGTCAGCCAAGGTGAGTTTACAGGCCGTTTATGGATGCTTGATAACAGGCGTTTTTACAATCACGGCAGAATTGACGTTTCACCTGTTGCAAATATTACAGAAGAATAATTATAGGAGGGTGTAAAATGAGAAACCATGAGGTTACAACAGTACAAAGACTTTTAAAAGAGGATGGCTCCTTGCGTGAGCCGGGTTGGTCAAAGCAGCTTGTTCAACAGTACAGCCGAGATGATATTAAGGCACCTAAGTTTAGAATTAAAGAGTGGGATTACTACCTTGTAGTGTCTGAGGAGCACGATATTGCTGTTGCGTTTACCATTTCTGATGATGGCTATATTGGTTTACAGTCTGCGTCCTTCCTTGATTTAGGCGAAAAGCCTTGGGAGCATACCGAAACAATTCTCAACGCTTTCCCTATGGGTAAATTTAAACTCCCTACCTCAAGTGTGTCAGGCGTTACAAAATACAAGGATAAACGCCTCGATATGCATTTTGATGCTTTAGAGGATAAAAGAACCTTGTATTGCGAGTTTAAAAATTTCTTTGAGGGAAAAACCCTTAAATGTGATATAACTCTTTCTCAGCCACCGATGGATACAATGGTTATTGCAACACCCTGGAAGGAGAAGAAAACAGCCTTCTATTACAATCAAAAAATCAACTGTATGCGTGCGAGTGGTACTATTGAGCTTGATGGTGTTACATACGAGTTAAATCCTGAAATCGACTACGGCACGCTTGATTGGGGTCGTGGTGTTTGGACGTACGATAACACCTGGTATTGGGGCTCAGGTAATGCTACGGTTAACGGAAAACCCTTTGGCTTTAATATCGGCTACGGCTTCGGTGATACAACTGCTGCCAGCGAAAATATGCTTTTCTACGATGGTAAATGCCATAAGCTTGATGACGTTACCTTTAATATTCCAAAATCAAGCTACACAGACCCGTGGACCTTTACCTCCAGCGACGGCAGATTCGAAATGGACTTTGTGCCTATTCTTGACAGAGCCGCAAAAATTGACGTTAAATTTATTATTACAGACCAGCACCAGGTTTTCGGCAGATTAAGTGGTAAAGCTGTGCTGGATGACGGCACGGTGCTTGAAATTAAAGATTGTCTTTGCTTTGCAGAGGATGTTCACAACAAATATTGAGGTGTCAAATGGAGTATACAGAGGTTAAAATTTACGTTAAAACAGAGGATACGGAAAGAGCGTCTTCAATTGCTATTATGACTGTTCCTTACGGTATATATATTGAGGATTACAGCGACCTTGAAGAGGGTGCTTGGGAAATTGCTCACATAGACCTTATTGATGAGGATTTGCTTAATAAAAATAGAGAGGAATCAATAATTCACGTCTTTATAGAAGAGGGCAATAACCCTGCAGAGGCAATATCCTTTATATCCGAAAGGCTCAATTCCGAAAAAATTGCTCACAGAATAGAAACAGACGGAGTTAATTCTGATGATTGGCAGGATAAATGGAAGGCCTTTTTTAAGCCACAGGTAATAGGCGAAAGGCTTTTTGTAAGACCCGTTTGGATAGATGACTACGATAGTGGTGATAGGGCAGTGCTTAATATTGAGCCGGGTGCAGCCTTTGGTACAGGCACTCACGAAACAACTCGCCTTTGCCTTGAAACGCTTGATAAAATCATTGAAAACGGTCATACCGTGTTAGATATAGGCTGTGGCAGTGGTATTCTTGCTATTGCGGCTATGCTTTTAGGCGCTAAAGAAGGCTTTGGTGTTGATATAGACCCGTTAGCCGTGAAAACAGCTAAAGAAAACGGCTTTATGAACAACCTTAAGGAGCCTGAGCTTACCTTTGTTTGTGGCGACCTTGCAGATAAGGTAACAAAGCAATACGACGTGGTTGTTGCTAACATTGTTGCAGATATTATTATCCTTTTCAGCACACAGGTAAGAGCTTTTATGAAGCCGGGAGCAAAGTTTATTGCGTCAGGCATTATAGATTCCAGAGCAGATGAGGTTTGCTTGGCACTTCAAAATGCAGGTCTTGTTTTAAAGGAACGAATTGAAGAAAACGGCTGGGTGTGCCTTGTTTGTGAATAATAATTAATAAATCCTTCTCATATATTTTCACGAGGTGAATTTTATGAGAAGGATTTTTTGTTTTTTATTAAGCTTTTGTTTTATTGTTTGTTCAATGCTTTCTGTTAATGTGAATGGTGCAGTAGTAAAGGAAGATGAAGACGTACCTATATCAGAAACCTTTACCGTTTCTGCTCAAAACAAAAAGGCTTTGGAAAAGCTACCTGTAGAAATAAAGGCAAAGGCAGCAATTTTAATTGATGCGCTTACAGGCACAGTGCTTTTGGAGTATAACCCCGATTTAAAGCTTTATCCTGCCTCTGTAACTAAAATTATGACTATGCTTTTGGTGGCAGAGGCAATTTCAAATAAAAAAATCGCCTTAACAGATAAGGTTACCTGCTCCTCTAATGCAGCCTCAAAGGGCGGTTCCCAAATTTGGCTTGAGGAAGGGGAGCAAATGACCGTAGATGAGCTTTTGCGTGCAACTGCTATAGGCAGTGCTAATGATGCCGCAACGCTTTTGGGCGAGTATATTTCGGGTAGTGAAGAATCATTTATTTCGCTTATGAATGAAAAAGCCCTGCAGCTTGGTATGAAAAACACCTGCTTTGTTAATGCCACAGGCTTGGATGATACAACTGATGAGCATCTTACCACAGCACGAGATATTGCCATTATGTCACGTGAGCTTTTAAAATACAGCTTTATTACGAAATACACAACCGTTTGGATGGATTCCTTGCGTGGTGGTGAAACCGAGCTGGTAAACACAAATAAGCTTGTTCGTTTTTATAACGGTACAACAGGCTTAAAAACAGGCACCACAGCAAAGGCAGGGTGCTGTATAAGCGCAAGTGCTAAACGGGATGGTTTGCATTTAATTGCTGTTGTAATGGGTAGCCAAAACAGTAACGATAGATTCAATACAGCTAAAGCAATGCTTAGCTGGGGCTTTTCTAATTATACCGTTTATCAACCAAAGCTGGATGAAGGTGAAATATCAAGCATCCCTGTAATAGGTGGCTTGCAGGAAAACGTAGAGGCTGTAATTCCTGAGCTTTCACCCTTGCTTATTAAAAAAGGTGAGATGGATAAGGTTAGAGTGGAAATTGAGGTTTGCGAGGATGTAGAGGCGCCTGTGCTTGAGCAGCAAAGTTTAGGTAAGGTTACTGTTTTTGTTGGTGATAAAAATATTAAGGAGTACAAAATTCTTTCAGCCAAGGCAGTTGATAAAATAAATGTTTTTTCTGCAATGCTGCGTATTTTGAATTTTGTAGCAAACGGTGATGTGGCATATCCGTTTGATAACTGAATTAAAGCCTTGAAATGCTTGACTTTTATAGGGTTCTTTGATAAAATTAAACAGATAATGGAGTAATAGGTGTTCCCTATATTAAGGATGTGTTTTTATGTTTTATACTTCAACAAGAGATAGTAGCGTAAGGGTTACTGCATCAAAGGCTATAGCAGACGGAATTTCCCGTGAGGGTGGTCTTTATATCCCTGAAGAAATCCCATCTCTTTCAATGGATGATATTAAGGCTCTTTGCTCAGCAGATTATAAAACCCGTGCGAAAAAGGTTTTAGGCCTTTACCTTACGGATTTTACAAAAGAAGAGCTTGATTATTGCGTAGATGGTGCTTATGCAGACGGTAAGTTTGCCTCAGAATTTGTTGCACCTGTAGTAAAGCTTCACGATAACGTAAGTATTTTAGAGCTTTTCCGTGGCCCTACCTGTGCTTTTAAGGATATGGCATTGCAGATTCTTCCATACCTTCTTACGGTATCTGCAAAGAAAAATCTTAAGGATAAAGAGATTGTTATTCTTGTTGCAACCTCGGGCGATACAGGTAAAGCAGCTCTTGAGGGCTTTAAGGATGTTGAGGGCACAAGAATCCTCGTTTTCTACCCTGTAGATGGCGTTAGCCCAATGCAGAAGCTTCAAATGACCACACAAGAGGGCTCAAACGTAGGTGTTTGTGCTATCGAAGGTAATTTTGACGATGCTCAAACAGGCGTTAAGTCAATCTTTACCAATGCAGAAATTCTTGAAAGATTTGAAAAGAATAACCTCGTTTTCTCATCAGCAAACTCAATTAACTGGGGCAGACTTGCACCACAGATTGTTTACTACGTTTCAGCATACTGTGATATGGTGAATAACGGCTCCGTTAAGTTTGGCGAAAAAATTAATATAGTTGTTCCTACAGGTAACTTTGGTAATATTCTTGCAGCATATTTCGCAAAAGAAATGGGTCTGCCTGTTAATAAGCTTATTTGCGCATCTAATGCCAATAACGTGCTTACCGACTTTATACAAACAGGCACCTACGACAGAAATCGTAGCTTCTATGCTACAACCTCTCCGTCAATGGATATTCTCATTTCCTCAAACCTTGAAAGATTGCTCTACATTCTCTGTGATAGAAATGCAGATACAATTAACGAGTGGTTTGGCTCTCTTAAAGAGAACGGAAAATATACAGTATCCGATGCTGTAAAAGAGCAAATTCAGGCACTTTTTGCTGCAGGTTGCTGCGATGATGCTCAAACAAGAGCAACAATTGGAGGTACCTATAGTGATTACGGCTACCTTGCAGATACACATACTGCAGTTGGTATTAACGTTTGCAACGCTTACATGGAAAAAACAGGAGATACAACACCTGTAGTAATTGCATCCACAGCATCTCCGTTCAAGTTCTCAAAGGCAGTTCTTTCTGCAGTTGAGAGTGAGCCAAAGCAGTATGAGGATGAGTTCAGCACAGTGCGTGCCCTTGAAGAAATATCAAAGCTTACAGCACCTGCACAGCTTTCTGCCCTTAAGGGAAAAGAGGTTCGCTTTACAAAGGTAACCTCTAAAGACGATATGGCAGCTGTTGTGTTCGATATGCTGGGTATTTAAAGTATGTCCTTGTTCGTTTTAGGGGATACTCATTTATCCCTGTCTGTTGATAAGCCTATGGATATCTTTAAGGGGTGGACAGATTACATTGACCGACTCAAAAGCAACTGGAATTCAATTGTTGATGAGGGCGACAGCGTGGTTATCCCCGGTGATATTTCTTGGGCAATGAATTTTGAAGAGGCGAAAAAGGATTTTCGCTTTCTTAACGATGAGCTAAACGGCACAAAGTATATTCTTAAAGGTAACCACGATTATTGGTGGAATACCATGCGTAAGATGAATGCCTTTCTCGATGAAAACGGATTCGATAAAATTAAAATAATTCACAACAACGCTTATCAGGTTGAGGGCTTTGTTTTGGCAGGTACACGAGGCTGGTTTTACGATGATACGGCAGGCGATATAGATAAAATCATTCTTCGTGAGGCAATGCGTTTGAAAGCCTCTTTAACAGAAGCACAAAAGCTCGAGGGCGAGCTTATCGCATTCCTTCACTACCCACCTATAAACGAAAACCAGCAGTGCAAAGAAATTCTTGAGGTTTTGTATTCCTTCCCTGTAAAGCAGTGCTTTTTCGGTCATCTTCACGGCTTTGTTGCCCCGGGGTGCGCAAACATAGAGTCAAATGGTATTAAATTTAGCCTTGTTTCGGCAGATTACCTGCGCTTTACACCAAAACATATCACAAAAACACAGGCTTAACCCGAAAGAAAATAACGATTTTCTATAAAAATAGGTAAATAATAGAAAATTCTTTAAAAAACAGTAGAAATTCACGGATTATTGTGATATAATCCAAAAGTTAATATATGTTCACATAGTGAAAGGATGTTATAGCAATGTTAAAGTCTTGCGAAAAAGTGGAAACAAACGTATATGCTCTCGAAGTTTCTCTTGAAGGCGATGCTTTCAAGGCTGCTGTTACAAAGGCATATACAAAAACAAGGGGTAAATATAATGTTCCCGGCTTCCGTAAGGGTAAAGCACCAAAGCACATCATTGAAAGCTACTACGGCAAAGAGATTTTCTGGTACGATGCAATCGATGCAGAGTATCCTGCTCTTTTTGATGAGGCTGTTAAAGAAGCAGGTATAACACCTGTTGCAGCTCCTCACGATGATGAGCTTGTTGACGTTAGTGAAAACGGCTTCACAATCAAGTTCAAAATCACAGTTAAGCCTGAGGTTGAGCTTAAAGCATACAAAGGCCTTAAGGCACCTCGTGAAAAGGTTACTGTTAAAAAGTCAGAGGTTAAAGAAGAAATCGAAAGAGTTCTCGAAAGCAACTCAAAGCTTGTTGCTGTTGAAGGCAGAGCAGCTAAGAAGGGCGATATTGCTACAATCGATTTCGAAGGTTTCCTCGATGGCGTTGCATTTGAGGGTGGCAAGGGCGAAAATTACGACCTTGAGCTTGGCTCAGGCAATTTCATCCCTGGCTTTGAAGAGCAGGTTATCGGCCATAAGGTTGAAGAGGAATTTGATATCGACGTTACATTCCCTGAGGATTACGGCGCAGAAGACCTTGCAGGTAAGGCAGTTGTATTCAAAATTAAGATTCATAAGCTTATGAAAAAAGAGCTTCCTAAATACGATGATGAATTCGTTAAGGACGTTTCAGAGTTCGATACAGTTGCTGAATACGAAAAGCACGTTGAAGAAGAAATTAAAGCACGTAAGGAAGCTGCTGCAGACAGAGAGTTCGAAAGCCTTATTATGGATGCTCTCGTTGCAAACGTTGTAGCAGAAATTCCTGAGGTTATGATTGAGAAGGAGATTGACAACCAGCTCAACGAATTCGATTACAGACTTCGTTCACAGGGTATGTCAATGGAAATGTACCTTCAGTACCTTGGTATGGATGTTGCTGCTCTTCGTGAGAATTACAGAGAGAGTGCAACAAATAGCGTTAAGCTTCGCCTTGCACTTGAAAAGATTGTTGAGCTTGAAAACATCCAGATTTCCGATGAAGATGTTGAAACAGAGCTTAAGACATATGCAGACGCATACAATATGCCAATCGAAAAAATTAAATCTCTCATTTCTGTTGAAGATGTTAGAGCAGACCTTGCTTGCAGAAAGGCTATGGACCTTGTAAAGGATACAGCTGTTGCAACAACAAAGAAGGCTCCTGCAAAGAAGGCAGAGGGTGAAGTAGAAGAGAAGCCTGAAAAGAAGGCTCCTGCTAAAAAAGCTCCTGCAAAGAAAGCTCCTGCTAAAAAGGCTGAGGGCGAAGCAGAGGAGAAGCCTGCAAAGAAGGCTCCTGCTAAAAAAGCTCCTGCAAAAAAAACAACATCTAAAAAAGATTCAGATGCTGAATAATTTCTAAATCAATATGCCGCCACAGTAAATAACTGAGGCGGTATATGTGTCTTTTTTGATTTGATTAAAATTAAAAAAAATGACAATAATCAAAATATATTTTTAATGGAGGTCATTTTATGGCACTTGTACCTTATGTAGTAGAACAAACCAGCCGTGGTGAAAGGCAGTACGATATTTTTTCAAGACTTCTTAACGATAGAATCATTGTTCTTTCAGATGAAGTTAACGATGCAACAGCAAGCCTTATTGTTGCACAGCTTCTTTACCTTGAAGGTCAGGATCCTGAAAAGGATATCAGCTTCTACATTAACAGCCCCGGTGGCAGTGTTACAGCAGGCTTTGCAATTTACGACACAATGCAGTATATAAAGTGCGATGTTTCTACAATTTGTATGGGTATGGCAGCATCAATGGGTGCATTCCTTTTCTCTGCAGGCACAAAGGGTAAACGCTATATTCTTCCTAATGCAGAGGTTATGATTCACCAGCCACTCGGTGGCGCACAGGGTCAGGCTACAGAAATTCTTATTGCAGCAGACCACATTAAGCGTACAAAAGAGCGTTTAAACAGAATCCTTGCAGAAAATACAGGCAAGAGCATTGAAGAAATTTATGCAGATACAGAGCGTGATAATTGGCTCACTGCAGAGCAGGCTGTAGAGTATGGCCTTGCAGATAAGATTATCGAAAAAAGATAATTAAACAAATTTAATTCGGAGGTGCTATTTTGGCACGAGAAGATAACGAAAAAAAGCTTCGTTGCTCCTTCTGTGGCAAATCACAGGACCAGGTTCAACGATTAATTTCAGGTCCGGGTGTATATATTTGCGATAACTGCGTGGAGCTTTGTATGGAAATCATAGAAAGTAAGCCTGCAGATAAAAGCAGAAGAGTAACTCCAAGACCGGCAAAAAAGCTTCCAAAGCCTAAAGAAATCAAAGCAATGCTCGATGAATACGTAATTGGGCAGGATAGGGCAAAAGAGGTTTTAAGTGTTTCGGTTTATAACCACTACAAAAGAATATACGTTGAAGCCCCCGATGACGTTGAAATAACAAAAAGTAACGTTCTTTTGCTCGGTCCCACAGGTGTGGGTAAAACCTTGCTTGCATCTACCCTTGCAAAAATACTCGAGGTTCCGTTTGCTATTGCCGATGCTACAACCTTAACAGAGGCAGGTTACGTAGGCGAGGATGTTGAAAACATTCTTCTCCGACTCTTACAGGCTGCAGATTTTGATGTTGATAAGGCAGAGCGTGGTATTATCTATATAGATGAAATTGATAAAATCGGCAGAAAGTCTGAAAATACATCAATTACCCGTGATGTCAGCGGCGAGGGTGTTCAGCAGGCCCTTTTGAAAATTATTGAGGGTACTGTTGCCAACGTTCCCCCACAGGGTGGCAGAAAGCATCCTCAGCAGCAGTTTATTCAGGTGGATACATCAAAAATCCTCTTTATTTGTGGTGGTGCTTTTGCAGGTATCGAAAAGCTTGTTGAGGACCGTATGGGTAAAACAGTTCTCGGCTTTGGTGGAGAGCTTCACTCAAAAACAGAGCTTAAAGAGATGGATATGTTTGCTCACGTAATACCACAAGACCTTGTAAAATTCGGTCTTATTCCCGAGCTTGTAGGCAGAATACCTGTTATAACAAGCCTTGAGGATTTAGATGTTGATGGTCTTGTAAGAATTATTACTCAACCTAAAAATGCTCTTTTAAAGCAGTATAAAAGCCTGTTAAAAATGGATGGGGTTGAGCTTGAGTTTACAGATGAAGCAATCAGAAGAATAGCAGAGCTTACCATTGAGCGTGAAACAGGTGCACGTGGCCTTCGCTCAATAATGGAGGCTATACTTATACCAATTATGTACAAGGTTCCGTCAGAATCCAATGTTATTGCCGTAAAAATTACTGCAGACGTTGTTGACGGAAAAGCCAAGCCAGTTTTTGTAAAAAAGCCTAAGGAAAGTAAACAGGATTAATATAGGCTAATAATCAAACTATCGGGGAGTCATTAGGCTCCCCGAAAAATTATGGAGTATTTAATATATGTCAAACAAATTTTATCAATCTGAGTTATTGCCTGTTTTAGCGTTGCGCAATTTGGTTGTATTTCCAAAGCAAACAGTCAGCTTCGAGGTAGGAAGATTAAAATCTGTTAGAGCAATTAGGTCTGCCATAGAAAATGAGGATGGTAGAATATTTCTTATTTCTCAAGAGGATTCACTTGTTGAAAACCCAGGTTTTAACGACCTGTGTAAGGTTGGCGTTGTTGCAAGAATCAAGCACATAACCGGCTCTGCAGAGGGCAATAATTTTGAAATAATTGTTGATGGTTTGTACAGAGCTGTTGTTGTTGAGCCTGAAAGGGAAAAGGTTTCTCTCAGAGCAAAGGTTCAACGTGTTGAGGAAATTTACCCCGATAAAAATGATTTTCTTACAGTTGCTACGCTTCGCACCTTAAAGGATAATTTTGATAATTTCGTATCGGTAAGCCCACGTATTGCGTCGGACCTTTTCCTTTCTATATTAGAAAACGAAAATATTTCCGAGGTAACCGATGAAATTGCAGGTAATTTCCATTTCCCTGTTAAGGATAAGCAGGCGCTTCTTGATGAAATCGACGTTTTATCGAGAGCAGAAATGCTTTGCTCTATCCTTTCAAGAGAAACTCAAATTCTTTCCCTTGAACTTGAAATACAAGATAAGGTTCACGAAAGAATGGATAGAAACCAGCGTGAATATTACCTTAGAGAGCAAATTAAGGTTGCTGCAGCAGAATTAGGGGAGGATGATTCCCCACTTGCCGAGGCACAAAAATATAGAGAAAAAATTGACTCGTTGCCAATGAGCGAAAAGGCAAAGAAAAAGCTGTATGAGGAGTGCGACAGGCTTGTTAGAACAAGCCCAGGCTCACCCGAATCTAATGTTGCAAGAACATACCTTGAAAGGGTTACAAATCTCCCTTGGGGTGTTTACACAGAGGACTCCTTGGATATTGCCAGTGCCCGTAAAATACTTGATGCAGACCACTATGGACTTGAAGAGGTTAAGGAGCGTATTTTGGAGCTTATTGCAGTAAAAAAGCTTGCTCCCGATATGAATGCGCAAATTCTTTGCCTTGTTGGTCCTCCCGGTGTAGGTAAAACCTCCGTGGCAAAATCACTTGCCAAGGCATTAGGCAGGCAGTATGTTCGCATTTCGCTCGGTGGTGTGCACGATGAGGCTGAAATAAGAGGTCACAGAAAAACTTACATAGGCTCAATGCCAGGTAGAATAATTACGGCAATTGAGCAGGCAGGTACACAAAACCCACTTGTGCTGCTTGATGAAATTGATAAGCTGGGTAGCGACTACAAGGGTGACCCCGCATCAGCACTTCTTGAGGTGCTTGACGGTGAGCAAAATAACACGTTTACAGACCATTATATAGACGTACCTTTTGATTTAAGCAAGGTTTTGTTTATTACAACAGCAAACGATGCATCACGTATTCCGGGTCCTCTTTACGACCGTATGGAGGTAATAGAGCTTTACAGCTACACAGCAGAGGATAAGTTCCTTATAGCTAAAAAGCACCTTATTCCTAAACAGATTAAAAGCTTCGGTATGAATGGCAAAATGGTTCGTATTACGGATGCTGCCATTCGTGCTATGATTTCAAGCTATACTAAAGAGGCAGGCGTGCGTACTCTTGATAGAGTTATAGCAAAGGTTATGCGTAAGTCTGCCGTTAGGTTCGCAGAAGGCTTCGAGGGTAAAATTACCGTAGACGTACCAATGCTTACAGAGCTTCTCGGCAAAGCAAAGTACAAGCCCTCTAAGCTTGATTTAGATGATATGGTAGGTGCAGCAAACGGACTTGCCTGGACAGCCGTTGGTGGCGAAATGATGCAAATTGAGGTTGCTGTGCTTGAGGGTACAGGTAAGCTTGAGCTTACAGGCTCGCTTGGTGACGTAATGAAGGAGTCTGCAAAGGCAGCCGTTTCTTATATTCGCAGTAATGCACAGGAGATTGGCATAGACGCAGATTTCTATAAAACTAAAGATATTCACATTCACGTGCCTGAGGGCGCTGTGCCTAAGGATGGCCCGTCTGCAGGTGTTACAATAACTACTGCACTTGTTTCTGCTTTAACAGGCAGGGCAGTTAAAAAAACAGTGGCAATGACAGGTGAAATCACACTTCGTGGCAGAGTGCTCCCAATAGGTGGCCTTCGTGAAAAATCCACAGCTGCTTTTAAAAACGGAATGAAAACCGTGCTTGTTCCTGAGGATAACAGAGCAGATTTAGAAAAAATTAACGATACAATCAAAAATTCTGTTGAGTTTATTTGTGTATCTACCCTTGATGAGGTTTTAAGCATTGCCTTAACACCACCCCAAAAAGGCGAGAGCAAGCCTGTATCAAGCAAAAGTAAAGCAATATCAAAGCCTGGTGTGAAAAATCAAGGTGGCGTATATTGTTGTGAGGTGTAATATGAATTACAACAAAGTTGAATTTGAAGCTGCATTCGGTACGCTAAAGCAAATTCCACAATCTGATTTACCGGAAATTGTTTTTGCAGGCAGAAGTAACGTTGGTAAATCATCAATGCTTAATAAGCTGTTTAATCGCAAAAACCTCGCAAGGGTATCCTCAATGCCGGGTAAAACAATTACAATTAACTTTTTTAAGGTAGAGGATGTTCGTATTGTTGACCTGCCGGGATATGGCTATGCAAAGGTTGCAAAGGGCGAAAAACGCCGTTGGGCAGAGATGATGGAAGGGTATTTCCAATCACCACGTAATATTAAGCTTGTAGTACAGCTTGTGGATATGCGCCATAAGCCGTCTGAGGATGATTACGTTATGATGCGCTTTTTACAGGATGCAGGCCTTCCGTTTATTGTTGCTGCAACTAAGAGTGATAAGCTTAATAAAACTCAGTTTAACGAGCGTGTAAACGGATTGAGAGCCGAGCTTGCAGAGTTTGGTGAGGATTTAGTTATTATCCCATTCTCCTCTGAAAAGGGTAACGGAGTAGATGAGCTTAAAGCCCAGCTTGAAAAAGCTTTATAATTTAATGTTTTTATATATACAAAAAACAGTTACGGGAAATCCGTAACTGTTTTTGATTTTTATGATTTCTCATATAACACAAGCTCGGAGGATAGAGCATTGATATTAACCGTAATGCCATCATTCACAAGCTGTGCGCCTGTAGCCTCGTAGCAGTAGCCACTATTATCAAGGGTGATTTTGTATCTAGCCGATACATCAATACCTTTAGGCACTACTGTTATTGCACCTTTCTGCTTATTGCATAAGCCTATAACAGTTATAGCACCTCTTGTTGAATCCTGTGCAGATATTTCAAGAATTGAATATTCCTTATCTGTTAAATCAGGGGTGTGGTGGTATGTTTTGCAGGTGCTTAAAATCGGTCTTATAAAGCTTTTGTAAATATCTGTAGAGTGCTTTATAAAATCAATTTGTACAGGGTTTAATACTGCGCCCTCAGGTGCTACAACATTAAGGGATATATGCCCAAGCATAGTGTTTCTTAAGTGTGCATCAAAAGCGCCTACCGTGTGGCAGCCCATACCTGCAAAAAGTCTGTCAACCCTTTCAGGTGGTAAAGCCATTGTCATTCCGTTTGTTATTGCTATAGAGCGTGGCATTTTTTGCCAGTCAGAAACCCAGGTGTGGTTAAAGCTTTTCATCATACCAAGGTCAGTTCTGCCACCACCACCTGCACAGTTTTCAAAAATAACCTTCGGAAAACGATTTTTCAAACGCTCATACATTTTATATACTGCCTCGTTGTGCTTAAGGCAAACACATTCAAGTATTCCGTAGCTTGTATCACGCATGCCGAAATATTCTGTAAAATCCACGTTGTGGTCAACCCTTAAAAGGTCAAGCTCGTATTCATCTATAATTCTTGCAAGCTCATTTTCTGCCCACTCTGCAACCTCGGGTATAGACATATCAAGGAATTTTCCTGTGCGCTCACCAAATACGTTAACACTTCTCCATTCAGGGTGCTGTTCATTAAGTGGGCAGGCCTCTCCTATGCTTTCAATATCAACCCATAAGCCAAATTTCAAGCCTTTTTCGTGGGCGTAGTCGCACAGCTCCTTTAAGCCGTTAGGGTAGCGCTCCTTATTTGGTACGTTCAAGCCGTTAAATGTGCCCCACTCTGTTTGCTTGCCCGGTGGGCATACCCAGCCTGCATCTATAGTAAATACTTCTCCACCCATCAATGCAAACTGGTCTATAAATGCCTTTGTTTCTTCAACACTCATATGGTGCTCTGCACCCATTCCACAGTTTATAAGGGCTTCACTGCCGTCTGCTTCGGGCGTGTTTAAAACAGAGCGTCTTATGTGGTGGTGCATTTCGTTTACAGCATCGTCTAAATCACCCTGCACAACGCCCATGTGTACAACGGGTGATGTGAAGGTTTCGTTTTTACCAATAACGTATATAGGGTTGTGGCCTGTGATTTCTGCCTTAAAGGAAAGGTGAGCAAAGCTTTTGTTTTCTCTTGCGTGCAGGGCTACCAAGAATTTGTAGCCACCACTATAGCCTATTTGAGTAAACCAAATTTGGCCATTCAGATTGTTTTTGATAAACAACAGGGGATGACGGAATCTGTCTCTGCCAAAGCGAGCCTCTATTGCCTTGCGGCCGGGCTCAAGCTTTTCCCATTTAAATTGACCCTCGTTTCCCCAAGCATCGTTTGAAAAATAGCCTAAGGAGTATATTTCGTCAATGCTTTTTGCATTTTCAAGAAGGTCATCATCTAAAGACTCTATACCACCACTTAAAACGGAAAGTCTGCTCAATTTTAAAGGTGAATCGGAAAGGTTTTCAACCTCCAACCAACGGCTGTACATCTGTGTGCCGTCTAAAAGCGTGTGCACCTTTATTAAAACAGGCTTTATTGTGCTTTTTAAGGTTAGTGTGCTATGGAGTGAGCGCTCTGTTTTATCTTCTTTATAATTAACAAATTCCAAGCCGAAATCAAGGCATTGTCCGTCAATTTCAAGGTTAAAGGCAAATGGCTCTGCAAACTTTTTTCTGTTAAGGCGGGAAGGAAAGTTTCTAAGTACATTAAGAGGATAGCCTGCTGCATTGTAGCCTGAGCTTACAAGTGCACCGTCGGTAAAGCTCTCTTCGTATACCATCAGCTTACTTCTGTATGAAAAAATGTGAGTATTATCTTCTTGATGATAAACATCAAAGAAATAATTATTTTTATCCACAAAATCACCTGTTGTTAATAAAGTAATTATTCGTCATCAAGCTTAAGTATAGCCATAAATGCCTCCTGTGGCACCTCAACAGTACCAAATGAGCGCATACGTTTTTTACCTTCCTTCTGTTTTTCAAGAAGCTTTTTCTTACGGGTAATATCACCACCGTAGCATTTTGCAAGAACGTCCTTGCGCATTGCCTTAACGGTTTCTCTTGCAATAACCTTTCCGCCGATTGCCATTTGAATCGGAATTTCAAACATCTGTCTTGGAATGTTATCCTTAAGCTTTTCGGCAATCTTTCTTGCTCTGCCGTAAGCCTTATCTGCGTGCACAATAAAGGATAGGGCATCAACAATATCGCCGTTAAGAAGAACGTCTAATTTAACAAGATTTGAACGCCTGTAGTCAGATATTTCGTAGTCAAGTGAAGCATAACCTCTTGTTCGGGATTTAAGCGCATCAAAGAAATC
The DNA here is from genome assembly GCA_045591945.1 of Acutalibacteraceae bacterium. Taxonomy (GTDB): domain Bacteria; phylum Bacillota; class Clostridia; order Oscillospirales; family Acutalibacteraceae; genus DTU089. The sequence goes on along the minus strand of JAZNTU010000008.1, from coordinate 27,048 downwards.
GTAAATAATCTCATTAAGAGGTAAATCGTATTTTATTTCAACACGGTCACCTGTAATGTAATCCATATTTTTAAAGGTGCCACGTCTTTCCTGGCAAAGCTCCATAACTGAGCCAACGTACTCTGTAGGTGCAAAAATGTGCGCATCAGCAACAGGCTCCTCGCAAAAATCAATTTCTGCAGGGTCAGGGTAGTGTGTGGGGTTATCAATTTCTACAACCTCGCCGTTTGTAAGGTGTATTTTATAAATAACACTCGGCACCGTTGTAACAAGGTCAAGGTCGTATTCTCTTTCAAGGCGCTCCTGTATAATTTCAAGGTGCAAAAGACCAAGGAAGCCACAACGGAAGCCAAAGCCTAAAGCACCGGAGGTTTCAGGCTCGTAGGTAAGCGCAGCATCGTTAAGCTGTAGCTTTTCAAGTGCCTCGTGAAGGTTTTCGTAATCAGCACCGTCTGCAGGGTATATACCACAGTACACCATAGGTGTAGCCTTCCTGTAGCCGGGGAGAGCGTCCTTTGCAGGGTTTTGCGCAAGGGTAACTGTATCACCAACAACTGCATCACGTACAGTTTTAATTGAACCCGTAATATAGCCAACCTCACCCGAGCGCAGCATTCCTGTTGGGTTAAGGCCCGTAGCCTTAAGTGTACCTACCTCAACAACGGTAAATTCTGCACCTGTTGCCATCATTCGCATTGTATCACCGGTTTTTATTGTACCGTCTTTAACTCGCACGTAAACAATAACACCCTTATAGTTATCGTAAACAGAGTCAAATATTAATGCTCTGAAGGGGGCATCGTCATCACCCTCTGGGGCAGGTATGAGCTGAACAACCTGCTCTAAAACCTGCTCTACGTTTTGGCCTGTTTTTGCAGATACACGAGGAGCGTCCTGGCAGGGTATACCAATAATATCCTCAACGTCAGCCGAAACCTTATCGGGGTCAGCAGAGGGGAGGTCTATTTTGTTAATAACAGGTACAAGCTCAAGGTTGTGGTCAAGTGCAAGGTATGTGTTAGCAAGCGTTTGCGCCTCAATACCCTGTGAAGCGTCAATGATAAGTATTGCGCCCTCACAAGCAGCAAGTGAGCGTGATACCTCGTAGTTAAAGTCTACGTGTCCGGGGGTGTCAATTAAGTTAAGCTGGTAGGTGTTACCATCCTTTGCAGTATAGTCCAGCTTAACAGCGTGAGCCTTGATTGTAATTCCACGCTCTCTCTCTAAGTCCATATCATCAAGAATCTGTGCTTCCATTTCTCTTTGGGCAACAGAGTTTGTGATTTCTAACAGACGGTCAGCAAGAGTAGATTTGCCGTGGTCAATATGTGCAATTATAGAAAAGTTTCTTATATGTTCTTTTTTTACAAGGGACATTTGTGTTATTCCTTTCAAAAATATCTCTTAATTGTTTTCTTGATTTTCTTTGTAAGCCTTTAGGGTGCTTTTTTCAAACAGCTCTTTAAGCCTTTGGGTGTTGCCACACAGGTATAAATAGCCATAAAGCGTCTCAAAGCCTGTAGCATACCTGTAATCAGCATCGCTTTGATTTTTTGGTGAGTGTGCAGAATGAGCGTTTCTGCCTCTTTTAAAAACAGCAATTTCGTTCTCTGTAAGGTCATCCATAAGCTCCTTTATCATTTGTGCCTGAAAAGCAGCATTAACATACTTAATGGAATCCTTGTGTAGCTTGCCTGTAGGCTTGTTTGACTCTACAGTAAGCATATTTCTTACAAGCAAGCTGTATACGGCATCGCCTAAAAAAGCAAGGGTTAGTGGGCTGTACATTCGAGCCTGTGGCTCTGTTAAAGGAGTTATTAAATCTCCTAAAATATCATTATGGGACATACTCAAACTCCAAATCGTAAATACTTACAGTATCACCCTCGGTAATACCTTTTTCAACAAGGGCAGCTATTATGCCACTTGAAACAAGAATATTTTGGAAATATTGAAGGGAGGAGTAGTCGTTAAGGTCTGTTTTATAAAGTATTTTAGCAAGCCATTCTGCTTCAACAATATAAATATCTCCCTCTACACGAATTGTAAAATCCTGCTTTGCGCTTCTGAGAATTTCCTTTGGTGTGATTTCCTGCTTTTCGTAGATTTTTACAGGTGGCAGCTTTGCAAGCTGTGCTGCAATAGCATTTATAAGCTCTGTTGTGCCCTCGGCAATAGGTGCAATAATTTCGTAATAATCTAAGCCCTTGTCGCGTATATATTTCTCAAAGGCAGCACGTTGCTCATCTGTTGCCAGGTCAATTTTATTACCTGCAACTATTTGAGGGTAGTTAGCAAGCTCCTCGTTATACTTAAACAGCTCACTGTTAATTGCTTCAAAATCCTCTATAGGGTCTCTGCCCTCGGAGCCTGCCACGTCTACAACGTGAACAAGCAGTCTGCACCTTTCGATGTGCCTTAAAAATTCGTGACCTAAGCCTATGCCATCGCTTGCTCCTTCAATAATACCGGGGATATCTGCCATAACAAAGCTGCTTTCAGGCCCCATTCTAACAACACCCGGTACAGGTATTAACGTGGTGAAATGGTAGTCTGCAATAATAGGCTTTGCTTCACTAACAACAGAAATTAATGTGGATTTACCAACGTTAGGGAAGCCGATGAGTCCAACGTCTGCAAGAAGCTTTAATTCAAGTGTAACCTCCCACTTTTCACCGGGGGCACCATCCTTTGCAAAGCGAGGTACCTGCCTTGTGGGTGTTTTAAAGTGAGAGTTTCCCCAGCCACCCTTACCACCCTTAGCAGCAATAAAGGTTTCTTCAACACTCATATCAGCCATTACGTAGCCTGTTTCAACCTCTTTTATAACTGTACCACGTGGAACCTTAATTATAAGGTCTTCGCCTCGTTTACCGTTGCAGTGGCTGCCTCTTCCGTTTTCGCCGTTAGGAGCCTTGTACTTTCTTTTGTAACGGAAGTCGGAAAGGGTAGAGAGGTTATCATCAACCTGAAAAACTACGTTTCCGCCTCTGCCACCATCACCACCGTCGGGGCCACCTGCGTTGATGTATTTTTCTCTGTGGAAAGCAACAGCACCATTACCACCGTTACCTGCGATAATAAGAATTTTCGCTTTATCTACAAACATGGTTTTTCTCCTTGTAATAATATTAAAGTAAAATTAGTTATAATCAATTCATTATACTATATTATTATAAAAATATAAATACTTATTTTTAAAAAATTTATTCATTTAAACAAAACTATAGTCAGGTTTGTTCGTTTTTGTTCGAAGATATGTTCGGTAAAATAGCATTTTTGTTCGATTTAACCGAACATTTTTAGATAAAAAACAACTTGAAAAATGCCAAAAATAGCAAAAAACGGTTACAAAGTACCTAAAAAAGGACTAAAAACAGAAAAAATAACGAACATTCGTATTGACTTTGGGTGAAAAGGTGATATAATTAAATCACAAAAACAAATGTTCGTGTTTGTTCGGAGGTTGATTTTATGACAAGTTTAACGTTAGCAAAATTTTTCTTTCATATCGCACTTGTAGGTATCGGTTGTTTACTGATAATCCACGAAAAGAAAATCGCTCGTTTTGAAAGAGAGCTTGCGAAAAATATTAAGTATTTCTTTAAGGGTGTGTACGTTACTCTTAAGCAAAGGAATACACAAAGCAAAAAGAACGAAGCTTCAAATTTTACAAAAAATCTCGATAGTGAATACGATGAAATTCTTTCAAGGTTAGCCGAGAGAGAGGTAAGCAAACAATCCTGTGAGGATGTGCTTGTTGCTTAATTAGTTGCTTTGTGATAATATAATCACGTGAGGTGATTGTATGGATACAGTAACGTTAAATATCAAAAGCGCTGCACAGCTTCTTCCTAAACGTGCGCCGCAAGGTAATAAAGGCACCTTCGGTAAAGTGTTGCTTATTTGTGGCAGCAAAAATATGGTAGGCTGTTGCTCATTAGCTACAAAAGGTGCTTTGAGAAGTGGTGCAGGTCTTGTAACGCTTGCTTTTCCTGATGTTTTATATACGTCACTTACATCCACGTTAACCGAAAATCTTTTTTTACCTCTTGAATCAGATGAAAAAGGGTTTATCAGTCATTTGGCCATATCTGATATATTAGAGGCTGCACAGCAGGCAGACGTAATAATGCTTGGCTGTGGTATTGGTGTAGGCTATGCACAAAGCTTAATAACAACTACCTTGCTTTCTCTCGACAAGCCACTTGTTTTAGATGCAGATGCGCTTAATAACCTTGTTGGCTGCACAGAGTTTTTAAAGAAAAGCAAGGCGAATGTTATCGTTACACCACACCCGGGTGAAATGGCTCGCCTTGTAGGCTGTAGTGTTGAGCAGGTACAAGCCGATAGAGTCGGTTGTGCTGTTGGTTTTGCTAAAGAATATGGTGTGAATGTTCTTCTTAAAGGTCATCAAACCATTTTGTGCAATAGCACAGGCGACGTAGTCTATGTAAATAAAACAGGAAATTCAGGCCTTGCTAAAGGTGGTTCGGGAGATTTACTTTCGGGAATTATTGCAGGGCTTATACCCAGTCTTAAAGACGACGTTTTCAGGGCAGGGGTTTTGGGTGCCTTTGTTCACGGAATGTGCGCCGATGTTCTAAAAGCTGAAATATCTGAATATTCTATACTACCTACAGATTGCGCCGATATACTCGGTAAGGTTTTCAAAATAATCGAAGAGAGTGGTACGGATTAAAAGAATTTTTTCTATATTAATAATTACTGCTCTCCTTTTTGGATTTTCATCCTGTGGCACAAAGGGGAGCGGCAATTTTTTGCGAATAGATTTTTCTGAAGCTACCCCTGTGCTTGTGCATTATAGGGGAACTAAGTATAATTGTGATTTAAGCTTTAACGGTAACGTTCTTTGCCTTAAAGCCTGCAACCCTGAAAGAGGAGTTTCGGTTGATTTTATAGTAGATACTTTAACCTGTACAATTATCAGCGAAGGCTTGGAAAAGGTGTATGAAACAGAAAAGCTGTCAAAGGATTTTTTGCCGAAAAAGCTATTTGCGTTTTTTAACTCGAATGGCGTAGTTTTAGAGCTTAAGCCGAATAAAAATACAGGCGAGGCATATTTTGATTCTATTGCTGATGAACCGTACGTTTATGTAGATTCCGATAATAATATAATATTTCAAATAAAATAAGCCCCTGCATTGCAGAGGCTTGTTTTTATTTGTTTTTATTTTAAAAGAGCTGCTGCAGCTTCATCAAGGAATATGATAACGTCATCATGCTCTTGAAGGATTGATGCAGGCACCTGTGGTGTAACTGCGCCTTCAATCATATTTTTAACAGCCTCAGCCTTTTTGGGGCCTGTAGCAATAAGCACAATTTTCTTTGCAGCCATAATTTGCTTAATACCCATTGTAAGAGCGTGTGTAGGCATTGGGTTTTCATCAAAATAAATTTTGTTAGCATTAATTGTGCTCTCGGTTAACTGAACCTTAAAGGAGCCTGATGTAAACTCGTCTGCAGGCTCGTTAAAGCCGATGTGAGCATTGTTGCCAATACCTAAAAGCTGTATATCAATGCCGCCTGTAGCGTTAATTTCATTATCATATCTCTGGCATTCTGCTTCACAATCTTCAGCATTGCCGTCAAGGAAGTGAACGTTTTCCTCAAGGATATCAAGGCTGTTGAAAAGCTGCTCGTGCATAAAGGTGTAGTAGCTGTTTTTGTCAGCCTTAGGTAAATTGCAGTATTCGTCAAGGTTGTATGTCTTTACTTCTTTAAAAGAAATACCACCTTTTTTAAACGTGGAAATTATGTTTTGGTATGTAGGGATAGGAGATGCTCCTGTTGCAAGACCTAAAACACAATTTGGGTTGTTTTTTACCTCGTTGGTGAAGATTTCTGCCACTGCAACGCCGATTTCTTCAGCTGTTTTAAAAATTTTAATTTCCATAATTGACCACCTATGTTAGAATTTAATTTTAGTATATCATATGTTTTTGAATATTTAAAGGTGCAAAGCAAAAAAATATTCACTTTGTATTGAAATTTTTAAATAATATAGTATAATTATAAAGGTGATTAGTTTTGGTTAAGAACATAGTATTTGATATGGGTGGCGTTTTAATCGACCTTGACCTTAATCGCACTCTTTCAGAACACTTTAAACCCGAGCATCAACAACTTTTGCTTGAAAAGGTTTTCAATAGCCATGCGTGGCGCGATATGGATGCAGGTATTCGCCGAGCAGAAGAGGTTATACCTTGGCTTTTGCCTCAGTTGCCCGAAGAAACAAGGCCTCTTATGGCGCAAATGATAAATAATTTTTATCCGTATATGCCCCCAATTACATATATGGAGGATTTTATTCTTCGTTTAAAAAAGGCAGGCTATAAGGTGTATCTTTTATCAAATGCTACACCAAGGTTTTTTGATGTGTATCAAAATTATCCTGCACTATGTATGTTAGATGGCTACTTTATATCAGCATTATATAAGCTGTTAAAACCACAGCCTGAAATATACGAGGCTTTTTGTAAAAAGTTTTCGCTCAATGCAGAGGAGTGCTTTTTTATTGATGATATGCCTGCTAATATCGAAGGGGCCAAGGCATACGGAATGAAGGGCTTTGTTTTTGATACCAAGGATATTATCGGTTTAGAAAGAGAATTAAATGCCAATGGCGTTATATTTTAATTCGGAGGTTTATTTATGAAAAAAATAATTTCTATTGCAATGGTAGTGCTTTGCTTATCACTTATCGTTGTGCTTTTTACAGCCTGTGGCGATAAAGACGACGCTACAACAACTACTACAACTACTACAACTACTACAACCCCAACAACTGAAGGTGTTGTAATTGAGGATGCAACTGTTGATATGGGTGCAATTGCAGATAAAACAACAACTGCAGCCGAAAGCAATAACACGGATTCTACTAAAGCACCTGCAAAGCCATCAGGCTCAGGTAACTCATCAAGCTCATCATCTCAAAACACAAAACCACCTAAAACAACTGCTTCGGCAACAAAGCCTAATGCAGGTAACAATTTAGGCGAAGGTGTTCAGATTGCACATGGTAACATTTACGATGATTGGTATTAATATTTTTCAAGGAGAATTATTATGGATAACAATGTAAAAAACGAAGAAATTCTTGAAAATAACGTACCTGCAGAGGGAATTGTTGAAGATAAAAAAGACGAAAAGGGCGGCGAGTTTAGGTTTTTTAAATGCTGCTCTGCTTCACTCAAAAGGTTTTCAATAATAATGTTTATTGTTAATGCCTTTATTTCTGTTTCAATCATAGGTGTTGTTGCAGTGTTCTTGCTTGCAGAAATCGGAACAGCAATGCTCGGCTTACTTGCTCTTCCTTTGGTAACAGTTTTTATAATATTACTTTTAATAGCAAGGTTTATTTCAGCACTTATTTATGGCTTTGCAGAAATTGTTGAAAAACACGAAAATAAATAAAAATTTTTATTGACAAAAGACTTTCATAGGAGTAAAATGTCAATATTAAATTTTAAGAAAGGTCGCACAGGCAATGAAAAAGTTTTATTCACGATTTTATTACTATAATATGGATTGTCTGTGTGCTTTAAGCTTTTGCAAATAATTGCAAAAAGAGAGTATATAGCCAGTCCGCATTCTGATATGCTTTTTTAAGTGTACGGGTTGCGGGCTTTTTCATTTAATAAACAATGGTTAAGGAGATATATTATGATTTCACAAAAAATGCTGGAGCTTGGCAAAAAAAGCTCAGTTATTAGGGAGATTTTTGAGTACGGTTTAAAAAGAAAGGCTGAAATAGGTGCCCAAAATGTGTTTGATTTCAGCTTAGGTAACCCAAGCGTTCCTGCTCCGCAAAAGGTAACTGATATTATGAAAAGACTTATGGATGAAACTCCTGCAGAAAAGCTTCACGGCTATACATCTGGCCCTGGCGATATGGGCGTAAGAACAAAAATCGCAGAATATATAAAGAGTAAATACAACGTAGATGCAAGACCGGGTCTTGTTTATATGACTTGTGGCGCAGCAGCATCACTTACAATTACACTTAATGCTATTGTTGAAGAGGGCGATGAGGTTATTGCCTTTGCACCGTTTTTTCCGGAGTACAGAGTTTTTGTTGAGCAAACAGGTGCAAAGCTTGTTGTTGTAAGCTGCAAAAAAGAGAATTTACAAATAGACTTTGAGGCTTTCGAGAAGGCAATTACCAAAAACACAAAAGCAGTTATTATTAACTCTCCCAACAATCCGTCTGGTGTTATCGTGCCTGAGGCAGATGTTTTAAAGCTTGCAAAGCTTCTTGAAGAAAAGCAAAAGGAATTTAATAAAGAAATTTTTCTTATTTCCGATGAGCCATACAGAGAGCTTGTTTTCACAGGCGAAAAGGTAGCATATATTCCTTCTGTGTACAATAATTCTTTTGTTTGCTATTCATACAGTAAGGCGCTTTCGCTTCCGGGTGAGCGTATAGGCTACATATTTGTTTCGCCAACTATGAAGCAGGCTGATGAGGTTTTTGCCGCTGTTTGTGGAGCAGGCCGAGCTTTAGGCTACGTGTGTGCACCAAGCCTTATGCAGTATGTAATTTCAGAATGCCTTGATGATACAGCAGATGTTTCCGTATACGAAAAAAACAGAAATATACTTTACGAAGCACTTACAGCTATAGGCTACACGGTTATTAAGCCTGACGGCGCATTTTATATGTTTGTTAAAGCTCTTGAAGAGGATGCTAATGCGTTTTATGAAAGAGCAAAGAAATTCGACCTTCTTATTGTGCCAAGCGACAGCTTCGGTGTAGAGGGCTTTGTAAGAATTTCTTATTGTGTAGATACCGATTTAATTGAACGTTCAATACCAGCCTTTAAGGCACTTTACGAGGATTATAAAAATGAATGAAAACGATTTAAAATTTCAAGCTGCAAGAAAAACAATCAGCGAAATAGATGAAAAAATAGCAGCTTTGTTTGAGGAGAGAATGAGAGCCTCCGAAACTGTTGCGTGGTACAAAAAAATCAACGGACTTCCTATAGAAGACCGTGTGCGTGAAGCACAGCTTTTAGAGAGAAACAGTCAGTTGATTTCCGATGAGGAAATAAGGTCATATTATATTAACTTTCAAAAGAATATAATGCGCCTTTCTAAAGATTATCAGCGCAAGCTTAACGACGGAATGCGTGTAGCTTTTTCAGGCGTGAAGGGAGCTTTTGCAGAAATTGCAGTTAAAAGAATATTCCCTGATGCAACGGCTGTCCCTTACGGTGATTTTAAAGCTGCCTATAGAGCAGTTGAAACAGGCGAATGCGAAATAGCCGTTCTCCCTATTGAAAACAGCTATGAGGGCGACGTTGCCAGGGTTATGGATTTAACGTATTTCGGCTCTTTATACATTAACGGCGTTTACGATATGTCTATTGAACAGCATCTTTTCGGTGTGCAGGGCGCAGATGCAAAAACGATTAAAACTGTTATAAGCCATCCTCAAGCATTAGGCCAGTGTGCTGAATATATCGAGGCAAAGGGCTACGAAACAAGGGAGGCGGTTAATACTGCCGTTGCCGCAAAGCTTGTTGCTGAAGCTAATGATGAAGCCGTAGGTGTTGTGTGTAGCCTTGAATCGGGAAACGAGTACGGCTTAAAGCTTATTGATAGAAAAATTAATCAGGATAGCCTTAACACAACCCGTTTTGCAGTATTTTCAAGAGTTCCCAGAGATAACTCTGCAGACCAGAACAACTTTATTGTTTTGTTTACCGTTCGTGATGAAGCAGGCTCCCTCGGTAAAGCAATTTCCGTTTTTGGCGAGTTTGGATATAACCTTAAAGCTTTAAAGAGTAGACCCTCAAAGGACGTTATATGGAATTACTATTTCTTCCTTGAAGGTGAGGGCCATCTTACAGTTGAAACTGAAAAGCAGATGATAGAGGAGTTATCACAAGTCTGTACAAATGTCAGGTTAGTGGGTAAATATTCAGAAGGCAAACATATTTAAGGAAGTCGATATCAATGATACTTGATGTAAAAACACAAACAAGCAGCTACAGTATTGTTTTGAGCCGTGGTTCAATAAACCATATTGCCGAGCATTACAATACCAATAAAAAAGCTCTTGTAGTTACAGATGACGGTGTACCTGCAGAGTACGCTCAAACAGTAGCAGCACAGTTTAAAAGCCCGGTTTTAAGGGTTATACCACAGGGGGAAAAAAGCAAAAACTTCGAAACCTATAAAGACCTTCTTTTAGCATTGCACCAAGAGGAATTTTCAAGAGGCGATTGTGTTGTTGCAGTTGGTGGTGGTGTAGTAGGAGACCTTTCGGGTTTTGTTGCAGCAACGTATATGAGAGGTATAGATTTTGTAAACGTACCTACCACACTTTTATCACAGGTAGATTCCTCTATAGGTGGCAAAACTGCTATAGATTTTGGTGGTTACAAAAATACAGTAGGTGCCTTCCATCAGCCTAAGCTTGTTGTTATTGACCCTGATACACTTAGCACTTTGAGTACTCGTCAGTTTAACAATGGCCTTGCAGAATGTATAAAAATGGCAGTTACCTCAGATGCACAGCTTTTTGAGCTGTTAGAAAAGGATAGCGCCTACGAAAATATAGATAAGGTCATTGAGCTTTCTCTTAAAATAAAAAGAGCAGTTGTGCAGGAGGATGAAAAAGAGCAGGGACTTCGCAGGGTGCTTAATTTCGGTCATACAGCAGGCCACGCTATAGAGTCTGCTACAGGTATGCATGAGCTACTTCACGGCGAGTGTGTTGCATTAGGTATGTTGCCGTTTTGCAGTTCTGCCGAAAGAGAAAGATTAATAAAAGTTCTTTCAAAATATCAGCTCCCTACAGAGCTAAAAACAACCAATTTAGATTTACTACCTGCAATTTTCCACGATAAAAAGGCAGATTCATCAGGAATAAACGCAGTATTCGTTGAAAAAATAGGTAGCTTTGAATTCAGATATATAAGCTTTTCTCAAATGGGTGAGATTATAAAGGAGGCGTATTAAATGAAAAATACCTTCGGTAGCAATGTAAGCGTTACATTGTTTGGTGAAAGCCACGGCGAGGCAATCGGCGCCGTTATAGATGGCTTGCCTGCGGGTATAGAAGTTGATAATGCCTTTATAGCGCATTGCCTTGATTTAAGAAGGCCATACGGCAAAATCTCCACCCCACGCCGAGAAACGGATGAATTTAAATTTTTAAGTGGTGTGTATAACGGTAAAACAACAGGTACGGGACTTTGTGTTGTTATACCTAACTCTAATACAGCCTCAAAGGACTATTCAAAAAGCTACGGCAAGGCTCGACCTGGCCACGCAGATTATACGGCTTTTGTAAAATACAACGGCTGTGAGGATTACCGTGGTGGTGGGCACTTTAGTGGAAGAATAACTGCAGCACTTGTTGCAGCAGGCGCAATTTGCCTTTCCATACTTGCACAAAAAGGCATATATATTTGCACACACATAAAAAAATGTGCAGGTGTTGAGGATGCAGGCTTTGATAATCACACAGAAAATTATAAAGCCTTAATAAACATGCAATTCCCTGTGCTCGATAATGAAAAGGGTGAGCAGATGATTGAAGCTATTGAAGCAGCTGCTAAAGAGGGGGATAGCGTAGGCGGTGTGCTTGAAACAGCAGTTACAGGCCTTCCTGCAGGTGTTGGTGAGCCTTGGTTTGATTCTGTTGAAAGTATACTTTCTCACGCACTTTTCTCTATTCCTGCAGTAAAGGGTGTGCAGTTTGGCGTAGGTTTTGCTTGTGCCGATATGAAGGGCTCTCAAATGAACGATAGCTTTGGTATTGCTCACGGTGTTGTAACAACTAAAACAAACAACAACGGTGGTATAAACGGTGGTATTTCAAACGGTATGCCTGTTGTGTTTTCTTGTGCTGTTAAGCCTACACCATCAATATCAAAGGAGCAATCAACGATTGATTTCTTGAATAATGAAAACACAACTCTTTGTGTAAGTGGTCGCCACGACCCTTGCATTGTTCACAGAGCAAGAATAGTTGTGGATAGTGTAACAGCAATTTGCTTATGCGATTTGCTTTCACAAAAGTATGGAACAGATTGGTTAGGTGTTTAATATGGAATACGGTTGCATAGGTGAACACCTTGGTCATAGCTTTTCTAAAGAAATACACAACGCTTTGGCAGATTACCAATATGAGTTAAAGGAACTTACCCCGCAAGAGGTTGAGCCATTTTTAAAAAGCAAAGGCTTTAAGGCAATAAACGTTACCATTCCTTATAAGCTTACCGTAATGCCTTTTTTGGATTTCATTTCAGATGAGGCAAAGAGCATAAATGCAGTTAATACTATCGTTAATAAAAATGGTAAACTTTACGGCTATAATACAGATTTTTACGGTCTTAAAAGCTTAATTGAACGTAGTGGTACCTCTTTAAATGGTAAAAAGGTTGCAGTATTAGGCTCAGGTGGCACGTCGAACACAGCCTTTGTTGTAGCACAAAGCTTGGGTGCTGCAAGTGTTTTAAAGGTTTCTCGCAGTCCTCGTGAAAATTACGTTACGTATTCTGAGCTGTATGCTTTACATAGCGATATAGAGGTAGTTATTAATACAACCCCTTGTGGAATGTTCCCTAATATAGGCGAGGCTGCAATTGACCTTGATAAACTGCCAGCTGTTCAGGCAGTTTTTGATGCTGTATATAACCCGTTGTCATCTCAATTGATTTTAGATGCAAAAAAGAAGGGCGTTATAGCAGTTGGTGGGCTTTATATGCTTGTTTCTCAGGCTGCATATGCTGTAGAAAAGTTTATAGATGCACCTGTGGATGAAACTAAAATTGAACAGGTTTTCCAACAGCTTTACAAAAGCAAAATGAACGTTGTTTTAATCGGTATGCCATCCTGTGGCAAAACAACAATAGGCAAACAGCTTGTGGAAAAGCTTTCTAAAGATTTTGTTGATACAGATGAATTAATTGTAGAAGCAGACGGCAGACCGATTCCACAAATATTCTCCGAAGACGGGGAAGCTTTTTTTAGAAAAATTGAAAGCTCAGCTTGCTTTGATATATCAAAGCAAAATAAAAAAATAATAGCCACAGGTGGTGGCGTTGTTTTAAATGAAGCTAATATTAATGCGCTAAAGGCTAACGGCAGAGTGTATTTTATAGACAGACCGTTAAACCAGCTTTGCGCAACCTCCGACAGACCACTTTCAAGTAATACCGAATCACTTCGAAAAAGGTATAACGAGCGCTATCCGTTATACACGAGCCTTGCAGATGTTGTTATTGACGGTAGTGGCACAGTAGAAGAGGTATTAAAAAGAATCGAGGTAGATTTTTACGGATATTCTTGTAATTAACGGCCCTAATATTAATATGCTTGGCATAAGGGAGCCTGATATTTACGGTACAGAAACCTACAATTCTCTTGTTGCAAAAATTGAGAATTATGCAAAGGAAAAGGGTGTGTATGTAAGGTGCTTTCAGTCAAATCACGAGGGCGCTATTGTAGATGCAATTCAGTTTGCATACGGCTTGTATGACGGTATCGTTATTAACCCTGGTGCATATACACACACAAGTATCGCTATTTTAGATGCCTTAAAGGCAGTTTCAATACCTGCAGTTGAGGTGCACATTTCTGATGTTTCTGCCCGTGAGGATTACAGGCAGATAAGCTACGTGCGAGAGGCGTGCTGCAAAACAATTTGTGGCAAGGGTACCGATGGCTACCTTGAAGCAATAGATTATCTGATAGAAGGTAAGTAATATGAAGGTAATATTTGAGCCTTGTATATTGCAAGGCAGTATAAATGCGCCACCCTCAAAAAGTATGGCGCACAGGTATCTTATATGTGCTGCGCTTTCAAAACAAAGGTGTGTTATATCGGGCGTTGATTACAGCGAGGATATACTTGCTACAATAGATTGCCTTAAGGCGTTAGGTGCCAAAATACATATTGAAGACGACAAAGTTTCTATAAATCCCGAAGGGTTTATGCAAAATACAGAATGCCTTCTTAATTGCAGAGAAAGTGGTAGCACATTAAGGTTTTTTATTCCCCTTGCATTGTGCTTGGGTAAGGAAATTACCTTTCAGGGGAGCGAAAGGCTTTTTCAAAGGCCACTTGAGATTTATGAAAAGCTGTGTAGTGACAATGGCTTTAAATACGAAAAAAACGGTAACTCCTTAACTGTGTGTGGTCAGTTAAAGGGTGGCAGTTACGAAATAAAAGGGGATATAAGCAGTCAGTTTATTACAGGACTTATTTTTGCACTTGCATTTTTGCAGGAGGAATCAACTATTCGTGTTATTCCACCATTTGAAAGTAAGTCCTACGTGAACTTAACTATATCTGCATTGCAATCCTTCGGTGCAAAAATAGAAATTGAAAACGAATATAATATTGTAATAAAAAAATGCTCGTTGCATTCATTTTCGGGCAGCGTAGAGGGCGATTACTCTAATGCAGCATTTCTTGATGCCTTTAATTATATTGGCTCAAACGTGCAAATAGGCAATCTTAAAGCAGACAGCCTGCAGGGAGATAAAATATATAAAAAGTATTTTGATGAAATATCAAAGGGTACACCTGTTTTAGATATTTCAGATTGCCCCGACCTTGGTCCTGTGCTTATAGCCCTTGCAGCCCTTAAAAACGGCGCAACCCTTGTAGGTACAGACCGTTTGCGAATTAAGGAAAGTGACCGAGGGCAGGCAATGCACCAAGAGCTTTGCAAGCTTGGTGGGGGGCTCGTTTTTGGCGATAACACAATAACGGTACCAAAGCAGCAACTGAATAGAATAGACGGTGCTTTAAACGGACATAACGACCACCGTATTGTTATGGCGCTATCCGTTATACTTTCTGTGTGTGGTGGCGCAGTTGAAGATGCCCAGGCTGTTAAAAAAAGTTATCCCGGCTTTTTTGAGGATATTAAAAAGCTTGGGGCAGAGGTGAAAATAGAGTGATAGTAAACGTAAATAAAAGAATATTAATAGTCGGACTTGGTCTTTTAGGTGGTAGCTATGCAAGAATTTTAAAAAGATTTGGCTTTCACATAAGTGCAATAACAAAAGACCAAAGCTCTATAGACTATGCACTTAAAGAAGATATTATTGATGATGGCTCAACAGAGCTGGATGAAGCTTTAATCGGCCAGGCAGATATAGTTATATTCGCCTTGTATCCACATATTTTTGTTGAGTGGATTGAAAAAAATCAGCACCTTTTAAAAAGTGGAGCGCTTATTACCGATGTAACAGGTGTTAAGTGTAGCATTGTTTATAAGGTACAGGGTATGCTTCGTGAGGATGTAGAGTTTATTGCAGCCCACCCAATGGCAGGCCGTGAGGTTTCAGGTGTTGAAAACAGTACCGATAAAATGTTTGCAGGTGCAAACTATATCGTTACCCCTACCGATAAGAATACGCCTGAGGCAATAAATACCTGCCTTGAGCTTGGCAGACTTTTGGGCTTTTCAAACGTTACAACCCTTTCACCGGAAGAGCACGATGAAATGATAGGCTTCTTATCACAGCTTACACACTGCATAGCCATAACCCTTATGACCTGCAATGATAAAGAAAATTTGGAAAAGTTTACAGGTGACTCCTTTAGGGACCTTACCCGTATTGCTCGAATAAACGATTTAATGTGGAGTGAGCTTTTTGTAGAAAACAAAAGCGCACTTCTTGAACAAATGAATAATTTTATAGATAAATTTATAGAATTTAAAACGATGCTTGAAACCGAGGATGTTGAGTCCATGAGAAAAATGATGCGTCTTTCAACCGAGCGTAGGGCACTGTTTGATAAAAAATAGGCTTGGAGGAAATAAAAATGAGTATGAATTTTAAAAGAAAGCTTCCCATTCCAATGGAGATAAAGGAGCAGTTCCCTTTAACAATGGCAATGGCAGAGCAAAAAGCAAAAAACGATAACGAAATAAGAGCAGTTTTTACAGGCGAATCTGATAAGCTTTTGCTTATAATCGGTCCTTGCTCTGCAGACTCAAAGGAGCCTGTTCTTGATTATATTTCACGCCTTGCAGAGGTACGTGAAAAGGTTAAGGAAAAATTAGTTATTGTTCCTCGTATTTACACAGGTAAGCCACGTACAACAGGTGCAGGCTACAAGGGTATGCTTCACCAGCCTGACCCTAACGAAAAGCCTGATATGCTCCACGGCATAATTGCTATAAGAGACCTTCATATGTGCGCTCTTTCACAATACGGCTTCTCCTGTGCAGATGAAATGCTGTACCCCGCAAACTATCGTTATCTTTCCGATGTGCTTTCGTATGTTGCAATTGGCGCCCGTTCAGTAGAAAACCAGGAGCATAGACTTACCTCAAGCGGCTTTGATGTTCCTGTTGGTATGAAAAACCCAACAAGTGGCGATTTATCAATTATGATGAATGCTATTACAGCAGCACAAAGCAGCCACACGTTTATATACAGAGGCTGGGAGGTAGAGAGTGAGGGTAACCCATACGCTCACGCTATTATGCGAGGCCTTGTAGATAGAGATGGCCACTGCATTTCAAACTACCACTACGAAGACCTTGCAAACCTTAGCGAGGCTTATGCTAAAGCCGGCCTTAAAAACCCTGCTTGTATTGTTGATACAAACCACGCAAACTCAGGCAAAAAATACCTTGAGCAGATTCGTATTGCAAAGGATGTAATGTACAGCAGAAATCACAATGATGATATAAGGCACCTTGTAAAAGGCTTTATGATAGAAAGCTATATTGAAGATGGCGCACAAAAAATTGGCGACGGCATCTACGGTAAATCAATTACAGACCCATGCCTCGGTTGGGAAAAAACAGAAAAGCTTATTCTCGATATCGCAGAGCAGGTTTAAAATTATTGCTTAAACAATTAAGGAGAGTGTATTCTAAGGAATATGCTCTCCGTTGTTTTTTGCAAAAAAAGGGAATGTTTGTGCATTGTGGAATGTATATAAAATTAAATATTGTGATTTTGCCAAATTTCAATTATTGTTTTTGTGCAACTATACAAAACTAAAAATATTTCAAAAAAATTGCAAAAAAATTTGAAGTCTTTTGCAATTTTCGACATATATAGATGGAGGGCAAAGAGGAAGGTGAGCAGTCGTCCTTTCGAACAGCGAGCTTTTTGTCGGCTTGAGGAGATAGTTGGCTTGAGGAGTTTGTATTTATTGAGGCTTCCTGTTCGCTTAATAATTTGAGTTTTTTGACATATTTTAACTCACTGCTCACTGTGGTTCCACGCTAAGCTCCACATAATCCTTTGCCCTCTGTATACTGTAGAAAAATTTTGAACCAATCGGGGGACGGTTCTGTGATAACCAATCAGGGGACGGTTCTGTGATTGACGATTGAGATGTAATGTGGTATATTGGTTTTGGGTGATAAAAAATGCCAAAAAGCAACACAGAGAACCATCCGTTATGTTATTCTAGAAGTGAGTCTTCCATATGCAGGATATAAAACCGTTTTAGATTTATTTTGGTGAAGGTGAAAAAATGGCAATTTGGCAAGTTTCAATTATATTAGTCAGAAATGAAAAAACTAAAAAATATTTGGATGCAAATCTTTGGAAAATTTCAGAAGAATTGATGAAATTTTTCCCCGAAGAAAAAAGTTGGAGCGATTCAATCAGACAATATGGTGATATTGATTCTACCTGTATAGAGATATATGCTGAAAGTGATGAGATTTCATTGAGGATTGACTTGACGAATATCTCTAAGGAGCAGTTGGATGTAATAATTGAATTTGCAGTCTCAAATGACTTGAAAATCAAAAATGAAAATCAAATCATTGAGCCGACTATTAGTAATTTTATCAGCATTATGAAGGATTCTAATGCTTATCGATTTATCAATAATCCTGAAGGATATTTAAAAACAATTACAGGAGAAAACCAATCAGGGGAAAACCAATCAGGCGACGGTTCTGTGTCTTGACAGGCCAATCAGGCGAGACCAATCAGGGGTCGATTCTGTGATTGACACTGAATAGCTGTTGATTTAAGATTTCAAAGGGTCTTTTGTTTACAATTCATCCTTTGTAACACAGAGAACCGTCCCTTGTGTTATTTTGGATTTAATACTTTTTTGCATTCTACTGGTGGAAAAGTGTTGCCATACGGCTTTGCTGCATATGCTTGGGGTCACACAGCATATTCAATTTTTTGTACTGACCCCATCGCAAGAGCTAATCAAAGGGGGTATGGTTTAAGATGACAGCTTTTATCAATACAATTCTGCTAATCGTAAACATCATTTCTTTTGCCGCTACAGTTTTGTTTGCAATATTCGGTGTATATGAACAAATAATGGGGCCTGCAGATGCCGAAAAGTTACTCAAAAAATTACACATTCCGCTAAGTTATAATCAAGCATTAATTATAGGTTTTGTTTGTTTAGCACTTATGATTGTTAGCTATATTTTGAGAGCAAAACTGTCTGGAGGATTATAGGACCAATCAAAGTACGGTTCTGTGATTGAGACTGAATAGCTGTTAAATTAAGATTTCAAAGGGTGTTTTGTTTACAATTCACCCTTTGGGATAAACCAACCAAATTAAAAAAAGCATAAAGAAATCCCCGTAACACAATGTTACGGGGATTTTCTTTAAACTCATTAAGTTAAATTAGTTTGACTTGCTGAGCTTACGAACAAGCTGTGACTTTTTGTGAGCTGCATTGTTCTTGTGAAGAAGACCTTTTGCTGCAGCCTGGTCAAGCTTCTTAACAGCAACCTTTACGAGTTCAGCTTTGTTAGCATCACCGGCTTCGATAGCTGCGTTAGCTTTTTTAATAGCAGTTCTGAGAGCAGAGTTAGCAGCCTTATTTCTTGCAGCCTTTGTTGCGTTTACAACAACTCTCTTCTTTGCAGACTTAATATTTGGCATTTACGGGGCACCTCCTTTTTTCGTTCATACATTCACATATAGTACCACAAAAGCATTTTAAATGCAATAGATTTTTTAAATAAATTATTAAGTTTTTTTAAGATTTTTTGTTGAATTATCTACCGAATTTTTTGTTGTAGGCATCAATTGATTCTTCAATAATTGCAATCGCATCAAGCACACCTTTAACCTCGTCAATTGCAGTTTCCTTGCACTCAAGTGTTTTGTAAACTGAGAAAAAGTGCTTCATTTCGTCAAATACGTGTGGTGGAAGCTGGCTGATATCTTTATAGGTGTTGTATGTAGGGTCGTTAAAGGGTATAGAAATAATCTTATCGTCTGCTGCGCCGTTATCAAGCATAGTAATAACACCAATTGGGTAGCATTCTACAATTGCCATTGGCTCAATTTGCTCTGAGCACAAAACAAGCACGTCAAGTGGGTCATTGTCTTTTGCATATGTTCTTGGTATAAAGCCGTAGTTTGCAGGGTAGTGGGTAGATGTGTAAAGCACACGGTCAAGCCTTAAAAGGCCTGTTTCCTTATCAAGCTCATATTTCATTTTACTGCCCTTGCTGATTTCTATAACTGCTGCATATGATGCACGTGAAATTCTTTCAGGGTTTATATCGTGCCAAATGTTCATATAATTCTCCTTAGCTCCATATATATCTTTTTTATTTACCGGCTATATTATAAAACTTATTTTCGTAAAAATCAACATATTTTTGTTTGTTTTATTGGTTAAAATAACATAAGAATTAAAATGGCAATACACAAAATGAATAATAGTATAAAGGTTATGCTTATTACGGTATCTAATATATTCTTATCGTAGCCGAGAACTTGTTTTTTGTATGAGTATTTTATTTGCGTAGTGTACCTTAATATATCAAAAGCAGAGTCCTTGCATACCTTATCGGCAGAGCTTTTACGTAATTTTTTTATGGTTCTTACAATGAGCTTTTCAACCTCTTTGGGAAGCCTTGGCCAATTGTTTACCGATTTATTAATATCCTCTCGATAGCTCTTTATAAATGCAAATTCCCTTATTTCTGTCTTTTTTATTGACGTGGTTATCGGCTCAAATCTAATTACAACACATTTGTAGTCGTCATCTTTAAACGGCAAAAAATTTAATCTGAATTTATACATTGCTCTATCAAGCAATGCAAATGCACCAGCGTTTGCATTGGTATGTGGCTCGTGTGAAAGGTGTATTTGAAAGTGCTTTTGGCTTACGGTACACCTTACTCCATAGTTTAATAATTCTTCGTTGTATTTTGCTATAACAACGTTTATTTCACTTATGTTATTTCTTTCTGTGCTCATTTAATCACCTTGTAAATTATTATACGTTACATAAGCTTGGTTGTAAAGTTAATAATTGGTTGTATTTACATAGTTATTTGTTATTGCTATACAAATTAATTTATGGTATAATTTGCTGAATTATAATTTGTAGGGTGATACAATGTTAAACCGGTTAAAAACAGAGCAGAGCAGGGTGTTTTATTATTTTGAGCAAATATGCAAAATTCCTCACGGCTCAGGTAATATGGCTCAGATATCATCGTTTTGCGAAGGCTTTGCAAAAGATCATAATTTAAAGTGCATAAGAGATGAGCACAATAATATTATTATTTTCAAGCCTGCAACAAAGGGCAAAGAGGGTGCAGCACCCATTATTTTGCAGGGCCACCTTGATATGGTTTGCCAAAAAGAAGAGGGCTGTACAATCGATTTTTTAAACGATGCCATAGCGCCTTATGTTGACGGTGATTATATAAAAGCTAAAGGCACAACCTTGGGTGCTGATAACGGAATTGCCGTTGCTATGATTTTAGCAATACTTGAGAGTGTTGAATACAGCCACCCACCTATAGAGGCAGTTTTTACAGTTGATGAAGAAATCGGGCTTTTAGGTGCAGGTAAGCTGGATTGCTCACTGCTTAAATCAAAAAGAATGATTAATATTGACTCTGAAGAAGAGGATATTGTTACAGTATCCTGTGCAGGTGGTAGAGATTTTCGTGCAAGGGTATCGTTTGAAATCGAGAGCGTAGCAGGCGAAAAGCTTATTATTACACTCAGGGGCTTGCAGGGAGGTCATTCAGGTGTTGAAATACACAAGGGCAGAGTTAGCGCCAATATACTTGCAGGCAGGTTTTTAAATCACTTTGCTGAAGCTGATGGCGTGCACCTGGTTTGTGTAAACGGTGGCGATAAGGTTAACGCAATTACAAACCTTTGTAAAATAGAGGTTGTGGCCGAAAATAAAGCTGCGTTCTTAGCAGAAGCAAACGCCTACCTTGAAACCCTTAAAACCGAGATTTCTTCAAGAGAAAAAGACTTTTGCTATACAATTGCAGAGCAGGGTACCGGTAATTACTCTGTTATAAAAAACAGCTTCAAAAAAATACTTGGGGCAATTCTTATGTGCACGCCTCAAGGTGTAATTGATATGAGTGCCGAAATTGAAGGTCTTGTAGAAACCTCTATGAATTTAGGAATACTTAAAACAGGGGAGTCTTATTTCGAAATTCATTATTCCTTCCGTAGCAATAAAAAATCTGCAATAGATAATTTAGAAAGCAGAATGAGAGCCTTGTGTAGCTTTGTGCCAAATTGTGAAATTTACATTTACGGCAGCTACCCTTCGTGGGAATATAAGGCAGACTCTCCTTTGCGAGAGCTTTACTGCGAATGCTATAAAGCACAATACTTGAAGGCGCCGAAAATCGAAGCAATTCACGCAGGTCTTGAATGTGGTGTGTTTTCAAATGCCATTAAGGGCTTGGATTGTATTTCAATTGGTCCTGATATGACTGATGTGCACACCTTTAATGAAAAGCTGAGCATAAAGTCAACAGAGAACATATTTAAGGTTTTAGTTTCTCTTTTAGCTAAATGCGAGTGAAATGTTTATTGACTCACACTATAATTTTTGATATAATCAACTGATTTTAATCTGCATTGTGCAGAGGATTGGAGAATTTATGGACAAGAAAAACGATTTTAAGCCTTATATTCCGGCAGAAAAAATCACCCCTGAGCTTACGGTGGCATCAATTATAATGGGTGTAATTTTGGCCGTTGTATTTGGCGCAGCTAATGCTTACTTAGGCTTGAGGGTAGGTATGACCGTTTCGGCATCAATACCTGCAGCAGTTGTTGCTATGGGTGTTTTCCGTATTATTTTACGCCGAAATTCGGTTTTGGAAAGTAACGTTGTGCAAACAACAGGCTCAGCAGGTGAATCACTTGCAGCAGGTGCTATTTTTACACTTCCTGCATTGTTTTTGTGGGCAGCAGAGGGCAAAATGGATAAGCCCGATATACTTGAGCTTACAAGCATTGCTTTAGTAGGTGGCCTTTTAGGTGTGTTCTTTATGATTCCTTTAAGGAATGCGCTTATTGTAAAAGAGCACGGCACACTCCCGTACCCGGAGGGAACAGCCTGTGCAGAGGTTTTGCTTGCAGGTGAAAATGGTGGTGCAAGTGCATCAAAGGTTTTTGCAGGTATGGGCTTTGCAGCATTGTTTAAATTCATAATAGATGGTCTTAAGCTTGTTTCAGGCGAAATCTCTATGAAATTTAAGAGCTTTTCAGGCGAAATCGGTACACAGATTTACCCTGCAGTTATGAGTGTTGGCTTTATTTGTGGCCCTCGTATTGCATCATATATGTTTGCAGGTGGTCTTTTAAGCTGGATGGTAATTATTCCTCTTATAGCTCTTTTCGGCGAGAATATTACACTTTACCCCGGTACCGTACCTATTGGTGAGATTTTTGCATCAAGTGGTGCAAGTGGTATCTGGAGCACGTATATCCGTTACATTGGCGCAGGCGCCCTTGCAGCAGGTGGTATAATCAGCTTGGTGAAATCATTACCTCTTATTGTAAAAACCTTTGGTGGCGCCATGAAGGGTCTTAAAGGCAGTGGCGCTGCATCGCAGGAAAGAACAGCACAGGATATCAATATGAAGGTTGTTGTTATTGCTATTATTGTTCTTACCCTTGTTATATGGCTCCTTCCTGCAATCCCTGTTTCACTTTTGGGTGCAGCAATTATTGTTGTGTTTGGCTTCTTCTTTGCAACCGTTTCATCAAGAATGGTTGGCCTTGTAGGTAGCAGTAACAACCCTGTTTCAGGTATGGCAATTGCAACACTTCTTATTGCAACACTTATTTTAAAGCTTACAGGCGCACAGGGTATTGATGGTATGGTTAGCGCTATCGCAATTGGCTCTGTTATTTGTATTGTAGCTGCAATTGCAGGTGATACGTCACAGGACTTGAAAACAGGCTACATTTTAGGCGCAACACCCAAAAAACAGCAGTACGGTGAAGTTTTGGGCGTTGTAGCAGCTGCACTTGCTATAGGTGGCACTCTTTACCTTCTTGATAGTGCTTGGGGCTTTGGTTCGGATGAGCTTGGTGCTCCTCAGGCTACTTTAATGAAGCTTATCATAGAAGGCGTAATGGGTGGCAATCTTCCTTGGAACCTTGTTCTTGTTGGCGTTTGCATTGCTGTAGTTGTAGAGCTTATAGGTATACCTGTGCTTCCTTTTGCAATTGGTATTTACCTTCCTGTTCACCTTAATGCCTGTGTAATGATTGGTGGCTTGCTTCGTCTTGTGTTTGAAAAGCTTAAAGCACCGCAGGAGAAAAAGGATGAGGCTGTTAACAACGGTATCCTTTTCTGTTCAGGTATGATTGCAGGTGAGGGTATTGTGGGTATTATTCTTGCATTGCTCGCAATATTCGGTGTTGATAAGGTTATTAACCTTGCTGAAAGATTTGGTCTTTCTCAAGGCTTTATGACTGTAGGTGGCATTATTCTTCTTGCCGTAATTATTTTAACTTTCCTTAAATTTACACTTTTTACAAAGAAAAAAGACGGTAAGGTAAAATAAAATGAAAAAACAATCAGAAAATTATTTAGATAAAAAACCAAAACGAGCAGGTCTTGAATGGGATACCGATGAAAACGGCAACGTTACGTTGCACGTTGAAAATAAAGGTGCTATGAACAGATTTGCACAGTTAGTTTTTAAAAAGCCGAAGGTTAGCTTTATTCACCTTGATGAAATGGGGAGCTTTTTATGGCCTCTTTTTGACGGTGAAAAAACCATATTTGAAATAGGTGAGTTTGTTAAAGAGCATTTTGGTGAAAAGGCAGAGCCCCTGTACGAAAGGCTGACAAAGTATATACAAACCTTAGAAAGCTATAAGTTTATAGAGTTTAAAGAGTAAAAAAACCGTAGAGCTTCTTTTGAAGGCTCTACGGTTTTTCTTGAATTTATTTTATTACTAATTCAATTTCGGGTGGGCAACTAACAACCGGCTCCTTGCCGTTTTCCATTGTACAAACGACCTTTCCGAAAGGTGTAAGCAGCTCTGCTTTTGCAAACTCTAACCCAAGTAACGAAGGGGAGAGTGTAAGCGTTTTCATGCCCGGCTCGTTAATTTCAAGGCCCATTAAAGCCTTGGGTAATGAGTAAAGTGGTGTGCCACCCCAGGCGTGGCTGTGGTCAAAGGCGTAGGTTGGCTCAGGTGCTACAAAGCCCTCTACCAAGCCCTTTGAGCACTCTTTAACAGGCTCCTTCCAGCGCTCAAGTATTTTAAGTGTGTATTTATCCCTTAAGCTAAGCCTATTTACTGCTTCAAGCAGGTAATGTAAGAAATACGGCTGACAATCACACTCAATTTCATCTGCCATAACCATATCTATAAGGCCTTTTGCTGTATTGTCATCGCATACCCCAAAATATGCTGCAAGTATATTTGCGTGCTTAAGGTAATATCTTTTAGAAGTGTTTTTCGGCATCCATTTCCAATCGGGCGCTTCTTCCTCGGGGGTGTTAAGTCCCATAAAATACATACCTTTTTCTTTGTCAAAAAGAGTTGTGTTTATAGCATCTCTTAATACTCTTTGCTTTTGTGCACAGCGATTTGCTTTTTCTTTCTCATTTAAAATATGGAATATTTTTTCCGCAAAGCCTAAAGCACCAAAGTAAAACATATTAAGGCAGGTCTGCCCCAAGGCCTTAGGTGGGTGGTGCATTGAAATTTCATCAATAAATATCCAGTCTATAAACATATAGTCGGGTGGTGATTCTATAAGACCACTTTCTCCAACGTAGCCTTCAAATCGGTTTAAAAGAAGCTCCAAGCCACTTTTACAGTCTTTTAGTAAATTTATATTACCCGTTGCCATATACACATCATAAAGCATTCTGACCCATATAAGGCTATAGGTGGTGTGAAACATTCTTCCATTTTCACGCTCAAGCATCCTCGCAGTACGCATAAGGTCAAATTCTGCAAGCCTCATATCACCGTACGAAAACATAGTCATAAGGCTTTCTATGTAGTAATCACCTGTACAAGCCATAGGCTCACAGTGGCGAGGGCTGTCAAGGTGATGTGTTTGACGGCATATTTTAAGAGTGTGCTTGCAGGTGTTAAGAACAGTGTTCAAATCATTATCGCTTGTTTGTGCTTCGCACTCATCATAAACAGGGTAGTGGGTTTCTATAAAAGAAACCGTAAGCTCTGCTGGAGAAGGCGATTCGTTTTTTGCAAATACAGTAATATTACCTGCGCTGTGCATATAAAAGCCTCTGTATTCACAGCTGTTTTTTAAATAAATATGCTCAGACGAGCCTTCCTCGTTTAGCTCCCTGCATACAGCCTTTAAAGATATTTCTCCCTGTGCTTTGCTTTCAATATGTAAAAAGCCTGCCCATATTTTATCTAATGATAAGGTGAAAGCCTTTTCCTCAAAGGGGGCTAAAATGATTTTACTGTTTGGGCAAAACAATTCATTTTCAACTCTTACAGGAATGGGCGCTGTAGCCGTGTGCCATATGTTTTCAATAGCTTCAGCCTTTACGTATTCATCGGGCTCAATACGGCCATCGAAGGCTGTTGCGCCTGTGTAAGAGCAGTTTTTTCTTGCAAGCCAGCTTTCATCGGTGTGTATTTCCTTTTGTGTGCCATCCTCAAAGGCGAGTATGGCAGAAAGCATAAAGCCACCGTGACCCTTAGAGTATTCACATATTTGTGTAGGAAGCATTTTTACCCTTGCAAAAAAGGAAAGTGTAGTTGTGTTTGGGGAAATTTCAGCTTCAAAGGCGTAAAAGTTTTCTCGGCGTGTTTCGTTGCCTATAAAATCCCCACCAACGCAGGCAGGACCTGTGGCAACAATTTCGTTGTTACAAAAAAACTGAAAGGTACAATCACCACTGAATCTCAAAGCTGCAGAGGTTACCTTGGATGAAAAATCATACTCCTTCAAAAATTCAGCAACAATATACCCGTTATTTTCGTTGTTATTAAAAGCATTATAAACGTTATGTGGCTCGTTATCATATTTGGCTTTTGGTAGCCATATCCATTGCTCTACGTGTTTCATAAAATTTCCTTTAATAATGATAAGCTTAACTTCCTGTAGAATTATCTGAGTGCGTCAATAAAATCCTCTAAAAAGCTTTTGTTTAAATCATATACGTGAGCTCTTTGATTATTATCAGTTACCGAAAGTTGAGGGTACGCATACTCGTATTCGCCTGTATAGAAGCCGCATTCAATGGCATCGAGTATGATGTCAATAGCATCAACGTCGGCAGAATCCGAGGAGGTTGTAAGGCTATCAATTTTATAGGCGTCGCTTGCTGTACTCAAAAACCATTGTATTTTAGAAAAAACCATACACAGTTCCTTTGGCACTGTATCGCTGGTGCAATATTCGGTGCAGAGTTTGTAGGTTTCATTTAAAAGTCGCTCTACTTGACTTATGGAGTATTTCTCCTCCTTAAGTAGTGCCACAAAGGCTCTATCCCATTCGTTTGCTAAATTTTTAATATTGGTCATAATGAAAACCCTTTCTTATTTACGGTTATTTTATTAAAAAAGTATATCATATAATTAAATGTTTTGCTACCTAAAAGTTAATGCAAATTTTATTAACAAATTATAAAAAAATACGGGATACCAAATGGTACCCGTATTTTAGGGTGAAATGAGTTATCCGAACCTGCCTAAAAGCGAGTATTTTCAAGTCTTTTCGGCGTTTCGGTCTTGAAAGGCGCCAGCCTATCTTCGCCCTCAACACCAAAAATCCAATAAAAATCTTTCGCTTTTAGGTCAAAG
>JAZNTU010000007.1:0-34306 GCA_045591945.1 Acutalibacteraceae bacterium | reverse complement strand
ATTTTATCGGCTTTTAGCAAAATTGTTTTTTATAAATACAATTTTGCATTACACTCATTGAAAGGATTATAGTCGAATTTTCTTCGAAAATTCGATACCAAATCATAATTTGGTATCGAAACAGTGTAATTTTACACTGTTTCGACTATCTATAATCGTTATAAGGACAAACCTTCATACATATTCCACACACAGCGCCTCTACCGATGTGCTGAAATTGTTTTTTCATATATTCACTGCATACTGATGCTTTGAAAATATCTTCTCTTTTAATTCCCGGGTAAAACCCTGTACCGATTATTGCTCCCGAAGGGCAAGACCTTACACAGGCATCGCACCCAAGGCAAAGATTTTCTTTAAGCTCGCCCTCACCCTGCAACGGGCAATCTGTAAAAAGCGTGCCCAGCCTTACCCTTGTGCCGTACTGCTTATGTATAAAAAGTGAGTTTTTACCTATACCTCCAAGACCTGCAAGCCTTGCCGCCTTTTTGTGGCTGTAGCGCCCATCGTAATGAGTGCCGGGCATGCTTTGTGATGCTGCTACGGTTATATAACGATAACCCTTAGCCTGTAAAAACAGCCCTGCCTTTAAAAGGCACCTATCTATAAAAGCGTTAACCGTTCTGTAGTGATTAAAATAGGTTGCAGTGGGTGCATCTGTAATTTCATCCACAATAGCATCGGAAAGTCTTACCACTATGCTTACTGCGTATTTAAGCTCACCTGTGTCGCTATCCTCAATAAAGGAAAAGCCTACGTCGCTTACGCCCTCATTAAGTAAAAGCTCTTTTAATTCCTGTTCAAGCATTTTTAATCCTCATTTTTTCCATACACCTGAGCACCTTAAGATTCATTTCCTGACATTCCCTTAAAAGCTCGCTGTGTGGGTTGTTTATGAAAGCAACTGCACTTTGTGCCTCGTTGCCCATATGGTATTTTTTATCTATATCGGGCACTAAAACAGTTTCGTTTCCCTCGTTATCGTAGAGGCTTACGTTATCTGTTTGAGAAATACTGCCTATTGCAACTGTGCCTAAATCACCAAAAATCTGCGAAACGCCTCTGCTTTGGCCAACCTTCGAGTATGTGATTGTAACTATCTTATCGCTATATTTAAAAACTGCACTGCCACAGCCGTCTGCCCCTGTAGAAAGGAAATGCTGTGTAGCCACAATTTCCTCAGGCTCACCGAATAAATCAACTGCAGGGTAAACACAGTATATGCCTAAATCGTTCAAAGCGCCCGTTTTCATTTCGGGGTTAAATATATTAGGCAGCTCGCCGTTAACAAGTGCCTTATATTTTGATGAAAGCTGTGAAAAATCAAAGGTGGCACTACGAATATTGCCGATTTTTGCTACTGCAGCCTTTACTGTTTTTCTCGCAGGTGTGTGCATATACATTATAGCCTCAAAGTAAACAAGACCTTTTTCCTTTGCAAGCTCACAAAGCTCTTCAAACTCTTTAGCAGTTATTGTAACAGGTTTTTCGCAAAGCACGTGCTTACCGTTATTTAAAAGCGCCTTGCATTGCTCATAATGGCAAACGTTTGGAGATGCCACATAAACAAGCTCTGTATCACTTTTTAAAAGCTCCTCAAAAGAGGTAAAAACTCTTTTTGCGCCTACCTCTTTTGCAAACTGCTCACCCTTTTGCGCAAAGCGTGAGTACACTCCATCAAGGAGCAAATCCTTACAAAGCTCTGCCCCCGAAATGAAGGATTTTGTTATCCAAGACGTACCGATAACGGAGTAACGTATCATTTCTTTTTACCTCTGAAAAAATCTTTTATAACCTGCTTACTGATATTGTTTTTTACAAAGCCCAAGGTTTGCTCAAGCCTTGTGTGAGGAAGAATATTCCACTCGCTTTCCTGTGCAGGGGTAATACCCATTTCCTTAAGAATATCGCAGAAAAACTGTGCTGCTTTAAGGAAATCTGCAAAAGGCTTGCTCTCTTGATTCCACGCCTTTTCTGCAACTGCCATCCACCTTGGAAAGCACATTTCATTAAGCTTTTTAAAGTCTGTAATATACTCTGTCCACACGGGGCTTTCTATACCAATAATGGAGCCCTTGCCTAAATCTGTAAGACCTCTTGTTTTTTGTGGGTCCTTCATATAAATATCCCTTAAGGAGTGCATGCCGTGAGGGTAATCTACATAGTACGGTGCAAAATGTTCAATAATTACAGGGGCACCACTATTTGCCCATTTAACGGATGCATCTGTTTTATCCATCCACCAAGCGACGGTGATATTATCGTTTTCAACATTGCCACCTCTGATGGACTCATTCCAGCAAATTGCTTTTCTGCCCTTTTTCTTAAGGTAAAAAGCAATTTCCGATGAAAACCAGCTGTGAAGCTCCTCCATTGTTTTAAAGCCAAGCTCTTCACGCTTTGCCTGACATTTTTCGCACTCATTCCAATGAGCCTTAGGCACCTCATCGCCACCGATATGTATATACTTGCTTGGAAAAATCTCTAAAATCTCATCTAAAACTGCGTGAATTACCTTGAACACCTCTTCATTACCTGCACAAAGCACGTCGGGGAAAACGCCCGGTGTAGTTTGAGGTGTAATTTGCTCCCCTGTACAAGAAAGCTCAGGCATAGCGGCAATTACTGCGCTTGTGTGACCGGGTATATCGAACTCGGGTATAACCTCTATGTGACGCTCCTTACAAAACTCAACAATCTCTTTAAGCTCTGCCTTTGTGTAGTAGCCACCGTATTCCTCTTCATCATCGTGCGCCTTTCCAAAATGGGAGCCGTGCCTTACAGAGCCTACTGCAGTAAGCTGTGGGTAGGACTCAATTTCTACCCTGAAGCCTTGGTCATCGGTAAGGTGAAAATGGAATTTATTAAGCTTAAAGTATGCTGCTGCCTCTACCATTTTTTTAATTTCCTCTACTGTGAAAAAATGACGGCAGGAGTCTATCATAAAGCCTCGGTAATAATACTGTGGCTCATCGTAAATATACACGTACGGCAAGCAGCCTCTGTAGTTTTTCATAAGCTGGCACAGGGTTACGTTTGCATAAAAAACGCCTGCCTCATCTGCTGCCTCAATATGCACACCCTGTGCATCAATTTCAATACGGTAGCTTTCCTTTTGAGAGAGCATAGGTGTAATTTTTGTAACAGTCTGTGGCTGTGAATCAACAGGGAAGCTGTAGTAGCCACCCTGAAGCTCTAATTTTTTAGGTTGAGGACATAAAAACATAACGCTCACCACTTTTTATAATTATACATGGTAATTATACTATACAATTATATTTAATTGCAAGATAAATATTAAAGTTGCAGATATTGTTCTTTTGTGATAACATAATTGCATACGCCATTATATTTTGGAGGAAAACTATGCTTAAAAGATTAATTTGCACTACACTTTGCGCTGTATTTATATTGTGCTTGTGCGCCTGTGGTAAAGAAAACAACGATAATCCCGGTAAGGTTGTGCCCCCCTGTTCACTTCCTCTTAATACAAAGGAATATACCCGAGCACCTACAACCACAGCCCCACAAGCAACACAGGAGGAAATCACCTTTGAGGCTACTATTGGAGAAACCCTGCCGACAACAGAGCTTGCGACGGTGCCAACACCAACAGAGGAGCAAACGGAAAGCACAACTGTGCCGAAGCCCTCAATTTCTGTAGAAAAAACGGGAGAAATGGCATTTTCTGACGAAGCAGATAACAGATATATTTCTGCAATTGCCGCAAAATACGGAGTAGACGCAAAAAAATTAGTTGCGCTATACACCGTACCTGAAAACGACAGCAACATAGTTTTAGAATTTGACGGTAGCGAAAATGCAGACGGCACGCTTATAAGAAACAAAAGCTCCCTTGTTGCTATATACTCTATAGATAAAGAGTTAAATTCAAAAAGAGCAAGTGAGGATAAAGCTCTTAACGAATACTCCTACGGCGAAATGAAGGTAATGTTTTTTTCAACAACAACCTACATTATGCCTGAGTTTGAACAGCTGAAATAATAAGAAAAAGGGACGGCTAAACCGTCCCTTATAATTTTCACATCATATCAACCGTACCAAAATCGGTTAATGGAAACGTAACCTTTTCCCCTGTTTTTTGGCTTTTGTAAATGGAAAGCACAAGCTCAACTGCTCGCTTACCGTCGTACAGGTCAACGTACGGCTGTCTTTTTTCTTTTACGGCTGTTGCAAAATCAAGAAAAAGACTTGTGTGGCCGTTACCGTAAACGTTAGGTGCCTTTTCTTCAATAAAGCGCCTGTCGGAATCGGCCGCCTCTTCATCCTTAAACTGCCAAACGTCTACTGTAGATGCGCTCATACCTGCAAGGCGCACCATTCCGTTTTTACCGAAAACGCAAAGTGTTTCTTCAAGGTCCTTTGTGGTATTCACCGTACCCTCAATAGTAGCAACTGCACCGTTTTTAAAGTTTACTACGGCAACACCAATATCCTCTGCCTCTATGTAGGGGTGGTGGTGATTTCGCACAGAGCCGTAAACCGACTCTATTTCGTTGCCAAAAACCCAACGGAGCAAATCTATGCCGTGTATGCACTGATTCATAAGCGCACCACCATCGGTTGCCCACTTACCTCGCCAGTCATCCTGACGGTAGTAGCTCTCATCTCTGTGCCAGCGTACGTGAATGCTACCGTGTGAAAGCTTGCCGAATCTTTCGTTATCTATTGCCCTTTTAAGCTCCTGCACGGCGATATTAAACCTGTTTTGGTGGCAAACGCCTGCCGTAACGCCACTTTTTTGTGCTGCGGCAATTACGGAATCTGCCTCCTCTATGCTCATTGCCATAGGCTTTTCTACAAGAAAGCTTACGCCCTGCTCTGCACAGTAAAGTGAAATTTCTGCGTGGGTGCCACTAACCGTTGCTATGCTTACAAAGTCAACCCTTTCGTTTGCAAGCAGCTCCTTATAATCGGAGTAGATTTTTACATTTTCTAACTGCTGTGCAACGGCAAAGGCTTTTGCCTTTTCTAAATCAATATCGCAAATTGCAACAATATCTATATTATTAAGCCTTGCTGCTTTAACGTGGCTTGGAGCAACTCTGCCACAGCCAATGAGTGCATATCTCATAAAATCACTTCCGTAAATGCAAATTAAAACTTTCTCCAAACCATTTTATCTACAACGCCTGTGTAGCTTTGAATGATTTTAACAACCTTTGTAGAAACGTTTTCCTCAACGTAGTCGGGCACAGGTATACCTGTAAAGCCATCGTTATTAAGCGAAACTGCAGTTTCTACTGCCTGAAGCAGAGATTTTTCATCTATGCCTGCAAGCACAAAGCAAGCCTTATCAAGTGCCTCGGGGCGCTCTGTAGAGGTTCTTATGCATACTGCAGGGAAGGGCCTGCCCACAGAGGTAAAGAAGCTTGATTCCTCAGGCAACGTGCCACTATCGGAAACTACTGCAAAAGCATTCATTTGAAGGTTGTTGTAATCGTGGAAGCCCATTGGCTCGTGGCAAACCACACGGCTGTCAAGCTGGAAGCCACTTTGCTCGAGCCTCTTTTTTGAACGAGGGTGGCAGGAGTAAAGCACAGGCATATCGTACTTTTGAGCCATTGCGTTTATTGCATTGAAAAGAGAAAGGAAATTCTTTTCGGTATCTATATTCTCTTCCCTGTGAGCAGAGAGGAGAATATATTTTTTCTTTTCAAGACCAAGCCTTGCAAGAATATCGGAACTGTCAATTTCTGCAAGATTTGAGTGAAGTACCTCTGCCATAGGTGAGCCTGTTACGTATGTACGCTCCTTAGGAAGGCCACACTCTGCAAGGTACCTTCTTGCGTGCTCACTGTATGCAAGATTAACGTCGGAAATAATATCAACAATTCTTCTGTTTGTTTCTTCGGGGAGGCACTCATCCTTACAACGGTTACCTGCCTCCATATGGAAAATAGGAATATGTAACCTTTTTGCAGGAATTGCAGAAAGGCAGGAGTTTGTATCACCTAAAATAAGGAGTGCGTCAGGCTTAATTTGTGCCATAAGCTTGTATGAGCAGTTTATAATGTTACCAACCGTAGCGCCTAAATCATCGCCAACTGCATCCATATAAACCTCGGGAGCATCAAGCTTTAAATCCTTAAAAAATACTCCGTTAAGGTTATAATCGTAGTTTTGCCCTGTGTGAGCAAGTATGCAGTCAAAATACTGACGGCACTTGTTAATAACTGCTGAAAGCCTTATAATTTCGGGGCGTGTGCCAACAATTATAAGAAGCTTAAGCTTACCGTTGTTTTTAAAAGAAATATCTGAATAATCAAGCTTGATATCCATTTGTTTTCCTCCTTAAAAGGGATAAAGTTATTTTTAAAAATATGAGTTAACCTTGCTTTAGTAAGTTTGAGAGAAAATTGTTCACAGTATGTTTTTGGGCGAGTGGTGCTGTATACAGATACTGCCCCGAGCCCTAAAACGCCCTGTGGGCAATTTAATCCAAACTTAAACCTCCTCAAAATAGGTGTCTGGCTTATTTGGGTCAAATTGCTCATTCGCCCACATAACTGTAACAAGATTTTCTGTGTCCGAAAGATTTATTATGTTGTGGGTGTAACCGGGGAGCATATGCACAGCCTCGATTTTTTCACCGCTAACCTCAAAATTCAGCACCTCATCTGTACCGATTTTTCTCTGCTGAATGAGGCCCTTACCTGCAACAACAATGAAAAACTCCCACTTTGTGTTGTGCCAATGCTGACCCTTTGTGATACCGGGTTTTGAAATATTAACGCTAAACTGACCACAGTCAGCAGTTTTCAAAAGCTCCGTAAAGCTACCTCTGTCATCCACGTTCATTTTTAATGGGAAAGAAACCTTCTCCTTGGGGAGATATGAAAGGTAGGTAGAATACAGCTTCTTTGCAAAAGAATTAAATGGTATTTCGGGCATAAGAAGTGTAGTTGGCTGTGATTTGAAGCGCTCTAATAAATCAACTATTTCACCGAGAGTAACGTTGTGTGTTACAGGGCAATAGCAGAAAGCTCCGTCAACCTTATCAACAATATTAAGACCATCATATTCACAGCGATGAGCCTGTCCCTTTAAAATATTGAACATTTCGTCTACTAAATCATCAATATAAAGGAGTGTAAGCTCAATTGCTCTGTCGTTTACAGTAATAGGTAAATCATTCGCTATATTGTTGCAGAAGGTTGCAACAGCGCTGTTGTAGTTTGGTCTGCACCACTTACCGAAAAGATTAGGAAAACGGAAAATATACACAGGAGCACCTGTTTCCTTTGAATATTGGAAAAACAAGTCCTCGCCTGCTTTTTTGCTCTTGCCGTAGTCACCCTCGGCATACCTGCCAACAAGGGTTGCCTGCAAGGAGCTTGAAAGCATAACAGGGCATTTGTTATTGTGCTTTTTAAGTAAATTTAAAAGCTCTGTTGCAAAACCGAAATTCCCCTGCATAAATTCCTGTGGATTTTCGGGTCTGTTTACGCCTGCAAGGTTAAAAACAAAGTCCGCCTCCTTGCAATATGTATCGAGAAGAGCCTTATCTGTATCAATATCGTATTCAAAAACAGTAATATCTGCGCCTATACCTCTTGTTTTATCCTTGCCCTCGGCTACGTTGTAGAGTGCCTGACACAAATTTTTACCAACAAAGCCCTTTGCGCCTGTAACAAGTATTTTCATAATTATTTGCTCTCCCAAGCTGCAAGCTCATCTCTGATATATTGAAGTGAAAGGAGCTTTTCCTTTACCTGCTCCACAGTAAGAAGCTCTGTATTATTTGAGTTGAACTCTGTAAGTGTGTTTCTTTGTGTATTACCGTTGCTAAAGTATTTATCGTAGTTAAGGCCTCGGCTGTCGCAGGGCACTCTGTAAAACTGACCCATATCAAAGGCATTTGCACACTCCTCGTTTGTAAGAAGAGTTTCATACATCTTTTCGCCGTGGCGAATACCGATAACCTTGATTTCTGTTTCAGGGTTGAAAAGCTCTGTAACTGCCTTTGCAAGCACCTCTATTGTACAAGCAGGTGCCTTCTGCACAAGAATATCGCCTGATACGCCGTTTTCAAAAGCAAAAATAACAAGGTCAACGGCCTCATCGAGGGACATAATAAAACGAGTCATTGAAGGCTCTGTGATTGTAATAGGCTTGCCCTGCTTAATCTGGTCAATCCATAACGGAATAACGGAGCCTCTTGAGCACATAACGTTGCCGTAACGTGTACAGCAGATTTTTGTGTTTTCAGGCTTTACCGTTCTGCTCTTTGCAACAATAACCTTTTCCATCATAGCCTTTGAGGTACCCATTGCGTTAACAGGGTAAGCTGCCTTATCTGTAGAAAGGCAAACAATGTTTCTTACGCCCGCATCAATGGCAGCAGTTAAAACGTTTTCTGTGCCGAGAACGTTAGTTTTAACAGCCTCAATCGGGAAAAATTCGCAGGAAGGAACCTGCTTGAGTGCTGCCGCATGGAAAATGTAGTCCACACCGTGCATAGCATTTTTTACACTTTGAAGGTCCCTTACATCACCGATATAGAATGAAATTTTTTCTGCTACCTCGGGCATTTTTGCCTGAAACTCGTGGCGCATATCGTCCTGCTTTTTTTCATCACGTGAAAAAATACGGATTTCACCAATATCTGTTTGTAAAAAACGATTGAGCACAGCGTTACCAAACGAGCCTGTACCACCTGTAATCATAAGTGTTTTTCCTGAAAATGATGACATAATTATTCCTCCGGAAATTATTTATTGAAGATTTTCCTTTTTTTTATTTATTATTTGAAAATTATTTAAAAAATTTTCCTTTAATCTTTTTAAAAATGCTTACGTGTAAAAGCTTTGGCACATCCTTAAAGCCATTTTTTTCAACTGCTTTAAAAAACCTTTCACGCTTTTCGCTTGCAGGTGATGAGTGAAGCATTGCAGAATTGTATTTTATTGCGCTTTCAAAATCCACCTTATGCAAAATTACTTCTTTTGAAATATCGTTAAAAAGTACTTCGCCCTTTTGCGAGTTTATTATTACAAGGGATGCTCCCTTTTTGTAATCAAAATCGGGACAAACCTTTTCAATACCCCAAAAATCTGCAAGGGTAATATCGCTTTGTCTGTATTTATCCTTAAAAGCACATTTGTGGCAGGAGGGCCTCAGGCACATATTGCTGAGAAAGGCTCTGAAGTATAAATCCTCGCTGCGTGAATGATTATATTCTGCTCCGTTTTCAAAATTAAAGGTTAAAGAATAGCCTTTCCAGTCGTTTCTTTTATCTCTGAAAAAAACATTGGAAAGCCTTGAGCCCGACTTACTCTGCAGGTGCTCATTATAGCTTTGCCACACCATTGGCGAGGGTACGCCGTGGCAGATAATATCTTGAGTTATTAAATTCTCGTAGCTCTTATCGAGGAAGGCGTACAGTCCACCTATTTGACAAGGTGTGCCTGTAAAAAGCACCTGCCTGCCCTGTTCAAGAAAGGTTTTTGCCTGTAAGTAGCATTCACCAATTTCGCTTTGCAGATATTTAGAGCCTTGAAGCTTATAAAGCTGCTCCTCATTTTCAATATAAATATGCCTTAAGGTGAAATCCTCACAGAAGGCTGCTCCGAAAACTACGCCACCTTGAGCGAGCACGCTTTTTGCTAAAAGCGAAAACACTCCACCCGAAGAGCTTTTAAGAAGAAGCTGTTCATCCTTTGCCCTTACGGCAAGTGCCAATACAGTTTTTGGTGAGCCTTCTTTTTTATTAAGCACAGGGCACCTTTTACTGCACAAGCCACAATCAATACAAAGCTCTTTATTAACCTCAGGGTAAGCAAAGCCCTCTGCATCACTTACCATTGCTATACAGCCCTTAGGGCAAACGCTTGCGCAAGCGCCACAGCCTGAGCAAAGCTCTTTATCTTGTATATCAATCATTTTATTACCTCTTTAGCTTTTGCATCACTTTATTTACCGGCTTTAGTACAAGCTGTTTTTCGTAGCTGTTCATACCAACAAGCCACATACTTACAACGTAAACCAGTGTATACACACATATTCCACACAGTAAAATTATTGTGCTTGAAAAATCCAGCGCCATCCTTAACAAAGCACCACAAATAACAGGAATAATCAAGCCTAAGGAAAGACGCAATATGGATTTCCAGAAGGAAATAACGTTTATATTACAGCTTTTATGGTAATAAATATTCATTACAATGCCGTTTGCAAAAACGAGAGAGATTGCTGTACCGATAGCTGTACCTGTTGCGCCGTATTTTTGGCACAAAATTACGGTACACACAAGGTTTAATACGGCCATAAGTGCGTAAACAAGGCTTCTGAATTTATGCTTATTCATTGCCCTTTGAATTTCAATTCCTAAATTTTGAATTAAGGCAATAGATGCAGGTAAAATTATAAGCAGGGCAACGTTATACGCTTCCCCGTAGCCTTCTCCTGCCCACAGCCTTATAAATTCTCTACCGAAAAAAACAAGTCCGCTTGCTACAAGCCCCAGCACAATAAACTGTATTCTGCCGACTCTTATAAAAAGGCCGGTCACCTGCTGGCGCTGTAGGGAAATATTTGTTTTTGTTTCGTTAATAATTTTATGAATTCGTGGAGTAAACACACCTGAAACTGCAGTAGAAAACATCATATAGTATTGGTAAAGCGTGTAGCCTACCGAATAAACGGCAACTGCAGAGGTGCCTTGATACCTACCGAGAATAAATTTACCCATATTGCTGTTGATTTGGTCAACCACCATATTAATAGCAATAAACGAGGTAAATGCTAAAAGGCTCTTGAAAACACTTGCTTCAAGCCCCTTGAAGGCGAATTTTACCTTCAGCTTTTTTCTTGCATAGGTAAGGTAAATAATATCTGTTGTAAAAGAAACTACAAGTGTAATTGCCACAACGGCAATAGATTTATAGCCCATAAGCAGCAATGGAATAGTAAGCAAAGGGCTGAAAACTGTTTTTGCCATACCCACAAGTTTTAAAAATACAAATCTTTCGTGGGCAGAAATAATATTTTGAAAAATACTTGTTATAAAAGATATTGCTAAATTAAAGGTAAGCAAAATCATTAATATTTTTGCTGTGCCGTATTCTGAAGAGGTTAAGCCCTTATCAAAAACCATATCAAGGTTAAAGCTTAAAAAGCCTCCACAAAGCAGCGTGATTACGCCTATTATAGAAAAAACTATTAAAAAAAGGCCGTTAAGGCGATTAATTGCACCCTCGTTATTCTCTTTTTTATACTGAGAGTAAAATCTTATATAGCTACTGTTAAAGCCAAGGCTCAAAACCGAAAGTAGGGCAATAGTAGAGGATACGGTGTTATATAACCCGTATTCACTCTGCCCCAGCAAACGAATCATAAGAGGGGTATATACAAGGCCGATTATAACACCCAGCCCCATTTGAAGGTATGACAGCATAGAGCCTATTTTAAGCTGATTTATTTTCACTTCAAATTCTCCAATAAATATGCGATTGATTTTTCCTTTTGGGCTTCAAAAAGCTCAAATGGCTTGTTGTAATCTATTAAATCCAAGCCTTCTATGTATTCCATAGTAAGCTTATCCCTTGTGTCGCAAAATCTTTGCTCCATTGCAAAAAGCTTTGTTAAGCTGTAAAGACGTGAGCCCATGGATTTAACTCCTGTTCGCTCAAACACATAAAAATCTTTATTATACAGTAACGAAAATACAGACGCGTGAAAGCTATCTGTAAAAATATGCTTTGCATACTTTATAAGTGAAATAAAGTCTGCAGGTGAAACACTGTAAAGCTGTGTATCACCAAAGGTGCTGTCGCACTCTCTGAAAGCGCCTTTAAGGTGTGGCAAGGTTACAAGCTTAAGACCATTTTTCTTTGCAAAATCCTCTGCAAGTTTACGGTGAAGGGTATCCTCACCTAAAAAGTAGCAAAAGATATAGTCCCCTTCCACTAACCGTGGTGAGCAAGCCTCATCCCATTGCTCTGCCGATAAAAGCAGTGTTGGGTCAACGCTCCACTCTACCTTTTGTGTGGTAATATCACTTAAAAGCTCTGCCGCCTTTTCTTCTCTTACGGATATTCCATTAAAGGAAGCAAGGCTTTTTTTATACCTTTGCTTTTGCTCTGGGGTTAACTCATCTACTGCAAAGCTTGCGGCGTATGAGAGCTTTGTTTTTCCTTCTTTTACAAAATCCAATAAATAAGCATCGCACACGGCGTTTGGGTGCCAAACCTGGTCACTGCCTACAATAAAGGCATCATAAGCATCACCGCATTGGGCTACTGTATTTTTATTGTATACCTTGCTATGAGGAATTTCACCAAGATTAAATCTTTCTATGCTTTTTCTTCGTATATCTCTGTTTTTTGCAAATGCTATGCTGTGGCAATACCACAGGTTGCGAAGTTTTTTCTTTAAAAGCATTTTAAAGCCGTGGTCTTTTGACACGTCGTAGGAAATTTGCTCTGCCGTATAGCCTTTATCGTTTAAAAAACGGCACAAGGCGTATGCCTGTAAATTCCCACCGTAATTTTCACTTTTATAGTAGTGTGTAAGTATACCAACCTTCATTATGCTTCCTCAATAATTGCTTCAATTTCTTGTATTAATATTTTTGCGACTGCACTAAGGCTATGCCTTTCGTTTGTGCAGCTACTGTTATTTTCGCCTAATTCTGCTGCCAACGCCCTATTTTCTGATAGCAGCTGCAGCTTTTCTGCAAGGGAGCCTGCATTTGAAGGCTCGTAGTAAAGGCCGTTAAAGCCATCCTCAACGTTTTCTTTAAAATTAGGGCAATTGGGTAAAATTATAGGCTTTTTGTAAAAGCCTGCCTCATATGCAGGGCGAGGCTGATGAATTTGCAAAACGGGGAACACTACAACGTCTGCCCTTATATAGTAGGGTGCCGTATCGCTCACAATACCCGGGCGCTCAAGCGCCTTGTTCTCTTGCGAAAGGCTTGAAAACTTTTGAATAACTGCCTCCACACGCTTAGCATCCCTCGAGTAAAAAAGCTTACTTAAAAGTCCTTTTTTTGCAGTTACAAAGGAGTCCCAGCCTAAAATTACAAGGCGTGTTTTTGTTTTTGCAGGCATAAGGGCGTATGCATCCACAAGTGTTTCTATGCCCTTTGCCAAGGAGAGGCCTCCCATATAGAGAATTGTAAACTCATCCTCATTTTTTTCTGCCTCTGCTTCGGTTTTAAAAAATCTTTCGTTTACAACGTCGGGTAGCACAAACTGTCTGCCACCATTTACAGCCCACTGCTCAAGGTCGTACCCTGTGAGATAGCCAACGGCAGAGGCTTTGGCTAATTTTTTTCTTAAAAGCCTATTAACGGGTAAGCTATTACCGGGGTACATTGTTTCTCTCACAATGCAAATTGTTTTAAAGCCTGCCTTTTTTAACGGCTCTATAAGTGGTGAAAGAGCGCTGCTGTTTAAAATTACAACGTCGGGCTGAACCTTTTTAGCAACCTCAACCCATTGGTCAATGTACTTTAGTGATAAAAAATATTTAAGTAAGGTTTTTACTGTGCTATGGTCTGCATTGTGATACGTAAGTGTAGGGAAACCTGAAAGGTGGTGCTGCTCTTTAATATTTAATTCCTCGAGCATTTTTGCGACCTCATCTGAGGGCGTTGTAATTGCTAAATGCACCTCGTAGTCTGCTGAAAGCATATCTATTAAATCTAAACAGCTTAAAAGTCCACCACCAAGAGTGCCGCAGTGATGAAAAATCAACGTCTTTTTCACTTTATCACCTACCACGCAAATTTATATGCATCTGTTCCCATAGAGCTGCCCGGCACCGTTATTGCAAAATATGCTATACCGACTATAATTACGCACAGCACAGCTAAAACCTGCCATTTTCTTGGGGCTTTGCCTATTACATTAGGCAGGAAAGCTATGTAGAACACCAAAAAGAAATAGGAAAGTCTGCTTGCCATATAAACCTGTGAGCTCATTAAGGTGGTTATAACGTAGCCGGCCGCTAAAATTACCCATTGAAGGTCATCGTTCTTTTTTCTGTTCTTTTGAAGGAGCAGGAAGGTAAGGCAGACAATAAACAGACCTATAGAGAAAATGTATACTAAAATGTTCGTATCGCCTGCAACGTCTTCAAAATAGCCTCCCATTTGATACCTATGTGTAGAATATTGCCACATAATATCTCTTACAGAGCTTTGAAGAACTAACCAGACGACTAAAATAAGTGTTGGTACTAAAATTAACGTGCTTGTACGAACACGCTTATCCTCACGAAGGAAATTGAGAAGGTAAATCGGTATGGCGACAATAGCGCTATAGTGGAAGGATATTGCCAAAATAATGAATATTGCGTATTTTATGAGTGATTTTTTCTTCATCTGCTCAAAGGCAAGAAGAACAAAGCAAAGTGCAAGGAACTGACGTATACCACTAAGGCTAAGGTTGAAAGCTCCAAAGGTGATATGCACAATAAAGCTCAAACCAATATTAGAGGAGAACTGATAAATAAACCTTGCAAATACAAAGGTACAAAAAGCCGTTGTAATAAGAAGAAAGGCTCTGTCGGAAACACCAAGGTCGTGTAATATTATATTGTATAACGTAAAGCCTGCCTCGGACTGAAAAAGGGAAATAAGCTGACCAAGAGTCCTTGGTACAAGACTTGATAAGTACATACCCAACGGAATCGTTCCCAGCTCTCCGTTGAATTTATCAATGTACGTCAAGGTATCTGTGCCAACAGAGAAATCTCTGAAGCCTGATACAATAAATATCAGCAAGGCACAGTAGCAGGTGTAGTACAATCGTAGTTTTTTGTTTTCAAAGCCACCAACAGTTATATCAGGTGCCAAGTGTCTGTCAAACCTGAACAATCTACCTGTTAATAACGGCGGTAGCATTATGAAACCAATTAATAAAAAGTATACCAGCATGTTCTTCTATCGCTTTCCTTTTCTGAATAATCAGAAATTGTTTTTATTTTAAAAAATTTTTTAGCTTATCAATCCATCTGTGATAATCAAAGGGATTGTCATTTTCGTTTCTTTTAGCAGGCTTTCCATTTTGGAGAGCCTGTTTTATTGCCTGTGCAATATTTTCGTCGGTGTTTTCCTCAATAAGAATGCTGTAGCCGTCGTTGGGGAAATAGCCTTTAATATCGCTTATTTCATTTGCGATAATGCCCACACCACTTGTGTAGCACTCTACAAACTTTGTAGGGAAGCCTGCATTATTTTTACGTGTGCTGTTTCGCACAAAAATGCAATAATCGGCGCTTTTGAGCTCCTTTATGCTTTGTGTATGCGAAACTCTGCCACAAAACTCAACAAAAGCGTCTATTTGAGCCTTTTTCTCTTCAAGGTGTGGGTAGGTTTTAAAAAACTCCAGCTGTGTAATACCCACAACACGGAAAACACAATTTTCCACGCCCTGCGTTTTAAGAAAGCTCTCTATTATCTGACCGATTTGGTCCTTTGTATCTCCCGGCTGACCGGAATAAACAAAGGTGATTTTTTCATCTGTCTGTGCAGGCTCCTGCTGCCATTTTTGTTCGGTTACATCAACAAGGGGTGGCACAACAACAATATTGTCTATATGGCTTTTATAGTATTTTTCAAGATACGTGCTTATGGCAATCATACCGTGGCACTTTTTTTGAAGCACCTTCATACAAAGCTCGGTATCAACAAACCTTACAAGCCCTATAGGATTTAAGGTAGGCTTGTTTTCGTACCATTCTGTGCAATCGGCAATAACCCGTATACCTCTTTTTTTTGCAAAGGAAAGAACTCTTTTAAGAGGTACTGCGTGAAGGTTGTAGCAAATAACGCACCTTACATCATCGTATAATGAAATTACATTTTCGTAATGCTCAAACTCAAGCAGCTGCTTTACCCATTGTTTTGTTGAGGCAGGGTATGCCGTAGGGTAGCTGTCAAAGCCATCTACTATCTGCTTTTGAGTACAGTTTGAGGTTATAGACTTATCCGTACCGCAAAAAACTACGTTGTAGCCCGACTCCCTGAATGCACGTGCATTATTCAGCACCCTGTGTGCTGCAGCGTTTTTATCTGGTAATTCAAAGCCACCTATATAGACAATTGTGCCCATATTGCTCATATTAAAGATTCTCCTTGTACCATTCGATTGCAAGCTTAATGCCATCGGCAAAGCTGTAATCAGGGTCGTAGCCTAAAAGCTCCCTTGCCTTTGAGATATCTGCATTGGAGTGCTTAATATCTCCTGCTCTGTCGGGACCGAAATTAGGCTCAACGTCTATATTAAGGGCCTTGGTTAAGCCGTAGTAAATATCTATAAGATACTCTCTGCCACCGTAGGCTATGTTGTAAGCCTGGCCTG
This sequence comes from Acutalibacteraceae bacterium, assembly GCA_045591945.1. Taxonomy (GTDB): domain Bacteria; phylum Bacillota; class Clostridia; order Oscillospirales; family Acutalibacteraceae; genus DTU089. Next base: position 17,972 of record JAZNTU010000007.1, on the reverse strand, counting down.
CTGCCTGGTGAGAAGCAAGGCAGGACCTAAGGTTTGCCTCTATAACGTTATCGATATAAGTAAAATCTCTCGACTGCTTACCGTCACCATTTATGGTAGGCACCTCTCCGTTTATAAGAAGCTTAAGGAATTTTGGAATAACTGCAGCATATGCACCGTCAGGGTCTTGTCTACGGCCAAAAACGTTAAAATATCTCATTCCGTACGTATCAAGGCCATAGTGCATTGTGTACATTTTTGCCCATTCCTCATCGCAACGCTTTGTTACTGCATAGGGTGAAAGAAGATTTCCCTCTCTGCCCTCTTTTTTAGGAAGGTTTGGCTCATCACCGTATACAGAGGAGCTTGATGCATACACAAACTTTTTAACGCCACACTGACGTGCCGCCTCAAGCATATTAAGTGTACCCTCAATATTGTTTTTGCAATAAAACAGAGGCATTTCTATGCTTCTGGGTACACTGCCCCAAGCTGCCTGGTTAAGCACGTAATCTACGCCCTCGCAAGCTCTGAGGCAGGTTTCGTAATCCTTTATATCGCCCTTTATAAACTCATAGTTTGGGTTACCTGCAAACATATCTACATTTTTTTGCTTGCCTGTAGAAAGGTCATCGAGGCACCTTACCCTGTAGCCCATTTCAAGAATAGCCTCGCAAAGGTTGGAGCCTATAAAGCCTGCTCCACCCGTTACAAGAAAAAGTGAGTTTTCGGGAAAAACTAAATTTTTATAGCCCATAATTATAATCTCCAATAAACGTAGTCGGCAGCCTCGTACTCTTCCCTGCTGTAAATACCCTTAATATCAACAAGCACTCTTTTGCCCTCTGCAAAGAGCTTTGCAATATCGCACTCTGCAAGGTGTGCAAAGCACTCGTGGGCAACTGCTACTATAACTGCATCCATATTTTTAATGGTGTTTATATCAACAAACTCGATACCGTAAAGCTTTTTTGCCTCTTCAGCATCTGCCGAAGGGTCTGCAACAACAGGCTCTATGCCATACTCACGAAGCTCCTTAACTATATCGAAAACCTTTGTGTTTCGTGTATCGGGGCAATTCTCTTTAAAGGTAAAGCCTAAAATGGCAACCCTTGCGCTGTTTACGTTTTTGTTTGCCTTAATAAGGCTCTTAACAATATTTTCAGCAACGTACTTCCCCATATCATCGTTAATTCTTCTGCCTGCAAGAATTACCTGACTGTGATAGCCCATATCCTCTGCCTTGTAGGTAAGGTAGTAAGGGTCAACGCCTATGCAATGGCCACCAACAAGGCCTGGGTAGAATTTAAGGAAATTCCACTTTGTACCTGCTGCCTCAAGCACAGCCTTTGTGTCAATACCCATTTTATTAAAGATTATTGAAAGCTCGTTCATAAAGGCGATATTAATATCTCTTTGGCTGTTTTCTATTACCTTTGCAGCCTCTGCAACCTTAATGCAGCTTGCTCGGTGCACGCCTGCCTCAACCACAAGCTCATAAACCTGTGCAATTTCCTCAAGGGACTCTGCATCCATACCTGAAACTATTTTTACAATTGTTTCAAGACGGTGCACTTTATCACCGGGGTTAATTCTTTCGGGAGAGTAGCCTACCTTGAAATCAACACCACAAACTAAGCCTGACTCCTTTTCGAGAATAGGAATACAAATATCCTCTGTAACGCCAGGATAAACCGTTGATTCATAAACAACGATTGAGCCCTTTGTAAGGTTTCTGCCCACAATACGGCTTGCACCCTCAACAGGTGTAAGGTCGGGAGTGTGGTCACTGTTTACAGGTGTAGGCACAGCTACAATGTGAAATTTAGCCTCTTTCAAGCGAGCTTCATCTGCAGTAAATTCAACTGTAGTTGCTTTAATAACGTCATCGCCAACCTCGTTTGTAGGGTCTACGCCTGACTTATAGGTTTCAATTTTTTCTTTATTAAGGTCAAAGCCTATAACCTCCACCTTTTTGGCAAACGCCACCGCTATAGGCATACCTACGTAGCCTAAGCCTACTAAGGAGATTTTTTCTTTTCTTGCTACAATATCACTGTATAAACTCATTTTTTCACCTTGCGATTTCTATATATTCATTAACGACAAGCTGTCTGTTAAATTCTTTTTCTATTTTTTTTCTGCCTGCTACGCCCATTTTGACTCTTTGCTCATATGGAAGGTTAATAAATCTTTCCATAGCCTCTGCAAGAGCCGTTACGTTTTTAACCTGGAAGCTGTAGCCGTTTACGCCCTCTTCTATAATTTCCATACAGCCGGGGATTTTTGAGCTGATTACTGGTCTGCCTGCTGATGCCGCCTCCAACGATACGTTTGACATACCCTCGTGGTATGATGGCACAACAATTGCATTTGCATTTTTCATAAAGAAATGCACGTCATCTGTAGTAGGGTATATTTCCACGTACCTTTCAGCCTCCAGCTTTGCAAACTCCTCTGCAAAATCCGACTCGGTTTCGCCCACCATTCTGAAAACTGCATTGGGATACTTTTCCCTCAAAAGCTTTGCCGCCTCTATGTACTCACAAACGCCCTTATCTCGCATAAATCTGCCAACGAAAAGGAAGCTTGTTTCACCTGTGTCGGCAGGGTATTCCTCATAAGGGTGCCTATCAACGTTTACTCCTGAGCCGGGAAGGAGCACAAAATTATCCTTTACAAGGCCCTGTTCCTTGAAAAATTCAAGGTTTGCAGAGTTTTGGAAAAATATTACCTTACTCCTTTTAAGGCAAAGCCTGTACATTTTAAGAAGCACCTTGCGAAGGGTTGTATCGTTTTGCATTGCAACCCCTAAGCCTGTAATGTTTGGTGCGTACGGTATTTTTAAAAGCCTTGCTGCAAGGCTGCCGTACAAATTGGGCTTTATTGAAAAAGTGAAAACCATTGTAGGCTTTATTTTTCTGAAAAGCTTTAAATACGCAAAGAAAAGCTTAAGCTCCTGCAATGGATTTGTGCCGTGGCGTGAAAGCTCTGTGCAACACACCTTACAGCCGATTTGCTCCAGCTTTTCTACACAGCTGCCCGGAGGACAAATAGCATAAACCTGATGCCCCTGAGCAACTAATCCCTCAATTGTTTCTCGGCGCAGTAGCCACAAGCCGTAATCTGCATTTCCGATAACAACAACTCTACCCATTTCATTACCTCTTTGCCTGATAACTTTTATTTTATACTTTTAACACGAGCAGTATTTTCCTCCTGCTCACGTAAAATAATCTCTAATTCAGCTCGGCACCTTTCTGCAAGTGCTTCGCTACGTATTTTGTGATATTCCTCGTAAAGCGTTGCCTTAAAGCCTTCGCTGTACGGGTCAACCTCAAAGCCGAGCCCCTTCTCGGTGCAAAGTTTACCCATATGTGAGCCTACCATACACGCCTGAGGAACACAAAACGTTACCCCATCGTAATACTTATTGCCTACAGCAAGCATTGCGCCGCTGTCATCGTAAATATTGTGAATTAAATCTGTTTCTCTTATAAATTCATATCTTTCCTCAGGGTTATATTCGCCGTGGAAAAACACATTGCTGAATTCACTCTGCTGTGCAAAGTGTTTTAAGTTTTCTGCAATTTGCTGCTCCCTGCCGTAGTAGTGCAGCTCAAAGCGCTCATCGTTGCCTAAGTGACTTATAATTTGCATATTAAGCTCTTCATCACGAATAAAGCCCCAAAAGCCCAGCCGAATTTTTTCGTGAGCCTTGGCTTCAAGCCCGTTTTCCTTTACGTGCGAAAGCGCCCTTGCATCGATATTGTGGATTGTGTAAATTTTTTCTTTAGCAGACTCGGGCAAAAACTCTTTGAAGGCGCTACTGCTCACAAACGTAAAAAGTGAGCTGTTTATAAGGACTGCAACTGCCTTTTTAAACGGAACAATACACTCATACGTAAAATCACGGTAATCAAAAATAAATTTGCCCTTAAAGTGCTTTTTTAAGTAATCGCAAACCACTACACCTGTAAGGGAGTGAAGCACTATTACAAAATCGAAGCATTCTTTTTTTAATAAATCAAGGGCAAAGCGCCTGTATTTCAGAAAGCTTTTTACCTTTGAAGCCTTAGGTGCGTCATCCTCCTGAAAGCATTTGAACTCGTGAAGGGTAATGCCCTCATACTTGGAAATATCCTCTTGCATCAAATCTCTGTTCCAATAAAGGAGGTGAATACTATTGCTTTGCCTGTCAAGGGAGTCAAGGTAAAAATTTACGTAGGGCATAAATTTCAGCTTGCCAAAGCCCATTATAAGAATCTTCATTTCTTTTTTCCTAATTCGTCAAAAACATCCATATATTTTCTTGTATTAACAACACTTGAAAAATGTTTTGCACAGTACACTTTAGCATTTTGTGCCATTCTTTGCCTTTCTTCGGGCGAGTGGTACAGAAGCTTTATTTTTTCTGCCAGCAAATCGTAATCGCCTATGTTTACACAAATACCCATATCATTTTCCGTAAACGTACGGGCGTAGTGGGAATCAATATCCACAGAGTTTACAATAACCCTGTTGCACGCCATTAATATGGGCGCCTTACTTGGTACGCCGTTGTAAATAACGCTGTGGCGTAAGGGAATTAAGCAAACACTACCTGCGCTGTAAACGTCGGGCACAAGCTCAACAGGCTGAAGTGGGTAAATTTCTATATTATCAAGCCCCGACTCCTTCACCTGCTCAACAAAGCGCTCCTTAACGTTACCGTCTCCAACTATTTGTATAACAATATCCTTTTCATCCTGCAGGCGTTTTGCAACCTCAATAACCGTATCGCAATCAAAAACGTAGCCGATTGTACCTGCAAACTGAACGTAAAATTTATTTTGAGGAATACTGTACTTTGCAATAAATCTGTTTTCCTCGGGAGCAATCTCCTTTGCCGTTTTAACGTCGTACCAGGGGGAAACAATTTTTATTTTTTCTTCCTTTGCTCCCTCTTTTATAAGAGTTTGCCTCATATCCTCACTCATTACGGATATGGCATCTGCCAGCTTGTAGCAGGGCTTGTTAAATAAACGGAAAAGGTTATATAAAAGCTTGCTTTTTACAACGCCTATATCGTGAGCGTGGCCCGGCCAAACATCGTAAATGCAATAAAGAATGGGGAGCCTTGTAAAAAGCTTAAGCAGTAGCATTGGAAAAAGTATTGTGGGGTTGGATTGCAAATAAACCACGTCTGCATCCTTAACCCTGCGCCAGTGCTTCATAGCAGAAAAGGCATATAAAACGTCGTTAAGATACCTTACAACAAACTTGTTTCTGTCAAAAACCCTTCTGTCAACAATACTGCAGGTAAAGCCCTTGCGCCCTTTAAGGCTTTCGGGGATATCGGGAAAAATCCTTTTTCTTCTGCTTTGAATAAGATGCACCTCATAGCCGTTATCCAAAAAATCGTTAAGCATAACCTCTGCCATTTGATTATTTGGGCCGGGTGTATCAAAGCCATCAGCAGTAACGTATAAGATTTTCACGTGCTGTTACCTCGTTTCGTACTGTTCATCTATACCGAAGCTGTTTTGAATGACAGCTTTATACAGGAACTGTTTCGTCGCCTGTTTCGGTTTCTTCCTCGTGTATAAAGTTTTCGTTATTGGGATGGAAGGTCGGCACAAGGCTCCTTACAATATCCACAATTTCGGTGTGTGATGCCGTATCGATAATTTCACGTGTGTGAGCTAACGTATCAAAAAGAGCATCGGCATCAAATTCCATAGGCCTTGCAACGTAAATAAGGTCGTTTCGTGTTTTTTGAATACCCTCTTCGCTTATAAGCAGCTCCTCATAAAGCTTTTCGCCCTCACGAAGGCCTGTATACTTTATTTCCATATCCACACCAGGGGTGTAGCCTGCAAGGCGAATAAGGTTTTCGGCAAGCTCACGGATTTTAACAGGTGAGCCCATATCAAGAATAAATATTTCGCCACCCTTTGCAAAAGCTCCTGCCTGTAAAACAAGAGATACTGCTTCAGGGATAAGCATAAAGTAACGAATAATATCAGGATGTGTTACGGTAACGGGGCCACCGTTTTCGATTTGCTCCTTAAACAACGGAATAACACTACCGTTTGAGCCTAAAACGTTACCGAAGCGCACGGCAACAAACTCTGTTTGTGATTTTTTATCGAAGGACTGAACAATCATTTCACAAATACGCTTTGTTGCACCCATAACGTTAGTTGGGTTAACTGCCTTATCCGTTGAAATCATAACAAACCTTTTTACGCCGTAAGCATCTGCCGTTTTAGCAAGGTTGTAGGTACCGAAAACGTTGTTTTTAACTGCTTCCTTAGGGCTATCCTCCATAAGGGGCACGTGCTTGTGGGCGGCCGCGTGGTAAACGATATCCGGCTTGTACTCCTCAAAAATCTCCGCAAGCCTTTTAGAATCTCTTACGGAGCCTATAAGCACCTTAAGGTCTACCTCAGGGTATTTTCTTCTAATTTCCTGCTGAATGTCGTATGCGCCGTTTTCTGCAATATCAAAAATAATAATTCTCTTTGCTACGCCGCTTTGAGCAATCTGGCGTACAAGCTCACTGCCTATAGAGCCACCACCACCTGAAACAAATACGGTTTTGCCATCAAGCAATTCAAATACCTCGGTAAGGTCAGGCTTAATTTGCTCTCTGCCTAAAAGGTCAGTGTAATCAACCTTACGAAGGGCTGCGCTTATGTTATCTGCATTGTCGATATTTGTAATAACAGGAAGGGTTTTAAGCACACAGCCTGTTTTACTGCATATATTGAGAATTTCCTTTTTTGTTTTTTCACTTGCAGACGGCACAGCAAAGAAAATTTCATCAACGTCAAGCTCTGCAGCAAGCTCAATAATTTTATCTCTGCCACCTAATATTTTTACGCCGCCTAAATAGCTTCCGTGCTTGCTCTCGTTATCGTCAAGTAAAGCAACTATGTTGTATTTAACAGCAAGCTTCGGTCTGTTAAGCTCAGTTATAAGCCTGAAGGCTGCATTACCTGCGCCTATAATCATAACCCTGTTACGATTATTTACAGGCTCTCCGTTTGACTTCGCAAGAATTCGGCGCCACTCTCTGTAGCCACCAAAAATCATTACCCTGTTAAGAATAAGCAGGCCTAAGAATATAAAGCCGTAAATAGCCATCCAGCTGAAGAAGGAGCGAGTGTACTTAACACCTGAAACAAGGTTAGTCCAAATATAGAAGAAGCCGGCTACCGTAACTGCCTTGCCTATAAAATAGGCTTTAACCATTTTTAAGTAGTCGGACACGACCATATACTGCCACATAATTCTGTAAATCTTGAATATTATGAACATCAAAAACGTGGCTACCATGTCTACAGCAAATATGTAGTACATGTTTGTTTCAAACCAACCGTCAAAAAGTGTTGGTGCATCAAATTTAAGGTAGCTTGCAAGAACAAACGCTATAATCATTGCTGCCACGTCTGCAACAAAGGTTATAGGCCTTATGTGCTTTTTTAAAAAGTCTACTAATTTTTCTATCATTTTTACCCTCTCACTTACTTTTGTGTTTCAGAGACCTAACGGACCCTCGTGCATTTTAACGCATACTTTCACATTATATTTATTCATAATAAAATAATATATCATATATAGCTTTAAATTGCAAGTGCTTGGTTTCCTCTAAAACCTGTCAAAAATTGCTTTTTTTCTCATATTTCTGCTTTTGTTGACAAATGCAGAAAACTGTATTAAAATGGGTACAATATGGTGCTTGCACTTCACTTTTTTAGAGGAGGCTTTCGTGTGACAACTGTTACTAACGAAAACAATCCACCTGTAGAACAAGGTGTTCAAGTAATAATCCCTTACGAAACCGATAAGGAATATTTCATTGACCCACCCGAAAAAATAGGCGGCGGCATAGCCTATAAGGTGATTAAAAGAATTATTGATATTTCAGTTTCCTTCTGTGCACTTTGCCTGCTGTGGCTACCTATGCTTATTATAGCTATTATTGTAAAAGCCACGTCAGACGGCCCTGCAATATACACTCAGGAGCGTTTGGGCAAAAACGGTAAAGCCTTTAAAATTCTTAAATTCCGTACAATGATTAAGGATTCCGAGGTCAACGGCGCTCAATGGAGCGAGGGGGACGATGACCCACGAATTACACCTGTTGGCAGAATTTTAAGAAAAACCCGTTTAGACGAGCTTCCACAGCTCTGGTGTATTTTTATAGGTACAATGAGCTTTGTAGGCCCTCGCCCGGAGCGTGAGTGCTTCTATGAGGAGTTTGAAAAATATATTCACGGCTTTAAGCACAGGCTGCTTGTTACACCGGGCCTCACGGGCCTTGCACAAATCAACGGTGGCTACGACCTTAAACCTGAAGAAAAAATCGTTTACGATATGGAGTATATAAAAACTCGCTCCTTTATAGGCGATATGAAAATTATGTTCAAAACTGTTGCTGTTATTTTCACACATGACGGTGCAAAATAAAATATAAGTAAAAGCACCTTTATTGCTAAGGTGCTTTTGTGTTTTTAGAGTGGTTTATATGAAGGATTGGATGAAAAATATTCCCGGGGAAACACTTATTTGTGATATAAATTTACCCGGCACGCACGATAGCACTACAAGACTTTGCCAGTTCAAATATTTCTCTCGCTGTCAGGAGCTGAGCATTGCCGAGCAGCTAAATATAGGGGTGCGCTTTCTCGATTTAAGAGTAGCAATTTTTGAGGGAAAATTAATGCTTGTGCACGCAGCGTCAAAATGCTATAAATCCCCGTCAGATAAGGTTTTTTTAATGCTTGAGGACGTGCTTTCGGACTGCGAGGATTTTCTAAAGGCAAACCCCTCGGAGACGCTTATTATCAGCATAAAAAGAGATTACGGTGCCCCCTCGGAGGAGACCTTTGACCTGCTTTTTGAACAGTACCTTAGCCGTGATTTTTGGTATTTGGAAAACAGAATTCCCTCCCTCGAGGAAGTGCGTGGAAGGGCTGTTTTTTTAAACAGATTTTGCGTTGATGAGGATAACGAGGAGTACACAGATTTTAACACAGGATTAAACTTTTCAGGCTGGCCTGACCAGGGCAAATTTCAAAACAAAACACACCTTTGCTCGGTTATGGTAAGGCGTGACGGCACACAGGGCGAGCCTATATATATACAGGATTGGTATAAGCTTTCGCCAAGAAAAAAATGGAGCCTTGCCATACTGCCGATGCTGCAAAAGGCACCCTGTGAAAATGGTATTTTTCTTAACTTTTTTTCTTGTGGAAACATACTGCACAACCCTAAAAAAAGTGCGAAATATATACTTAAACGGTTCAAAAAAACAGAGCTTTTTTCAATGGAAAAATACGGCTGGATGCTGTTTGATTTTCCAACAGAAAAGCTTTGCAGAAAGGTAATTTTAACTAATTTTTAAGCAAAAGACTCGCTTCATTTCGAGGCTATTGGAGGCTATTTTTATATGAAAAAGCTTGATTGGAAAACCTGCTTTAAGGTAGGTGCAAGTGTATTTTTACTGTATCTTTGCATTATTTATTGGAGTAAAATTGTAAGCTTTTTAGGGCTTTTTACCTCTGCTGCAGCGCCTATTTTCGTGGGCCTTGTACTTGCATATGCAATTAATATTTTAATGAGCTTTTACGAAAAGCATTTTTTCAAAAAATCTGATAAAAAAATAGTAAAAAAGATGCGCAGACCATTGTGCCTTGTGGCATCTCTGCTAACGCTTGTGGGCATTGTTACGCTTGTTATTTGCCTTGTTGCACCTCAGCTTGTTGAGTGCCTAAAGCTTGTTTTTGAAAAAGCTCCGGCCGCCTTGGAAACTGCAACAAACAAGCTTGAAGGCTTCGGCTTTGTGCCTGAAAAAATTATTGCAGAAATAACAACCATAGACTGGCAATCAAAATTCGATACTATTGCCCAAACACTTTCCTCAGGGGTAGGTAACGTGCTTACCGTAGCTGCAGCTGCTGTTTCTTCTGTTTTTTCTGTTGCAACAACCTCTTTAATAGGCTTAATTTTTGCAATTTATTTGCTGCTTGATAAGGATAGGCTTATAAGTCAGCTTAACCGTGTAAAAAACAAATTTGTACCCGAAAAGGCAAACAAAAAGCTTACCCATATTTTGAGCATTGCCAACGATTCCTTCCACCGTTTTATCGTGGGACAATGTACTGAGGCAGTTATTTTAGGCTCGCTTTGTATGGTAGGTATGCTGATTTTACGCCTCCCCTACGCCCCAATGATAGGTGCTCTTATTGCATTTACTGCGCTTATCCCTATAGTTGGTGCATTTTTAGGCGCAGGTATCGGTGCATTTTTAATATTAATGGTATCACCTACAAAAGCATTGATTTTTATTATATTTATAATTATCCTTCAGCAGATTGAGGGTAATCTTATTTACCCAAAGGTAGTAGGCTCATCTATGGGCTTACCGGGAATTTGGGTGCTTGTTGCCGTTACAATCGGTGGTGGAGTTTTAGGCATACCCGGTATGCTTATAGGTGTTCCTCTTATGTCAGTAATCTACAAGCTGGTGAGAGAGGGTATGGCATACGATAAAAATGCAGAAATGGGCAAGGAGCCGGTAGAGGAAGCTGCAAAGCCCTCTATTGTTGTAGAGAACGACGAGCAGGGGAATTAAGAGTTAGGAATGAGAAATTAGCAATTAGCAAATAACAGAGCTACGCAAAGGTTAGGTAGAACAACTGTAAGGGCAGGATTGTAGCCTGCCCGAAAGCAAGGAAAAACAACGGGACGGCTAAAATCCGTCCCTTACAAGCTTCGCATGATAGCAAATAGCAGAGCTTCGCAAAAATTAAAAATTCAAAATTAATGACTAAAAAGGCAACCACTCTTTGCGGTTGCCTTTTGTTCTGTGCAAAAAGTTTTTTGTTTTCAGCGTGAGATTTTTGATGCAGAAGTCGGTTTTTTACTGCGAAGGTGTATTGCAATAAGATTAATTCAGATTAAGATGCAGAAGGCTTTTTTGAGCACGACGGTGTATAAAGATACTCCGAGGGCTCAAAAATGACTAAAAAGGCAACCACTCTTTGCGGTTGCCTTTTGTTCTGCACAAAAAGTTTTTTGTTTTCAGCGTGAGATTTTTGATGCAGAAGTCAGTTTTTTGTTGCGACGCTGTATATAGATACTGCAAGCAACAAAAAACAACTAACCCCGACAGGCCAAATGGTCTGTCGGGGTGTTCTGCGCAAAAAGAGCCGCTGAAAAATTAATCTTCGTCGTCTTCGAGTTTTGCCTCTGCTATTACCTTCTCTGCAACGTGTGCAGGAGCATCCTCGTAACGAGCAAATTCGAGAGTGAAATAGCCTCTGCCTGCTGTTACGGAGCGAAGGGCGATAGCAAAGTCGCTCATTTCTGCCATTGGTACCTCAGCAACAAGCTCCTGAGTCATTGTTTCCTCTGCAGGGCCCATACCGAGAACTCTACCACGGCGCTTATTAACGTCGCTGATAATATCACCAAGGTTATCATCCGGAACGTATGCCTTAAGTGTGCCAACAGGCTCAAGGATGGTAGGTACTGCCTCAGGCACTGCTGCTTTAAAGGCAATACGTGCTGCCATCTTAAATGCCATTTCGGAGGAGTCAACAGGGTGGTAAGAACCGTCGTGGAGGCAAGCCTTAATGCCTACCATTGGGTAGCCGGCAATAAGTCCACCTGCGATGCACTCAAGAAGACCCTTTTCAACTGCAGGGAAGAAGTTCTTTGGAACTGCACCACCAACAACCTCGTCTGTTGTGAATACGAAATCCTCTTCGCCCATATATGGCTCAAAACGAATCCAAACGTCACCAAACTGGCCGTGACCACCTGACTGCTTTTTATGTCTACCCTGTTTATCAACAGTTTTGCGAATTGTTTCTCTGTAGGCTACACGAGGTGCTGTAAGCTCAACCTCAACGCCGTATTTATTTTTAAGCTTGGATACAATAGATTCAAGGTGCTGCTCACCCTGACCTGAAACGATTTGCTCTTTTGTTTCTTTATTTGTGTAGAAGAGCATTGAGCCATCCTCTTCTGCAATTTTGTTAAGACCTGAAGCGACCTTATCCTCTTCACCCTTCTTAACAACATTAACTGCCATTGAATAGCAAGGTGCAGGGAAATCAACACCTGCAAGCTCTACAGGATTCTTTGCATCGCACATAACATCGCCTGTTTTAAAGCCACCAAGCTTTGTAACAACACCAATATCACCTGCTGTGATTTCTGTTGCTTCATCCTGCTTTGCGCCCTTAACCACAACAATTTTGCCCATTTTTTCTTCTTCCTCTGTACGGGCATTAAATGGCTTTGTAGCTGCTGTAATTTTACCGGAAACAACCTTAAAGAAGCTCATTTTACCAATGAATGGGTCAGCAACTGTCTTAAAGCAGATTGCTGCAAGTGGGCCATTAGGGTCACAAGCAATGCCGGCCTCATCCTTTGGAGCAGGGGCAAGCTTTGTAATACCGTTCATAACAAGGTCAACTGCATCTGTTGTAAGGCCTGAGCAAGCGTATACAGGCACAACTGTACCATCAAGCACGCCCTTTGAAAGTCCTGCAACGATTTCATCGTGAGTAAATTCTTCACCATCAAAGAATTTCATCATAAGGTCATCGTCTGCAGTAGCAACAGCCTCTGTAAATGCTGCGTGAATATCATCAATAAGTGCATCTGTAGGCATTGCAACCTCTGTTGCCTTACCGTTGTCGTACTTAAATGCTTTGTTTTGAAGGAAGTTTACGTAGCACTCTACCTTACCACCTACAACGTATGGAATTACAACAGGGCAAATTGCTGTGCCGTATTTATCCTTAAGGCTGTTGAGGGTTTTGAAGAAATCTCTATCCTCACCATCGCACTTTGTAACAACAATAAACTTTGAAAGGCTTTTTTTACCTGCTGCTCTGAGAGTTTTTTCTGCACCAACGTCTACGCTGTGGCCACAGGAAAGAACAACTATAACAGAATCTGCAGCTCTTAAGCCCTCTGCTCTTGCACCCTCAAAGTCAAAAAGACCGGGAGTGTCAATAATATTAACCTTTCTGTCTCTCCACTCAAAATATGCAAGTGCAGATGATACGGAAACCTTTCTCTTTTTTTCTTCTGCATCGAAGTCAAGCACAGTATTTCCGTCTGCAACTCTGCCTAATCTGTCAGATGCACCGGCAAGATAAAGCATTGCCTCGGCGAGAGTTGTTTTACCTCTTGCGCCGTGACCCGCAATAGCAACGTTGCGGATATTTTCTTTACTGTATGCTTTCATCTGAATTCCTCCTAAATATAAGATAACGGTCAATGACCATTTAATTCCGTTAAAAATTGTAAAAGGTCACTATACTTTGGTATTTTAGCACATAAATTTTCTGTTTTCAACGATTTTTTTGAGTAAAATGCAAATATTATTGATATTACATAATAAAATAGTCCGTTTTTTATGTAATATGTAACGAATTTGTTTTTCACAGCATTTTAGAATTGAAAAACTGAAATTCATATGATATTATATAATAGAATGAGTATCTATACTCTATTACAAAAATTTGCGTTTATTTAGAAATAGTGAGATAGGAATTTTCAACTACTCTATCGGAGGTTACAATAATGGATAACAACACACCTAACACACCAAAAAACAATGGTGCAAAAACACCCTCTGCACCACCTGTAAAGGCGCCCTCTGCGCCACCTACAAAGGCACCGGCTACAGCAAAGGCGACTAAAGGTAATAAAAAAATACCCATAATAATAATCGCTGTAATAGCTGTGCTTATAATAGGTGCAGTTGTGCTTGCAGTTGTGCTTAAAAACGCACAGGATACAGGCAAGCTCCCCGAGGACACAACAAAGGAATTTGTTTTCTACGCAACAGATGAAAACGGCATTGCCGTTACAGATGAAAACGGAATGGCTGTTACAGTTATTCCTGAAACAACCGTTGTTGCGCTTACAACGCAGCGCACAGAAACCGTTACCGACAAAAACGGCGAAAAGGTTACGGATAAAAACGGCGAAGAGCTTACAACCGTTATAAGCGAAGAGGTTACCGACGACAAGGGCAACGTAATGACAACCGTTATTTACCAAGACGTGCAGGTTACCGTACCTGTAGGCGTTACAGACGCTAAGGGTGAGCAGGTTACAGATGCCAAGGGCGAAGAGGTTACTGAAATTGTAACCATTCCTCAAAATCCAAACGACCAAAAGCCGGGCGACAGCGTTATTATGGGCACAAGCTCCGTACCGATTACAGACGGCGCAGGCAACACTGCAGTAGATAACAAGGGGGACGTATACACCTCTATAGTTGAGCTTACAAGTAATCCAGACAAGGTTGCACCTGCATCTATAGATTGGAAAACCTCCCTCGGTGGCACTGAGGCAGACTATTTCTCAAGTATTGACGTATTTGAAAACGGCAGCTACATTGCAGCTAACGTTACTAACTCTACAAACGGCGACTTTGCACAGTTCTTAGATAAAAACGGCTACCCTATGTACGCAACACCTTACACCGTGCTTATTAAGTACGACAGCAAGGGTAACGAGGATTGGCGTGTAGGCGTAGGTAGCCTTTACGGTCAGCACATTGTAACAGACGTTGTTGCAACAGAGGATGGTGGCTTTTACGCTGTAGGCTACGGTAGAAATATTGGTGGCGTAAACGTAAACGGACAGCCGGGCAGAGGCTACTACGATGGCTTTGTTTACAAATACGATAAAAACGGTAAAGAGCAATGGCACCAGACATTCGGTACCTCTACAGTTGACTTGTTTAATGCAGCTACGCTTGCAAGTGATGGTGGTATTATTGTTGTTGGCTCTGTAGGTAATAACGACGGTGATGCCGCAGGCTTCAAAAAGCCTGAATTAGAATCTGCTGCAGTTGCAGTTAAGTATTCTGCAGACGGCAAGCTTGCTTGGAAAAACGTTTTAGGCGGAAATATGGATGCTTTCAACGACGTTTGCGTTGGCTCAGATAATTCCGTTTATACAGTAGGTAACTTTAGCTCAGGCACACTTTTCAAAAACCACGGTAAAACAGACGGTGGTGTTGTTAAGCTTTCATCAACAGGTAAGTTTATAAGCGCTATCCCTCTCGCAGGCTCAGGCAACGACCTTTTCTCAGGCATTACAGCCTGTAAGAGTGGCGGCGTTGTTGTGGTTGGCCGTTCAAACTCAAAGGATACAGACTCAACAAACAGCATATTTGCCGGCGATAAGGCATCCAAGGGTGGCTACGATGCTTACCTTGTTAAGATTAACAATGACCTTAGCATAAACTTCGTTAAGCCCTTCAGAGGCCAAAACGACGATGACCTTGTAGATATTGTAGAAAAAGAGGACGGCTCATTTATTGCAACAGGCTGCTCCAACTCCTCCACAAGAGATTTCAAGGGCATTACAACACGTGGTGGCGATGATATTGTTATTGCCGCCTTCGATAAATACGGCAACCTTACTTGGGTACGCTCCTTCGGTGGTACTGCAAACGAAAGCGCAAACGCTGTTTGCTTAAGCCCTAAGGGTGGCTACGTAATTGCCGGCAGAACACTTTCTAAAAACATTGATATGATTGGCATTGCACAATACGTAAAGGGTAAATCTGTTGGTGTAATTGTCAAATTCCCCGAATAAGCTATGATTAAAATTAAATGCGATTACCTGAACGGCGCTACTGCCGTTCCAACCGATATTATTGATAGACACTTAAAGCTTGCTCCTGCAGCAAGCTTTAAAGTTTTGTTGTTTATTTTAAGAAACCCTGACGGAAGCGTTGACGCTCAACAAATTTCCTGCTGTACAGGGCTTTCGGTAAATGAAACAATAGACTGCCTAAGCTATTGGGAAAGCTACGGCGTAATTGAAACAGACGGCGAAATTGACCAAGCCTGTGCAGACCGAGCAAAGGGCAATGCAAAGTGCATTTGCACCCCTCAGGAGGAAACACCCTCAGCACCTGTAGCTACAGAAAAACAGGTACGTCCTGTAAGGACGCTCCCCCTTAAAAAGCCTACGCAAAGAGATATTGCTATGCGCCTTTCACAGGAGCCGGAGCTTGAGCTTATTTACACAGAGGCACAGGAAATTCTCGGCACCTTCGGTTATGACACACAGGCAATTATACTTATGATATATGACCACTACGGCTTTCCACCGGAGGTAATAATAACCCTTTTACAGCACCAAAAGTGCCGTGGCAAAACCTCCTCTTCTGCAATCAAAGGCAGAGCAGAGGATTGGGCAAAACGAGGTATTGATACACTTGACGAGGCAGAGCAGGAGCTGCTTGCTTTAGATAGAATACAGGCCTGCTTTGATGCAATAAAGGAAGCAGCAGGCATTAAAACAGATGAGCCTACCCCAAGAGTACATAAATTTTTGCGTGAGTGGGTAATTGACTACGGCTGTTCAAACCAGCTTATTGCATTTGCATTATCACAAGCAAACAACGTTTTTTCCGATGCAGGAAAGCTGCTTAAAAAATGGGCTCGTTCAGGTGTTACAACACCTGAGCAGGCTGCAGAAAAGGAAAAGAAAGCCTTACCCAAAACGGTTGAAAAATCTTATGATACCGAAAACGTTGGCAGAAGCAGTGTGCTTGACTGGGCAAGGCGCTATGCTAAAGATACAGAGGAGGAAGAGCAATGAGATATTCCGAAATAATATACCAAAAGGCCGAGCTCACCCTTAAAGCAAGAAGGGAGCAGGCAGAAAGACTCCACGAAATGCGCAGAAAGGAGTTTATTGCAAAATATCCACAGCTCCTTGAAATTGAAGCAGAAATGAAAAATGCTGCCCTTGAGGTTATAAAAAGCATTAGCGACGGTAAGGAAAAGGTTGACGTTTCTGTTATTGCACAGCGCAACCTTAAGGCACAGGCAGCAAAGAAGGCTCTTATTGTTTCTGCCGGCTACCCTGAGGATTACCTTGATGTTCCTTACACCTGCAAGCTGTGTAGTGATACAGGTATATATAACGGCAAGCTTTGCACCTGCCACCTACAGCTTTTGCAGGAGCTTTCAGTTGGCGAAATGGCTTGTAGCCCAATGCTCTCAAAGTGCACCTTCGACACCTTCGACGTTAACCTTTACACAGATATAAAGGATAGAGCCTTAGGCTTTTCGCCAAGGGAATATATGCGAGGCTGCTTTGAAATGCTTAAGGCATATGCAGAGAATTTTACGCCCGATTCTAACAGCTTTTTCTTTTGTGGTGGAACAGGCTTGGGCAAAACTCACCTTGCCCTTGCAGTGCTTAATAAGGTAAGCGCCAACGGTTTTTCCGTTTACTACAATACTGCAGGTAAAATTGTTAAACAGCTTAAAAAAGAAAGCTTCGGCAAAAGTGAGGCTTCCATTGAGGAGGAAATACACGCAGCCGACCTTCTTGTTATAGATGATTTAGGCGCAGAGTTTGAATCGGATTTCGGCAATGCAGCCATAAACGAACTTATTAACGACGCTATTCTTGACGGCAAAGCAATGATAATTATTTCAAACCTTTCCGTCAGTCTGCTTGAGGCTCGCTACGGTCAGCGCCTTACCTCAAGACTTAACAGCTTTGAGGTTATAGAATTTGTAGGCGAGGATATCAGGCAGATTAAAAAGTAAGGAATTAGTATTTGAGAGGAAGCTTTGCCAAAATTAAAAATGCAAAATTCAAAATTGAAAATTTTGGAACTGCGTTGCGATTGTAAAGTTACCAGTCGCCAGCCACCAGAGCTTCGCAAGAGGGTCAGGCTGTCGCTAAACTCTTACTTTATCGTATAATTAAACGAATAAATATTAAACACTTTTAAATATTAAACACTTTTTCGAGATTTGAATGCAGAGCGAAGGCTTGAAACCGAAGGCGTATGCAGATACATCGAGGAGGCAAGACAAAGCTATGCGCCAAATATCGGAAAAGCATAAAAAAAGGAGAACAAATTAACACTTTTTCGAGATTTGAATGCAGAGCGAAGGCTTGAAACCGAAGGCGTATGCAGATACGTCGAGGAG
>JAZNTU010000006.1:0-67346 GCA_045591945.1 Acutalibacteraceae bacterium | reverse complement strand
AATTTTGCGCCTTGCGCAATTTCAATGTCTGTAAGCATTGTTTTTTCTCCTTTTCAGCTCAACTAAATATTTAGTTGATTATGATTTTAATCTCTTGGCTCTATTGTAGCATATAATATATATAAAATCAAATACTTTTTTTCTATTTTGAAGAAAGTTACACAAATAATTTTATAAATATTTTGAACAAGAGTTGAAAATATTGATTTTTATGATATAATGCTATTATCTACCCGTGGCACAGCTGGATAGCGCGCAAGACTCCGACTCTTGAGGTCGTAGGTTCGAATCCTATCGGGTAGGCCAAAAATTCGACAAGTTTCGACTTGTCGAATTTTTTATCCATTGCGAAAGCAATGGTATATCATCAGGGGTAAGCGTGTATCTCATCACCGAAGGTGTATATCATCAGCCGCAGGCTGCATTTCTTTTCGCAATGATGATATACAAAACTTCGTTTTGATGATATGCAATTCCTGCGGAATTGATGATATACACGGCTTTCGCCGTGATTTATGTAAGAGTTCGAATTCATACGCAAAAATGCCAAAAATATCTTTTTTGTAGCCCATAGATAAAAATCGACAAGTTTCGACAGAAGCTTGTCGATTTTACTTTTTCACTACACAATTGATAGTTGCTCTTTTGTTTTATGTGGTATATAATAAAGAAAAATGAAAGGTCGTGTTACAATGGAAAATTATGATATTTTAATTATAGGTGCTTCAACCACAGGCTGTTGGTTTGCTAAAAAAATGGCAGAGCAGGGTGCAAAGGTGCTTGTTATTGAAAAGGAAGTGGCTACAGATGTTTCTCGCTCGTACGATATATTCCATATGGGCGAGGGTGAAATGGAGCAGTATGGCCTTGAAATTCCCGATGAAGATAATCCTATTCGTGAGTTCCGTTTTGAACGCTCAAATATGGTTTCGCCGTATGCTAAAACAAAAATTCCCGGTGCGTATTCACCTGTTATAGGTATGCATAAGCACGATTATATTATGTTTATGGCACAGCAGGCGCAAGCTGTAGGCGCACAGTTTTTATACGGCGCTCCTTTTGTTGATTTCATTTTTGAAAATAATAAAATCGTTGGTGCAAAATATAAAACAGCTGATGGCGAAAGCACTGTTTATGCAAAGCTTGTTGCAGATTGCTCGGGTATTCCCTCTGTTGCAAGAACAAAGCTTCCTGATTCCTCTGTTGTTGAAAATTTCAAGCTTACGCCAAAAGACATTCTCTACGTTGTTCTTTACTACGTTACATATAACGATAAAACCATAAATCCAACAGACCTTAACGGCTTTTTTATGCAGTACAAATCTTGGTTTGCGCCTGCAGGTGAGGGCTACGACGGACTTATGGGTATAGGCGCATTCTATTCCTACGACTATGCTGAAGAGGTGTTTAAAAGGCATTTCAGCAAAAATGCAGGTGTGCCTGAATATACTCTTTTGAAAACAGAAAAGGGTATGACACCGTACCACAGAAATCTATTTTCAACAGTTGATGATGGCTTTATTGCTATGGGTGATACAGCCTTTTTAACAAAGCCGACCTGTGGCGAGGGCTGTACGTCTTCGCTTGAGCACGGTGAGATTGCTGCTGAGGTTATAGGTGAACTTTTGAAAGATGGTAAACCACTTACAAAAGAAAATATGTGGAGCATAAACACTCGCTATATGAGAGGGCAGGGCAAAGAGTTTGACTCTATGCGTGCTCTTTTAAGGGGCGTTGTAACCATTAGCTATGATGAGGCTGAGTACCTGTTTAACAACGGAATTTTATTCAGCGAAAAAATACTTGGTGGTATAGATGATGGCTTGAATTTAGGTGTAGCAGATATAGCACACATAGTTGGTGGTATTATAAAAGGTGTTGCCACTAAAAAAATCAGACCTTCTACTATTAAAAATCTTGTTAAAGCACTTTCACAAAGTGGTGCTGTTACAAAGCTTTATGAGCAATACCCCGAAAGCTACGAGGGCTTTGAGGCTTGGAAAGCAAAGGCGCAAGTAATGTGGGTTGAAATAGGTAAGGTATCCGATGAAATCGACCCCGAAATTGCCAAAGCATTAAACGTGAAATAATTAAATTACCCTGTATTCCCAAAAAGAATACAGGGTGTTTTTATAATTTTATATGCCTTTGTAATCCGTTTATAAATATAGGGGTCAGCTCTGCTTGAATAAGAGGTCTTGCATACCTGTGAAAATCCTCTGTAACATTGGTTTTGTTTTTGTTTAACCAATCAACAGGCAGCTTTTTTTCAAGATTTGCTACGTCGTGTACGTCTTTTAGCTCTGTTGTGCATTGGTATGGGTCGTTAGATATTCTTTTTAAAGCAACCATTTCACCTGTGTGTCCGTTAAAGGCAGCCCTGACAGCGGCACCACCAACCTGGTAGCTTTCCGTTATATCAGTTCTGCTTGTTAAATGACCTGCACACCTTTGTAATATTGAAAGCTCTATAGAGCGTACCTTTGTATCTATATTTTGTGCTGTAAGATTTGCTAAATACCGTGCTGTGCCTGTCAGGTTTCTGTGGCCGAATGCATCAATAAAGGTGGCATCGTTTGAAAGCTCACAAACATATCTGCCGTCGGTGAGCTTTATTCCTTCAGATACTGCAATAACAACAGATTTTTTCTCTTTCTGCTTTGTATCCACCTTTTTTAAAAAAGAGTCAATGTCAAATGGTATCTCAGGTAAGCAAAGCATATCTACACCCTCGCAGTCCTCGCTTTTGGCAAGTGATGCTGCTGCAGTAAGCCAACCGGCATTTCGTCCCATTATTTCAACTATTGTTACATACGGTGTGCCGTATACGGTGGCATCTCTTACAAGCTCCTTAACTGTGGCAGCTATATATTTTGCAGCAGAGCCAAAGCCGGGTGTATGGTCTGTAAGCATTAAATCATTATCAATAGTCTTTGGTACACCCATAAATGCAATATCAGAGCCTGTTTCCTTTGCATAATCCGACAGCTTCATTATGGTATCCATACTGTCATTGCCACCAATGTAAAAAAAGTATTTTATATCGAGCGTGTTAAGTAGCTTGAATATTTTTTCATAAGGCTCAGTAGTTTGTGTGAAGTGGGGCAGCTTATATCTGCAGGAGCCTAAAAAGGAGGAGGGAGTGCGTTTGAGCAACTCAATTTCCATGCTCGTGTTAAGTATGTTAGAAAGGTTTATGATTTTTTCATCAAGCAAACCTGCAATACCGTTTGTCATGCCGTAAACAGTTGTAGCGCCACGGTTTTTAGCGGCCTCAAAAACTCCTGCAAGGCTTGCGTTTATAACAGCAGTAGGTCCACCACTTTGTCCAACAATTGCATTAATTGACATAAAAACACCTCATTGATAATCTACTTATAGTTTTATCAACAAGGTGAATTTTATTATTTAATCTTGTATAAAATCATTTAAGCTGTAAAAGCAGTACTTATATCTGCCACCAAAGTCTTTGGGCTTGCTTTGGTTTACAACAAAAATTTTATTTGATTTATATAGAATTGCAATTTTAATTTTTTCTGTTGTGCCGTCTGTAAAATGCTTTTTAACCTGCTTATACAGGCTGTCCTTCCTTTTTAAAAATTCGGGTATTTGCAATGCAGAGGAACAGGCGAGTAAATCACAAATCAAAGATTCTCTCAAACGCTCAGTATCTACCTTGCTTTCAAAATAATCGTATATTTTTTCGGTGTATTCCGAAAGCCCTATGTTGCTAACCGTTACAGCATTTCCAAATTCAAAGAAAAGCTTAAATGGTGTGTATCCACATTGGTTTATGAGGTAATCTAAGGTGAATAAAAATCTGCCGCTGTTATAGAGCCTGTCTAAGGCATCCTCGCAGTTGTGTAGCTGTGTGAGCTCATTTTCTGTAAGCCACGGAGTTTTTGTAACCTCGTATGGTGGCGCTTGTGTAAATTCGCAAGGGTACTTATTGGGCAACTCTCTCATATCTGCGCCGTGCAAAAGCTTTAAAAAGCCCATTTGAAGCATATTAGCCCCAAGGCTATAGCCAATATCAAAGCTTTTTTCAAAGCTATTAATATCCTCGTGTGGCAGCCCTGCAATAAGGTCAATGTGTATGTGCATATTACCAAAGGCTATAAGGCGCTTTATGTTTTCAATAAGCTTAGCAGAATTTGTTTTTCTGTTAATTGCAGATAATGTTTGCTCGTTAAAGCTTTGCATACCGATTTCTAACTGAAATAGATTTTTAGGCGCTTTTTCAAGTATTGAAAATGTTTCTTCCGTTAAAATATCGCCTGCAATTTCAAAATGGAAGCAAACGCATTTGGGGATTTTTATTCCGTAGTTTTCTAAAATAAACAGAAATATCTCGTTTGCTCGATGCGAGTTAGCATTAAAGGTTCTGTCAACAAATTTTACGGTTTTTGTACCGCTGTTTGCTAAGGCTATAATTTTTTCTTTTGTCTGCTCAAGGTCGAAATATCGTAGCGTAGAGCAACGCCCCGAAAGGCAAAATGCACATCTGTAGGGACAGCCTCTGCTTGCCTCTACGTAGGCTATTCTTCCGTTTAAATTATCAAAAAATTCATCACAGTACGGGTTAATAGGTGTGCCTGTATAGGTTTTTTCGTAATTTAATAAAATTTCTCCGTTTAACCTGTAGCACAAGCCGTCAATATCTTTGTAATTCAACTCATTCGCAAGGGCGTTTATAAGCTTTGGGTATGTTTCTTCACCCTCACCACAAAGTACAAAATCAATGTAAGAATGTTTATGTAAAACCTCTTTTGCATTGTAAGAAACCTCAGGTCCACCGAGAATAATTATTGCATTTGTCTGCTCTTTTAATATTTTGCATACTGCAAGTGTTTTTTCAATATTCCAAATGTAGCACGAAAATGAGGCAATACTACAGCCGCTATCGATTATTGCTTTTGCAATTGCAGTAACATCGTTATTAATTGTTGATTCTACAACGGTAGCCTCAATTTCGGGATAGGTGCTTTTTAAGCTTGTAAACAGGCACCAGGGGGCAAGGGAGGCGTGTATATATTTAGAGTTTAAACAGCAAACAGAAAGTTTCAAAAATATCTCACCTTATAATTTACATTTTACGTTATGTGTGATATTATAACGATTATAGTTTATCGGAATTTCGTGAAAAATTCGACTATAGTCATTATAACTAAAGTTTTTAAAATGTTCAAGGAGAATGAATATGATAAAGCTTTCCGAAAAGAAAAACGTTAATTTTCTTGTAGTGCTGTGCTCGGTAGTGTATTTTGTAAGCTACATTTCAAGAATTAATTTGGGTACTGTGCTTGTTGAAATTATAAGTAGTGGCTATGCACCCAAGGCTGTTGCTGCTTTAGCGTTAACGGCTTGCTCAATAACTTATGGTGCAGGTCAACTCATAAGTGGATACCTGGGCGATAAATTCAAACCACAGAATATTATATTCATAGGCTTTATTATTACAGCGTTGATGAATCTGTGTGTGGGTACAATCGGTAACGGAGAAATGCTTGTTGTTTTTTGGGCAATAAATGGCTTTGCGCAGGCATTTATGTGGCCCCCACTTGTAAAAATACTTTCAAACCTTCTTAATGATGAGGATTATAAAAAGGCTTGTGTTAAGGTTAGCTGGGGCAGTTCTTTAGGTACTGTTTTTGTTTACCTTGTTGCACCGTTTATAATAAAAGCCTTCGATGTTAAGCTCGTGTTCATTCTTTGTGGCTCGATTGCAGCAGTTATGGCATTTGTTTGGAAGCTTACGTACGATAACTATAAGCCTATTAAAGCTTGCTCATTGGGCGAAAGCAGTGTTAAAGAGCAAGCAAAAAGCTCTCAGACTTCAGAAGGCTCGGTCGCTAAATTCAATAAAGCGTCGGTTGCTTTGCTTGGTTTAATTATGGTCTGTATAATGCTTCAGGGCTCCTTGCGAGATGGTGTTACTAACTGGACTCCTACATACATTTCCGAAATATTCAAATTAGATAGCTCAATATCTATACTTACAGGCGTTATTTTGCCAATATTCAGCTTGCTTTCGTTTACGTTTGTTTCATTTGTTAACCGTAAGTTCATTAAAAATGAGCTTGTTTGTGCAGGTGTAACCTTTGGTGTAGGTGCCGTTTCTGCAGTTTTGTTACTGCTTTTAGGCTCAAACAGTGTTGTTTTATCACTTGCTGCCCTTGCGCTTTTAGTAGGCTCTATGCACGGTGTAAACCTTATACTTGTGTGTATGATTCCTGCGCACTTTGCAAAATTCGGCAAGGTTTCGTTTATATCAGGGCTTATAAATTCCTGCACGTATGTTGGCGCAGCTATATCTACGTATGGCATTGCAGTGTTCACCGATTCCTTTGGCTGGAATAAAACAATTCTTTTGTGGAGTATAGTAGCTTTTGCAGGTGCATTTATATGTATTGCAGTATCTAAAAAGTGGGTTGCTTTTAAAAAGTCTTAACTTAATACTTTGATAATAATGATTGTAATTTGTCGAAGCGCAGTTGCGTTTCGCAAAAGCCGATTTTATCGGCTTTTAGCAAAATTGTTTTTTATAAATACAATTTTGCATTACACTCATTGAAAGGATTATAGTCGAATTTTCGAAGAAAATTCGATACCAAATCATAATTTGGTATCGAAACAGTGTAATTTTACACTGTTTCGACTAACTATAATCGTTATAAATGATAATAAAAGTGCATCTGTATGTCAATAGCTTATTTAACAAAAATTAATTGATTTTAATACAGCGTTTGTGCTATTATCATTTCAGTTGATATTTAATTTTGAGGTGCAATATGAAAAAGTATAAAATAGCCTTATTAGCCTCAGGCGCAGTGCTTTCTGCAGTGGGCGCATACAAATTTAAAAAATTCAGAGAAATGGATTTTCAAGAGAGGTGCACAAGGTGCTCTTCTAAGTTTGTTGGTGCTATTGATAAATTACACAAGGGCTTACCCACACCACCTACAGACGAGGTTTCGCTTGAAAGCTACAATACCTGCTCAAGGCAGTATATGAGCAAGGCTCCTAAAAAAGCACGTTGGAGCCTCGGGTATGCTCAAATCAGCATTTTGCCCCAGGATATTGCAACTAAAAAATATTGCATAGCAGGTAATACAAGGCTCCCTGCAAACTTTGCTGCGGGAGTGTTAGACGACGTAAGGGTAAGAACAATTGCCGTTGATGATAACACAGGCCGTGGTACAGTTGTTTTTTGCTCTGTTGATTGTATAGGTATTTCAAATAAAAACGTTCAGAAAATAAGGGCGCTTTTAAAGGAGTTTATTGAGGAGAAAAATATATCCTACATTAACGTAAGCTCCACCCACACCCATTCGGGTATAGATACAATGGGTATTTGGGGCGAAATTGTAGACGTGCTCAGTAATAACAGAAGAGTCTTAAAAACAGGCGAGGGTCAGCTTAAAAACTCCTGCGATGATGAGTATATGGAGTTTTTATTTGAAAGAATTATAAAAAGCATTAAAACTGCCGTCAGCTCAATGGAGCCGGGCAAGCTTTACGAAAGCTATATGGGTAAAAGCTCTATGCAGGGTATGGATGAAAATTCTCCACTTGCTCAAAGAGGGCTTTTGGGCTTCGTTTGGGACAGGCGAGAGCCGTATGACTGCTCAACACAGCTTTTGAGGCTACGCTTTGTGCCTGATGATAAAGCACACAAGCAAACCGTTGTGCTAAGCTTTGGCGCACACCCTTATATCAATTCTATGAAAGAAAAGGGTAAGGGCAACGGCGATATGATTTCAGGCGATTTTGTATACAGCTTAGGCGATTTCTTTGAAAGAAATAACTATAATTTTATATATTTCAACGGCCCTGTAGCCGCCGTTTACCCCACACGCCTTTACTCAAACAGAGTAGACCTTGCAACACAGGCAAAGGCTGTTGGTGAAGAAATTGGCAGAATCAGCCTTGCTATGACAATGGATAAGGCTGAAATTGAAAAGAACCCTGCAGTTAACCCCGGTGCATACGAAAGCTATATGGGTATTTTCTCTGCAGGTCAGCAAAGCTCCTATGCTAAATGGATTGAGAGCAAGGGGGAGCAGGTAATAGAGGAAAAAGAGCTTAAGCCTATTTTAAACCTTACGGTTAAAAGAGCAGCCTTGCAGGTGGATAACCCCATTTTCTATGCTATTGCAAAGCACAGAATAGGCTCATACACAATACTTCCCGGTGAAGGAGATAAATACACCTCTTACACAGAGGTGGGGCTGCTTGAGCTTGGTGGCAGCCGAAAAATTGCCCTTGTACCCGGTGAGCTCGAGCCTGCTGTGTTAAGTGGCTCACAGGCAGTCGGCAGTGAGGAATCGTTTTCGAAAACTGATTTTAGTGCTACACCACTTAAAGAGTCTGCAAAGGATGAGGAGCTTATGGTGTTTGGCCTAACAAACGATGCTATAGGCTACATAATTCCCGATAACGATTTTTCAATGATGTTTTTAGGCACAGGTAAATTAATGAAGGAGCTGTTTGGTAACCATTACCTTGAAATATTCTCCTTCGGCAAATTTACTGCCGCAAGCATAGCTGATACTTTTAAAGATATTTGTCAAAGCATTACGGATGTGAAGGAATAAATGAATTTTTTAAAAATCAAAGAGAAATTGAATATAAAAAGAATTGTTGCAGTTATTGTTGCCTTGTTGATTTTGTTTGAAATTGCTGCAACGGTTGTTGTAAGTGAAGGCTTTTTAAATACAGAGCGCTTTGCCCAATCAAAAAAAGGTCAAAGCATTTTAGAGCAGCAGCTTTCTCCTGCGGCATATATAAGCTGGCTTGAGGAAGCCTCCCAAAAGGTTGATGCTGAAGGCTTTAAGGGACTTTATGTAAAAAATAACGATACGTCCCACAGCAGTATAATTTTGCTTCACTCCGTAACAACGTCCGCCGAGGATATGGCAGTGTATGCATACCACTTTTATTCTCTCGGCTTTAACGTGTATGTACCACAGTATATAGAGAAAGCCTGCGCAATGGGCTTTGAAGAAAAAAATACTGTGAAGGCTGTAGCTGATATGATAGTTAAAAAGGATGAAAAAGCAGCCGTTTTTCTGTTCGGTATAGGAATGGGGGCAACCACCTCTATTCTTGCTACAGCAGAAGGACTTCCACAAAACGTTAAAGGCGTAATTGCAGATAGCCCATACTCAAGGGTGGATAGACTTTTTAAAGAAAACGTCAAGGAGCTTTATGGGCTTAATGCGTTTCCTGTTGTACAGCTTTCCTCGCTTTACATAAGGCTTACAAAGGGCTGGAGCATTAGCAGCGATGAAATATTATCAGCAGCAAGAGAATCGGAAATACCTATATTATACATACACGGCACGGAGGATTCTGTAGTACCTGTTGAGCACAGCAATAATCTTTTTGAAATTACCAGAGCCAAAGGCACAGACCACACTACAATTCACGGCGCAGAGCACCTTCAGGGTGTTAACGTAAACAGCGAAAAATATTGGCGTGAGGTTGATGCTTTTATAAGAAATTCAATGGATTGATGCTTGATTTTTGTCATTTGCTCAAAAAGATAATTAAAAGTATGCAAAATGCTTGACAAACCATACATACTTTGCTATAATGCACTCCTGTAAAGTGAAAGTTCTTTACAGGAGCTTTCTTTTTACTGAAATAATCCTCAATAAATTTGAGTATACTTTTGTGGAAAGGAGAAGGCATATGGCTAAAAATCTTGATGTTGTTTTGCTTTGCGATTATTACGGCGAAATGCTTACCGATAATCAGCGCAAGTTCATTGAGTATTATTATAACGATGACCTTTCTCTTTCCGAAATTGCTCAAAACGAGGGTATAACAAGGCAGGGCGTGCGTGACGCAATCAAGCGTGCTGAAACACAGCTTTTCGATATGGAAAAAAAGCTTGGCTTTGCAGCTCGCTCCCGCAGGGTGAACGAAACCTTAACCGTTATACTCGAAAGCACAGAGGTTATTAATAACTACAATATGAATGTTTCCCTTTCACGAGAGGTGAACGATGCCGTTGTTCAAATCAAATCGGCTATCGATTCTCTCAATGAATAATTAAGGAGGTTCACCGTGGCTTTTGAAGGACTTTCAGAAAGATTAGAAAACGCTTTTAAAAAGCTTAAAAGCAAAGGTAGCCTTACCGAAGCCGACGTTAAAGAGGTTATGCGAGAGGTGCGACTTGCCCTCTTGGAAGCAGACGTTAACTATAAGGTAGCAAAGGACTTTACAAACACAGTAACACAGCGTGCAATTGGTGCCAAGGTTATGGAAAGCCTTACTCCTGCACAAATGGTTATAAAAATTGTTAACGAAGAGCTTACCGCACTTATGGGTGGTACACAGGCTCGCCTTGCTACTGCACCGCATCCACCAACAGTTATTATGATGTGTGGCTTGCAGGGTTCAGGTAAAACTACTCACTGTGCAAAAATTGCTCTCAGGCTTAAAGAGCAAGGTCACAGACCACTTCTCGTTGCGTGTGATATCTATCGTCCTGCAGCTATAAAGCAGCTTCAGGTTTTAGGTGAACAAATCGACGTTCCCGTTTTCGAAATGGGCGCACAAAACCCTGTAACAATTGCAGCAGAAGCAATAAAGCTTGCAAAGGATAATGGCTACGATTACGTATTCCTTGATACAGCAGGTCGTTTGCATATAGATGAGGAGCTTATGCAGGAGCTTAAAAACGTTAAGTCTGCTGTTAAGCCTCACGAAATTCTTCTTGTTATTGACTCTATGCTGGGTCAGGATGCTGTTACGGTTGCTTCAAGCTTTAACGATGCATTAGGTATCGATGGTCTTGTTTTAACAAAGTTAGATGGTGATACCCGTGGTGGTGCAGCGCTTTCAGCAAGGGCAGTAACAGGTAAGCCTATTAAGTTTATAGGTATAGGTGAAAAGCTTCAGGATTTAGACGTTTTCCACCCCGACCGTATGGCAAGCCGTATTCTCGGTATGGGCGACGTGCTTTCTCTCATTGAAAAAGCAGAAACAGCGCTTGACGAGAAAAAGGCAGAGGAGCTTGAAAAGAAGCTTCGTGCCAACAAGCTGGACCTTAACGATATGCTCATTCAGTTTGAAGAGATGCGCAAAATGGGTCCAATGAAGGATATACTTGCTATGATTCCCGGCCTTGGCAAAAAAGCTAAGGATATAGACGTAGACGATAAGCAAATCGATTACACAATTGCCATTATTCGTTCTATGACTATGAAGGAAAGGCAAAATCCCGAAATTATCAACCCATCACGTAAGCGCCGTATAGCGGCAGGCTGTGGTATGCAGGTTGAGGATGTTAACAGGCTTCTTAACCAGTTCAAGCAAATGCAAAAGCTTTATAAGCAAATGAATGGTAAGGGCTCTAAAAAAATGATGAAGCGTATGCAGCGCATGGGTATGGGCGGCGGTATGCCCGGCATGGGCGGCATGGGTGGATTCCCAATGTAAGTAATTAAGCAGTTTTGCTTAATATATAAATTAGTTTATTATTATATTTCTTTTCGGAGGTAATTAAAATGGCAGTAAAAATTCGTCTTCGCCGTATGGGCGCAAAGAAAGCACCTTTCTATCGTGTAGTTGTAGCAGATTCTCGCTACCCTCGTGACGGTCGTTTCATTGAAGAGGTTGGTTACTACAACCCTGTAAGCGACCCTGCAGAAATCAAGATTGATGCAGAGAAGGTTACAAAGTGGATTGCAAATGGCGCACAGCCAACAGATACTGTTCGCGATCTTCTTAAAAAGCAGAACATCATTAAGTAATTAGGTGACGGTAATGAAAAATTTGCTCGAAATTGTTGCAAAGGGACTCGTTGAGAATCCCGATGCAGTCGAGGTTACTGTTGATGAACCTAATGAAGAGGGTGTTGTTGTTTACCATCTTCACGTCGGTCCGGACGATATGGGAAGAGTTATCGGCAAACAGGGCAGAATAGCTAAGGCTATACGTACGGTTATTCGTGCGGCTGCTGTTCGTAAGGATGTTAAGGTTCAAGTAGACATCGACTGATATGCGGTTGCATAAAATGTAAACCCAAACATGAAAAATGGCCTTTTCTGTATATTGTAGAAAAGGTCATTTTTATTGATTAAGAGGTATTTTATGATTAAAGAATATCTTGAAATCGGGCAGGTGGGCACAACCCACGGCGTAAGGGGAGAGCTACGCCTTAACCCTTGGTGCGACGGACCCGAGTTTGTAAAAAAATTTAAAACCCTTTACCGTGATGATAAAGGGCAGCAGCCACTTAAGGTTGTTGCCTGCCGTCCTCACGGCAACGTTGCTATAATTAAATTTGAGGGCATAAACTCAATTGAGCAGGCAAGCGCATTAAAGGGCGCCGTGTTGTATATGAAGCGCTCCGACGTTAAGCTGCCTGATGGCAAGTGGTTTATCTCAGAGCTTATTGGCTGTGCTGTGCTTGATGCAGATGATAACAGCATTTGCTACGGTACAATAGAGAATGTTGAGCCTGTTGTTGCTAACGATATTTGGTATATTAAAACGCCAAATGGGCAAGTTATTATTCCTGCTATTAAAGATGTTGTAATAAAATGCGATGTGGCAGATAACAAGGTTTACATTCGCCCGTTAAGGGGGTTATTCGATAATGAGGATTGATATTTTAACACTTTTCCCCGAAATGTGCGAGGCAGTTATGGGCGAAAGCATAATAGGCAGAGCACGTAAAAACGGCAAGGTTGAAATTAACTTTCATCAGATAAGAGAGTTTGCCATAAATAAGCACAACCAGGTGGATGACACCCCCTACGGTGGTGGGGCAGGTATGCTTATGATGGCACAGCCTATATACGATTGCTTTATGAAGGTTTGCTCACAAACACAAGAAAGGCCACACCTTATATATATGTCACCCTGTGGCAAAACCCTTACACAGGAAAGGGTGAAGGAGCTTGCCCAAATGCCAAATATTGCCATACTTTGTGGCAGGTATGAGGGCGTAGACCAGCGCCTTATAGATGAAATTGTAGATGAGGAAATCTCTATTGGTGATTACGTAGTTACAGGTGGAGAAATGCCTGCAATGATTCTTGCCGATGCAGTTTCACGTATGCTTCCGGGGGTACTTGCAGAGCCTGAAGGGTATATGGGCGAAAGCCACTATTCAGGGCTGTTAGAGTATCCGCAGTACACAAAGCCGCCCGTTTGGCACGAGGTAGCTGTGCCGGAGGTGTTAACCTCAGGCCACCACGCCAATATACAAAGGTGGCAAAGGGAAAGAGCACTCCAGCGTACCTTGGAGCGCAGACCCGAGCTTTTAGAAACGGCAGAGCTTACAAAAAAAGATAAAGAATTTTTAGATGGAATAAAAAACAAATGATTTGAATTTATTTGTTAACACTATATAATATCTTTCTACAATTGTTGTTATTTTGCACAAACCATTGTAAAAAAAGAGGTTTAAGTTTAGTATTCCATCCGAATTATTGATTTTGCACAAAAAGGTTATCGTTTTTTCGTTGACTAAAAATAAAAAAATGATATAATAGAGTAGGCGCTGGGAGAATTGCGCCTGTGTAAGATAAAATAAACTATAATTAATGTGGGAGAAATATTATGTACGTTAAAGATGTTACTGTTCAAAATCAGGTAGGCCTTCATGCACGTCCTGCAACTTTCTTTATTCAGAAAGCAAACGAGTTCAAATCTTCAATCTGGCTTGAAAAAGAAGAGAGAAGAGTAAACGCAAAGAGCCTCCTTGGTGTTCTTTCACTCGGCATTATGGGTGGTACAGAGATTCGTATCATTGCCGGTGGTGTTGACGAGGAGCAGGCAGTTAATGCCCTTGTTGCTCTTGTTGATAGCGGTTTTGCTGAATAATTTATAGTTTTCATTCAAGTGGTAGGTTTTAACTTGCCACTTTTTTTATTTGTGTTTTTGTGTTATAATTACTACACGTTTCGGAAGGCAGGTGAGAATATGGATGCACGACTTCGTCGGTTAAAGGATAAGGCTAATAAATTGCCCTTAAGCCCCGGCGTTTATATAATGAAAAACAAAGAGGGTAAAATTATATATATAGGCAAGGCAAAGGCGCTTAAAAACCGAGTCAGCCAGTATTTTGGCGCACAGGGCAAGCACGCCCCCAAGGTGCGCAAAATGGTGGAAAACGTGCAGGATTTTGACTATATTCTTACCGATAGCGAGTTCGAGGCACTTGTTTTGGAGTGCAGCCTTATTAAGCAAAATATGCCTAAATATAATATTTTGCTGAAGGATGATAAGGGCTTTAGCTATATTAAAATAACAAGAGGGTGGAAGAATATTTACCCTGTTTTGCAAAAGGATGACCCCGATGCAGATTATTTAGGCCCGTATACGGCAGGCTTTTCCGTAACAAAGGCTGTTGAGCAGGCTAAAAAAATATATAAGCTGCCAACCTGCAATAAGAGCTTCCCTGCAGATATTGGCAAGGGCAGACCTTGCCTTAACTACCATTTAGGCATATGCTGTGCGCCCTGCTCAGGCAAAATATCCTTGGAGGAATACCTTAAAAACGTGGATGGCGCTTTGGACTTTTTGCGCTACGGTGGTAAAGAAACCATTAAAAAGCTTACTGCCGAAATGGAGCAGTGCGCCGAAAACCTTGAATTTGAAAAGGCGGCAAGGCTCAGGGATATAATAAGGAGCATACAAAAGGTGGGTAGCAGCCAAAAGGTTGTTTCCTCAACCTATAAGGAGCAGGATGTTTTTGCCCTTGCAATTATGGAGGGTAAGGCCTGCCTTTCAGTGCTTCGCTTTGCAGATAATGCACTTTACGATACAGAGCATTTCTTTGTGGATGAGGGCGAAAGCCCTGAAATACTGCGAAGTGAGCTGCTGGTTTCATATTACTCAATGAGCAGAAAAATACCACCGAGAATTGAGCTTGATGGTGAAATTGAGGATATTGACAGCATCGTTAAATTTCTTTCAGAAAAACGAGGCTCGGGGGTTAATATAGTTACCCCACAAAAGGGTACAGAGGCACGCCTTGTGGAAATGTGCAAAGCAAATGCCGTGCAAAAGCTTTCCGAAAGGTTTTTCGGTAAAGATAAAAGCCGAGATGCCTTAGAGGAGCTTGCTTTAATGCTTGGCCTTGCAGACGTGCCCGAGTATATTGAGGCCTATGATATTTCCCACACAGGTGGCGCAAATAACGTTGCAGGTATGGTGGTCTTTAAAAACGGAAAGCCGTTTAAAAGCGCATACCGAAGGTTTTCGGTTAAAGGCTTTGTGGGGCAGGATGACTATCGCTCTATGGCAGAGGTGCTTGACAGGCGCCTTAATGAGTACGAAAAATGCCGAGAGAAAGGCGAGCAGGAGGGCTTTGGCAGATTACCCGACCTAATACTTTTAGACGGTGGTAAGGGCCAGGTTAACGCTGTGTTACCCGTGCTGCAGGCTCACAATATTACCGTGCCAATGTTTGGTATGGTTAAGGATAATAAGCACAGAACCTCTGCAATATCTACAGCAGGTGGCAGAATAGATTTTAATGCCAAAAAGAAGGCGTTCAGCCTTGTAACAAATATTCAGGATGAGGTGCACAGGTACGCTGTAGCATACCACCGAAAAAAGCATACAAAATCTGCGCTTTCAGCATCCCTTACCGAAATTAAGGGCATAGGTCCTGCAAAGGCAAAGGCGCTTATAATTAAATTTGGTACCCTTCAAAGAATAGGCGAAGCAACAGTAGAGGAGCTTATGAGCGTAAAGGGTATAACCCAACAGAATGCAGAGGAAATAATAAAGGCCTTTAAAGGGGAATAATACAAAACCGACACATAACATAAAACCGACACAAGCATTTTTACTTGTGTCGGTTATTGTTGTAATTAAAAATTAAAAATTCAAAATTTAAAATTTCGGAAATGCGTTGCAATGATTGTAAAGCTACCATTTGCTAATTGCCGGAGCTTGCGAGAAAATTGGGATGAGGAAAAGCATCAGGATATATGTGAAAAAATGCCAAAAACGGCAAGCTTGGAGGTCGACCGAAAAAAGCGAACGCTTTATATAAAAACCAAACGCTTCTTGAAAAACCCAAAAAAGCCGATAATGATAATGATAATGATAATGTAAATGACACTGACACTGATAATGTAAATGACACTGACAATGATAATGTAAAGGATAATGATGTGCCTTCCTCGTTTTCAAAGAAAACGATGTGCGTGTGACGTGTGGCTTTTACCTGCTTTGGGGGCAATTACCCTAACAAAAACTTGACAAAAACCCTATAAAATGTAATAATAAAATGATTTCATATATAACAATGAATTAGTGTGCTTATCGGAGGTGTTACACATGCGTGTTATTACAGGCTCGGCAAGAGGGCGCAAGCTTCAAACTCTTGAGGGCGACAGTGTTAGGCCTACTACCGATATGGTTAAAGAGGCTATGTTCAGCATAATTCATTTCGACGTTGAGGGTGCTCGTGTGCTTGATATGTTTTGTGGCTGTGGTCAGTTAGGCATTGAGGCCTTAAGCAGAGGTGCACAGTCTGCAGTTTTTGTGGATATTTCTCGCCAGTCTATGCTTGTAACAGAAAAAAATCTGGAAACAACAGGCTTTAGAGGAGTAGCCAAAACAGTTATTGCAAACTCTTTAGAGTACCTTGACAGAACCTCTGAAATATTTGATATTGCACTTCTCGACCCACCCTACAGGGCAGGTATTATGGAGGATGCAATCGAGCGTGTGCGCCTGCATATGTCGGAAAACGGCATTATTATTTGCGAAACAGGTGCAGATGAATTTTTGCCAGAGGATATAGAAGGCTTTAAAGCTAAAAGATATAAGTACGGCAAAATTGCCTTAACAGTTTACAGAAGGGGAGCTTAATATGGGTAAAACAGTTGTTTGTCCGGGTAGCTTTGACCCACTTACAATCGGCCATCTTGATATTATTAAGAGGTCATCTAATCTTTTTGATAAGGTTATAGTTGTTGTTATGCGTAACCTTAGTAAGGATGTGGGCAGCTTTACCACCGAGGAAAGGGTTGAGCTTATTAAGCGCTGTACTAAGGATTTGCCAAACGTAAGTGTAGATACCTACCAGGGTCTGCTTGCAGACTACGTAAGGGAAAAGGGCGCATCTGCCGTTGTTAAGGGTCTCAGAGCTATTTCCGATTACGACGATGAGTTTCGCCAGGCGCTTACAAATCAAAAGCTGAACCCACAAATGGAAACCATTTTTATGGTTGCAAATTCGGAGCACATGTTTTTAAGCTCCAGCGTTGTAAAAGATGTTTGCAGATTAGGTGGAGATATAAGTGAATTTGTACCTCCCGAAATCTGTGACGATATAATTAAAAGACTTAGCAGAAAGTAATTTTTTTATCGAAAGGAACGATATATTATGAGTATTGAAGCAACACTTGACGCAATTGACAGACTTATTGCCGAAGCAAAGGCTATGCCTCTTACATCAAAAATTCTCATTGATGAGGAGGAGCTTTCAAGACTTGTTGAGGATATTCGCTTGAATATGCCTATCGAAATTACACAGGCAAAGAAAATCGCACAGGAAAGACGTGATATTCTTAACGATGCAGAAGCACAGGCTGAAGAAATTATTGCAAAGGCTCGCCAAAGAGCAGATGCTATGATTGAAGAGCACCAAATCACAAAAGAAGCAAAGCTTGCTGCTGATGATATCCTTAAGCAGGCAAGAGATGAGGCTGCAAAAATCCGTTCTGATGCAAAAACCTACGCTACAGAGGTTATGGACAGAGCTGAAAGATGGGCAGATGAAATTTGCAGAACAGCAAGTGCTTACGTTGATAAAATTATCAGAGATACTGATGAAACCCTTACACAGAGCGTTAACGATATAAGAAAGCTTCGCCAGAGCGTAAGGGGCGCATTAGAGAAGAAGGGTATGCTTCCTAAGCCGGATTTAGATGAATAATCAATAATTTACGTTTCGTATTCTTAAAATTATTTTGATTATAAGGTGACGGTTAATGGAAAAAGAAAAGTTGTGTTTGCGTTGCATGAGAAAAATCGGCAACAACACAGTTTGTCCGTATTGTAAGGATGAGAGCAAGGTAGAGCGTGATGAAGAAAGCTTACCTATAAAAGCACTTGTCGGCGGACGCTACCTTATCGGAAAAGCAGTCAGCTCCAATAGTGAGGGCTTTACCTACAATGCGTTTGATATGAAAAGCAAAACACCTGTAACTCTCCGTGAGCTTTTCCCTATAGGAATGCTTACAAGGGGAGAGGGTAACTATTGCCTTGTTAACGTTGGCAAAGCAGCCGAGTTTATAGACGTTAAGGATGCTTTTGTTAAATTGTGGAAAAAGCTCCTTGGCATAAACGGATATACGGCACTCCTTACTGTGCACGAGGTTTTTGAGGATTTAGGCACGGTATATGCTGTAAGCGATTTTATTGGCGACGGTAAAACTCTGCGTGAGTTCTTGCTTGAAAAGGAGCAGGGCTATATATCCTGGGATGAGGCCAGAATTTTGTTTATGCCCATAGTTTCTGCAATGGGTGAGCTGCACGCAGCAGGTATCATTCACGGTGGTATATCTCCCGTAACCCTTGTTATTGATGCAAAGGGCAAGCTTAAAATAACAGGCTTTTGCACTGCAGAGCTCCGTACAGAAAAAGGTAAGCTCCCATCGGAGCTTTACGAGGGCTATGCCGCAGTTGAGCAATACGGCGTAAACGGTGAGCTTGGTGCTTGTACGGATATATATGCCTTTGCAGCTGTGCTTTACAGAACACTTATAGGCAGTACGCCTATGAGCGCCTCCTCAAGGCTTGTAAATGATAAGCTTATGATTCCCGGTAAGTTTGCAGAGCAGCTGCCTGCATACGTTATAAATGCCCTTGTTAATGCTTTGCAAATTCTCCCTGAGGAAAGAACTCCCTCAGTTGAGCTTTTGCGTAATGAATTATCTGCTTCTCCTGCGGCGGCAGGTACAGCAGCCGAGGCCTTCTCATCACTTTATGAGGATGAGGCTTATGAGCAAGAGGTGGATTTAGCGCAGGATGAGGACGGTGACGAGGAGCTTATCGAGGATGAAGAAGCCCCACGTGCGCCTATAAAAAAGAGCACTATTGCTGCATTTGCTGTAAGTGCGCTTATATGCCTTGCAATACTTGTTGCCGTGCTTGTGGGAATAAGGGCCCTTTCTGATGATGGTGACAATACAGTTACCACAACTGATGAAATTACAAGCAGCTTAATTCAGGGTAACGATAACAGCGATGCAATAAAATCAATCAAGCTTCCCGATTTTAAAGGCGAGCTTTACGATGATATTAAAAACAATGAGGAATATAAGGGCATACTTGTTTTTAAAACAGAGTATATAGACAGCTCCGAGGAGAGGGGTACCGTAGTTTCACAAAACATTAATGCCGGTACCGAAATTACCTCTATTGCTCCTAAAACCATTGTTCTTAAAATCAGCAACGGCCTCGAGGTGCCCGACGTTATAGGCAAAAAGCTTCAGGATGCTATTGAGGTTATGAAAAACGAGGGCTTCAAAAACATTAAGAGCGAATCTGCCCAAATTGCAGGTAGCTCAAGCGAGTCTAACTCGGTTTACAGAATTGCTTATGAGGATACAAAAACAGGTGATTGGGCCGAAATTCCAAGCGATAAGCGACTTTCTTCAGGTGACGTAATCATCATTTACTACTACGGTGAATATGAAGAAACCACCGAGGAAATTACTACAGAGGAGCAAGCTGTTCAGCCTTCAGAAACCGAAACTGAAGCTACAACACAGGCGCAGGAATAAAAAATAAAAAAATGCTTGACAAAAGCATATTAAACTGATATTATATTTGAGCAATAAAGCAGAACTGTTCCGTTCTCACCAACCGAGAGTATTGTTTGGTCAATAGCTTTTTAAATAACGCAATACTTGCGTCAATTGGGCTTGAACGGAATTTTTTCGTTCAAGCTTTTAATTTTATTTGGAGGTGCTTAGGTATCAGCAAGGAAACACAAATCAATGAGGAAATCAGAGATAAAGAGGTCAGAGTAATCGGTGCAGACGGTAGCCAAATCGGCATTATGTCAGCAAAAGAGGCTCTCGCTCTTGCAGAAAAAAGCAATCTTGACCTTGTTAAAATTGCCCCCGGTGCAAACCCACCTGTTTGCAAGATTATGGACTTTGGTAAGTACCGTTTCGAGCAGGCAAAGCGTGAAAAGGAAGCAAAAAAACACCAAAAGGTTATGGATATCAAAGAGGTCCGTTTATCATTGAATATTGACACAGGTGATTTCAATACAAAGGTTAATCACGCTATTCGCTTCTTAAAGTCAGGCGATAAGGTAAAGGTATCAATTCGTTTCAGAGGTAGAGAGATGGCTCACACCGAAAACGGTACTGTTATTATGCAGCGTTTTGCAGAGGCTTGCGCTGAGTACGGTACAGTTGAAAAGGCTGCAAAGCTTGAAGGCCGTCAAATGCTTATGTTTCTTGTTCCCAAGGCATCAAAGTAAAAGCAAAATTTAAGGAGGATTTATTATGCCTAAGATTAAAACTCACTCAGGCGCAAAAAAGCGTTTCAAAATGTCCAAAAACGGCAAGCCAATCCGCGCACATGCCAATAAGTCTCATATCCTTACAAAGAAGACAACAAAGCGTAAAAGAGGTCTTCGTCAGACAGGTGTTGCAGACGTTACAAATCAGAAGCAGATTAAGCGTCTTATTCCTTACAAATAATCAATAATCGAACAGGAGGTAACTTATAATGGCACGTATTAAAGGTGCGATGATGACTCGCAAAAGAAGAAATAAAGTTCTTAAACTCGCTAAGGGTTATTACGGCTCAAAGAGCAAGCTCTTCAAAACTGCTAAGCAGGCAGTTATGAAAAGCGGTAACTATGCATATATCGGCAGAAAGCAGAAGAAGAGAGATTTCCGTCGTCTTTGGATTACAAGAATCTCAGCTGCTTGCAAAATGAATGGTATCAACTATTCAACATTTATCAATGGTCTTAAGAAGGCAGGCATCGAGCTTAACAGAAAGATGCTCTCAGAAATCGCTATTTCTGACCCAGAAGGCTTCAAGGCTCTTGTTGAAAAGGCAAAGGCTGCCCTTTAATAATCTTTATTTGCGCCCAACCGTTTTCGGTTGGGCGTTAGATTTAGCGAAAAATAGGTGAATTACTACGGAAAAAATTACAAGTAAGGCAAATGCTAAAATAAAATTTGCAGTAAAATTACGTGAAAAAGATAGCCTGAGAAAAGCCGAAGGGCTATTTTTTATAGAGGGTGCAAGGCTCTCCTTCGATGCTGTTTCAAGTGGCATAGAGGTGAAGGAGCTTTTTTACACCGAAAAGGCAAAACAGAAATATTTTGAGTATTTGAGCCCTGTTGAAAATTCAGCAGAGCGCTGCTATGTTATTTCCGAAGAGGTAGCAGAAAAGTTGAGTGATACCAAAAATAATCAGGGCATTTTCTGCATATGCAAAATGCTTGACAAAAATACAAATATAGGTAAAATAAAATATAATGGGAAATATATTGCCCTTGAAAATGTGTCTAACCCGTCCAACTTCGGTGCTGTTGTAAGAACTGCCGAGGCTGTCGGGCTTGATGGCGTTATTGTGAGTGGTGGCTGCGATATTTACAACCCAAAATCACAAAGGGCTGCTATGGGCTCACTTTTCAGGCTTAATATTGTTGTGGTGGATAACCTGCCCGAGTGCCTTGCAGAGCTTAAGCTTAACGGTATGAAGGTTTATGCAGGCGTACCCGATAGCAACGCCGTTAAAATCACACAGGCAGATATGAGTGGTGGCGTTGTTTGCATTATCGGTAACGAGGGCAACGGCATTACACAAGAAACCTGCGATGCTGCAACTGCAACAGTAACAATTCCTATGAAGGGCAGGGCAGAGTCCCTTAATGCTGCAGCAGCGGCATCAATTTTAATTTGGGAAATGATGAGATGAAGGCTTCACCGGTAGAGTTTTGGATATGGCTTCAAACAGCGTTGGGTGCAGGTGCACGTACCGACGAGCTTTTAGCATATTTTGAAACACCTGAGCAGCTTTATTTGGCAGGCTCCAATGAGTGGCGCCTTTCAGGTCTTTTAACGGAGAAGAAAATAGCTGCACTTAAGAACACAACACCATCTCAAACAATGGCTGTGTTTAAGGAGTGCACAAGCAAGGGCTACGAAATCATTACACCCGATAGCGATGCTTACCCTAAAAGGCTCAAACAGCTTTCCACTATGCCCCTTGTGTTATATTGCAAGGGTGATTCCTCTGCAATCAGCGACGTTGTTTGCATTGGTATGGTAGGCA
Organism: Acutalibacteraceae bacterium; assembly: GCA_045591945.1. Taxonomy (GTDB): domain Bacteria; phylum Bacillota; class Clostridia; order Oscillospirales; family Acutalibacteraceae; genus DTU089. The sequence continues at coordinate 45,049 of JAZNTU010000006.1, read as the reverse complement.
CAAGAAGGGCAAGCGAATACGGCACTCAAATAGCCCAAAGGCTTTCCTACGGCTTGGCAGAGGCAGGTGCAACTATTGTTAGTGGTGGCGCATTAGGTATAGATAGCGAGGCACACGCAGGCGCTATGCTTGCCAAGGGCAGAACGGTTGCATTTTTAGGCTGTGGCCTTTCCAGCAACTACCTTGCCGAAAATGCCGCTCTTAGAAGGGCAATCACACGCTACGGCGCTGTAGTTTCCGAGTATCAGCCATTTACATCACCTTCGAAGGCTACCTTCCCTATAAGAAACAGGCTTATATCAGGCATAAGCATTGGCGTTGTGGTGGTTGAAGCAGGCGTAAAAAGTGGTTCTCTTATTACAGCCTCCAAAGCAACCGAGCAGGGTAAGGATGTTTTTGCAGTGCCGGGTGATATTGTAAGGTCATCCTTTGACGGTACAAATTTCCTTATTAAAAACGGCGCAAAGCCTGTTTTTAATGCATTGGATATTTTGTCCGAGTATGAATTTACGTATTCGGAATATATAGACTTCAAAAAGGCGGCAAAGCCGTTAAGCGAAATTCCTTACGTGGATTATAAATCTAAAAAGAAAAAATCCGAGAGCAGTCCCGAGGCTGTTACCCCGAAGAAACAGCCTGCCGAGGAGCCAAAGCCTGAAGCTGCCGTTAAGGTGGATATATCAAACGAGGCCTCTGCAGATGCTCAAAGGGTTTATGCAGTATTAAGCAACGAGCCCATGCATATTGATGATATTGTAAGGGCGACTAACTTGAAAATGAATATTGTCCTCTCATCGCTTACAGAGCTTGAGCTTTTAGGCGTATGTGAATTGGTGAGTGGTAAAAAATATATTATTAAATGAACAAAATTATCAACATCTTTGAAAGGATATGAAGTAAATGTCAAAGCTTGTTATAGTTGAGTCTCCTGCAAAAGCGAAGACTATAAAAAAATATTTAGGCGTTGACTACGACGTTGTTGCATCTATGGGTCACGTAAGAGACCTTCCTGCAGCAAAGCTGAGCGTAGACGTAAAAAACGACTTTGCACCTAAATATGCAATAATAAAGGGAAAGGAAAAGCTTATCAAGGATTTAAGAGACAGAGTTGCTGTGGCAGATGCAGTTTTTCTCGCAACTGACCCTGACCGTGAGGGAGAAGCAATTTCTTGGCATCTCGCAACAATACTTGGCCTTGACCTTTCAGAAAGAAACAGAGTTAAGTTTAATGAAATTAACGAAACAAGTGTAAAAAGGGGAATCAGCAATCCTGAGGTTGTTGATATGGGGCTTGTTGATGCACAGCAGGCTCGCCGTATTCTTGACAGACTTGTGGGTTATAGAATAAGCCCGTTTATTTCACAAAAAATCAGAAGAGGCCTTTCAGCAGGCCGTGTGCAAAGTGTGGCAGTAAGGCTTATTGTTGACCGTGAGGAGGAAATCAGCAAATTTGTTCCTGAAGAATATTGGTCAATAGATGCAAAGTTTGCTGCAGGCAGAAAGCATTTTACAGCAAGCCTTACCTCCGATGAAGAGGGCAAGGTTAAAATAGAAAACAAGGCGCAGGCAGATAGCTACCTTGCTCGCCTTGACGGTGCAGAGTACGTTGTTGATTCTGTTAAAAAGGGAACACGCAAAAAGCAGCCTTCTCCACCGTTTATTACATCCTCAATGCAACAGGATGCATCACGTAAATTAAACTTCCAGGCACAAAAAACAATGAAGCTCGCCCAGGAGCTTTACGAAGGTATTGAAATTGACGGCTTCGGTATGACCGGTCTTATTACTTATATGAGAACGGACTCATTACGTATTTCAGAGGAAGCAAGAGCAGCAGCTAATGCTTTTATTTCAAAAAACTACGGTGAAAAATATCTTCCTGAAAAGCCAAGATATTTCAAAACAAGAGCAACTGCGCAGGATGGACACGAGGCTATAAGACCTACAAATATTGAGATTACCCCTGCAATTGCAAAAAAGAGCCTTACAAACGACCAGTATAAGCTCTATAACCTTATTTGGTGCCGTTACGTTGCATCTCTTATGGCTCCATCTATTCAGGATACCGTTAAAATCGAGATTAAGGCAACACAGGGTACAAATCCGGGCTTCCTTATGTTCTCAGCGAGTGGCTTCTCCGTTAAATTCGACGGCTTTACTGCTCTTTATGAGGATGCAGTAGATGACGGTGACGAAAGCGCAATCCCTGAGGTTAAAGCAGGTGAGGCGCTCAAGCTTAAAGAGCTTAACGGCAATCAGCACTTTACACAGCCACCTGCACACTATACAGAAGCCTCTCTTATTAAAACACTTGAAGAAACAGGCGTTGGTCGTCCAAGCACGTACGCTTCAATCGTAAGCACAATTATCAAGCGTGAATACGTAAAGCGTGAGGGTAAGCTGCTTAAGGCAACGGAGCTCGGCTGTGCAACAACTGCCCTTCTTAAAGAGAAATTCCCTAAAATTGTTAATACAAAGTTTACAGCGTCTATGGAATCAAAGCTTGATGAAATAGATAACGGCTCCATAAACTACGTTCAAATGCTCCACGAGTTCTACAATGAGCTTGAAGCTGCCCTTGCTAAAGCAAAAAGTGAAATGCAAGGTCAAAAAATCCAGCTTCAAGAGGATATCACAGATATTAAATGTGATAAGTGTGGCAGGTTTATGGTGGTTAAAACAGGCCGTTTCGGCAAGTTCCTTGCTTGCCCCGGTTACCCCGAGTGTAAAACAACAAAGCCACTTGTTGAAGAAACTACTGCAACCTGCCCCGTTTGTGGTGGCAAGGTCATCGGTAAAAAGTCAAGAAGAGGCTACCAGTTCTACGGCTGCGATAATTACCCCGAGTGTAACTTTATGACTTGGGATAAGCCTACAGGCGAAAATTGTCCTAAGTGTGGCAAATCCCTGTTCAAGGGTAAGGGTGGCTTAGTAACCTGCCCGAATGAAAAATGTGGCTACTCCTTTAAAGCTCCAAGAAAAAATGCAAGGAAAACAGATGATGAATAAAAAAACTGCAGTTGTTATCGGTGGTGGTCTTGCAGGCGTTGAAGCGGCAAGTCAGCTTAGTAAAAGAGGCATTAAGGTTACTCTTTATGAGATGAAGCCTCATAAATTTTCACCTGCACATAAAAGCGAGGGCTTAGCAGAGCTGGTTTGCTCAAACTCACTTAAGGCAGAGCGCATAGGCTCTGCTGCAGGGCTTTTAAAGGCCGAAATGCGGCTTTTTGGCTCAGTTTGCTTAGCTGCAGCAGATATTGCCAAGGTTCCCGCAGGTGGTGCGCTTGCAGTCGATAGAGATGTTTTCTCTTCAGAAATTACTAAAGCCATCGAAGCAGACGAAAACATAACACTTGTAAGGGAAGAGGTTACAGAAATTCCCGAAGCAGACGTTGTAATTATTGCGGCAGGCCCACTTATCAGCGATGCTCTTGCAGAAAAGGTAGGGGAGCTTTGTGGCAAAGACTTTCTTGCATTTTACGATGCAGCAGCCCCTATAGTCACTGCCGACAGTATTGATATGGAGTACGCCTTCACTCAGTCAAGGTACGATAGAGGTGGCGAGGATGACTACATCAACTGCCCCCTTGATAAAGAGCAGTACGAGGCTTTTTACGAGGCGCTTATTACTGCAGAGAGCGCAGAGCTTCATTCCTTTGACAAAAGAAAGGATGTTTACGAGGGCTGTATGCCAATTGAGGTGCTCGCTTCCCGTGGTAGGGATGCTATGCGCTATGGTCCGTTAAAGCCCGTGGGCTTAACTAACCCTAAAACAGGCCACAGACCTTGGGCAAACCTTCAGTTGAGAAAAGAAAACAAGGCAGGTACAATGTACAACCTTGTAGGCTTTCAAACAAACCTGAAGTTCCCCGAGCAAAAAAGAGTATTTTCAATGTTCCCTGCTTTAAGGAATGCAGAATTTGTTCGCTACGGCGTAATGCACAGAAACACCTTCCTTAACTCCCCGGGCTTGCTCTCCTATGATTTTAGCTTTAAGGGTAAAAAGGGCATTTACTTCGCAGGGCAAATATCGGGTGTAGAAGGGTATATGGAGTCGGCGGCATCAGGTATACTTGCAGGGTACAACGCTGCAAGGTATCTTAACGGTGAGGCACCTATACTTTTGCCGAATATAACAATGCTTGGGGCACTTTCACAGTATATTTCCGATGAATCCGTTAAGCATTTTCAACCAATGGGTGCAGCCTTCGGCATCATAGAGCCGTTGGAGGAAAAAATCAGAGATAAAAAAGAAAGATACGAAGCACTTGCCAAGCGCAGTATGGAATATTATAAAACAATAGGCTTTTGAGGTGATTATATGCAAAACGTAGAAGCCTTCGAAAAGGTTATAGGCTATTCGTTTAAGGATAAACAGCTAATAAAAATTGCTTTAACTCATTCATCCTATGCAAACGAAAATAAACTGCCCAGAGATAACGAGCGCCTTGAATTTTTAGGTGATTCCGTTTTAGGCTTTATTACAGCTGAATACCTTTTCAACGAATATAAGTCAAGACCTGAGGGCGAGCTTACAAAGCTGCGTGCAGCAGTTGTTTGTGAAAAATCTCTCTTTAAATTTGCCGAGAAAATCTCGTTAGGTGATTATATCTATATGGGTAAGGGCGAAGAAAATTCAGGTGGAAGAAACAGACCTTCTATAGTTTCCGATGCTTTTGAGGCTGTTATTGCCGCTATGTACCTTGACGGTGGCATAGACGTAGTTAAGGACTACATTCTTTCCTTTATTTCAGAAGCAGTAAAAAGAGAGGCTAATTTCAAGGATAATAAATCACTTTTACAAGAGCTAATCCAAAAAAATAAAGGCTCCACTATTTCTTATGAAGAAATCGGTGAAAGTGGTCCCGACCACGAAAAGGTTTTCAGATTCGTCGTTAAAATCAACGGCGAAATAGTAGGTACAGGCGAGGGTAGAAGCAAAAAAGAGGCAGAGCAGGCTGCAGCAGGCGATGCCCTTGAAAAAATTGGCGTATGAAGCACGCCAATATATCACTTTTTGTTCCACATATGGGTTGCCCTCATCAATGCTCTTTTTGTAACCAAAAAACAATTTCAGGCTCTGTAAAGGAGCTTACTGTAGAAGAGGTAACCTCTGTTTTGTCTAAGGCAGTTGCAGACGGAGTTAACCCACAAAATACTGAAATTGCTTTTTTTGGTGGTAGCTTTACTGCTATAGACAGGGCGTATATGGTAAGCCTGCTTGAAGCAACAAAGCCGTTTATACAAAAGGGCTCGTTTAGCGGTATTCGTATTTCGACACGACCCGATGCTATAGACAATGAGGTTCTTGGTGTGTTAAAGGCTTACGGCGTTACTGCTATTGAGCTTGGCGCCCAGAGCACGGATGATGAGGTGCTTTCTCTTAATCACAGAGGGCACACCTTTTGCCACATTAAAGAGGCATCACAGCTAATTAAAGCACAAGGCTTTTCCTTAGGGCTTCAAATGATGACAGGCCTTTTAGGTGATACAAATGAAAAATCACTTAAAACCTGTGATGATATTATAGTCTTAAAGCCGGATACGGTTCGCATTTACCCCACAATAGTTTTAGAAGGTACCTGCCTTGGTGAAATGTATAAAAAGGGCGAGTACAAGCCACAAACCGTAGAGGAGGCAACCACCTTATGCGCCGTGCTTTTAGAAAGGTTTTACGAAAACAGCATTAAAGTCATCAGGCTGGGGCTTCATTCCGGTGGCAATGTTGAGGAAGGCTACCTTGCAGGGCCTTATCATCCTGCCTTCGGTGAATTATGTGAAAGCAAAATATATCTTAAAAAGGCAATTAACGCCTTATCAAACGTTGATAAAGGTGTTGAGCATACCCTTTTTGTAAACACAAGCGAAATATCAAAAATGGTAGGCCAAAAAAAATCAAATATTATCCACCTTAACTCTATGGGCTACAACGTGTCCGTTAAGGGTAAGGTCGGTTTAGAAAAATATGCAGTAGAAATTCTTTAGAGAATTTTAAATGAAAGGTAGAAAAAAATGTATCTTAAAGCCATTGAAATGCAAGGCTTCAAATCCTTTCCCGATAAAACAGTGCTAGAATTCGGTAAAGGCATAACGGCTGTTGTTGGCCCTAACGGAAGCGGAAAGAGTAATCTTTCCGATGCTATGCGTTGGGTACTTGGTGAACAATCTACAAAAAACCTTAGAGGCTCCAAAATGGAGGACGTTATCTTCAGTGGTACAGACTCAAGGCGTGCTGTAGGCTTTGCCGAGGTTACCTTAAAGCTTGATAATTCCGATATGGCTCTTAATAACCCCGAAAAGCTTGTAACTGTTACAAGGCGCTACTACCGTTCCGGTGAAAGTGAGTACAGAATTAACGGTGAACAGGCAAGACTTCGTGATATTCACGAGCTTTTTATGGATACCGGTCTTGGCAGAGACGGTTATTCTATGGTCAGCCAGGGTAAAATAGAAACGCTTATTTCCGGTAAATCGGATGAGCGCCGTGATATGCTTGAGGAGGCAGCAGGTATCTCTCACTACAGATATCGCCGTACAGACGCAATGCGCCGACTCAATCAAGCAGAGGAGAATTTATTAAGACTTCGTGATATTCTTACAGAGCTTGAAGCTCGTGTAGGTCCGCTTAAAACTCAAAGCGAAAAGGCTCAAAAATTTCTTGAATATGCTGCCGAAAAAAGAGAGCTGGAAATCGGCCTTTGGCTTTACACAATCGAAAAAGCAAAAAACGACCTTCGTGATTTTGATAAAAAGCTTACAATCACCGAGGCACAGTATAGAGAGGTTTGCAGAGAGCTTGAAGAAATCTCTGCAAAGATAGATAGCGCTATTGAGGAAGCACAAAAAATCACCGTTTCAATTGACGAAATGAGACGTGGCGCATCACAGCTTGAAGAGCAGGCAACACTCCTTGAGGGTCAAATTGCCGTGCAAGAAAATACTATCGAGCACAATAACGAAACAATTCAGCGTATTCGTAGAGAAATGACTGAGGAAAACGATACAGACTCACAAATTTCCGAGCAAATCGAAGCGGCTGAAAGAATAATTGAAGACCTTAAAACAACTATTGAGGCAAAGCGTGAAACGCTTGCAGCCTTTACAAGCCAGCTTGATGTTTTAAGTGATGAAAACAGTAAAACTGCACAGCGTAGTGTGGAGCTTTCTGCTCAAATAACCACACTCTCCGTACAGGTGGCAGATTGCAGAGTTGTTGTTTCAACGGCAAGCTCATCAATTGAAGAAATCGAAAACAGAATAAATGCCATAGACGAAAATATCGACTCACAAGCACCAACCGTAGAGGCGCTGGAAAAGGAGTGTGCAGAAATCACAGAGGAGCTTGAGGCTATCGCTGAAAGAAACCTTGAGCTTAACAACGCTATTTCCGGTATAGAGCTGCTTGCAAAAAAGCGTCTTGAAAAGCTTGAGGTTCTTAGAGAAAAAGAAAATAGCCTTCGCAATGAGCTTCAGGTTAAAGAATCAAGAATAGCAATGCTCACCGACCTTGAAAAGAATATGGAAGGCTATCAAGGTAGCGTAAAGGCAGTTATGAAAGAGGTTCATCGTGGCACTCTGCGTGGTATTCACGCCCCTGTTTCACAGCTTATTTCCGTTAAGGATAAATATTCTTTAGCCATTGAAACGGCCTTGGGTGCTCAAATTCAGCACATAGTAACCGAAACAGAAAACGATGCTAAAAAGGCAATCAATTTCCTTAAGGAGAGCAGAGCAGGTAGAGCAACCTTCCTTCCTCTTACTGCTATTAAGGGTAGGGTTATTGATGAAGATGGCCTTGATGATTGCTACGGCTACATAAATATTGCATCCGAGCTTGTTGAGTACGAGCCTAAGTATGCAGAGGTTATTAAATCACTTTTAGGCAGAACAATTGTTGTTGAGGATTTGGATTCAGCAATTGCCATTGCAAAGAAATACGGCTACAAATTTAAAATTGTTACTCTTGATGGTCAGGTTGTCAATGCAGGTGGCTCAATGACCGGTGGTGCAAAGCTTCAAAATGCAGGTATTTTAAGCCGAGGCAATCAGCTTGAAGCACTTAAAAAAGAGTGCGAGGAATTACGTGATAAGCTTGCGTTACTCCAAGCAGACGTTAAAGCACAGCAGGAAAGCGCAAGTGCTGCTACAGCAGAGCTTGATGGCTGCAAGGCAGAAATCACCTCTTTAGCCGAGGATAAAATCAGAGTAGAAGGCTTGCTTGCTCTTAAGAAGGGTAGCCTTGAAAATCTCCTTGCTGCAAAAAAGGCAGCCGAGGAAGAAAAAGCACAGCTTCATTCAAGAATTGAAAGCATTAAGGCAGGTGCTGCCGAGGCTGAAGCTACACTTGTTAAGCTCCAGGCAGAGCTTGAAGAGGTTGAAGCAGAGCTTGCAGGCATTACGGGTAACCGTGAATCTATTACCGAAAAGCGTGAAAAGCTTACGGCAGAGATTTCACAAATTAACCTTGATATTGCAACTGCCCAAAAAGAAATTGAGGCAAAGCAGGAGGAAATTGCAAGGCTCCAAAGCCGTGCCACAAGCCATAAGGATAAGCTTTCACAGTTAAATGAAGAAATTGCCGAAATTGAAGCACGTAATGAGGAAATCAGAAAGCGAATTGAAATTCTTAAGGAGGAAGCATTTGGCTTAAGAGAGCAAAGTGCTTCCCATAAAGATAAAATTGCCGCTGAAATCTCAAGGCGAGAGCAATTTGAACAGGAAACAAGCAAGCTCAGAATTCTTGAAAGAGAAAAAACTGAGGAGCGTGAAAAGCTTAGTGGCGAAACTGCAAGGCTCACAGAGCGCAGAGATGCAATGCAACGTGAGGTTGATGAGGTTTCCAACAAGCTTTACGATGAATATGAGCTTACACGCCGTGAGGCAGAGGAGCTTAATATAGTAATCGAAAATATTCCTGAGGCAAAGCGCCGCTTAAATGAGCTTAAGGGCAAAATTCGTGGCTTAGGCAACGTTAACGTAAGCGCTATTGAGGAATATAAAGAGGTTTCCGAAAGATACAGCTTTATGTTTGGTCAGGTTAACGACGTTGAAAAATCAAAGGCTGAGCTTATTAAGCTTATTAATGAGCTTACAAGCAAAATGGGCATTCAGTTTAAAGAGCAGTTTGATAAAATCAACTTTAGCTTCGGTCAAACCTTTGCAGAGCTTTTCGGTGGTGGTAAAGCATCCCTCGTGCTTACAGATGAGGATAACGTGCTTGAATGTGATATTGAAATCAAGGTACAGCCACCGGGCAAAAACGTTCAGAACATTTCGCTTCTTTCTGGTGGTGAAAAGGGACTTTCAGCAATTGCACTTCTCTTTGCAATTCTTAAAATCAACCCTTGTCCATTCTGTATTTTCGATGAGGTTGAGGCTGCTCTTGACGACGTTAACGTTGCACGTTATGCATCCTACGTGCGCCGTATGACGGATAATACACAGTTTATTCTCATTACTCACCGCCGTGGTACAATGGAAGAGGCAGATATGCTTTACGGTGTTACAATGCAGGAGAAGGGTGTATCAAAGCTGCTTGAGTTAAAGACAGCCGAAATGGCTTCCAAATTTGATTTGACGTAATCTTGCACGATTAACTTGTTTTAGCTCACTCGCAGTATCTTCATACAGCGTCGCTCACTAAAACTTCGTTTCTCGCACAACCTTACGCCAAATCGCAAAGAGTAATCTTACACGATTAACTTGTTTTAGCTCACAACCTGTAAGCTTAACAAAATTATAAAAACATAAAACATATTCACACAAAGGATTGATACTTTTGGGTATTTTCAAAAAAATAAACTTCGGTTTAAGAAAAACAAGAAAAAACGTTTCAGGCGCTATTGATAACGTGCTTGATAGCTACACCTCCATTGACCAGGAGCTTTTCGACGAGCTTGAAGAAGCTCTTGTTATGGGTGACGTAGGTGTTACAACAGCAGCCGAAATTACGCTTCGCCTTAACGACGTTGTTCGCAAAAAGGGTATTAAGGACCCTGCAGACGTAAAGGCTGAAATTAAAAATATCGTTGCCGAAATGCTTGAAGGCGGTGAGGATATGGGTCTTATTACCATTCCTTCCGTAATCCTTGTAATCGGTGTTAACGGTGTAGGTAAAACAACCACTATCGGTAAGCTTGCTGCCCGTTATAAGGCAGAGGGCAAAAGCGTTATCCTTGCTGCTGCAGATACGTTCCGTGCTGCTGCTATTGACCAGCTTGATGTTTGGGCACAGCGTGCAGGTGTAGATATTGTTAAGCATAAAGAGGGTGCAGACCCGGCTGCGGTAATTTTCGATACTATTTCTGCGGCAAAGGCAAGAGGCACCGAAATTATAATTTGCGATACTGCAGGTCGACTTCACAATAAGAAAAATCTTATGGAGGAGCTTGCAAAAATCTACAGAGTTATAGATAGAGAGTTACCTTACTCTGACAGAGAGGTGCTTTTGGTGCTTGATGCAACAACAGGCCAAAATGCAGTTAACCAGGCTCGTGAATTTGCAAAAATTGCAGAAATTACAGGTATTATCCTTACAAAGCTTGATGGTACTGCACGTGGTGGTGTTGTGCTTGCAATTAAAAACGACCTTAAGGTGCCTGTTAAGTTTATAGGTGTTGGTGAAGGTATAGATGACCTTCAGCCATTTAACCCAAGAGCTTTTGCCGAAAGCCTTTTTGAAGACCTTCCGGAGGATTTTGAAGAGGACGAAATCGACCTTTCAGCAATAAGGGAGGATGTGCCTGTAGCAGATACCTCTGAAGAAGAGGAGCTTGCAGCAGTTGTTGAAGCAGTTTTCGAAACTGCAGCAGAAATGCAGGCTGAAGAAGCAGCACAGCAGGAGGCTAACGCTAATGCAGATGATAATGCTGATGCTGCAGCAGACTCTACCGATACAGATGCTTCAACTGACACGGATGATAGTTCAACCGATGCAGACGATAGCACACCAGATACAGATGACTCTACAGATACAGATGACTCTGATGCTCCGGCAGATAACGAGCCCAAAAAGAAAAAAGGCTTCTTCGGGAGGTTTTTTAGATAATGGCTATAGAATTTTTAATCGCAACTCACAATATGAAAAAAAGAGATGAGCTTTACAGAATACTCTCTCCTTTAGGCATAGACGTTAAAACTGCCGACCAGGTAGGTATAGAAATTACCGACGTTGAAGAAACAGGGGAAACCTTCTACGAAAATGCACTTTTAAAAGCGCAAAGTGGTTGCCGTGAAAGTGGTATGCCCTGTGTTGCCGATGATTCGGGCCTTGCAGTAGATTACCTTGTAGGCGCACCGGGTGTGTATTCTGCAAGGTTTGCAGGTAATCACGGTGATGATGAAGCAAACAACCAAAAGCTTTTAAAGCTTTTGAGAGACGTTCCCTTGGAGGAGCGCACAGGCAGGTACGTTTCTGTAGTTTGTTGTGTTTTCCCTAACGGAGATATTATTTCAGCAAGAGGTACCTGCGAGGGCTATATAGGCTTTGAGCCAAGGGGTACAGGTGGCTTCGGCTACGACCCTCTCTTTGTTATGGGCGAAAAAACTATGGCAGAGCTTACAGCAGAAGAAAAGGATGCTATCAGCCACCGTGGTGAGGCTACAAGGCTCCTTGCAGAAAAGCTTAAGGAGTATTTTGCAAAACAGTAATAACAGTACCAATTTCGGTAACGTCGATAAGCATTTCGGTGTTACCGACTTTTGTTTTTTTAGTATTAATATCCTTAGTAAATAAAGCATTTTCAAAATCAGCCTCGGCTAAAATCTTATTGACCTGTTCATCGTTACAGACAAAAGAAAAAATACAGTTTTTAATAAACCTTAACTGTGCAGTATCATCTGCCGATAGGTTATCAAAAGCAAGGCTCATTGAGTCTAATTCGTTTTTTTGATTATACGTAAACCTAAGCATTAAATTTTTTTCGTTAAAAGTAAAGTATTTTGTAAATGTTTTGTTTTCTTGGTCAATAATATAACCGTTAACGCTCATATTGTAGCCTTTATCCAGATGGTTAATTCTTTTTGTAAAGCCGTAAACGGTTGCTCCTGTGTGGGAAATTGTACAGCTGCAGAGCAGAAGCACTATACATAGCAAGAAACTTATGGAAAACAACCTTTTTTTCATAAAAAACCTTCTTTCTTAATAATTATTTAACATATATCTTGAAATTTGTTGTATAATTTTATATTATATTGTTAGATTAATATAATAGAAAAACTGTCTTTATATTTTATATAAGAGTCGAGAGATGATTATGAAAAAATTTTTTAAAAAATCAATTTGTGTTATATTATGCTTGCTGCTGAGCATAGCCTCGTTGTCGAGTGTGGCAGTAGCAGCATACCCTGCAGGCGTTTCTCAAAAGGAAGCGCTTAATGCAGTTGAGGGCACAGATAAGCTTGTAGATTTTATTGTGCCTATGCTTATGGGGCAGGATTTAAACGGCGCAATAAACACTATGCTTTATTCTGATGAAGCATTATCTGATTTACTTGTAAATACGTATTCTTCCTTTGAAGAAATGTCTGCCGAAATGTCTATGCTGGGTATAGATTGCTCCACAAAAAAGCTTTCTGCTGCTTTAGGGAAATATCCTCAGGTGTGTGTTGCACTTTTTAACAGCCCAACCTGGGCAGAGGTTGACCTTACCGGCGTTAAATGGGGTGTAACCGAAAAAGAAGGCTTCGCCGAGGCTTTAGGTGCAATTTTTTCACCGTTTAACGATATTTTATACACCCTCCTTTGTGGTGGCACGTATAAAATGAATAACCTTATTACCATAAACGGTGACAGTGGCTATGAAAACGCTATCGTTCCCTTGCTCAAGGCTTTAAAGTGTACAGATATAAAAAGCCAGACCTTCTTTAATATTGATGCAATGGAGGATAAAAACACAATGATAAAGAACATTGTGTTACCTGTGTTGACAATGCTTGAGTGGGCAGTTGAGGCTCCTGCAAATAATCTTACCGAGGTTTTACCCGGCTTTGCATACTTTGTAGATAGTGGCGAATTTAACAGCTGCTTCCAGGCACTTTTAAAGCCTATTACAAGCAACCCTCTTGTAGAGATTGCTGTATTCTTAAAAATATTAGATTTAGACTCACTTACAAATATAGACGTAAATCAGCTTATCGCATCCCTTACAGCAGGTGAGCAGGGTGGAATTAAGCTTGCACCAATAGATTTTGCAGCGCTTGCAGCCTGTGGTAATATGACCGATTCAGGCTTTGTGGCAGATAAAGGCTCTGCTTACGTTGAAATTGTACGTTGGGGTGTCGAAACCCTTAAGCTTAATAAAGATAGCATTGGTGCTTTGCTCGGTGGAGAGGGTGCACAAGGTGATACAGCCTTCCTTACAAGTATCTTAGATAAAGATACAGACCTGATTACAGCAATGTTTGTTTTGCTGTTTACTCCTGCCGAAATTGGTAAGGCCGAAGCAATGGTTTACCCCGAGTTTAAAGCAGGTACTGTTCAAAACACAACAAAGCTAACCGATAAAAACCTCGAAAAGGTTTATAACGAAATAGACGACCTGCTAAGCCAATTTATAAAAGAGGGTGGCTCCTACAGCTCTGTAGGCACAATGATTTCCTCCTCAATATATACAAATGCAAATATCAATGCTGCGGTGTTTGGTATATACAAGGCAATGGAGGATGAAGGCCTTTTAAGTGTTTTAGGCCTTTTAGGTATAAACGCCACACCAAAGGGTGTAGCAGCTCTTTTGGGTGACGGTTACTCAAAAGCTTATAAGGTGTTATCTAATGCCGATGCCTGGAGTGAGGTTTCTCTTAAGGGCGTAACCTGGGGCTTTTCAGACGGCTCTCGCAGAGGCTTCCAAAATGCTCTTACAGCAGTGCTCAGACCATTATTCCCACTTTTAAGAACAGTCCTTGCAGGTGAGGATATGGTTATTATGAACAGCATTACCGTCAGGGGAGCAGATGGCTACAACACAGCAGTTATCCCGATATTAGAGGCGTTAGGCTGTAGTGCTATGAGCATAAAAAGCTATACCTCCTACAAAAACAGCTCTGCCGGTGACGGCGTGCTCAAAAATGTTTTAGAGCCTGTTTTCGATTTGTTAGATGAGCTTTGTGAGGCGCCTGTAAAAACTATTGTAGACGTACTGCCAAACATAGTTTACTTTATGGAAAGTGGCTCACTTGAAAAATGTATTTCGAATTTGTTGCTCCCAATTACGTCAATACTCAACAGAACACCGGGAGTTATTGAAATTCCTTTAGATGCAACAGAGCTTACAAAACAGCTTGATATAAATACTTTAATGAACGGTATGCTTCAAGGTATGGGTATTAGTGGCTTTGAGCTTGATTTAAAGCAGCTTGCCTCCTTAGGTAAAGCAAGCGAAAAAACAAGTAAGGCTGTTATAAATGGCGAAAAGGTAAAATACACCTACGTTGAGTCCGATAAAAATGCAATTATTCTTTCTTTATTAAAGGTAATTGCTAAGGTGCTTAAAACACCCGGTAACGAGAACCTGCTTATGGGCTCTATGGGGTCAAGTAATCCAAATTTTGATTCCTCAACAATGACCAATCAGTTTAAATCAATGAGCGAGGATGAATTAATCGAGTGGCTTTACAATCTGTTCTTTAAGGAAAGAGTGCAGTTTGAAATTGTAACAAACGAAGAGGGCTATATGCCAACCATTATTTACAAGCCTGAACCTAAAAATAACACAGGGCTGTACATTTTCTTAGGCTATTTAGGCTTGTGCGCTGTAGTAGGTGTTATACTTTTTGTGAACAGAAAACGCCTATACGGTGAGTCGGAGGGTTAAGTATGTTAGTTTTAAAAAATATAGTTAAGGATTACGTTACAGGTGATACTACTGTAAGAGCCTTAAAGGGTATTGATATTAACTTCAGAGAAAGTGAATTCGTTGCCATTTTAGGCCCTTCAGGCTGTGGTAAAACAACACTTCTTAACATAATAGGTGGCCTTGACCGTTACACAAGTGGTGACCTTTTTATAAACGGTAAATCCACAAAATATTTTAACGATAGTGATTGGGATACCTACAGAAACCACTCAATCGGCTTTGTTTTCCAAAGCTACAACCTTATCCCTCACCAAACGGTTTTATCTAACGTTGAGCTTGCTCTTACTCTTTCAGGTGTTTCTAAAAAGGAGCGCCGTCAAAGGGCAATAGATGCCCTCAAAAAGGTTGGCCTTGAGGAGCAAATTTATAAAAAGCCTAACCAAATGTCCGGTGGACAAATGCAGCGTGTTGCAATTGCACGTGCACTTATAAACGACCCCGATATTCTTTTAGCTGATGAGCCTACAGGTGCTCTCGATAGTGAAACAAGCGTTCAGATTATGGAGCTTCTTAAAGAAATCTCAAAAGAGAAGCTTATAATTATGGTTACACATAACCCTGACCTTGCCGATGAATATGCAAATAGAATTATCCGTTGCCTCGATGGTGAGGTTATAAACGACTCTAATCCATATAACCCTGACTCAGAGGACGAAGCAAGGGAGAAGGAGAAAAAAGAAAAGTCTGCTTCTAAGGGTAAAAAATCAATGTCCTTAGGCGCTGCCTTTAACCTTAGTATTAATAACCTTCGCACCAAGAAGGCAAGAACCTTCCTTACCTCCTTTGCAGGCAGTATTGGTATTATAGGCATTGCCCTTGTGCTTGCGCTTTCAAACGGTATTCAGGTTTATATTGATAACGTTCAAGAGGATATGCTTCTTTCATACCCTATGACTGTTGAGCGCCAAACAATGGATATAAGCAGTATTATGACCACCATGACAGGTATGGGTGGCTTAACCACAGATGCAGAAGAGGACGGAAATATTTACGTAAATGAGTCCTTTATGAAAATGGTTAACGCCTTTATATCCGAGGCAACCTCAAATAACCTTGATAACTTTAAGCAGTATATTGATGACAATAAGGTAGAGTTTGATAAGGTTTGTAACGACGTTCAGTACAAATACAGCACACCACTTAATATTTACAAGGCAGATACCTCCGAGGGTGTAGTTAAGGTTAACCCAAGTAATGTAATGGATTACATGAATATGGGTGGCGATATGGGTGGCGGAATGATGGATATGAGCGCCGCTATGAATACTATGACCCAAAGCTTTAGTGTGTGGATGGAGCTTATTGGTGATGATAGGCTTATGGATGCACAGTACGATATTATTGCAGGTAAAATGCCTCAAAAGTACAACGAGGTTGTGCTTATTGTGGACGGTAATTACCAAATAAACGAGCTTGTTGTTTATGCTCTCGGTCTTAAGGACCAGGCAGCCTTCGGTAAAGAGGTTATGGCAGCGCTTGCCAGTGGCGAAAGCATGGGTACAGACGATATTACAAAGTATTCCTACGATGAAATTCTTGATATGGAATTCAGCCTCGTGCTTAATGCTGACTATTATAAAAAGGATGCTAAAACAGGTCTTTGGGTAGATAACAGCGAAAATACCCTTTACGTTAAAAACCTTGTTGATAACGGTGAAAAGATTAAGATTGTAGGTATTCTTAAGCCCGATGAGGATAACACGCTTTCAATAGGTACTGGTGGTATAGGCTACCTTCGTGACCTTATGGATTTTGCAATAGAAGAAACAGCGAAAAAAGACGTTGTTGTTGAACAGCTTGCTAATAAAAATAAAGACGTTATAACAGGCTTTGAATTTTCAAACCTTACTGTTAACGATTTTGATTTAGCAGACGTTGATATGAGCATAATCGACTACAACCTTCTTGATATTAAGCCGTTTATGTCTATGGCAGAGGATATGGATTTAGCCGAGGTTGATATGACCAATATGGCAGCAATGTTCGGCTTTGATAATATGAGCGACCTTCAAAAAAAGCTTATGGAGGGCTTCCTTTCCGATGAGCAGGTTTTGGCACTCAAGCAAGCATATGTTGATACGTTGGCTTCAAAAAGCTCCTATGAGGGTACGCTTTCAAAGCTTGGCTATTCAACCTTTGATGCACCTTCAATGATATGCTTCTATCCTAAAAACTTTGAGTCCAAGGAACAGCTCGCAGAGCTTATAAATTACTATAACGACAGAGTTGCTCAGGATGGCCACGAGGAAATGCAAATACAGGTTTCCGACTATATAGGCGTGCTTATGAGCAGTATTACAACAATTATTGACGTCGTTACCTACGTGCTTGTTGCGTTTATTGCAATTTCTCTTGTGGTTTCATCAATAATGATTGGTATTATTACCTACATTTCCGTGCTTGAAAGAACAAAGGAAATTGGTATTCTTCGTGCAATCGGTGCATCTAAAAAGGACGTTGCCCGAGTATTTAATGCCGAAACTATTGTTGTGGGCTTCGGCGCAGGTGTTATAGGTATACTGTCCACCTTGATTTTGGAAATACCAATAAACCTTCTTTTACGCTACGTGGTAGAGATTCCTGCACAAGCAGAGCTTCCCGTTGTTGGTGCAATAGCTCTTATTCTTATAAGCGTTGCCCTTACTCTTATAGCAGGTCTTGTGCCATCAAGAATTGCCGCAAAGAAGGACCCTGTTGAAGCACTCAGGACTGAATAATTAAATTAATTCAACGATACAAAACCTCACAAGGAAATCGGTGTTGTTCTTATCGGAAAATTTGTAATCACATCTGTTTCTGTTAAGAACCAGCATCGCATTTGTATGCACAAATTCAGTTGGGCAGTAGCCCAAACCCACTGACAACAGAAAAGAGAAGATTCGTATATTAACGAGTCTTCTCTTTCTTTTTGTCTGTTAAGTGATATGCTGACTAAAGTCAGCGTGATATTTTCTTTTGAAAAAACCTCGCCTGTGGCGAGATATTTCCAAAAGAAAGTGATATTGAAGCCTTGCGGCTTCAGTGATATTCTATTCGCCCATAAACTTGCGAAGCAAATATCACTCGGCGTAAACCGAATAACACTGCGTAGCAATAGAACTCGCCGCAGGCGAATAGAACTGGCGTGATACTCCGTTAAGAGTATCACGCCAATCCTTGTGAGGTTTTGTTGACAAACGGAGCTTTGTACCTTAAAATAGAAAGGTATTAACTTCTTGAGGGGGATTATTTTGGAAATACAGGCTTTGGTACAAAAGCAGAGAGAGTATTTTAATAGCGGCGCAACCTTGCCCGTTAAGTTTCGTATAAAAAATTTAATTAAATTATACAAAGGTATAAAAAAGTACGCAAAAGAGATTACACAGGCGCTTGAAAAGGACTTGGGTAAATGCTCCTTTGATGCATTTATGTGTGAAACAGGCGTTGTGCTTATGGAGCTTAATTATATGATTCGCCATACACGCTCCTATGCAAAAAAGCACCTTATATATACACCTGTAGGTCAGGTGCTTGGCAGTGGCTACAAAAAGTGTGTGCCATACGGCAACGTGCTTATAATGAGTCCGTGGAATTACCCATTCCTTTTAACAATGACTCCTATAAGCGATGCTATAGCAGCAGGTAACACAATTATTGTTAAGCCAAGCGCATATTCACCTGCAACAAGCGAAATTATTAAAAAGATTATTACAGAGTGCTTCCCTGAAGAATATATTGCCGTTGTAACAGGTGGCAGGGAAGAAAACAAAGAGCTACTTAACCAAAAATTTGATATGATTTTCTTTACAGGCAGCCAGGCTGTAGGTAAAGAAATTTTGCATCACGCAGCAGAAAGCTTTACCCCTGTTGTGTTAGAGTTAGGTGGCAAAAGCCCTTGCGTTGTTGATTCAACAGCAAGAATCAAGGTTGCTGCAAGAAGAATTGTATTCGGCAAATTTCTCAATTGCGGTCAAACCTGTGTTGTGCCCGATTACGTAATTTGCCACAGCAGTGTTAAGGACGAATTAGTTAAAGAAATTTTAAAGCAAATCAAGCTTCAGCTTGGCGATGATATTCTTAATAACCCCGAATACGGCAGAATAGTTAACGAAAAGCACTTTGACAGAATTATGAAGCTTATAGATAAAGATAAAGTGATTTTCGGTGGACAGGCTTCAAGGGAAAAGCTTAAAATAGCACCAACGGTTATGGATAACGTAACCTGGGATGATGCAGTAATGCAGGAGGAAATTTTTGGACCTGTTCTTCCTATACTTTCCTTCGACTCCTACGAGGAGCTTTATAAGATATACGCTAAATTGCCAAAGCCATTAGGCTTTTACATTTTCTCTGAGGATAAAAAGAGAATTAACGAAACTATAGAGCGCTGTCAGTTTGGTGGTGGCTGTGTTAACGATACAATAATGCAGATTGCCATTAACAGCTTCGGCTTTGGTGGTGTAGGTGAAAGTGGTATGGGTAGCTACCACGGTAAGGCAGGCTTTATGGCCTTCTCTCACGAAAAGAGCATCCATACAAAGGTAAGCTGGTACGATTTCCCTGTAAGGTACGGCCCACACAATAAAATTTTTGAAGCAATTTCACATATTTATATGAGGTAATTTAAAATGAATAAAATAATTAAAAACATAGCAATCGGTACAGGTGTGGCTGCAGGTGCTGCAGTAGCATTTCACTTTATTAACAAGGAGCTCCACAAGGACGTTTGTATGATAGGCCACAGAGGCTACAGCTCAAAGCACCCTGACAATACAGAAGCATCCTTTTTAGGTGCAGTAGCCAATGGCTCAGGTGGTATTGAAACCGACGTGCGCATCACAAAGGATGGTGTGTTTGTTGTTAACCACAACGATGAAGCAAAATTTGCAGACGGCACCCAGCTTTTAGTTGCCGAGGCAACCTGCGAGGAGCTTTCAGCAAAGCCGTTGCTTAATAAAAAAAGTGATGAGGTAGTTTATATTTGTACCTTCCAAAGATATTTGGAGATTTGCCGAGATGCAAATATGGTTTGCTTTATAGAGCTTAAGGGTGATTTTACAGATGAGCAGATAAACGAGCTTTTCACTATGGCAGATGAAATTTACGACCTTTCAATGTGCTCACTTCAATCCTTCGAGTTTGAAAACCTTGTTAAAGCACACAACGCTTTCCCAAAGCTTCAAATAATGCTTACTTGGAGTAAGGATTGTGGTGATTACCACAAGTGCCTTGAATATGGCTTTGATATTGATGCAGATTATAAGTCAGCAACACCTAAAATGGTTAAGGAATTCCACGATAAAGGCTTAAAGGTTGGCCTTTGGACTGCAAACGACATTATTTCCCTCAACTATTGCCGTGCCCTCGGCGTAGACTACATAGAATCCGACGTGTTTGGTGGATAAAAATGTATAAAACAATCCTCCAACTGTTCTATGAACAGTTGGAGGATTTAACTTTTGATAGTTTAATTATTCGCAAAGTGCCTTTGTATCTCTTGCAATTGCAAGCTCTTCGTTTGTTGGTACAACGAATGCACGAACAGGGCAGCCCGGCTTTGTAAGCTCAATTTCTTCGCCACGAACCTCGTTTGCCTTTTCGTCAAGCTCAATACCAAGGTATGAAAGGTTTTTGAGTACGTCCTCACGAAGGTCGATACAGTTTTCACCAATACCACCTGTGAATGCAATAACGTCAACACCGTTCATAGCAGCAATGTATGAGCCGATGCACTTGCGAATCTGGTACCACTGAATATCTCTTGCAAGCTTTGCTCTCTCGTTGCCTTCCTGTGCAGCAGCCTTAACAGCTCTGTCATCTGAGTGAACGCCTGAAACACCGAGAACACCACTCTGCTTATTCATAACCTTATCCATTTCATCAGGTGAAAGGTTGTGCTTTTTCATAATGTACGTTACTACAGATGGGTCAATACCACCACAGCGTGTACCCATTGCAAAGCCATCAAGAGGAGTAAGACCCATGCTTGTGTCAAGCACCTTGCCGTCTTTAATAGCTGTAATTGAACAGCCGTTACCAAGGTGGCAGGTGATAAGCTTAATATCCTTAAGGTCTTTACCAACAATTTCAGCAGTTCTGAATGCAACAAAACGGTGGCTTGTGCCGTGTGCACCGTAACGGCGAATGTGGTCTTCCTCGTAGTACTTGTATGGAATTGGGAAAATGTAGCTTGTAGCAGGCATTGTGCTGTGGAATGCGTTATCGAATACAGCAACCTGTGGAACGCTGTCGCCAAATACCTCGTTGCAGCACTTAATACCTACAACGTGTGCAGGGTTGTGGAGTGGAGCAAGTGCGCTAAGGTCATCAATCTTTTGAAGAACGTCGTCGTTAATAAGCACGCTCTCTGTGAAAAGGTCGCCACCCTGAACAACTCTGTGGCCGATAGCATTGATTTCTGAAAGTGAGTCAATAACCTTGCAATCACCAACTGTAAGAGCATCCTTAACAATGTTGAAGGCAACCTTGTGGTCAGGAATGTCAACGTATTCATCAAAGCTTCTGCCGTCAAAGGTTGAGCCCTTTGTGTGGCTCATATCTGTAGCAATTGATTCACAGATACCTTTTGCAAGAACTTTTTCTCCGTCCATATCAAAAAGCTGATACTTAAGAGAGGAGCTTCCGCAGTTAATTACGAGAATTTTCATTAATATACCTCCAAATATAAGGCTAAATTTCTCTTTCGGAAATTTAAACCGATTGTTATTGTGTAAAATATACTTACCAAAATATTATTATACCACTAAATAAAAGTTTTTCAAGTGTTACTTAATATAAAATAAGAAAAGGAGGAGCCGAATGAACTACGGAATTGTGGCGGAATTTAATCCCTTTCACAACGGTCACAAATATATTGTTGATTCATTAAAAAACGGTGGCGAAAATACCGTAACTGCAGTAATGTCTGAAAGCTTTGTTCAGCGTAGCGAGTGCGCCTGTGCTTCTCCATACGTAAGAACACAAATGGCTCTTGCCAATGGTGTGGATTTAGTCCTCTCTCTGCCCGTGCCATACGCAACAGCCTCAGCGGAAAGGTTTGCCTCTGCAGGTGTAGCAGTGCTATCAGCATTAGGGGTTGTTGATGCACTGGGCTTTGGCTCGGAGTGTGGCAGTAAAGAGCTTATTAAGGAGTGCGCCACAGCCTTACTTGATGAAGGCTTTGATTTACTTGTTCAAAAATATTTGCAGGAGGGTGTTTCTTACCCCGAGGCACGTTGCAAGGCTCTCGAGGAGAGCTTTGGTAAAAGCCTTGCTCAAATAATTTCTACACCTAACGATATACTTGGCGTTGAGTATACAAAGGCAATTATCAAAAACGGCTTTTGTATGGATATTAACCCAATCAAACGCATAGGTGCTTCTCATGATTCTAAGGAAGCTGTGGGTGATATCTGCTCTGCCTCTGCAGTGAGAGAAATGCTTTTAAATAACGAAAGTGCTAAAACCTTTTTACCACCCGAAACCTACAGCATTTTACAAAAGGTAATGGGTGAGGGCAAGGCTCCTGCTGATTTTAAAAAGCTGGAGGCCGCCATTCTTTATAAGCTGCGTACAATGAGCGTTGAGGATTTTTCAAGGCTTAGCGATGTAAGCGAAGGGCTTGAATACAGGCTCTATACAGCCGTGCGAGGCTCATCAACTCTTAACGAGGTACTTGAAAAAGTTAAAACAAAAAGGTATACTCTTTCAAGAATAAGAAGAATAATTATTTGTGCGTTTCTCGGTATAACCAAGCAAGAGGTTGAATTGCCCGTGCCGTATATTAGGGTGCTGGGCTTCAATGAAAAGGGCGCAAGGCTTTTAAAAGATGCTAAAGAAAAGGCTACACTTCCCATTGTTACAAAGCCTGCACAACTTAAAGAATTAAACGTGGCTGCCCAAAGACTTTTCGACCTTGAGTGTACTGCGAGAGATTTGTTTTCGCTCGCATTACCACAGCCTGATATTTGCGGCAAGGAAATGACAGATAAGATTATAGTTTGGTAAAGGAAAATTTATGGATTTAATAGTTATCGGTGGTGGCGCTGCAGGCCTTATGGCAGCAGGTACAGCCGCCAAAAACGGATTGAGCGTAACACTTTTTGAGCGTAACGATAAGCTTGCACGTAAGGTAGCAATTACAGGCAAGGGCAGGTGCAACGTTACCAATAATTGCCCGCTTTTAAACGATTTAATTGCAAACGTGCCTGTTAACGGCAGGTTTCTCTACGGCGCATTTTCAAGGTTTACAACAGACGATACAATAGATTTTTTTGAAGGGCTTGGTGTACCGTTAAAAATTGAAAGGGGCAACAGAGTTTTCCCTGTTTCCGACAGAGCACTTGATATTGTAGATGCCCTTAATAAATATATTACCCAAAACGGCGTTAAAAGAAAAACTGCAAGGGTTACTGAGCTTATTATTGAGGATGGAGCCGTTAAAGGCTGTAAAACAGAGGATGGCGCAGAGCACTATGCAGATAACGTGCTTGTGGCTACAGGTGGTAAATCTTACCCTGTAACAGGCTCAACGGGTGACGGCTATACCTTTGCAAAGCAAGCAGGCCACACCGTAACAGAGCTTAAGCCCTCACTTGTTCCTCTTGAATGTCACGAGGGCTGGTGCACAGAAGCGATGGGTCTTTCCCTTCGCAACGTAGAAATACAGGTTGAAGATACGAAAACCTTTAAAACAGTTTACAAGGATTTTGGCGAAATGCTTTTCACCCACTTCGGTGTGTCAGGTCCTATGATACTTTCTGCCTCCTCCCATATGCGAAATATGGAAAAGGGCAGGTACGTTATCCATATAGATTTTAAGCCTGCATTAACTCACGAGCAGTTAGATAAAAGGCTGCAAAGAGATTTGCTTGAGTGTTCAAATAAAAATCTTTTTAATACCCTTTCTCTTATGCTCCCACGTAAAATGATACCTATAATTGTTAAATTATCGGGCCTTAACGGTAATATAAAATCTAACCAGGTAACAAAGGAGATGCGTGAAACACTTGTGTATCTTCTTAAGGATATACGCCTTACTGTAACTGATTTCAGACCTATAGAAGAGGCAATTATCACGTCGGGTGGCGTAAGCGTTTCAGAAATTGACCCTAAAACCATGAAAAGCAAGCTTGTGGATGGCTTGTATTTTGCAGGTGAGGTAATAGATGTTGATGCCTATACAGGTGGCTTTAATTTGCAAATAGCGTTTGCAACGGGCCATTTGGCAGGTAGCAGTATATAAAGGAGAATAGTTATGATTAATGTTGCAATTGACGGCCCTGCAGGTGCAGGCAAAAGCACAATAGCTAAAAGAGTGTCAAAGGAGCTTGGCTTTATTTATGTTGATACAGGCGCTCTTTACCGTGCAGTAGGCTTAAACGCCTTAAAGCTTGGCAAAAATACAAAGTCCGAGGAAGAGGTTGTTTCAACACTTGAAGGCCTTAACGTTTCCCTTCGCTTTGTAGACGGTGAGCAAAGAGTTTTTCTCGGTGAAGAGGACGTTTCCTTAGCTATTCGCCAAAACGAGGTTTCTATGGCAGCCTCAAACGTTTCTGCTATTCCGAAGGTGAGAGAATTTCTTTTTGAGCTGCAGCGCAGTATTGCACAAAACAATAACTGCATTATGGATGGCAGAGATATAGGTACAGTTGTGCTCCCAAAAGCACAAATCAAAATATATCTTACAGCATCAGCAGAGGCTCGTGCAGACAGGCGCTATAAAGAGCTTATCGAAAAGGGTCAGCAGGTGAATTACGATGAAATTCTCAGAGAAATAGAGCTTCGTGATTATCAGGATACTCACAGAGAAATTGCTCCGTTAAAAAAGGCTGAGGATGCTGTGCTTGTAGATACAACAAAGCTTACTCTTGAAGAATCAATTGAGTATATTCTTAATATTATCAAGGAGCGTTTATAATGCCCGTTATTTTAGCAGAAAAAGCAGGCTTTTGCTTTGGTGTTGACAGAGCCATAAAGCTTATTGAAGAGCTTGTTGAGGAGGGGCGCAGTGTTGCTACGCTGGGGCCTATTATACATAATCAGCAGGTTATAGATTCCCTTGCGCAAAGGGGCGTAAAGGTTGTTGAAAGCCCATCGCAGGTAGAGGAGGGTACGGTTCTTGTTTTGCGTACCCACGGCGTTACAAGGGACGTGCTTAAAACAGTAGAGGACTGTGGTTGTGAATACATAGATGCAGTTTGTCCGTTTGTGAAAAAAATTCATAAAATTATACTGGATAACTCCTCCCAGGAGGTTGTAACCCTTATTGCAGGTGACTGTAATCATCCTGAGGTAAAGGCAATAACAAGCTGTGCTAAAGGTGAAAGCTTCGTTGTTGGCAATGAGGATGAGCTGTGTAAACTTATTGAAAGTAATCCGTATATTTCTCAAAAGCCTGTTATTTTTGTTTCACAAACAACTTTTAGCATAAAAGAATGGAAAAAAACCGTAAAAAAAGTAAAATTACTATGTACAAATGTAAAAATATTTGATACAATATGTAGTGCGACCGAAGAAAGACAGAATGAGGCAGAGGCCTTGTCCCGTAGCTGTGATGCAATGGTCATAGTTGGTGGCAGGCACTCATCAAACACACGTAAGCTTTTAGGTGTGTGTGAAAAAAATTGCCCATCCTTTCTTGTTGAAACAGCCCAAGAGTTAAGCGGTATCAATCTCAAAGGCTTCAACGTCGTCGGTTTAACTGCGGGTGCATCTACTCCCGCCGGTATTATAAAGGAGGTACATAAAACCATGTCCGAAACTCTCAAGGAAAACAATATGATTGAGGAGGAAAGTGTGCTTGACTCTGCAGCAGATAGCTTTGATTTTGAAGCTGCATTAGAGGAATCACTCAGTAGTATGAACAATGACCAGAAGGTTGTTGGCGTAGTATTGAGCATTTCTCCAACAGAGATTCAGGTTGATATCGGCAGGAAGCAGACTGGCTATATCCCTTACAGCGAATATAGTAATGACCCTAATGCAGATCCAAGAGCTGAACTCAAAGTTGGCGATACACTTAACCTTATCATCATGAAAACAAACGACCAGGAAGGCGTTACAATGCTTTCCAAGAAACGTTACGATGCTATCGCAGCATGGGATACAATCGTAAGCGCTGAAGGAACAGATACCATTCTCGAAGGCGTTGTTACAGAGGTTGTACGCGGTGGTGTTATCGTTGTTTCAAACAATGCACGTCTTTTCATCCCTGCTTCACTTGCTACTGCAAATCGCAATGACAAGCTTGAAGACCTTCTTCACACAACTGTTAGATTCAAGGTTATTGAAGTTAACAAGCAGAGAAGAAGAGCAGTTGGTTCAATCCGTGCAGTTCTCAAAGAAGAAAGAAAAGAAGCAGAAGCAGCATTCTGGGCAACAGCTCAGGTTGGTGAGGTTCGTAAGGGCGTAGTTAAGTCCATTATGAAGTTCGGCGTTTTTGTTGACATCGGTGGCGTTGACGGTATGATTCACATTTCCGAGCTTTCTTGGAGCAGAATCAAAGACCCATCAGAGGTTGTTAGCGTTGGCGATGAGGTTGAGGTTACAATTAAGGCTCTCAACCCAGAAAAGAAGCAGATTGCTCTTGGCTACAAAAAGCTTGAGGATAATCCATGGGAAATCTTCAAGAGCAAGTACTCAGTTGGCGACGAGGTTGAGGTTGAAATTGCAAACTTTACAGATTTCGGCGCATTCGCTCACATCATTCCTGGTGTAGACGGTCTTATCCACATTTCACAGATTGCTAACAAGCACGTTGCAAAGCCTGCAGACGTACTTAAAATCGGTGAGAAGGTAATGGTTAAGATTACTGAAATCAACGAGGAAAGAAAGAGAGTTAGCCTTTCAATTCGTGCTCTTCTCCCTGAAGAGACAGTTGAGGAAGCTCCTGTTGCTGAAGAAGCTCCTGTTGCTGAAGAAGCTCCTGCAGAGGAAGCTGCTGAATAATTCAATTACGGTATAAACTGTAATTCATAAGCCGTAGAAGGGTTTCTTTCTACGGCTTG
Organism: Acutalibacteraceae bacterium; assembly: GCA_045591945.1. Taxonomy (GTDB): domain Bacteria; phylum Bacillota; class Clostridia; order Oscillospirales; family Acutalibacteraceae; genus DTU089. Next base: position 18,210 of record JAZNTU010000006.1, on the reverse strand, counting down.
TTTAATGGAAAAGTTAAGGAGGTGTAAGCTTGTACTGTCAACAGTGTCATAAGCAGAGTCCCGAAAATTTTGTTAACTGTGCATATTGTGGTGCAAAGCTTGCGCCAAAAAAGAAGCGTCAACCGTCAGTTTTCGAAAAGAAAAACAAAAAGCAAAGGCCGTTACCCTTTAAGCTTATAGTTGGTGGTTTGCTCATTTTTGCACTTGTGTTAAGCCTGGCAGCCATTTTTACAGCTACTATAACGGGCTCAAAGCCTGAAAAGGTTGTTAAAAATTTTGTTGCCTCAATAACTGCGCAGGATGAAAAGCTTTATTATTCCCTTTATGACGATGGAATAAAGGAATATAAAAAAGAAAACAGATATTACGGCGAGCAGGAAACCTTTGAAAACATGGTAGCTCCTATGCACGAAAGCCACGAGTTTTATAAAGAAAACTGTGGTGAGGATTATAAGCTGACGTATTCTATTAAATCCTTCAAAACCTTGTCAGAGTCCGAGCTTAACGAATATCAAAAAATGCTTGAAGAAAAGTTTTCGTATATCCAAACGCCTTCAAGGGTAGATATTCTTAACGTTGAGGTTTACTGCAAGGGCGAAAACGGGGAGTACACCAGTATATATAAGGATTTTTGGTGTATGAAAATTAAAGGTAAATGGTACAAGGTGGATAAAGCCGTGTATACCGAATATGAAAAATTAAATACAGTAGCATAAAGCAACAGTCGTAATAGGGATTGTTGCTTTATTTTTTGTCGAAAAACGCAATATTCTGTTTTTTGTACAAAAAAATATGCAAAAAGTCAAAAAATATTTGACATTTTAACAAAAATGTGATATTCTCATAAAAACAATGTATTTTAGTGGGTGATTTTTTGGGCGGTAAAAAACGGATTGATTACAACAGTCTGTCAGATGACCGTCTTGCAACCTTGGCACAAAGTGGCGATGAGGTTGCGTTTAATGTGCTTGCATCTCGCTATCTTAAAATAAATCCTAAGGTTACAAGGTCCTCGTATCTTGAGGCTGAAGATTTTATTCAAGAGGGTATGTTTGGCTTTTTAAATGCAGTTAAAGCCTTTGACCCTTCAAAGGGCGTGCCCTTTAAGGCTTTTGCTTCAAAATGTATGAGCAACAGTATTTCCTCTGCAGCAACAACACCTGCCCCCGAGGTTTTAGTCGACGATGAAACACAAGAATCACTTTCGGTTGACCCTAACAGCGACCCTCTCGATTTAGTTATAGGCAGCGAGGAGCTTGACAGAGTGCTTGCCGAGTGCGAGGTATCTCTTTCAAAAATAGAAAAAACAGTTATATTCCTCAGGGCAAGTGGTATGAGCTATGCCGAAATTGGTGAAAAATTAGGTATGACCGAAAAGGCAGTCGATAATGCCGTTCAGCGTGCCCGAAAAAAATTAAAAAGTGCATTAACTGAATAAGTTAATATATAAGTCCTCTTAGCTCAAAAAGCAGAGCATTGTAAAGTTACGGAATTATCCGCAACGTTTCAAAAGGTGGCGGTGCAATTCCGTTAGAGGGCAACATCTTATTATAGCGAGGTAGCGAAAATGTACGAAGACAAAACACTCATCTGTAAAGAGTGCGGCAACGAATTTGTATTCACAGCCGGCGAACAGGAATTCTATGCAGAAAAGGGCTTAGTAAACGAGCCAAAGAGCTGTAAAGCTTGCCGCGATGCACGTAAAGCAGCAGCAAGAGGCGAACGTGAGAGATTTAAAATCGTTTGCGAAGACTGTGGTTGTGAGGATGAGGTTCCATTCAAGCCACGTGAGGACCGCCCTGTATACTGTAAAGCTTGCTTCAACAAGAGAAGAGAAGAAGCTTAATTACATATTTAGGTTTAAATTAAAAAAACACCTTGGTTTTCCAAGGTGTTTTTTTATATGTTAGCCTATAAACTTATTCATTAACGTATGGCCTATTTCTACAAAGTTGCCTGTGGATTTAGCAGTTTCCTCATTGAAGGAGGCTATGCCGTTATCTGTTGCCTTCGATTTTTGGTAAATCATATATGGCACAGGGTCAGAGGCGTGTGTCATTGTAACAATAGGTGTAGGGTGGTCAGGGAGTACCATGATTTTAAAATCATCGTATTTTTCAAGTGCAGGTAAAAGCTTGCCGAGTATTTTTTCATCAATAATCTCAATAGCCTTAACCTTGTTTTCAGGCTCGTTTCTGTGTCCACACTCATCGGGTGCTTCAAGGTGAATGTAAACAAAATCCTTCGTTTCAAGCTCTTTTATTGCACATTCTGCTTTGCCCTCAAAGTTTGTGTCTATGTAGCCTGTTGCACCATCTACTTCAGGGGCAGCCATGCCTGCACACTTTGCAATGCCCTTAAGCAGGTCAACTGCAGATATAATAGAGCCATCTACCCCATATTTTTCTTTGAAGTTTGAAAGTGCAGGCTTTGTGCCCTCACCCCAAAGCCAAATTGAGTTTGCAGGACGCTTACCTTCAGCAATTCTCTTTTTGTTAACAGGGTGCTTCATAAGGAATGCATAGCTTTCCTTCATCATAGCAATAAGCTCTTTAGCATTTTCGCTTGTGGAAAGGTGCTCACCGATTACCTTGCCGGAAATATCGTGTGGAGGTGTCATTTTGCCTAAATCAAGGGTGCCACCGTGCCATACAAGGCAGTGACGGTATGCAACTCCACCGTAGAATTTGAATATATCATTACCGAAATGCTCTTGCACGCTCTTTATAATTTCACGAGCTTCTTCTGTGGAAATATCGCCTGCGCTGTAATCCACCATTGTTTTATCCTCGTAATTTTCTTCCTCTGAAAGTGTAACAAGGTTTGTTCTGAAAATAATATCGGTATCAAGCATATCAACACCAATGCTTACAGCCTCAAGGGGGCTTCTGCCTGTGTAGCAGTCTTTGGGGTTGTAGCCTAAAACGCTCATATTAGCAATATCGCTACCCGGCTTAAGTCCCTCTGCAACGGTTTTTACAAGACCAATTTCGCCATTACGGGCAAGGCTGTCAAGCAACGGCTTTTTAGCAAGCTCCATAGGTGTTTTGCCACCAAGCGCAGGGACAGGGTAGTCTGCCATTCCATCGTATAAAACAACAATATATTTCATAGGTGTAGCCTCTTTTCTTACATAACTTTTGTGTAGATATTTGTATAGATAATAGTATATAACCTGCAACAACTTTTTGTCAATAAACATCTTGAAATATAAAGATTTTTAGAGTAATATGTTATTGTAAAATTACTTAAAGGAGAGTTACTATGAAATTACCAATAGCTATTCAGCTTTATTCAGTGCGTGACGATATGGAGAAAGATTTTATCGGCACAATAAAAAAGGTTAAAGAGCTGGGCTACGAGGGCGTAGAGTTTGCAGGTCTTTTTGGCAAAACAGGCAAAGAGGTTAAAGCAATCTGCGATGAAATCGGTATTGCTCCCGTATCTGCTCATGTGCCATACTACGATATGCTTGAAAATCCTGAAGCAGTATTGCAGGATTATAAGGATATGGGCTGTAAATACGTTGTTGTACCATACCTTACAGAGGAGTGCCGTCCGGGTACAGATGGCTGGGCTGCAACAGTAGAGGGTGTTCGCAAAATTGGTGAGGCAGCAAAGAAAATGGGACTTTTGCTTCTCTACCACAACCACGATTTTGAATTTCTCAAAATAGACGGCGAATATGCACTTGATATTCTCTACAGCACAATCCCTGCAGATTTGCTTCAAACAGAGCTTGATACCTGTTGGGTAAACGTTGGTGGCGAGGAGCCTGCAGCATACGTTGAAAAATACACAGGCAGAGCACCTATTGTTCACCTTAAGGACTTTGCAGGCCAGAAGGGTAACGGCCCACTCTACAAGCTTATAGGCATTGAAGAGGAAGAAACTGCACAGTCTGAAAACACATTTGAATTCCGCCCTGTTGGTTACGGCTGCCAGGATTGGAAAAAGATTATTGCAGCCTCCGAAAAAGCAGGTGCAGGCTGGGTAGTAGTTGAGCAGGATGACCCATCAATGGGTAAAACACCATTGGAATGTGCAGAGATGAGCATCAACTACCTGAAAACTTTATAATATCACACCATCAACTTGTTTTAATTCGCTCGCAGTATCTTAATACAGCGTCGCTCGTTAAAACTGCGTTCCTGGCGCAATCTTATAAAGTTTTAAAAATAATAATTATCACACCATTAACTTGTTTTAATTCGCTCGCAGTATAGAGATGAGCATCAAGTATTTAAAAACTATCTAAACAGATAATAATAAAAAAATCCTTCAGTACATAAGTGCTGAAGGATTTTTTGTGCTTTTATTTAAGTACTATGGACTCTGCAATTTCGAGCATTTCTTCCCTTTGGAAGCCTGAAAAAATAAAGTTGTAGTTACCGTAAATATCATCTTTAGGTTGAAGACTTATTACATATTTGTTTCCTATTTCTTCGTTGAAGCCTGACCAGCCCCAGCCTCTTAAAGTGTCGTTTTCTGCATGGATATAGTAATTTATACCGGGAGAAGCACAGGGCATTATGTTAGTGAACAAAACAAAATACGTGTACCACATTGCAAATTCCTTCGGGTTTAAAGGTACGTTGTGGTCTGTCCAGCTTTCATTGGAATGTAAAAGTACTGAGTACAATTTACTATCGTAATAGAAGGTATCCGGGTCAATATCCATATATTCAAGTCCTTTTTTAATTATAGGGTTGAAATAAGGGAAATTGCTACCTCCACCTATTCCGAATACACCAACGTTTTCATAAAAGGGTTGCACGTTTTCTTTGCTTGTTGGTATATACGTAATATAAAGCTCTTTTCCGTCTTCAAAAACTATTTTGTTTCCGTCTGTAATTTCTGTTGCAGTATATTTACCAAGAGTGGCAGGTATATAAACGTCAGCATATTTACCTTGATAATTAGTGCTTTGTTTATTTGAAATTTCTATATCAACCATACCACAAAGGGAATACAGATATCCATCATCGCAGTAATTGTTGTAAGCAACCTTAACGGGCACAATGAGGTATGCGGCAATTCCTATAACGAGAAGCACAGCCATTATGATTGAAAGTGTTTTTATAACCACTTTTTTCTTGCCCTTTTTAATTCTCTTGCCTGCGTTTTTTACTGCATTGTCAATATTAGCATCAAGCGAGGTATCAATTTCAGGTGAGTTTTGTAGCTTTAAAAGCTCAGCCTCACAAATCGGGCAATGTGAAATGTGCTCATCTACAATTTTTTTTGTTTCTTCACTGCACACGCCGTCAATATAAAGGGGGAGTAGGTCTTTTATAACTTCGCAATTTAAATTACTCATCATCAGTCATCCTTTCTGTAATTTTTTGCCTTGCTCTGTAGTATGTAACTCTTGCCCAGCTTTCTGTTTTACCAAAGGCATCTGCAATTACCTTGTACGAAAAATCACCTAAGGTTTTCATATAAAAAACCTCTTTGTAAGGTGAAGCTAACGTGGTAGATATACGCAGTATTTTTCTAACGTCCTCTTTTTTCGAAACGTCCTCCTCCACGTTGCAATCGCAAGCAAGGTTTAGTATGCTTTCAATATCCTCGTGTTGTTTTTTTCTTTTTGTATTAACAAAAATATTGTGGGCAATTCTGCAAAGCCAGGTTTCTATTTTGCAACGGTGGTCAAAGCTACCGTAGCCTGTTATGGCTTTGTAAAAGGTTTCTTGAGTTATTTCCTCAGCAAGTTCTTCATCAAGGCACAAGGAGAGGGCGTAGCTTTTTACATATTTATAATATTTTCGATAAATTATCTCAATATCATCCATATAAACACACCCTTTCTTTTGACCGGTCAACTATTAGACACGTTAAAGTACTTTTTGTTACAAAAAAATATTAAAAAATCCCCTACAATCTTATTTGATTGTAGGGGAATAGACTTATTTAGTGCTTTGCAAGATTTATCTGTTAAGGATAAGCTTTGTAAGCTCAACAGGCTCAACAATTGTATCGCCCTTGTAAACTCTCATATTACCTGAAGCGATTTCGTCAATAAGAATAACCTCGCCGTTGTTGTAGCCAAACTCAAACTTAATATCCCAAAGGTCGAGGCCGATTGTCTTAAGGTCGTCAGCAATAATCTTTGTGATTTTAAGTGTCTGCTCCTTCATGCTTTCGAACATTTCAAGACTCATAACACCGAGAGCTGCAAGGCCTTCACCTGTAACAAGTGGGTCACCCTTAGCATCGTTCTTAAAAGTGCACTCAACGTAGCCACCTTCAAGAACTGTGCCGTCTTCAATATACTCACCGTAGCGGCGAATAAAGCTACCTGTTGCAACAAGTCTGCAAATAACCTCAAGACCGTGACCAAATACCTTACCAGGAAGTACCTCCATAGTAGCGTTGTCAATATCAGCACTTACGTAGTGAGTTTTGATGCCTGCTTTTTTAAGCATATCGAAGTAGTAAATTGATGTTTTAAGGTTTTCCTTACCGATACCTTCAATTGTAAGACCAACACTGTTTTCGCCCGGATCAAAAACGCCGTCTTTACCTGTGCAGTCATCCTTGAACTTGAGAAGAACGTTGCCGTTTTCAAGCTCGTATACGTCTTTTGTTTTACCTTCGTAGAGTTTTTTCATAATAAATCTCTCCTTCAATTACTACTTTTGTAGTTGATAAACTTTTTTACATATAGAATTTTAATGCTCAAGGGAGATAATGTCAAGAAAATTGAACTAATTTTTTTTCTTATGAAAAATGTTCTAAAAATATGTTATAAATGAGTGTTTTAAGAAAGCATTTTTTGTGTAAAATTTTAAAGGTTTCCGTTATTTTTTAACGGAAACCTCTTTATTAATCCTTAAATGAATATTTTTCTGCATATTCGTAATATTGCTGTACGAAATGCTCCTTATCCTTTTTTAGCTTTTTACCTGATGCGTGGTGGTTCATATTATGCTCCTTTGCATCTATTATGCAAAGCGCAATGTTTGAACAGTGGTCCGAGGTTCTTTCAAGGTTTGTTAAAAGGTCGGACCAAACAAAGCCTGCCTCTATAGTACACTCTCCCTTTTGCAGTCTTACTATGTGGCAATCACGCAGGTATTCCTTAAGCTCGTCAATAACCTGTTCAAGTGGTTCTATCTTCATAGCAGTTTCGTAATCGTTGTTTACAAAGGCTGTGTATGAAAGCTCAAGTATTTCCTCTACAGCATTAATAATATGCTGCAGCTCTTTTCGAGCAGCTTCCGTAAGGTCAATGTTCTTCTCTTTAAGCTCCTCTGCAGATTCAACAATGTTTACCGCGTGGTCGGATATTCTTTCAAGGTCGCCTATTACTTTGAGTAATACAGCAGAAAGACGGCTGCCACTATCGCTTATAGAGTGGGTGCTCAATTTCGACAAGAAGGTACCTAGAGTATCCTCGTATTTATCAATAAGCTTTTCTGCCTTGCGTACCTTTTCGGCTAATTTATCATCATAGCTTTCAAGTAAGGATAAGCTATCACGATAAGAGTCAATAGTTATTTTAGCCATGTTAATTACAAGCGTATTGCATTGTGTAAGTGCAATAGACGGTGTAGCAAGAAGTCTTTCGTCAATTTCGATTTTTTCTTCCTTTTCATCATCTGTTTGTGGTACGAATTTGTATGCAAGCTTTTCGATAAGTGACGAGGCAGGGTAGAGTATTGCTGTGCAAATTATATTAAAGGCTGTGTGTGCAAGCGCAATACCCATATGTGTTGCTGTGTTGTCTAAAATAACAGGCTTGAAAATACTGGATACTAGGCCGAATATTGATAAGCAGATTATAGTACCTATAATGTTAAATGAAAGATGTACAACAGCTACTCGTTTGCCGTTTTTGTTGCTGCCAAAGGATGAAAGCAGGGCGGTAACACAGGTACCTATATTTTGACCCATAATAATCGGTATTGCGGCACCTAACGTAATTTGGCCTGTTGCAGAAAGAGCTTGCAAAATACCAACGGATGCAGAGCTTGATTGAATAATTGCTGTAAGCACCGTGCCCACCAAAACACCTAATATAGGATTTTTAAATATTACAAAAAGCTGCTGGAATTGTGGTATATCAGCAAGGCCTTTTACTGCACCGGACATTGTGTCCATACCAAACATAAGCACGGCAAAGCCGAGAAGTATATTTCCTATATCCTTTTTCTTTGTGGTTTTACCAGCCATTATCATAATAGTACCTATAAGTGCAAGTACAGGCGTAAATGACGTAGGCTTAAGTAATTGAATAAATACGTTATCGCTGGAAATTCCACCAAGGCTCAGTATCCATGCAGTAATTGTTGTACCGATGTTTGCACCCATTATAATGCCTATAGCTTGTCTGAGCAGCATTACTCCTGAATTTACAAAGCCTACAACCATAACTGTTGTTGCAGAGGAGCTTTGTATAACGGCAGTAACTCCAAGGCCTGTAAGGAAGGCTGTGAATTTGTTACCTGTAAGCTTTCCTAACAGATTTTTAAGGCTTCCGCCTGCACGTCTTTCCAAGGATTCGCCCATAAAACTCATACCAAAAAGGAAAAGGCACAAGCCACCGATCATTTGTAAAACATCAAAAATATCCATATTACACCTCGGCTGTTAATAAATGTAAATACTACAATTAGTATATATCATTAAATGATTTAATTTCAATAGTTTTCTAAATGTTGAAAAAATAAAAATCCTAGTCAAATTTATGCAAAATGGATAACGAACAAATGTTCTGTTTGGTAACTTGTTACATTGTTTTTTGTTGCTTGGTTTGATATAATACTGAAGGAATAAGAAAGGAGGGCGCAAGGCGTGGAAAAGGTTTATATAGCAATCGATTTAAAATCCTTCTATGCATCGGTGGAGTGCGTTGAAAGGGGCTTGGACCCTTTAAAAACAAACCTTGTTGTTGCTGACCCTACAAGGACAGAAAAAACAATTTGTCTTGCTGTTTCACCTTCTTTAAAAAGCTACGGTATACCGGGCAGGGCAAGGCTTTTTGAAGCACTTGCAAAGCTTAAGCAGGTTAACACTGAAAGAAGGCTGAAGCTCCCCAACAAAAAATTTACAGGCAAATCATATTTGGCTGAGGAGCTGAAGGAAAACCCAAGCTTAGAAATAGACTTTATTCAGGCACCACCAAGAATGGCGCTGTATATGGAATACAGCACTAACATTTATAGCATCTACCTTAAGTACGTTGCACCGGAGGATATTCACGTTTATTCTGTGGACGAGGTTTTTATAGACGCAACCCATTATCTGAAAAAATACAAAACCACACCACAGGGGCTTGCCCGAATGATGATAAACGACGTGCTGAAAACAACGGGTATTACAGCAACAGCCGGTATAGGTACAAATCTTTATTTGTGTAAAGTGGCTTTAGATATAAGGGCAAAGCATATTCCTGCCGACGAAAACGGTGTGCGCATAGCAACCCTTGATGAAAAAAGCTACCGTGAGCTTATGTGGGAGCATACTCCCATTACGGATTTTTGGCGTGTGGGTAAGGGTATAGCAAAAAGGCTTGAAGCACACGGAATGTATACTATGGGGGACGTTGCCCTCTGCTCTGTGGGGAAGCAAAATTCGTATTATAACGAGGAGCTGTTGTATAAGCTGTTGGGGGTAAATGCGGAGCTTCTTATAGACCACGCCTGGGGCTGGGAGCCTTGCACCATAGCAGATATAAAAGCATATAAGCCTACTACAAATAGCCTAACTACAGGTCAGGTGCTTTCGGAGCCGTATACCTGCGAAAAAGCGAGGGTTATTGTGCAGGAAATGACGGAGCTGCTTGTGCTTGATATTGTAGAAAAAGGCCTTGTCACCAATCAGTTAGTAATCACTGTAGGCTACGATATTGAAAACCTTACAAATTCAGAAATAAGCAGAGCCTATCACGGCGAGGTTACTACAGACCACTATGGCAGAAGGGTGCCAAAGCACGCCCACGGTACAGAGAATTTTGAATATACCTCATCGACAAAAGAGATTATGGATGCAGCAATGAGGCTGTACGACAGAATAATAAACGAAAGGCTTTTAGTTCGCAGAATAACTATTGTGGCAAACAAAGTTATTTTAGAATCAGATATTCCCGAACCCGAGGCAGAGCAGCTTAGCCTTTTTGAGGATTTTAACGAGGTGGAAAAAAGACGAAAAAAGCGCAAGGCCGCCTTGAAAAAAGAAAAGGATATGCAGCACGCCGTTATACGGATTAGAAATAAATTCGGGAAAAACGCTATTTTAAAGGGTATGAATCTTAAGGAGGGCGCAACCACTATAGAGAGAAATGCGCAAATCGGAGGTCATAAGGCTTGAACGAAAAATATAAAAATATTTTGTATGCAGAGCACCACGTATCCTCTGTCCATCCTCAAATGTCTAAATTAGACAGAGCGGCACAGTTTGCTTCCTTTGCCGCTTTAACAGGACATTCCGATGCCGTAAAGGAGGAGGCTCGGCTTGTAGATAGTAAAATAGAATTGAACGATGAGCAAATTTTTGATTTGAACACCAAGTTCAATTATATTTGCGATAATATAAGCACCTTATCCCAGGTAACAATAACCTACTTTGTACCTGATTCCAGAAAAAACGGGGGAGCATACTTAAGCGTTACCTGCAAAATAAAAAAAATAGATATCGTCAATAGAGTAATTACAACAGCAGAAGGTTTAGAAATTAAAATTGATGATATTTTAGAAATTGTGATATAAAAATAAAGGTTGCAGATGAAACAATCTGCAACCTTTTAAATGCTCTAATCTAAATATTTTACAAACGGAATATGAGGATAGCCTTCATCAAGGTATTCCTCGCCGCAACGCTCATAGCCGATTTTATCATAGAAGCCGGCAGCTCTTATTTGGCCACCTAACCTGAGTGTTTTACCACCCAATGCTTTTGTGAGCTTTTCGGCCTCTTGCATAAGCATTCTGCCTAAGCTTTTGCCTCTGTACTCCTTTAGCACAGCTATTCTGCCCACGTGGTGTGAGCTTTCCTCCTCGCACCAAAATACTCTGCAGGTTCCTACGGCTACATCACCGTCATAAATAACTATGTGCTTTGCAATTAAATCTACGTCATCGTATTCTCTTTCAAAGCCCTGCTCCTTAATGAATACTGTTTCCCTTATATCTCTTGCCTCCTGTGGCAAAACGTCAAAAACCTTAACCTGCATAAAACTATCCTCTGTAAATATCAGCTATTATTTCAGCACACTTTTCTATACCCAGGGCAGAGGTGCTTAAGCAAATGTCGTAATTGTTAAGGTCACCCCATTTTCTGTCGGTATAAAAATTGTAGTATGCTGCACGTCTTTTGTCTTTATCTCTAAGGCGTCTTTCAGGTGCTTGTGTGTTTTCGCCGTATTGCTCCACAATCCTTTTTGCTCTTGCCTGCATATCAGCGTGAATAAATACCTTAAGGCAATCGTAGCCATCCTCTAAAACGTAGTCTGCGCATCTACCAACAATTACACAAGGTCCTTTTTCGGCAAGCTCAAGTATTACCTTTCGCTGTGCAAACCAAACCTTATCCTGAATAGAGTTTCCGTAGTAATCACGGTCGGAAAAAGCATTTGCAAGCCAGCTTCCCGAGGAAGCGTATTCACCACGCTCTTTTATAAATTCAGGGCAAAAGCCACTTTCCTCTGCAATTTTTTCAATTATTTCCTGGTCGTAGCAGGGTATACCAAGCTTTTGTGCAACAAGCTTACCTACTGTGCGGCCACCCGAGCCGAACTGACGGCTTATAGCTATAATCTTATGCTTCATAAATACAGCCTCCTTTTTGTAATTTATATATCTCTCCTAATTAAATTATACAACATTGTAGGCTGATAGTCAATTATTTGAGTTCCCTTAAGTTTATAAAATATTAGCCGTTCTTTACAAAGTCTATAGCGCTTTTTTCAAGTCTTGATACCTGCGCTTGAGATATGCCTATTTCCTCGGCCACCTCAGTTTGCGTCATTCCTCTCATAAATCTCATAGAAAGTATTTTCTTTTCTCTTGGTGGTAAGTTTTTAATAGCCTCCTTCATAGATATTTCATCAATCCAATCACCATCGGTTTCTGTGGAGCCTATCTGGTCCATTAAATATATGGTATCACCACCATTTGAGTATACAGGCTCATAAAAGGAGAGTGGCTCAATAATTGCATCTAAAGCAATAACAACCTCGCTTTTTTCCTTGCCCAGCTCCTTTGCAATTTCTTCAATAGTTGGTTCTCTGTTTAGCTTGTTGCTTAGTGCTTCACGTACCTGCAGAGCGTGGTATGCTGTATCTCTCATTGAACGGCTTACTCTGACCGGATTATTATCTCTTAAATGTCGTCTTACCTCACCTATAATCATCGGTACTGCGTAGGTGGAAAATCTTACGTCGTGGCTTGTGTCAAAGTTATCTATTGCTTTTATTAACCCTATACATCCAACCTGAAATAAGTCGTCAGGATTTTCGCCTCTGTTGGCAAAGCGCTGAATTACACTTAAAACAAGTCGCAGGTTGCCTGTTATAAGCTTTTCCCGTGCGCGAGTATCACCATTTTTTGCCTTTATGAGTAGCTCCGTTTTTTCTTTTTCTGTAAGCGTTTTCAACGTGCTTGTATCTGTTCCGCAAATCTCAACCTTGTTATAGTACATTTTTACAGCTCCTTGAGTAAAATTTACCGGTTTATTCACGAACAAATTATTGGCAGAAAAATAAAATATAATCATGCCTTTTTTTACCAAAATTTAATAAATGTTTGCTTGACATTTCTATAGTGTATGATATAATTGTATTAAGTTAAAAATAAATCCAAGGAGGATTTTAATATGAAAAATGTTCTTAAGGTTGTAGGTATTATCGCAGCTATTGCAGCAGCAGTTGCAGCAATTTACGTTATCATCAACAAAATTAAAGAGAAAAACGCTCCTCAGGGCTACGATGAGGATAACTATGTTTCTTGCTCTTGCCTCGACGAAGATTTCGTTAGCGAAACAGTTGCAGAATAATTTTTAGAACTTAAGCTCCTTGCTTTTAGGCAAGGAGCTTTATTTTTTACATATTTTATCATTCTCTGTAAATACTAACAAAAAACATAAGGGTGATAATATGATTTTTTTAAAAGCGTTTATAGTAGGTGGATTAATCTGTGTAATTGGTCAGGTGCTTATAGATAAAACAAAGCTTACCCCTGCAAGAATACTTGTTTTGTTTGTTGTTGCAGGTGTTGTGCTGCAGAGCATTGGTGTTTTTGAATCACTTAAAGCTTTTGCAGGCTCAGGTGCAACAGTCCCACTTTTAGGCTTCGGGGCAACTATGGCCGAGGGCACAAAGGAGCTTATTGATAAAGAGGGGGCTATAGGTATTTTTACAGGGCCTCTCACCTCGGGTGCAGGTGGAATAACCATTGCCATATTATCTGCATTGGCTATGTCATTAGTTTCAAAACCTCATCAAAAGTAAAATAGCAAGGTGATTGCAAGTGAAAATGCAATTGCCTTGCTTGATTTTTTAACAAATAGTTAAATCTTTATTTATTCTTGTATTTTGCCTTTGGGTTTAGTATACTTAATATATATGCGCATAAAAGGTGTTAATCCAATTATAACGAGGTGTAACAATGGCAAACTACGGCCTGGACCTACAGCAAAAAAATAAAAAGAATAAAAAAAGGAATATAACTCTCATCATAGTTTTTTTGTGCTTTTGTATTCTTTTAGGCTCGGTATCAATGCTTTTGCTGTGGCGTTCATATAATTACGATTTTAATAATATGTTTGTTAAGCAAGATGAAAGCACTACAGCAACGCCTACAACAACACAGGCGGATAGTGTCAGCTATACCGGCAAATATGAGTTTTTCGTTGCTGTTACCGATGAAGCAAAAACACAAACTCTTTTTGTTAACGTGATTTCTGTTGATTTGGCCGATAAAACAATAAGGGTTATTCCTATTGATGAGGGCATTACCGATTCAAAAACGGGGCTCAGCTGTGGAAGGCTGCTTGTAGAAAACGGTGTGAACGAAACAGTAAGCTTTATCAATCGCTTTTACGGTATAGAAATTGATAAGTACGTTATATTAACCGAAAACGGTTATAAATCATTTTTCAGAGCTATGGGAGATATAACCATTAAGCTCTCAACGGAAATTACTTATGATACAGACGATATGTTTTTAGAGCTTAATAGAGGCGAAAACGTTTTAACGCCTGATAAAACGTATAAGTATATGAAATACATATGCGAATCCTCAAAGGGTTACGAAAAATCAAAGGGCAATGCAGAAATAGTTGTCGCGGCCTTTAATGCGTTTTATACAGCGGAACGCTTTAACTCTGCAGATAATACGTTTTCCATTATAATTGATTATTGTGATACAGATATTTCCATTGTTGATTTTATGGCTTCTAAGGATGAGCTTGAATATCTTTTGCCTAAGTCATCAAAGGAAAAAATGAAGGTTTTTGTTTCAGACAATATTAAGAATGAGGCAACGGAGGTAAGCGAAAGTGAAAAAAGGTAAGCTTATTACTATTATAATAATAGTGTTTATTGTTGGCGCTGTTGTGTGTGGCAGTGTAGTTGCAGGTGTTTATAACGCTTTTCTCAAGCCACAAAGCTTTAACGATTATATAATACCTGTAAACGGAGATGACACAGGATACTACAGACATTGCTATGAGGAGCTTAATGACGAGGAGAAAAAGTTTTATAGTATAATACTGTCTGAAATATATACTCAACCGGAAAAGATTGAGGTGCCCCAGCTTACAAACGGTGATTTGCAAAGGGTTTTCAGAGCGTTGTTATATGATAATCCGGATTTATTCAACCTTGGTCTTAAATGCAAAATGTATACAAGTGGATATAAAACCTTCTTTGAAATAGATTACGTAATTGATTACGACACGTATAAACAACGTATGGCAGAGGTTGAGGCTATAGCAGAGGTTATTGTCGCCGGTGCTGAAAAATTCACTTCCGATTACGAAAAAGAAAAATACGTTCACGATTACATTATAAATCATTGTGTTTATGCCCAGCCTGTTACCGGTAATAATTCCAATAATATCTACGGCTGTCTTGTTGAGGGCAAGGCAGGTTGCGAGGGCTATTCCAGAGCATTCCAGTATTTGTTAAATAAGCTTAATATAGATAACAGGCTTATATCCGGCGAAGCAACTGAGGATGGGGTTAATTACACGCCTCATATGTGGAACTATGTAACTATAAGTGGCCAAAACTATTTTGTTGATGTTACTTGGGATGACCCTGTAAGCACAAGTAACCTTTTATTACATAATTATTTTAACGTGAATACGGAAGATATTTTGAAGGCGCATAGAAATTTAGGACAGGTTGTGCCTTTAACCATTGCTACAGATCACAACTACCACGTTATGGAGGGCTCGTATATAACTGTAGGCTCAGGCGCTGAGTTTGAAGCCTTAGTTTATAATGCTGTTAATAATGCAAAATACAATAACCAAACTGCAGTCGAGCTTCGTTTCCCAAGCGAGGCTGTTGTAGAGCAGGCAATAAACTCTCTTTTTAATGGGGGAGCTATATACAATGCGTTTAACGAGGCAGATATCCCTGTAGAAGCAGGTAAAACAACACTTTCCTATATGAGAAACGAAACAATGCACACAGTCCAGGTGTTATTTTGAGGTGAAGTATGGATAAAGCAAAAATAGAAAGAGCAGTCAGAGATATTCTTGAGGCTATAGGTGAGGACCCTGACAGAGAAGGTCTTTTAGAAACTCCCAGAAGAGTAGCAAATATGTACGAGGAGGTTTTTTCGGGCTTGTCCGAGGATGCTCACGTGCATTTAAAGCTTTTTAATGAAAAAGGCAACGACGAAATGGTAATAGTAAGAGATATACCTCTCTATTCTATGTGCGAGCATCACTTATTGCCCTTTGTCGGTAAGGCTCATATTGCCTATATTCCGTCTGATGGAAAAATCATAGGTCTTTCAAAGCTTGCAAGAATAGTAAACGTATACGCAAAGCGCCCTCAGGTGCAGGAGCGCCTTACTACTCAAATTGCAGATTTTCTTTATGAGGAGCTGGAGGCTAAAAGTGTAGCAGTTATCATTGAGGCAGAGCATCTTTGTATGACAATGCGAGGCATAAAAGCGGCAGGCTCACAAACACAAACATCAGCATTGCGAGGAATGGCTCGCAGCGATGCACGTACAAGGGCAGAGGTAATGTCACTTTTGTTAGGTGGTAAATAATGTTTTCCTTTGCAGAGCTTTGTGCAAAAAGGAAGGGCCCTGTTATTATGGGTATACTCAACGTTACCCCCGACTCCTTTTATGATGGAGGACAAGCCTTTTCTTTAGATGCAATAATTTCAAAAGTAAATATGCTTTGTGCACAAGGTGCCCATATTATAGATATAGGTGCTTGCTCTACTGCGCCGGGTAATACCTTGGCAAGCGAGGAAGAGGAGCTTTCAAGAGTTAAGCAGTTTTTGCCTTGTGTATTGGAGCATTCAACAGTGCCTGTGTCAATCGATACCTTTAGACCGGCTGTTGCAGAGTACGCAGCTTCTTTAGGCGTACATATTATAAACGACGAAAGCGGATGCTTTAAAGCTGAAATGGCTGAAGTTATAAAAAACTACGGCTGTGGATGGATTTTTATGCATACAGGTAACAGCTCTTCTGACGATGCTGTAAGCTATAACAGGGGCGTGGTATCCGACGTGCTTTCATTTTTTTCAAAAATGAGAAAGAAGGCAGTGGATTTTGGTATTCCAAGCGAATGCCTTTGTTATGATTGTGGAATCGGATTTGGAAAAAGTCGTGAGGATGATATAGCTTTGTTAGCAAGCTGCGACGTGCTAACAAGGTTTTCACCTTTACTTGTGGGTGCATCACGTAAAAGGGTTATTGGTGAGCTTACAGGTGCCACCGACCCTTCTCAAAGGTTAGAGGGTAGTGTAGCGGTAGCCAGGCTCCTTGCTGAAGACGGTGTGGATATTTTGCGTGTGCACGACGTTAAGGAAACGATAAATGCTGTGAAAGGATTATAATGTGTTATGGATAAGATAGTTATAAAAGGGTTAAGGCTTTTTGCTTATCACGGAGTTAACCCCGAGGAAAAGGTTGATGGTCAAAATTTTTATCTTGATATTGTCGTAACGTTGAATGCCGATAAGGCTAAAATTACAGATGACGTTAACGATACGGTAAGCTATGCTAAAATTGTAAAAACCGTAAGAGCAGTCTTTTGTAAAAAAAGCTATAACCTTATTGAAGCTGCCGCCTATAACGTTTGCTTTGAGGTATTGAAGGAGTATCGTATGCTTGAAAGCGTTACAATTCTTTTGAAAAAGCCGGAGGCACCTATTAAGGCAGATTTTGAATATGTTGCTGTTGAGCAAACTCTACACAGAAAAGATATAAAGGAGGAGGAAATAATAAAATGAAGGCTGTTTTGGGATTGGGTACAAATGTGGGCTATAGAGCAGAAAATATAAAGCTAGCTATGGAAAGCCTTGCTCTTGTACCCGGTATTAAAATTTTGCGTGAGTCATCGGTGTATGAAACAACTCCATGGGGTATAACTGAGCAACGTAACTTTTATAATAACGTTGTTGAAATAGAAACCGAGCTTACACCTAATGCCTTGCTTGGCGCATGTTTGGGCATAGAGGCAGCTATGGGTAGAGTAAGAACGTTGAAGAACGGACCTCGTATAATTGATATTGATGTTTTGGTGTGTGAAGGCGTTACCTCGGATACTTGGGAGCTGAAAGTACCTCATCCTTATATAGGAGAAAGGGATTTTGTACTTATACCTCTGAAGGATTTATATGATGATATGGATGTGTTGGGCATTTCATACAAAAAATCTTACGAAAATTTAGTGAAAGACAGCACAGCACATAAAGTCGAAAAAAGTTGAAATTTATTGTTGACATTTCCATTTTGTGGTGATATAATTCTCAACTGTTGGCGCCCGAAAGGGAGCGAACGCGAACCTAAAAAGCTAACATCGACAGGGGCTTGGAACAGGCTATGGGGACGAGGGAATCGAAACACCCGGGTCGGTGGAAAAGTTCTGAAAAAGTTTTAAAAAAACGAAAAAAAGATGTTGACAAGGGCAAAAGATTATGATATTATCTTTAGGCGCCCTTGAGAGAGGGACGCAAACGAACCTTGAAAATTAAACAACGATTAAAGAAAAAACCCTTGAGATTTTTTT
>JAZNTU010000005.1:0-7793 GCA_045591945.1 Acutalibacteraceae bacterium | reverse complement strand
TGACATCCCGACATAATACACGGTCAGAGCAAGAGCACCGTGTTTTGCCTCAAATCCTTTTTCCGAAACAAGATATGTACTTCCCCAGACTCCGCAGGCATATTCGATTGCGTTGGTTGCAAGCATAATAATCCAGACCTGACGGACTTCAGGCATTTTCGCCATCTGCAAGAGCGTGAGATTTACACCTTTTTCTTCCGTTTCATCTGCCGAAGAAGTCTTTTTCCACAGAGGAACAGACACAATCAGAAGCAAAGCAATAACCGCCTGAACATAAAATGCATAGCGGTAACCGCCACGCCAGCCTGCATTGCCTAAAGCCTGCGACATAAGATAAGGGCTGAGCGATACTCCGACGCCGTAAAAACAGTGCAGAAAATTCATATGACTCGCTTTAAAATGAAGTGCAACATAATTGTTAAGTCCCGAATCAATTGCGCCTGCACCGAGTCCGAGAACAACAGCTAACGGAATCATAAACCAGAAAGACGGAGCAAAGGAGTAGCCGAGCAAAGCCGCCGCAGTCATAGCCGTGCTGAAAGCGGTAACTTTAGCAGTTCCCAGTTTGTTGAGGATACCTGCACTGAACATACTTGATAAAACGGTGCATCCCGAAATCAGAAGCGTTAGAACACTTACCGCTTCAACGGGTATTTCCAATTCTGTATGTATAGCGGGCCAGGCAGAGCCGATAAGAGAATCGGGTACGCCAAGACCGATGAACGCAATATATATAATGATAAGAAGTACGGTTGCCACTGTTAAATTCCTCCGCAAATCCGGATTTGTACAACCGATTATATCATACCTACATCAAAAAATCCACTGTAAAAAAAGACTTGTATTTAAAAAGTGCAACAGGATTTTATATCCCATTGCACTTTAATGTTTTATTATTTAGTTCGACAAATTGGAATTTGTCGGGCTTTTAATTCTTGGCTAAATTCAAAAACTTTTCTATATTCTCCGCATCCTTATATCCGAGCTGATACAATTTGTTTAATCCGATTTTATTTCTTGTAGCCGTTTTAATCCCAAAACAATCTTCAGGATAAAGTATCAGTACTTTACCTTGTTTTTCAAGTTCAAGAATTTCATTTATTCTATTATGATATAATGTGTGTGACATTGTTATAGCTTTTGCAATTCGAGGATACTTAAAAAGCAAAGGATTGACAAGCCATTTGGGAAAGGCTGATTTCTTATAGCTGATAGGAAGCGTCAAACAAATAATCAGTTTATCGCAACCATCATCAAATGCTTTTTTATACGGAATCGGATCAGAAATTCCGCCATCAAAATATCTTCCGTTTTTAAACAAAACAGGTTGACGGGTTGCTATAGGTAATGCACAGCTTGCCTTTAACAAAGTAAAATCATCATATTCTAAATCACTTTTATAAAAATATTTCTGTTCAGCAGTCTGTGCATCCGTTACTGCGGCAACAAACTTTTTAGGTGATTTCATTATGGATTTAAAGTCCAGTGGATTCTTACCGTAACTGTTTGTTATATCGGAATAAATATAATCAAGGTTGATATACATTCCCTTGCAGAAATAATTACCTATACCCATATATTGTCTTTCAAATGAATATTCCTCATAAAAGCTTTTTAATCTTCCACGCTGACCTGCTATGTATGTTATTAGATTTGCACTACCCGCAGAAACGCCCAAACAATATTCAATATCAATAGAATTATCGAGGAGAAAATCAATAATACCGCTTACATAGTTTCCTCTTAAACCGCCGCCGATATCCATAATCCCAACCATAATACACCACCACAAATTCTTTTTTCTATCTGTTTACAAATTCAAGTTTGTCTATTTAAATATCAAACAATATTGTTTAATTACTTTTGTTTTTCGATACTAAATTGGCCCTATAAATCATTCAGATGTAACATCACAATATCTACCTATAGTAAACAACATTTTCGGAAAAGTGCGCTCCTTACCACGAGTAGTAATGCCGTCAAGCTCAACCTGAACTGTGTTAGTTTTGCTGTCTGTGCCTGCAATTTTGGGCTTCATATACGAGGTATAGGAAATATTTCTGAATACAACATTTTTGATTTCAAAATTTTCTGCTTCTTCATCGTAAATCTTTACGAGAATTGGTCTGCCCTCATCACGGAATATTTCAATATTCTCAAAAAGCACACCGTCAATACTGCCTTCGGTCTGCTCTGCTACAACAACAAGTGAGCCTATTCTGTCGTTATCCCAGATACCGTCACGGTAAATTACTGAACAGTCACGGAAGGTTATGTCTGAAATCTTTTTATTCACTTCCCCCGTGATACCAAAGCACCTTGCATATCCACCCCAGGCGATACAGTTGGTGAAGGTTATGTTTTTACTATCCATTGTACCACCGAGTGCCTTAACCTCGAACGTATCATCAGCAACTCTTGCAAAGCAGTTGTCAACTGTAACGTTATGGCTATTGCATATTGCAAAGCCGTCGCAATTACCACGGTTGCCTATGATATCAACATTATCAATGCTGACATCGGTACAACAATATGATATAAATGACCATTCAGGAGAGTTTATGATTTTAACATCACTAACATTTATGTTATTACAGTTTGTGAAAACCACTCCACGTCTTTCACGCCTGTCAAGTCGGGTCATATCTATTACGCCTCTACCTGCAAGCGTTATGTTACTACAATTATAAAAATTGATAAACGGATACCTTGTGAGCCCTATAGAGTTTTCTCCCGGTGCAGTAGGTTCCAAATATTTGTCTTCATCCTCGACACAGTCAATATCGTAAAGGTGATTTGCAAGAACGTAAGCCCCTT
Source organism: Acutalibacteraceae bacterium (assembly GCA_045591945.1). GTDB lineage: Bacteria > Bacillota > Clostridia > Oscillospirales > Acutalibacteraceae > DTU089. The sequence continues at coordinate 4,976 of JAZNTU010000005.1, read as the reverse complement.
CTCGGAGATAAATTACCAGATTTTTATGTTCAACAAGGTTAACATAGTCGTATTGATATACGCCTTTATCAAGCACCCAGACATTATCTTCACCGTATTTCTCTACGTATTCGGCAATTTCTTTATCCTCATCAACCTTTTCACGAACCATTAGCGTATAGCCGTAGTACTGGTTTGCATCGTTAAAAAGGAATGTATAAATTCCTGTTTTATTGATTGACGCTGTTACGGTGTTGTCTTTGCATAGAGCCTTCACCCCGTGTGATTCCGGAAGAACAATTGCATTTTTAAGTTCTACATCAGCACCCGTTATTTCAATGTTAAACGAAAAGTCTTTATCTGCATCAACATAAATTTCCGAGAAGGAGTGAAGAGTTCCCGTATCGTCAACACGTATAAAAACAACCGAAGCGTAAACCGGGATTTCCGTTTCACTTACCTTTGCCGTGTAATAAGGCGATATTGTTATACCGTTTATGTCGTCATAACCACCGGACTGCACATATTCGGGCAGCTCAGCCGATGCCCTACCTACAAGTGCCTGCTCGGTAAGTCCTGCCTCTTCAAGTGTAATTATTGCCTCCTCGGGATATTCAAGATATGAAAAATCAAAATTAGCACTTTCGGGATAGACTGTTGCAGGAAACAACAAATTCGAGAAAAAAATTGAAGCAGTTGTAAAAGCTGTGATGATAAATTTAACAAAACCTTGCATTTAATTATCCCCTTTAAAAATCCTTATATCATTGAAAAAAGAGTCTTGAAAAATGAAATTATTACAGTAAATAAATTGTTATCTGAATCCGTTGTATTATCGGTTATTTCAAATGAATCAATAATTTCATCTGTATCGGTGCGATAAGTTGTGCCAACAATCACATCGCCTGTAAAATTAAACGCTGTGTAGGTAGGAACACGCACATCAAAGGCAGAAACAGTAAACGAAGCTGTTGACTCGGGAAGTGGGTCATAGTTACTGCCGGAAGCCGAGGATGACTGAACATATACCGTGCCCTCTCCCTCTGCCAATTCACCTGCGTACATAGCGTCTGTTCGTGAATAAAAGTGGTCGTGTCCACTCAGGCACAGGTCTATATCATATAAATCATAAAGTGATGAAAAGTAAAGTCGCTCCTCTGAAAAATCATCATCACTTAATGAAGCTGAATAAGGGTTGTGGTGCATTGTAACAACCCTCCACTTGGTGTTCGGATAAGCCTGTGTTGCTTCACGCAAAACCTTTGCAGTATCAAACATAAGGTTGTTGTTAGAGTTGATTGTAATAAAAAGCACGTCACCGTAAGTGTAATAATATCCCGTTCCTGCTTCGCTGGGATTTAGCTCTTCAACCTGGTTCGGATTATTAAAAATTTCGCCGTAAAGCGTTGAATCATCATCGTGGTTGCCTATGGTATTGGCAACAGGCAGAGAACGCAAAGCTTCAGGAGAAAGGTAAGCCTTCATCTGAACAAGGCTGTCAGCCGATTGAAACTGGTCTCCACCTGAAATCACAAAAGCAGCATTGGGGTAAGCTGTAAGCATTTTTTCAACTGTATAATTCCAGCCACAGGTATCTTGAACAAGTATCTCTTCAAGTGTTTCATCACCGGAACGTCCGATTTGTGCATCGGAAATATAGAGAACGGTAAAATCATCAGCCGGTTGAACAGTAAACGGCTGTGCTTCGCTTAATATGCCGTTTTCGGTATATGAATAGTAATAGGTTTTACCCGGTTCAAGTCCTGTTACGATAACCTTGTTTGACCTAAGGCTTTCGATTGCTTCGGCAGTGATAACCTCAAACTCTTTAGCATTAGACATATTGCTGTTTTCCGAAATCTTGAAGGTTGGATTGCTGTCTGTTGAGCTTGATAGCCAAGCAAAACGGAGCTCACCAATTTCTGCACCCGGTGTAACAGAAATCACCGTATCATCAGCTTGTATTTGCGACCATTTGGGTGAAAATTCTGTAAGCACCTCATCCTTGTACGCAAAGCCGGGCTCTGCAAAGGCTGTAATACTCATAATAATAGTAAGAACAAGCGCAACTGAAATTGTTTTTATTACGTTTTTCATCCGAATTCCTCCAATTAACTTTATGTTTAAACTCACCTTTTTGTACTTACAACTCGTTTTCATCAAATTTGAATTAACATAATAAGTTGGAATTTATCAAATTAATTCTGTCAAAAAAATTATATTATCATTTGTGAAAATACTGCTTAATTTCCGTCATTCTACTAATCTGATTTACACCGAAAGGACAACGACTTTCACAGTGACCACACTTGATGCAAGCATCAGCTTTTACCGATAACTTTGTATAGTGGTTGGCAGCAATATCGTCACCTGCAAGAGCAAGGTCAAAATATTTATTAACAAGACCGATGTCTATTCCTGCAGTGCATGGCTGACAATGGTTGCAATAAACGCAAGTACCTGTAATAGCATCTGCCGTAAATGTGCCGATAACTGAATAATCCTTTTCTTTATCGCTTGCCGTGAGAAATTCCAGTATTGTATCAAGATGCTCCATGGTCTGAACTCCCGGAACAGCAGTAAGAACACCCGGACGGTCAATGGCATACTGCAGACATTGTGTATGTGTAAGTGCTACACCGAAGGGGGACTGCTCAGCAGACAGAAGCTGGCCTGCAAAAAAAGGCTTCATAACGCTGATGCCGATACCTTCACATTCACATCGTTTAAACAAATCGAAGCGTTCTTTAACGCTACCGATACCGTATTCATCACCCTTCTCAAAGTCATACGCAGGATTTATTGAAAACATCATCATATCAACAAGTCCCGTATCAATAATTCTGTTTGAGACACTCGGTGTATGTGAAGAAAATCCAATGTGACGAACAACACCTTGTTCTTTTAATTCTTTAAGGTAATCGAGTACACCGATTTCACACAGCTTGTCAAAATCCTCATCCTCATCAACACAATGTAAAAAGCCAAAATCAACATAATCGGTATCGAGAGCCTCAAGCTCCCATAAAAAAGTTTTTTTAATAGTTTCAAAATCACGGCACCAACCGTATTCTCCGTTTTCATCATATACTGCACCGAAATGCACCTGCAAAAACACTTTGTCACGGCAATTATGTATGGCTCTGCCGATAGGAGCATAGGAAGCACCTGCCGTACATAGGTCGAAAAAGTTGATTCCGTTGTCAATGGCTTTGCGTATAATTGCTTCAATTTCATCAACAGGTGTCTTTCCAATTCCACCCATACCAAGACCAAGCACGCTAAATTTTTCGTTTTTATTTCCGTGAGGGAGTTGTCTGTATTCCATATTGCACCTCATCAAATTCGCATTCATTATTCCCATTATACCATACGTTCCACAACATTTCCACAGTTACATACGTGTAAAAAATTTTACTGCATAATACAAAGAAAAAGAGCAGACCGAAATCTGCTCTTATATATTTTTATGTTTTTGATTTTTTCAGCAACACAAGGGAATACGCAAGCACCGATAAAGCTGAAATAATAACGAGTATGTTATGTAATGTATATACCTCAGCTATTGCCCTGTGTTCCGCAGAAGCGACGAAGAAATACGACAAGAACATAAACCCTACAAATACAGGGAGCAAAACCCTTGAAAGCCATTCCATACCCATTTTCTCTGCGTTGATACCTGCTTTTTTAGTAAGCAACCCTATGAGAATTGCAGTTAAAATAACTGCCACAGCTATTGCAATTATATATACTGTATCGGCGCTATCTTCAAAACGCCTTGCAACAGGACGGACAAGGTTCACACCTACCGTACCTATAAAGCCTGCTAAAAACACAAGTATTTTCCTTGGCTTTTCGGGAAGCTTTGAAAATGCAATTTCGGGAACGTCCTCGCTTTTTTTCAAGGATATCAGAACAGCAGTAATTATAACACCTGCAATAAAGCCTGTAAAATATTCCCAACAAGACCAGGCGTATAAAAAATCGCCCTCATACTGTGCACCAAGCTGACGGTAACCACCGTTTGCAAAAAAGAAGAACAAGTTGGATACTGTTATAGAAATACCGAATGCACCGCATACAAAAGCACCCACTTTTGCAGCAACCTTATCTTTAACAATAAATCTTGTGGCAAGTATTGCACCCAAAGCTCTGGTGGCGGCAGAAACAGCCTGAATTTCAGAGAAATAATTTCTGCCTCCGATAATCTTTTTACCCCAGGAAATATCAGCGAAATGTTGCATATAAACCTGATATGCAGAGCCCTCTTCACCTGCTATTTCAAGACCTTCCTCAAAAAGCTCCACAGCCTCAGGCTGAAGAAGCCCAACAATCCAATGGGAAACACTCGCTTTGGAAACTGTGTCAAAAACCAGGAAAGCACCAATAACAAAAAGGAAATCCTTCACCTTCCATTGGTGAGAGCTGAAAGCCCTGCCCAACAGCACTGCGTAAATACCTGCCATACCCAAGCCTACGCAACACATCATAAATGCTCCTGACACAGGTGAAATATATCTGAAGAAATGCTCTGCACCCTCAACTTCGCTCTCACGAATAACCCCCGTTATCTGATTTACTATTGTTCCCCAACTGGGTACTGTCAGAATAAAAGACATAGCCGTTAAGGAAAGCCATCCTAAATCAAGCTTTTTGCGTTCCCCCATAACAGTTGTGATAAAAAGCAGGTAAACAAAACCCACGTTAAACACACCTGCTTCCGAGCCCCAGCCACGTGAACCGCGAAGGCGCCACAAAAAGCCAAGAAGAAGTCCACCAAGAAGAATTATCAGAATTTTCTGCCACAAAGGTCTTTGCGTTGTATTACCCATTATTTTCCCTCCTGTTCTATGCTATATAGGGTGAAAAGAATTATCCGAACCATGTTTTCTACAGGCGGATTTCCGTTCATCCTGTGTTAAAATACTCGCCAATCCGAAAGGATTAGCTGCGTTTTTGCCTTGGCTGACCAAAAATCCGCACTGTATAAAATCTTT
>JAZNTU010000004.1:0-14185 GCA_045591945.1 Acutalibacteraceae bacterium | reverse complement strand
TAAGGTTTATCTTAAAGAAATCGGTAGAGTTCCGCTTCTTACCTCTGAAGAGGAAATTGAGCTTGCTATACGTATTTCCGAAAATGACCCCGAGGCAAAACGCCGTCTTTCCGAGGCAAACCTTCGTCTTGTTGTAAGTATTGCAAAAAGATACGTTGGTAGAGGTATGCAGTTCCTCGACCTTATTCAAGAGGGTAACCTTGGCCTTATCAAGGCTGTTGATAAGTTCGACTATACTAAGGGCTTTAAGTTCTCCACATACGCTACGTGGTGGATTCGCCAGGCAATTACACGTGCTATTGCTGACCAGGCAAGAACAATCAGAATTCCTGTTCATATGGTAGAAACAATCAACAAGGTTAAAAAGACAAACAGTCAGCTTCTTCACGAAAATGGAAGAGACCCAACTGCAGAGGAAATTGCAGAAAGACTTGATATGCCTGTTGAAAAGGTTCGTGAAATTCTCCGAGTTGCTCAAGAGCCGGTTTCTCTTGAAACACCTATCGGTGAAGAGGAGGATAGCCACTTAGGTGACTTTATCCCTGATGAGGATGCGCAGGCTCCTGTAGATGCAGCATCAATGGCTCTTATGAGAGAGCAGCTTGCAGAGGTTCTTAAAACACTTACACCAAGAGAAGCAAGGGTTTTGAGCCTCCGTTACGGCCTTGAGGACGGTAACCCAAAAACTCTTGAAGAGGTTGGTAGAGAGTTCAACGTTACTCGTGAAAGAATTCGTCAGATTGAGGCAAAGGCTCTCAGAAAGCTTCGTCATCCATCTCGTTCTAAAAAGCTTCGCGATTTCCTTGATTGATAATTAAAACTCAATATTAAATAAGCACCGCATCCGATTGGATGCGGTGCTTTGTTGTAGCTGTTATACCAGGTATTTTTTAATTAGTGGTATTTGGTTGAGTATGGCTGAAATAATTTCAGAAATCAAATAGGTAATCAAAATAACAGCAGGTATAGAAACGTATGGGTTTACTGTTACAGAGCTTATACCGAAAAGCTCATTTAATTCAAATATTATGAACGTGTGCACAAGGTATACGCCAAAGGTGTGCTTTGAAATTGCAGAAATGAATTTTTCTGTTCTTTCTGATGGATTAGCGTTTTCAAACAGCTCTTTAACAGTAACAAAAACGAACAGGCTTTGAAAAAGAACTGTAAAGGAATCGTACTGGTAAAATTCGCTGTAGAATTTACCCTTGAGCTGGGAAATTACAAGCGTACCTAAAATTGTACCTATAAATGCAAGGGGACCCAAAATGTATATTACTTTTTTCATCCATTTAGGTATATCGTATTTAACAATGTAGTAACCAATAAAGAAATAAGGGGTATAGCCTAACGGCAAGCTTAAAAATGCTCTGTTTGCATTTGTTTTTACCCATTCAAAATCAGGAATTAATGCTACTGCAGGTATTAAAAACGTAACTACAATGGATATTAAAATAAAGTACTCGGTTGTTGCTTTTGATGCTGAAATTCGTCGTAAAATAGGCACAAGGGCATAAAAGCCTACAATAAGCAGTATATACCACATATGGTAGTTGCCTAATAAAATCTTTTTTACAAACTCTGTTTTGCCGATTACGTCTACGTCGTAGTTAAAAACTGCATAGAATGTTGACCAAACAAAATATGCAATAAGCATACGGCTGATATTTTTTGTATAGAGCGAGCGTGTTTTTATCTTTTTATCTTTGTTTAAAAACAACGTACCACTTATCATACAAAAGATGGGCACAGCCCAACGAGATAGGCTGTCAAATACATTGAATGCACCCCACTCATATGTATCAACCGAATAATTGTCAAAATTCTGTGTTGAAACGTGGATAGCAATTACAGCAAAGCTTGCAAGTATTCGCAACAAATCAAGATATAATATTTTCTTTTTTGGCATTAGCATCAACTCCGTTTAGTATTATATCAAATACCCTTATCTGTGTCAACGAGAGGCGCTTCCTCTTCCTTTGGCAGCTTTTTAAAGAATGAAACGGCAAAGGGGAGTGTTATAAAGAATGCAAGTGCATCTGTTGCCGTTTGTGTGCTTTGTATTCCTAAAAGACCTAAAAATTTTGGTAATATTAAAATTAACGGAATAAAAACGAGTCCGCTTCGCAAAGCTGAAAGGAAGGTTGCAGCTTTGTTTTTTCCAATGCTTTGGAAGGTCATATTGCAGCATATTGAAAGTGGCTGAAAAAATAGGGAAAATAGTTGGATTTTAAGCGCTAACGAGCCTATTTCAATTACTTTAGGGTCATCTCTGAAAATACCAACAAGTCCGTCGCTTAAAAATAAACCGATAATTGCGAGCAGGCTCAGTAGTGCTTCGCCTGTAAACAGGGTAAAGAAAAAGCCTTTTTTTACTCTGCTGTATTTTTTAGCGCCGTAGTTAAAGGAGCATACAGGCTGGTAGCCTTGTCCGATGCCTAAGCCAACGGCAAATATAAAGAAGCATATTCTGTTTACAATTGTCATTGAGGCAACTGCTGCATCACCGTATATGGCTGCCGAGTTGTTTAAAAGCATTGTTGATATGCTTGAAAGACCTTGTCGCATTAAGCTTGGGAAGCCTGTGGAAACAATGTCTTTAAGGTACGGTAAGCTTTTTGAATAGTTTTTAATTGAAAGTGTACTTTGTGTCTTTTTGCGTAAAAACATTGAAAGTAAAATAAAAAAGCTTATAAGCTGTGAAACAGCTGTGGATATTGCAGCGCCTGTAATTCCCATTTTAAAAACGTTAATCAACAACCAGTCGCCAAAAATATTAAGTACACCACCTGTTGTAAGGCCAATCATAGCAAGGGCTGCCTTTCCTTCATAACGTAAAATGTTGTTAAGCACAAAGCTTGCCATCATTATAGGGGCGGAAAGCAGTATGAAAAAGGCGTAATCTCTTGCAAAGGGTAAAATAGTTTCTGTGCTTCCAAGTAGCCTTAAAAGTGGATTTATAAATATAATACCCGAAACGCTAACCACCAAGCCTACAATAAGCGAGGTGAAAAAGGAGGCAGATGCAACAAGGTTGGCAACAGAATACTCCTTTGCACCTAATTTTCGTGATATTATACTGCCTGCACCGTGCCCAAGGGTAAAGCCCAAGGCCTGTATAATAGACATAAGACCGAAAACAACACCAACAGCACCACTTGCACTTGTTCCAAGCGTACCAACAAAGTATGTGTCCGCCATATTGTAAATGTTTGTTACAAGCATACTTATAGTTGTAGGTATACCGAGCTGTAAAATCAGCTTTGGTATAGGTGTTTGGGTCATATATTCATATTGCTTGTTGTTGTTCGTATAAACCACTTCCAATGTGTGTTGATGAGTAATTTGTTGATTTTTGTATTATAGCAGAAATCGGGTTTTAAATCAATTACGTTGATGTTTAAATTAAATGAATGTTGATGTTTTTTCGTAAAATCAAGCAAAAAAGCACGAGATAAAAAATATTATAAAATTTTAAAAATTTGTCTTGACATTCGTGTAAAGGAATAGTATAATATCAAACGTTCCTAGCGGGATAGTGTAACGGTAGCACGACAGACTCTGACTCTGTTTGTTGGGGTTCGAATCCCTATCCCGCTGCCAAAAATCCAAGTCTTCGGACTTGGATTTTTCATTTATGTCCGCAGGACATAACTTCGTTCAGCGGCATCCCGGCCGCTGACTTCATTACGGCTGTCAAGCCGTACTTCATTTTACGGACATAAACGAATGAAGTTGCCTTACGGCAAATGAAGTGATGCTTTGCATCAATGAAGTTACGGCTTTGTCGTAAATGAAGTGTGCCTTCGACACAACGGATTGACGAAACCGTTAACATTGCAAATTTATATTATTTGTGATTATATTATTTGTGATATAATTATCTCGATAAACTTGAATTTGGAGGTTAGTATTAGCATTGGAAAAATTAAAACCATCCTCGGCAACAAGGCCTGCGCCTTGATTTGCACCCAATAGGGTGCTTTTTCTTTTTTCGTTTTGTGAAACAAATGCAGAGTTTGATTTTTTTGTTTTTGTTTGCAAATTACGATAAGTGATTAGCAAGGCGATGAACAATTTGTAAAGTATACCATATTTCATTGCATAAAATGTAAAGCTGTGCTATAATAAAATCACTATAAAAGCAGGTGATACTATGGCAAAGACTAATAAAAAAAGAAAATCAGCATCAAAAAAAGCTAAAAAACAAGCAAATACTACGTTGATTGTAATGCTTGTGATTATCTTTGTTATTATAGGTATTTTTGTAATCAAAGCAATTAATAAAGATGATATCAATATAGGTGGTAACACAACTACTACCGAGTCTGCTTTCCAGCAAGGTGGAGAATCATCCAATGATGAGTCAGACGAAAACGAAGAGCCTTTGACCGAGGCTTCTACAGATGATTTATCGACTACACAAGAGAGTACAGAAGGTGAATCTAACTCTACCACCAAAGAAACCACAACTGAGATGTTGACTCTGCCGATTAACAACGAGCCCAAATCCAACGTTGATATTATTCTCGATCACTATACCGACTATATGAGCTTCCCTGAAGAGGCGCTTTTTATAAAGGATAATGAGTCTAAGGAATCAGCAAACGGTTATACCTATACGCTCAGAGCAAATCTCCCGGGTACACCTAATAAATTTATTGGTGACGTTTATGTCGAAAAGGGTACAGGTAAGGTAACGGATTCAATGGGCAATGAGCCTTGGTATATTACCGATTAATAAATAATTTTTAGCCGACTGATTTCAGTCGGCTTTATTTTTGCATTTTTGGGGCATATTGTTATTGGTGATTAGTTTGAAAAGTAATTATTTAACACAAGCCAATGAAATAAAAAACGAAATTGTAGAAATAAGGCGAAGCCTTCACAAAAACGCAGAAACGGGATTTGATTTAACAGAAACTATTAAAATCATAAAAGATAAGCTGACGGAGCTTAGTTGTGATTTTACAGATTGTGGCAAAAACGGTATTGTTTGCGTAATAGGTAAAAAGAATAATAAGCCTGCTTTCCTTTTAAGGGCAGATATGGATGCTTTACCTGTAGCAGAGCAAACGAATTTAGAATATGCCTGCGAAAACGGAAATATGCACGCCTGTGGTCACGATATGCACAGTGCTATGCTTTTAGGTGCTGCAAAGCTTCTTAAAGAGCACGAAAACGAGCTGGAAGGACAAGTAAAGCTTGTTTTTGAGCCTGCTGAGGAAATTCTTTCAGGTGCAAAAAATATGATAGAAAACGGCGTACTAACGTCCCCCGAGGTTGGTGGAGCTTTTATGCTACACGTAATGGCAGGTGTGCCACAAAGGGTGGGTACAGCTATTGTTTCAGGTGGTGGTGTAAGTGCCCCCGGTGCCGATTATTTTACCATTAACGTAAAGGGCAAGGGTTGCCACGGCTCTATGCCACAGCAGGGCATAGATGCAATTACTGTTGCTGCTCATATTTTAATTGCCTTGCAGGAGATTTCTGCAAGAGAGCTTGGTGTAGAGGATGCTGCCGTGATAACCGTAGGCTCTTTTTGTGGTGGCAATGCAGGTAACGTTATTGCAGATTGTGCAAATATGTACGGTACACTTCGTACCTTTAATGAGGATTTACGTGCATATATAAAAAAGCGTATAGAATGCATTGTGAATTCAATAGCTCAAGCCTTCAGAGCAGATGCCTGTGTAACCTATACAAGTGGTTGCCCCTCTCTCATAAATGACTCGGAGCTTTCAAGCTTTATGGAAGCTCACCTAAAAAGCCTTTTAGGTGAAGATATGGTGCTTTCATCAACAGCATTGGGCATGTCAATTAAGGGAGGCTCAGATGATTTTGCTTATATAAGCCGAGAGGTGCCGTCTATAACTATTGCGTTAGCAGCAGGCGAGCCTGAAAAGGGCTTTACTCACCCACAGCACCACCCCAAAGTGATGTTTGATGAAGAGTGCTTGCCTGTAGGTGCAGCAATATATGCCCATATAGCAACAGAATGGCTTAAAGAGGAGTCAAAGCATTAAAAAAATGCTTTGATTTTTTATATATGTATGGTACAATAAAATAAAGAAATATATCAACGGAGGTTTTGATATGCCATATATTAATCTTAAAACAACAAAAACACTTTCAAACGAAAATTGCGAAGCAATTAAAACTGCCTTCGGTAAGGCCATAGAGTGCTTTCCCGGTAAAACGGAAGCATACCTTATGGTAGGTATTGAAGACGGCGTTAAGCTTTGGTTCAGGGGCGATGCATCTCAGGAGAGCGCAATTCTCGATATAGAGCTTCTCGGCGCAGTTAATTCCGAGGCAAGCGAGAAAATGACCGTTGCTATTTGTGAAATTCTTGAAAAAGAGCTTAATATTTCACCCGACAGAGTATATGTAAAGTACACAGGCTACTCCGATTGGGGCTGGAATAAGATGAATTTTTAAATATCTTTACTAAAATATACTGCTGTGATTTAGTAAGTTGTTTCGTTGACTTTATATACAATTATTGGTAAAATATAATTAGAGATATATTTATCTTTATATATCCTATTAACCCTCAAGGAGGTAATTATATGGGCTTTAATGAAATTGCTGCAAAGGCTGTTCGTGCAGTCGGCAGAAGAAGTGGTAAAAAATTATTAAAGAAAATGGGTCCGGCACCGGAGCTTCCACGCCCTGAGCCAACCGTCATTACAGGCGAAAAATATGTTTGTGGCTATGCTTCAAAAATAGTTATGCCTGAAGATATCAAGGCAAAAACCTATTGGATTGCAGGTCACGGAATGGGTCACGTTATCGATAGCGTTCATGATCCAATTACAGTTAGTGCTATGTGGATTGGCGCAGATAATAACGGTGGTTATGTTCACATTGCTGCAGATATTATCGGCTTAACAAACTTCGAACTTAATATTGTTCGTGATAATCTTAAAGATTTTATGGCAGAAAGCAAGTGTGCAGGCGTGTTCCTTTCCTGCTCACATACTCACGCAGGCTTTGATACAGTAGGATATTGGGGTCAGCTTTATAAGCTTCAGTCAGGTAAAGATAAAGATTATATGGACCTTCTTCTTAAATCTCTTGAAGAGGTTGTAAGAGAGTGCTATAAAAATCGTAAACCAGGTAAGCTTTATATCGGCAAAACTCACGTGCCAAGCGCACAGCTTGATAAAAGAGAGCCTATTATTCTTCACGATGTTCTTACAAGAACTCGCTTTGTTCCTGAAGATAACAGCACAGAAACTTGGTTTATAAACTTTGCTGCTCATCCAAATACCTTAGGTGGTGGCAACCGTACAGTAAGTGCCGACTATCCTTATTGGCTTAGAAAAACAATTACTGATTCAAAAGATGCACAGGTACTCTTTGGACCCGGTGCAATCGGTGGTGTAGACCCCGGTGATTATTGTGATGATGTTTGGGAGAGAACACAAACACAGGGCGAAACCTTAGGTAAGGCTGCACTCGAAATTACAGATGATGTTGAAATGCCTGTTGAAATTACTGTTTTACAGCATAAATATTACTCACCTGTAGATAACGGCCTTCTTGCACTTATGGTAACTATTGGTGCTTGTTCAGGTCAGCGTTATCCATCAGATAAGGGCGATTTAGGCCTCGCTCTTTTAACAGAAATGGTTTACATAAAGCTTGGTACACAGCAGATTCTTATGCTTCCGGGTGAACCGTTTACAGAGGTTGTCTACGGTGGCTCTCCTGATGCCGATAAATCTGCAACAGGTAAACCAATCAGCATCAATCCAACACCTATTATCGATATAATGGGCGATAAAGAGCTTCTCGTATACTGTGTTGCAAACGATATGACAGGCTACTGTGTAGCACCTAACGACTTTATTCTTCACGAAACACAGGCATATATAGAGCAGGGTAGAGATGTTTTCGACAGAAGGCACTACCACGAAACAAACTCTCTCGGCTACCTCACAAACGAGGCTATTGCAGAGAATGTTGCATATATTGCATCAAAAGTAAACAAATAAATTTAAATTAATCAAAATAAAAGGGAGTATTCGTACTCCCTTTTTCAACATATTAGGAGTATAAGATGTACGTTAATCCACAAACATTTACAACACGTCCCGAAAAAACAGCAACCGAAAAAGAAATGCAAAGCTACCTTTTCCTTGAAGAAAACGGCGTAGAGTACGTAAGAGCAGAGCACGATGAGGCGCATACAATCGAGCTTTGTGAGGAAATAGAAAAGGTAATAGGTGCGAAAATTTGCAAAAATTTATTGCTTTGTAACCGTCAGCAAACAAAGTTTTATATGCTGCTCATACCGGGAGATATGATTTTTAAAACAAAGTACCTTTCTGCACAAATTAATTCCTCAAGGCTTTCCTTTGCAAGTGGCGAGCAAATGGAAAAAATGCTCAACGTTACACCGGGCTCGTTAACCGTTCTCGCCCTTATGTTTGATAAGGAAAACCAAATTGAGCTTCTTATTGAAAAAAATGTATTTAAGGAAGAGCTGTTTGGTTGTCACCCTTGCGTTAACTCTGCAACTGTGTGCTTTAGCACAGCAGATTTAAAGGAAAAGGTTCTACCTGCATTAGGCAGAGAATATACTGTTGTTGATTTGGAGTGTCCTGAAGAAGATGCTTAAGGCTGTAATTTTTGACTTAGACGGAACAATACTCGATACGTTAGGCGATTTAACTGCGAGTGTAAACTTTGCTCTTGCAAATAATAATCTGCCACAGCGCTCGCTTGATGAGGTAAGGTCTTTTGTGGGTAACGGCATAAGGCTTTTAATTGAACGCTCTGTGCCAAGTGATACAGAAAAAATTGTTGTTGATAGCTGTTTCGAGGATTTTAAGGAGCACTACAAAAATAATTCTGCAGTTTTAACAAAGCCGTATAGTGGCATACCTTCTCTTGTTGAAGCCTTGCGCAGTATGGGCATAAAGACTGCAGTTGTTTCAAATAAGGCTGATTTTGCCGTACAAGTTTTGGTAGAAAACTATTTCCCGTCACTTTTTGACTATTCTGTTGGCGAAAAAGAAGGCGTACGCAGAAAGCCTTGTCCCGATTCTGTTTTTTGTGCTTTAGACTATTTAGGTGTAAGTGCAAAGCAGAGTGTTTATATTGGTGATTCCGATGTAGATATAGAAACTGCACGTAATGCAGCTATGAAATGCATTGCAGTAACTTGGGGGTTTAGGGATAAATCTTTTCTTGAAGCATTTAACCCTGATTATATAGCAGATACTCCAAATAAAATTTTAGAAATTATAGGTGAAAATTATGAAGGTTTTGTTAGTTAACGGTGCCCCTCACGAAAAGGGTTGCACGTACACTGCGCTTTGCGAAATAGAAAAAGAACTAAAAAACGAGGGGATAGAAACCGAAATTTTTTGGCTCGGCAATAAGCCTGTAAGGGGCTGTATAGGCTGTGGTGGGTGTGCATCAAATAACGGCCATTGTGTGTTTAACGATGACGTTACCAATACACTTATTGATAAAGCAAAAGAAGCAGATGGCTTTATTTTTGGCTCTGCAGTGCATTATGCCGCACCGTCAGGTACAATTTGTGCCGTTTTAGACAGAGCCTTTTATGCAGGCTCTGCAAGCTTTAAATATAAACCGGGTGCTGCAATTTTAAGCTGCCGTAGAGCAGGCTCAACTGCTGCTTTTGATGTTTTAAATAAATACTTTACTATAAGCAATATGCCTGTTGTTTCATCGGGCTATTGGAATATGGTGCACGGCGCAAAAGCAGAGGATGTATTGAAGGATGAAGAAGGCTTGCAGATAATGCGCACTCTTGGTAAAAATATGTCTTGGCTTCTTAAGTGCATAGACCTTGGCAAGCAAAATGGTATAAATCAACCTGCACCCGAAGCAAAAATACGCACTAATTTTATTAGATAATTGATTTTAGCTAATAATAGTGATATAATTTTACTGTATTAATTTTGAAAGGAAGTTCCTTATGAATGATATAAATTCCCTTTATAAAATTTGGCGAGAGAAGGCTGTGCTTGACCCCGATTTACAAGAAGAATTAGCTTCTATTGAGGGTAAAGATGATGAAATTCTCGACCGTTTTTACAGAAATCTTGAATTCGGCACAGGTGGCCTTCGTGGTGTTATAGGTGCAGGTACAAACCGTATGAACGTTTATACCGTTGCGCAGGCAACCCAGGGCCTTGCCGATTACCTTAACGAAGCCTTTGAGGAGCCAAGCGTTGCAATTGCATACGATTCTCGTATAAAGTCTGATATGTTTGCAGAGTGTGCTGCAGGCGTGCTTGCAGCCAACGGGATAAAGGTTTATATTTACCCTGAGCTTATGCCTACACCAATGCTTTCCTTTGCAGTAAGAAGGCTAGGCTGTTCATCAGGTATTGTGCTTACAGCAAGCCATAACCCATCAAAATATAATGGCTACAAGTGCTACGATTGCCGTGGCTTCCAGATTACCGATGAGGCTGCAGCAAAAACCTACGACTATATGAAAAAGGTTGATATGTTTGAGGGCGTTAAAAGAATGTCCTTTGAGGATGCACTTGCAGAGGATATGGTAGATTATATTGAGGATTGGCTGAAGGATGAGTTTTACGATTGTGTTCTTGCTTGCTCAGTTAATAAGGATGCAGTTAAAAAATCAGGTATAAAGGTGCTTTATACACCACTTAACGGTACAGGTAATAAGCCTGTTCGCAGAGTTCTCAAAAAGCTTGGTGTTAGTGAGCTTCAGGTTGTTAAATCACAAGAAAAGCCAAACGGCAACTTCCCAACCTGCCCATATCCTAACCCTGAAATTCGTCAGGTATTTGAAGAAGGACTTCAGTTAACAGAGGATTTCCCTGCAGATATTATGATTGCTACCGACCCTGACTGCGACCGTGTAGGTATTGCCGTGCGTGATAACGGCGAATATAAGCTTATGACAGGTAACGAGGTAGGTGCAATGCTTTGCGAGTACCTTCTTACACAGCTTAAGGCACAGGGCAAATTACCTGAAAAGCCAATCGTTGTAAAAACTATTGTTACAACTCCACTTATTTCTGCAATCTGTAAAGAATACGGTGCAGAAATGGCAGACCTTCTTACAGGCTTTAAGTATATAGGTGAGCTTGTTACAGAGCTTGAAGAAAAGGGTGAGGCAGACCGTTACGTGCTTGGCCTTGAAGAAAGCTATGGCTACCTTACAGGCACCCACGCCCGTGATAAGGACGGCGTAAATGCTGCAATGATTATTTGTGAAATGGCAGCATACTACAAAACACAGGGTATCACTCTTTGGCAGTTTATGAATAGCATCTACGATAAATACGGCTATTTCTTTAATCAGCTTGATAACTACGCATTTGAAGGCGCAGCAGGTATGCAGAAAATGGCTGATATGATGGATGAATTAAGAAATAATCCACCAAAGGAGCTTAACGGCAGTCCAATTTGCTGGGTAGGCGACTACAAAGCAGGCGTTACAACAGATGGTGAAACAGGGCTTCCAAAGTCAAACGTGCTTTCTTATAGGTTGGAAAGTGGCGATACGTTTATTGTTCGTCCATCGGGCACAGAGCCAAAAATTAAAATTTACATCACTGCTAAAGCATCATCAAGAGAGGAAGCAGAAGAAAAATTATCAGTTCTTTCAGGCTGTATAAAAAAACTTCTTGGTATTGAATAATGTTTTCTGAAAAAACCAAAAGGGTAATATGCATTGTTCTTGCTGCTCTTATGTTTTTGAGCGTAGGTAGTGTAGTTTTATCTGTAGTATTCTAAATACAATTTATAAAAAGCAAGGCTCCTACTCGTTTGAGTAGGAGCTTCTTTACTGTTTATTAGCAGCAACCGCAGTTGTTGCAGCCACAGTCGTTGGAGATAGCGTTACCGCAGTTGTTGTTTCCCTGATTGCAGCAAACAAGGAAAATGATTACAAGGATAATAATCCATGTGCAGTTATTACCGCCGTTGAATAAGCAACCCATTCTTAATCCCCCTTTCACTGCATAATATGTTATTGCAGAAAATTTGTTACAGTTTGCATATACAAGATTTTTTCGATAAGAATATGTGTATCAAATTATATTAAGAGGTGAAGTGTGTGAGCTATTCATTCGATTTAGACGGATTTAAAAAGAAAAATCCGAGGGATTATGCAGATATATTCGATGATGAATTCGACTATGAATTTGCTGAGGAATATGTATTTGAAGATGAGTTCGGTGAAGAGGAAAGATATTAAAATAAATAATATCACTCCTTGAATTGTTAGTCTGTTTTATGTATAATGTAATTATAATTGACTCACAAGAGGTGATGTAAGTGATTTGTCAGAATTGTAATAAAAACGAAGCCAATATGCATATGAAGCGTATTGTTAACGGCAGGGCAGCAGAGGTGCACCTTTGCACAGATTGTGCCCGTTCTCTCGGCTATGCAGAGGCGTTTGGTGGCTTTGGCTTTGGTGGGTTGCTGACCGAAATTCTTTCTAAGGGCGAATTAGGTGCAGGCGCCATGCGTTGCCCGTTCTGTGGCAAAAGCTTTGAAGAAATTGCAAATGACGGCAAAATGGGCTGTGCTGAGTGCTACAACGTATTTTACGATAAGCTTTTGCCATCACTTGCACGTATTCACGGTAAAGCCTCCTATGAGGGCGCCAATCACCGCAAAGGCAACCCTAAAGCAGAGCTTGCAGAGTTAAAGGTAGCATTACAAAAGGCCGTTGAAGAGCAGAATTTTGAGCTTGCAGCAGCCCTTCGTGATAGAATCAACGAGATTTTGGCAGAAGGGGGCATTAACTGATGAGTGCAAAATGGTATCTTGGCACAGGTGCGCAAAACGATGTTGTAATAAACACAAGCATACACCTTGTAAGGAATTTACGAAGCTTTCCGTTTCCTAACAGACTTTCACTTCCCGATAAGCTTAAGGTTAATGCAGTTATAAGAGATGCTGCACAAAATATTGGTGGCTATAGCTTTAATTATGCCGAAATGAAAACACTTTCACAGGCAGAGGTTGTTTCCCTTGCAGAAAGGCACCTTGTTAGCCCCGAGTTTGCATCCTCACGAGATGGCAGGGCACTTCTTTTAACAGAGGATGAGGCAGTCAGCATTATGCTTAACGAAGAGGACCACGTTCGTTTGCAGGTTATGTATGCAGGCTTTGCACTTGATGAAGCCTTTAAAACAGCATTTGAGATAGAAAATCAGCTTTCTAAAGAGCTTGAATTTGCATTTGATGAGCGCTTAGGCTACCTTACACAAGACCCTGTTGTTTTAGGTACAGGTATGAAGGCCTCTGTGGTGCTTCATTTACCCGGGCTTGTTTCAACCTCGCAAATTACAAGGCTTATTTCAACAGTTACAAAGCTTGGTCTTTCCTTGCGTGGCTCCTACGGCGAGGGCGCAGCAGCTAAGGGAGATATGTTCCGTTTAAGTAACACCATTACCTTAGGTATTAGCGAAAGGGCAGCAATAGAAAACCTTAAATCAATTGCTTTACAAATTGCAGCACAGGAGAGAGCTGCCCGTGAAGAAATGTTTAAAACACCTGTAACTGAAGATAAAATCTACAGAGCCTACGGTGTGCTTAAATATGCACGTATGATAGATACCAACGAATTTATGGAGCTTATTTCATTGGTGCGTTTAGGTGCAGTTAAGGGCATTATAAATATGGATTGCTCGTATATAGAAGCACTTATGATTCATATGCAGCCTGCAACAATTTCACTTTCTGTTGACCGACCTCTCGATAAGGTTGAGAGAGATAAGCTCAGAGCAACCCTTGTAAGGCAGAATTTGGGCTGATAAATTCTAAATAATTGAATAATAAATACCGAAAATAGTAATAACTGTTTTCGGTATTTTTTATTGATTTTAAATTTTTGCTGTGGTAGTATATTACCTGTTGTTATTTTATATTATAGAGGAATATTATGGAAGAAAAAATCAGAAGAAGAAAATCATTTGTTGCATCCCTTTTGCTTACTTTAGCAGCGTTTATTTGGGGTACAGCCTTTGTTGCACAAAGCGCCGGGCTTGAAATAATAGGTAACTTTACATTTCTTTGCTTAAGGTCTTGCCTTGCAGTTGTGGTGCTTACACCTGTTTCTTTGTTTATTTATAAAAATAATCGAAAAAAGGTAGGCGAGGGTGAGCACGGTGAAAACAAAACCTTTATTTCTAAAAGATTAATTTTAGGT
>JAZNTU010000003.1:0-22815 GCA_045591945.1 Acutalibacteraceae bacterium | reverse complement strand
AAAGATTTTATACAGTGCGGATTTTTGGTCAGCCAAGGCAAAAACGCAGCTAATCCTTTCGGATTGGCGAGTATTTTAACACAGGATGAACGGAAATCCGCCTGTAGAAAACATGGTTCGGATAATTCTTTTCACCCTATGCAAATGGATTGAATGGAGAGCCGAGTGGTGGCTCTGATGATGGTGTTTCTACGTGCTCCTCGGCAACCTGGTGGAGTGAAAAACGGTGCCTATCAAGTATTTCGTGAGGTTCGGGCATTTCAATAATTTCACCCGGACCCTCAGAGCCGAAATCATATTTGGAATAGTCATCGATAAAACCAAGCACAGGGCGACAACGGTCGTTGAAAATCAGCACCTGTCCCATTGAAAAATGCTGCAATGTACCAATATCAACAAGTGGGCATCTTTCACCTGTATATGGGCTTGTATAAGAGCCTGCAAGCTCCTCTAAACGGCGAAGGAAAGGCAGGTTGCGGCAATTCATATAAAGCCAGGTACGGCAGTTTGAAATTAAAATCTCCATACCTGATTCCTTGTATTTTTCAATAAGCTGTTCCATACTTTGGCAAACAAGCACAAATCTTATTTTACGGCTACGTGCTGCAGTAAGCATAGCGTGCATAGAAGGGATTCTTGCAAAGTTTGCAAACTCATCTAAAAGGAAGGTAACCTTGTTAGGTAACTGTCCGTTTTTGGTGCTGTCAGCAAGCGTAATTAAGCTTGAATAAATTTGCTTAACAAGGCAGGTTGCAATAGCGTACATTGAATCGGAATCATCAGGTAAAACAATAAATAAAGCGGTTGGGCGAAGGCCGATGCTTTCAATATCAATCTCTGTTTTTGAAAGCATATCGTTTAAAAGCTCCTGATTGCAGTAATCTGAAACCAACGTTCTGAAAAACGCCATAATGCAGTTACGAGTGTTGTCTGCATTTCTTAAAATAGGGGCAAGGTTTTGTTTAATATCCGAATCGTCCGGAAACTGGTCAATAAACTGTTTTATTGTTTTTTCGCTTTGTGTAGACAGTCTTTGAACAGATATAACTTGATGTACGAGCTTAGCGGTCAAAAATACATTTTCGAAGGTAAGGTCCCCCTCTACGCCGTATTCTAATATAAGTAAGGTAATTCCTCTGAAAATATCTTGTGCAGAAGCAAGCCAATATGTATCATCTGGGCTACCTTGATATTTTGCTGAAATGGTAGAAACCAAGTCGTTTATCATAAGGGTTGCCTTGTCTTTATCTTCAAGTGTTCCGGATTTGTACAATTTTTCAATCATGCCAAGGGGATTCCATCTGTCGCCACAACGGGGATTTCTAAAGTTAAGTATATTAACTGTATACCCTTTTTTTCTTAAGGAATCAGCAGTTTGCCTGTAAAGCTCACCTTTAGGGTCAGAAATAACCATTGATTCGCCCGTTTTGGACATTAAACGGATAGTAGGGAAAATAACACGGCGTGTTTTACCACAGCCTGTTTCACCAATAACAAAGCAGTGCTTTTCCTCACCGCTTGTGGCGTATGTGTCATAATCTATTTGAGCTAAAGGGATACCAACGCTTTCAAGCTTGTCAACGTTAGTATCAACAACGGTTGATGCCTCTAAAAAAGAGTCTGTAGGCTCAAACTTTGAGCCACCACGTGTATAATAATAGGGTAATGATAATCTACTCATATTTTCTCCTTAAAAATGAAATTCATTTGTGAATTTTAAAATCCGATAGGGTGGTAGTTTCCTGAGGACTTTTTATCAAGGCTTTGAACAACCGTTTCAATTTCCTTAAGCTCACCCTTGAAGCCGGATAATTTTAAATAACGAATAAGATAATCGGCTGTATCGTAGCCTACAGAGTTTTTTGCGTAGTAGTTATTAAAAAAACCTTTAATATCGGCTGATATCTCGCCAAATAAATTTTCAAGATTTTCAATGGTGTAATTATATAACTGCTGATGCGTTGGCTTGGGTAAAACAGTTTTAATAATATCCATATGATGTAAAAGTGCAGTGTAAACCCTGTCGGCAACCTCTGTTTTATCAGTGTAAAGCATCAGCAAATACACGGGGAGAGGGTTTGCTTTTATGTAAGCGAGCAATGACTGGAATCTGTCGTGCTCAAGGTCGTTAATGTAGTTCGAAATATCAATGGCAAAAACACCTTCAAAGTTGTGGTTTTGTGCAACAATAAAGGGTGACTCAAAGAATCTTTCAACAACGTTAGGCTCGTTGCATTCTGGCTCAGGGAATTCAAGCATCAGCTTGTTTTGCTTTGCAAAGGATGCGAAAATTTTCTTTTCTTGCACAACCTTTTCGGCTTTGTAATCAAAGTATTCTATAAACCCGCAATCACCGGTTTCAGGTAATATAACAAGCTCGTCCATACAAACGTGAGCGTCGTTAAGACCACTCCAAAATTCATCACATAATTTTCTCAAAAGATATGCCTCCTTGTTGCTAAAGGTTGAAAATGTTTTCGACAAAAATCAACTTTTTTATACTGCAATTATATCATCTGTTATTAATATTGTAAATATAACTTTAATAAACGCAATATGATTTTATTAGTTTCATAGCTTTTTGAAATTAAACAGCACAAATAGACACAAAAGTTAAAATGTGTCGTTCAAATTTTTTAGTTTTAGAAGTAATATATCGGTAAGCTGGAGTGGTTTTTATTATTGTAGCAGCAACAAAATGTCTGAAGAGGTAAAAGTGATGACTAAAGTTATCAAAACAGCAAAGCTGGGCTTAGCAATAAATATAATCTATGGCGTTTATAACGTTATTGTGGGGTTAATTACACCCTCTTGTTGGTTTTTTACTGCAGGTGTATATTATTTGATTCTAAGCGTTGTTCGTCTTTTTGTTTTAAGAGCAAACCAAAATAAGTTAAAGAAAACCATAAGACCGTTTTCTGGACTTATGCTGATGCTTCTTTCTATTCCTCTTGTGGGTATGGTTGTTCTCGCATCTGTTAAGGATAGGGGTATAGATTACCACGAAATTACAATGATAACTATAGCGCTGTATACCTTTACCAAAATTACATTGGCGTCAATAAACATAGTAAAAGCCAAAAAGAACGCAACCGTAAGAGTTGAAATTTTACGTAATATTTCTTTTGCAGATGCATTTGTTTCAATCTTTTCTTTGCAAAGGTCAATGCTCGTTTCGTTTGATGGAATGGCTGAAAATGAAATAAGGATTATGAATATTGCAACAGGCTCTGTAGTTTGTGTAATAGTTTTTTTGCTCGGGTTGAATCTTGTGTGCAATAAAAAGAAGAAATGAAATGACAGAGGATACCTGATAAGGTATCCTCTACTGTTGTTAAGTTGTGCAAAATGGGATTTGATGGGCTACGCCCATCACTCGCAAGTGAACTTGCGACCCCCGATTGTGTTCGCCTTCGGCGAGGGTCGGTTCAAATCCCCAAGTTTCAAAGAACAAAAAAATACAGGATACCAAAAGGTATCCTGTATTTGTTGGTTGCGGAGAGGGGATTTGAACCTCCTGACCTCCGGGTTATGAGCCCGACGAGCTACCAAGCTGCTCTACTCCGCGATATATACATTCTCTTTCCGAATGCTTGATGATTATATCACTATAATTATATGTTGTCAAGAGTTTTTTATGCAGTATTTGAAATTATTTTTATCTTTGATATTTTTTATGTTGTTTGACTAAGATTTTTGTTGAAGTTTGTCGAAATATATGGTAGTGTTTCTTTAGGGGTGTATGCCTTACCATTTTTTATGAAAGGGATTTGTTATGAGAAATTTAACAATAAAAAGAGAAAAGACTTTTGTTGCTTGTCTTGCCAAAATGAAGGTTTATATTGAGGATTATATTACTCAGGATTTAGAGATTAATGGTGTTCCTTGCCGTAAGCTCGGTGAGCTTAAAAATGGCGAAGAAAAAACGTTTGCAATCGAAGACCGTGAGGCAAAGGTTTTCGTTATTGCAGATAAGCTTTCCAAGGGCTTCTGTAGTGATTTTTATCCAATTCCCGAAGGGACAGATGATATATTTTTAAGTGGTAAAAATAAATATAACCCAATAAACGGAAATGCATTCCGATTTGATGGTGTTGCAAGTGAAGAGGTTGCAAAAAATCGCAAAAAAGGTTTAAAAATTGGTATTATTATCCTTGTTATTTCATTTATTCTCGGCATTGTGTTAGGTGTGATTTCCGGTTTAAAGGGTTCCGGCGACCCTAAAGAATTTATTAATGATGATTTTTCAATCACACTTACAGATTCGTTTAGTGAGGTCTCTTTTGAAGATTTTACATATGTTTTTGATTCTTCTGATTGTGCTGTTTTTGTTGTGGAAGATAGTTTTGAGTATTTTGCTGATACTGAGGTTGACACACTTGAGGAGTATGCCCAGCTTCTTATAGAGGTAAATGGGTTCGATGATAGCACGGTTGTTAAAAAGCAAGGTGATTTAATTTATTACGTTTATGAAGGCACAGACTCGCAAACGAATCAAAACTTTGCGTACACAGCTTTTGTTTATGAAGGTACGGATTCATTTTGGTTAGTTCAGTTCGCTGTTCCCGAAGAGGATTCAGAAGAAAAAAATGAAACAGTTTTCCAATGGGCAGAAACAGTAGTGGTTGAATAAATAATTCAGATAATTAACAGGAGCTGTAAAAAACGTTCGTTTTTTACAGCTCCTGTTTTGTGTAAAAATACTCCCCCCGAAGTGCAGAGCTTCGGGGGAGTGTGGAAAGTCGTGAACTCTACCCGACTACTTTGGATATCGCATAGATGAGCTCAGGAATCCTACGAGAGGGTGTTTTAATGTTTTATTGTTTACTAAATGTTAATTTCAGTAGTTTCATACCGTGTTTAACATAGTTTTTGAAAACCTTAGGATTCTTTGTGCAACACAAAAGCTTTCTTACAACGTATTTTGGTCTTAAATAAAACCTTAAAAGATATTTCTTTCTCAATTCTATTATATGTTCAATAGGTACAGCCTGTGTGCCCGTTGTGTTAGGTGAAAAATAGTCGTTTCCCCAAGCTTCGCTTTTTATTGTGCCGTATTCTGTACATAATGTGTACAATTCTGTGCCGAAATAAGGCATAGCAATATGCAACTCAATAAAATCGGGGTCAATTTCAAACATAAATTTAAGGGTGCTTAGTATATCTTCTTCAGTTTCCCAAGGGAAGCCTATCATAAAAAAGCCAAATAAAGGAAGCTTTGCTTTTTTTATCATTTTTGCAGCATTTAAGTTGTCCTCAACTGTTGCGCCTTTTTTTATTTTTGTTAAGGTATTATTGTTTCCGCTTTCAAAGCCAACTGCAAGCATAAAACAGCCTGCACTCTTAAGCTTTTTAAGTAAGCTCTCGCTTAAAGGCTTAACTCTTGAATTTGCTGTAAATTCAATTTTGCCACATAACTCTGAATTAATAATTTTATCACAAAGAGATTCTGCCCATTGTGCATCAATAGTAAACGTATCTGCCTTGAAAAAGAAATTTTTAATATTGTGGTTATAGTAGCAGTCTTCAATTTCTGCAAATATGTTCTCAACGCTTCTTTTACGTACAGCCTTACCCGAAATAATAGGGGTTAAACAGTATATACAGCCTGCAGGGCAGCCTCTGGCAACCTGTATTGTAGCCATAGGCTCACCTGTATCAGGGCGCACGTAAAGAGCGTTGTTCATTAAATCTCTTGCAGGGAAGGGGATTGTATCTAAATCTGTGCACCAGCTGTTAAAATTATTTTTTATAAACTTATTTCCGTTGCGATATATTACCATTGGTATTTTTGTAATATCTTTTTTGTGGTGGCAAATGCAGTCAGCTAAATCACCGATTATTGTATCTACTTCACCACCAATAAGGTAATTAACGTTGTGTAAATCGAGGCTATCTAAAAGCTCTTGTGGTATATCAAAGAAAATAGCTCCCTTTAAAATACATTCGCAAGAGTGTATTTCTTTGACCCAATCAATAAACTCAATATCGGCAGGTATTGTTGCATTAGTTGTGCTTATAAGTAAAATATCGGGTAAAAATGCCTTAATATCATTTTCGATTTGCTCATAGCTTGTTTTTTCGGTTTGGTAATCCTTCAAAAAAACATCATAGCCCCTGTTTCTTAAAACAGAGGCAGCGTAGCCTAAATCATTACAGGCTCGTATAGTTGTTGTGGCAGAGTCTTCAATGTTGCATTGTGCTCTGTCTTCGCCCCGTTGGTAGGCTTTACCCGGGGGATATATCAGCATAACCTTGCTCATATTTTACAACCCCATTATTCTTCTACGCTAAGCAAATACCCACAGGATAATTCTTTTACATGACAATCATATAAATTTAGAAGGTTATCAACAGTATTAGCAGCTCTTTCTTTATTTATAGTGTGTCCGTCAGATACACTTGTTGGAATATATAGCCATCCAACATATATGTATGCAGGCTTTTTACTTGGGTTCATGTCGAAATACTTTTTTAACCTGTGTGTTTCGGAGAATGGTTGCCAAGCGGAGTAGGTTGCGAAAGGCCTTTCCAAATATAAATACATCCAGCTAAACTCCGAAATAACCAACACAGGCTCATCTTCATATGTTAGTTCCTTTATAAAGTCCATATCCTGCAGCATAGCAGTTGTTTGATTTGTGCTTTTTTCTGTAAGCATTAAGCCGGCATATGGTCCAACCTGTAGCTTAGTGTAGTCGCTGTTAACTGTTCTGCCTATAACGTATATTGTGCATTGAAAAACAAGCTGCAAACATATTGAAATAGTAAGTAATACTAAGCATGGCTTGTGTATGCTATGCTTCTTTTCCTTTTTGGTAGTTTGATTCTGTTTCAATTCAGCCACAAAATCTTTTATAAAGAATACGCCTGCAACGTTACCTATTGTAAGCACCCACATTACAGAAAGGTGCATATCTGAAGCAAGGTATTGTATAACCGTTGCAAGAGCAGAAGGGAGCCACATACAGTAAAAAAGCTTTTTGTTTTTGTTTTCGGTAAGTATGTAAACTGTTGTTGCAACAATTGCAAACGGTAATGCCATAGCAAGGCAGCGTGAGCTTTTTAACGCTCCGAGAGTTACCGAAACGGTAAAGAAAGTGGCAAGAATAAGAGAGAAAATAATGTAAATTAATCTGTGTGAGTTTTCTTTTCTTTTTTTATCAATAATCAAAGCTATGTAGAATATTGGTAAAATAAAGGGTAACCCAAGGCTTATTGTGTTTATGTGACCTAAAGTAATTCCCAGTTTTTCCACAAATGCCTTAAGGGGTGAGGCGAAAATATCGTGGCTGCCATCATTTAAAAGGTTAGGTATGTTTTCTATTAATGCCGATATTTTTCCGCCCGTAGCAAAAAAGAATACTATGCTTATTACTGCAGTTATTGCAACACCTGCCGTAAACTTTAAAAATGCACTTTTTCCGAAGAAACGCTCTTTTATTTCGTTTGCTGCTTTTTCTTTTTTGTTTTTTTGTTTAAATTTCCATACTAAGCACAAAACTACGTAAATTACAAATATAAAGCACTCAAATGGGTTGCAAACACAGCAACAGCCGTAGCATATACCTGCTAAAAGGTAAAGGTGTAGCTTATCGTTTTCATATAGCGCTAACAAGCACAGGGTCGTAATTAAAAGGGAAAGCGCAAGTATTGAGTGATAATTTGCGCTCATAAATCGCAAGGGTACCTGTGAATAGTAAAAAAGAGCGCCGGCAATTGCCCAGCCTTTGTGCTTTCTGAAAAAAGCATATAAGCAAAGTGACACAATGGTATGTATTGCGAGATAGAAAAATCTTAAAAATACAATAATGCCTTCTGTGGAGCCTTTTATTGCCAAAAACAATCTTACAGGTATGTATGTAAACAATGCTGAAAATTGCGTAAGGTGCCATTCATCCTCAACAAGGGAATCACCGTTTATAAGTCGAAGGGGGATAGTAGGATAAAATGATTCATCAGCAAAGTGGTCGGCGCCATAAATGCACAAAAGGTGCATTGCAAGCACGCCAACCATTGCTAAAATAAATAATAAATCTGTTTTCTGTAGCTTTTTCATAAACATCACGTCTTAATAAATAATCGCAACCATACACGCAGCATAAATTGCTATAAGCAGTATAAGGATTTTGTTTTGAAATATAATGTCAATGGGGTCATCGGTTTTGCATTTTTCCACAGATAAGCTGTATGTAATGCAGATAAGTATTATTAAAGGTACTGTCCACACCATATAGTTATTGCCGAGGTTTTGTATTGTTGTGCTGTCAACGCTCCATAAAGAGTAAAAAACGATAGTTAAAGCAGCGCAAACATACATATTTTTATCAAGAAAATCGTATGTGTAGTGTGTTAGCACAGCACGGGTTTCGTGTCCGTCTAAAAGGGCAAGCTCGTTTCTTCTTTTGCCAAAGCCTATGTAAAACGAAATAGCAATAATAGTTAAATATAGCCAATTTGAAACGCTTATACCAAGTATAGCAGAGCCGTAAAAAACTCTTATTAAAAAGCCGAGGGCAAGCACAACAACGTCAACAACGGGGATACGCTTAAGTTTGAGGCTGTATAAAATATTTTGTATAAGGTAGGCACCAAGAAGGAGCCAGGCTTTTACCGCACTTCCACACGCCATAAAGTTTGTAGCTATGCAGATAAAAAGCAAAGCAACCATTATTGCTATTGCCTTGTTTTTTGAAATACTTCCGTTTGCAATAGGTCTGTTTTTCTTAACAGGATGTATTTTATCTCTGTCAATATCGCATAAATCATTAAAAACATATATAGCAGAGGAGAGTGCGCAAAAAGAAATAAAGCCCCATATCATTTTAGGTATGAGAGCAACGTCGAACAAGCACTTACCAAATACCATAGGTATTACCATAAGTGCATTTTTAATATAGTTTTTAATTCTTAAAAGCCTAAAATACCTTTTCATAGCCGCATCTTTTATTTGTGTTGAAACAAACCCCCGTATTATATGCTGCACATATAATACAGGGGTAAGGTTGAAATAGTATTGAACTTTTATTAAATTATTGTTAAAGGGTATTTTTGTTTTGCTTTTTACTTAAAGGAATCAAAACCTGGAACTCAACTTTTCCGTCGTAGCAAAGCACCTGAGTTTTACCCTTGTGTGCTATAATTATTTCTTTAACTATGGATAAGCCCAGGCCATAGTGCTTTGAATTACCACTACGATCCTTGTTAAGCCTGTAAAACCTTTCGAAGATACGTTCTCTTTCTTCTTTTGGTATTTTAGCTCCACTGTTTATAACACGCAGCTTTGCATATCTGCAAAATTCTTTTTTTAGAATAAGCTTTATTTCTGTGTCGTTGTTGTCACAGTGATTTATTGCATTATCAAGTAAAACGGAAACAACGTGCTTTAATAAGTTTTCGTTACCTGAAACGTTAATGTTTGGACTGATGTCGCAGTTTAAGGTTAACCCTTTTTCGAATGCCATGCTTTCAAATGGTAATGCTTCACCCTGGCATAATCTTGAAAAGTCTATATTTTCCATTGATGTGGGAATAGATTCCATGCAAGCGATATCTAAAAGGTTACCAACCAACGTGCTCATTCTTTCGTTTTCGTACTTAATGTTATCAAGCCATCGGTTGCTGCCGATTTCCCTTGAAAGTAGCTCGGTGTTGGCATTAATGATTGAAACAGGGGTTTTCAATTCGTGGCCTGCGTTTGACATGAATTCTCGTTGATTTTTATAGCCCTTTTCCAATGGGCGCACAATAAGATTAGCAATAATAATTGAGGTAATTAAGAAAAATACAAACGCGCCTGCAGAGTATATCCAGGTATAGTGCATAAATATTTCTGCACGGTCGAGCAACACGGTGTTATCAATAAACACAACAAGGTCGTAGGAGCCTTTGTCTATATGGTAATACACAAGACTGCCTTCGCCACCAACGTCTCGCTTGTGTTCATGAACAATTCTTTTTGCAAGTGCCTCAAGCTCTTCGTTGCTGTGTACAGCAGGCTTGTCGTTCATTGTTTCAAATGTTTCGCCGTCATCAGAAAATGCAACGGTATAAAAGGTGGTTAGCTCTAACTTAGGCTTCGGCATATTGGTGTTTTCAGGTGGCTTTGTCGGTGTGTTTTCATCTAAAAAGCTTGAAGAAACGTACATATGTGCGTGGTCAACAAGAAGGTTGTAGTTTTCCGTTGAAATTTCTTTAACGTACGAAACGAAAATACAAAACATTGTACCGAGCCAAGAGAGTGTAACTGCCAGCATAATGGTAATTATAATTTTTGCTTTAGTGCTTCTAAACATTTTTGCACCTCAACTCGTAGCCGATTCCTCTAACCGACTTTATTTCTGTTTTAGCCTCAATGAAAGCAAGCTTCTTTCTTGTGAAAGACATATAAACCTCAACGTTGTTGTATTCTGCGTCATTGTCAAAGCCCCAAATTTTGGTAACTATTTGTTCTCGAGTAAGAATTTGATTTTGGTTAAGCATTAAATATTCAAGTATTTTAAACTCTTTTTCGCTAAGCCTTACAGTGTTTTTGTTACTTGTGCAGGAGAGAGTGAGTGTGCCTGTGTCAAGCACGATGTCAGCAAAGCTGAGCACACCATCGTCTGTGTGGCAAAAACGTCTTGCCAAGGCCCTGAGTCTGGCAAGTAGCTCCTTTGTCATAAAAGGCTTTGTCAGGTAGTCGTCAGCGCCACTGTCTAAGCCCCTAACCTTGTCGTCAAGATCGGTTTTTGCCGTCAGCATCAAAATAGGCGTTTTAACCTCAATTTTTCTAAGGTTTTTAGCAACCTCATATCCATTCATGCCCGGCAGCATAATATCGAGTATTATAATGTCATAAACGTCATTTTTTGCCATTTCAAAGCCATCTGTGCCGTTTGCGCTGTGGTCCACCTCATAGTTTTCCTGGCGTAAAATTTCACATAAAGCCTGTGCCATTCTTTCTTGGTCTTCAATAAGTAAAAGTTTCACATAATCACCTCAGATATATTGGATTATACCACATACGTATACAAAATTAAAGAAAAAAATAATATATGCTTATTTACACGTGATTTTATGTGTGATAAAATGTATTTGTTATTGTTTTTGGAGGTTTTGGGTGTGAAAAAAACTTTTAAAATGATAAGTGTGTGTTTGGCTTTTATTTTACTGGCTTCATTGTGTAGCTGTAGCAAAAACACTTCACAAAAGAAACTCTTGGCAGTAATGAATAATGAGAATGTATTTATAAATGAAAACGGAGAAGAAATCTATATAAACGAATTTGAATATACAGAAGGTTGTTTTGCTAAGGCTGTCGAATACACCTTTGTGGATTTTGACAGCGAGGGCGTAGATGAGCTTGTTGTTAAAATTTCTAATAATTCAACAGTTTATCTTGTTCTAAGAGATTCGGGTGAAATGGTATACGGTTATTTGTTTTACGGTAAGTCGTTGCAAGCTATAAAGAAAAGTGGAAGCTTTATGCAGACCGGTGGAGCCAATGTGAACTATTACTGCCATTTGTCTTTTGATAAAAACAGGTATTCTGTTACGTATGAGGCAATTTGCGATGAGGTCGCAGATAAATATGAGCTTAACGGAGAAAGCTGCTCAGTTGAAAAAATGCAAGAATATACAAAAGAAAGGAGCTTATTACCCAATGTTACTTGGGAACAAGTTTCTTGATGTTTTTTGGAGGCTTTTATTATGAAAATTGCAATATATGGTGTATGGCACGTTCACGCAGGTGGCTACACCCGTAAGGCTATGGAGATGGGCGAGGTAGTCGGCTTTTATGAGAAAAACGACGCTTTTGCAGAAAATTTTCAAAAGGAGTTTCAAATTCCTCGTTTTTCTACATCGGAGGAGCTTTTAGAGAGTGATGCAGAGGGTGTAATAGTTTGCAGCGCCTCTAATGAGCACGCAAATGATATGATTAAAATAGCTAATGCAGGTAAGCATATTTTTACAGAAAAGGTGCTTGCCCTTACCAGTGAAGAATGCCTTGCCGTTGAAAAAGCCGTTAAAGAAAACGGCGTTAAGTTTGTAATTTCTCTTTTTCAAAAATACATCGGCTCACGTATTGCAGTGAAAAATGTTGCTGATAGTGGTGAGCTTGGCAAAATCAACTATATGCGCTTTCGTAATTGCCACAGTGGTTCAATTGCAGGCTGGTTGCCACCTCATTTTTTTAATAAAGAAGAGTGTGGTGGTGGCGCTATGATAGATTTAGGTGCCCACGGTATGTACTTAACCCATTGGCTTTTAGGTGTACCAACAGCTGCAAGGTCTGTTTTTACAATCGCCTGCGAAAATGAAGGCTATGAGCTTAAAAATACAGATAGCCTTGAAGATAATGCAGTAACTGTAATGCAGTTTTCTAACGGCGCCATTGCCGTTAACGAAACAGGCTTTGTTTCAAATTGCTCGCCTGCGGTTTTCGAGGTTTACGGTGAAAACGGCTTTGTGCGTATGGAAGGTAATACAGTTATTAAGTGCACGTCAGCAACAGAAAATAAACCTGTAGAGGTCGAAATACCCGAATCGCTTCCGTCACCGTTGGAGCAGTTTCTTTTAGGTGAAATTCTCCCAGGCTGTGGAATGGAAGCTGCAAAGGCTTTAACAAAAATGATGGAATTGGCATATAATGATTGAGGTGCAGTAATGAAGGTAGTATCTTTTAACACACAGCACTGTATGAACTACGTTACAAAAGAAATAGATTACCAAATAATGGCAGATGCTATTTTGCAATGTGGTGCAGATATAGTAGGGCTTCAGGAGATGCGCTACGAGGACCCTGAATCAGGCTTTACACGCCAAACGGAAAAGCTTGCCCAATTAACGGGTATGGAGTATTTTTACTTCGCCAAGGCTGTTAATATTTGGGATGATGACGGCTGGTTTGGTAACGGCTTTATTTCCCGTATACCTATAGTTGAAGCGCAAACAATACCAATTCCTGACCCTGTTGAAAAATCGGGTGACCAGCTTTACGAAACACGCTGTATACTTAAAGCAAGGCTTGAGAACGGCTTTACTGTGCTTTGCACACATTTTGGCCTTAATGATGATGAACAGATTAATGCTGTGCAAACTGTTTTAGAAAGCCTTGAAAACGAAAAATGTATTCTTATGGGTGATTTTAACGTGCGCCCTGAAAATGAGGTTTTATTGCCTATAAGAGAGCGTATGACCGATACTGCAGAGGTGTTTAGCGAGGAGCTTCTCAGCTTTCCTTCGGACAAGCCCAACAGAAAAATTGATTACATATTTGTTTCTAAGGATGTTAAAGTGCTTGAGGCAGATATACCTGCAATTGTTGCTGCAGACCACAGGCCACATACAGCCGTAATTGAATAAAAAGCCAAATAATTACATTGAAGCTTTGATGCTTTTGTGCTATAATAATTTGAAAATTTTTAGAGGTGCAAAAATATGGTAACTAAAGATATAAAATACGTGGGTGTTAACGACCACGCAATAGATTTATTTGAGGGGCAATATATTGTTCCAAACGGAATGGCATATAACTCATATGTTATTTTAGATGAACAGGTAGCTGTTATGGACTCTGTAGATGGCGCCTTTGCAGAGGAATGGGTAAACAATATTCGTTCTGTGCTTGGTGATAGAGAGCCGGATTACCTTGTTGTTCAACATATGGAGCCTGACCACTCTGCAAATATCACAACCTTTGTAAATACCTTCCCAAATGCAAAAATTGTATCATCAGCAAAGGCTTTTGTTATGATGAAGCAGTTTTTTGGCGATGATTTTGCTGATAAACAGGTTGTTGTAGGCGAGGGTGATTCACTCTCTTTAGGTAAGCACAACCTTACGTTTGTTACAGCGCCAATGGTGCATTGGCCTGAGGTTATTGTAACCTACGACAGCTACGATAAGGTGCTTTTTTCTGCTGATGGCTTCGGTAAATTTGGTGCATCAGACGTTGAGGAGGATTGGGCTTGCGAGGCAAGGCGCTACTATATTGGCATTGTTGGCAAATACGGTGCACAAACTCAGGCGCTTCTCAAAAAAGCAGCAGCGCTTGATGTTGAAATTATTTGCCCACTCCACGGCCCTGTACTTAAAGAGAATTTAGGCTATTACATTAACCTTTACAACACCTGGTCATCATACGAGCCTGAGGAAAAAGGCGTTGTAATTGCTTATACCTCAGTTTACGGTAACACCAAAAAGGCTGTGGAAAAGCTTGCAGCTACCCTTGAAGCAAGGGGTGTTAAGGTTGCTGTAAATGACCTTGCACGTTGCGATATGGCTGAGGCTGTAGAGGATGCCTTCCGTTACGATAGACTTGTACTTGCTACAACAACGTATAATTCAGATGTTTTCCCATTTATGAAGGAGTTTATAAATCACCTTACAGAAAGGGGATATAAAAACCGTAAGGTAGGTTTTATCGAAAATGGTAGCTGGGCACCTGTTGCCACAAAGGTAATGCTTAAAATGCTTGAGGGTAGCAAAAACCTCACATATTGCGAAAATACAGTTAAAATTCTTTCTGCATTAAACGAAGAGAGCGAAGTACAGCTTAACGCCCTTGCAGAAGAAATTAGCGAATAAGTTAATAAATTAATAATATGAACAAAAGGCCTTGAGATTAATTTCTCAAGGCTTTTAAAATTTTTCAGAATATTTATAAATCAAAATACTTGACAATTTTGTCTATTGTTGGTAGACTATCGGTAGTCTATCGATAATAGACAAATGAATGTGCACACATATATATCGTTCATAAATTGTTAACATTTTGAGGATAACAATGCAACAATGTTGTGTTAGCATATAATCAACAACATAGAAGGGAGTAACCCACGGTGAAAAAATTTCTTGCATTTATTGTTTCTTTAACTATTGCAATTTCACAATTATCTCTAATAAGTGTTGCAAGTAATAATGGTACAAACAATGTTAGCTTAAATGATTTTACTTCAAATTTTGTTCAACTGGTTAATGAAGAACATTCAGCCTTTCAGCTTGAAGGCAATGCAAAGTTTTATTGCGCAAGTGCACCAGATGGTGAGCAACAAGAGTCTATATTGGAGGAATCGACCTGCACTAACAGGTTGATTGTTAAATCAAGTCGTATACTTGATGAAAGAGATTCTATAGGATATGTTTACGGCTATAATGATTTACATATTTTACAGTTTTCATCAAAACAGGCTATGCTTTCTGCAAAAGAATATTACTCAAGCCTTCCTTATGTTGAATATGCAGAAGAAGATTATATTTTAAAAGAAGCTGTTACAGATGACGGTCTTGTTTTTGAAAGTAGTGCAGATTACCCTACAGTCGTTCAATCTAATTTATTTGGTTATACAACTGCAAAAAAGAACTCATCCGGTGGTAGCTCTGTGAAAATTGCAGTTATTGACTCAGGTGTTCAAACAGACCATGAATTTCTTGTGGGCAGGGTAGAGGATAGTGGCTTTAACAGCGTATCGGATAACGGTACGGCGTATGATGACCGTGGCCATGGTACACACGTTGCCGGTATTATTGTTGCTAATACCCTAAGTAATGTAAAGGTTTATGCGTATAAAGCGCTTAATGCGTCGGGTTCGGGGTCTTCTGCGCAAATTGTACTTGCCATTGATGCAGCTATTGAAGACGGTGTTGATATTATAAACCTAAGTATGTCTATGAAGGGTACGAGCACCACACTTAAAGAGGCCGTGCTTAGGGCATATAATGCCGGTATATGCGTAATTGTTGCAGCAGGTAATGCAGGCGTTGATTTAGCAGGCGCACCGTATTCCCCGGGTTGCTTTGAAGAAGCAATATCTGTAATGTCCTGTTCTGATTCTCGCAGAATACTTAGCACATCAAACTACGGTACTCCGTGTGATTTTGCAGCTCCGGGCGAAAATATACTTAGTACATACATCGGTAATACATATAAATTATCAACAGGTACATCAATGGCAGCGCCCTTTATTTGTGCTGCTGCATCATATGTGCTTGGAAAAAATCCTTCTTATACTCCCGATGAGGTTTGCCTTGCACTTTCAGAGCGAACTGAGTGGTGCTACGGTTCTCCAACAGGCAAATGTGTTTATCCTGCTGCTAAAACAACTGTTTCAGGAACAACTGCTACTCCGGAATTTGAGCTTGATTCCTGTTCATTTTTAGGTAAAATGAAGGTTTCTTTATCTTGCTCAACTCCAAATTCAGAAATATTTTATACCGTTACAGGTGATACGACATACAAAAGCTATTCCGAACCGTTTTATATTGATGAAACAACGTCCTTTAGTGCCTTTGCAGTTTCTGTGGGAATGTATAACAGTACAACACGAACAGTAACATACACTTTAGCGGAAGGTAACGTTACCGATTTTACTGTTGATGAAAATAATGTTCTTGTAGGCTATAGCGGTAGTGATACTGTTGTTAGTGTGCCATCTTACGTGGATGGAAGACGTATAGCAACTCTATCGGCGTCTGCTTTTTCGGGTAATACAAAGGTTGTTTCTGTTTCATTTGAAAAATCACTAACTACTATTACCGAAGGTGCATTTGTTGGCTGTACTGCTTTAAGTAAAATTAATGCTCCCGGTGTAACTACTATTGAAAAGGATGCTTTCAATTCTTGTGAAGCTCTCAATACAGTTTCCTGCAGTTCTTTAGAGATTGTGGGAGAAAACGCTTTTTACGGTTGCAAATCTCTGTTTTCACTTACAGATGATAAAATTGTTAATGTAGGTAATAGAGCATTTGCAAATACAGTAAATCTTTCTTCTTTTTCAAATACAGTTATTAATAAAATCGGTAATAGTGCTTTTGAGGGCTCTGGTGTAACTGAGGTTGGTATTGCAAATGCTAGTGAAATAGGTGACTATGCATTCAAAAATTGTAATGCTCTTACACAAATTTCAGTATTAAATGCAACCTCTGTAGGTAGGGGTGCATTTAGTGGCTGTGTAAGTGCAACTACGGCTGTTTTGCCACTTTTGGTTATAATTCCGGAAGAGTGCTTTAGTGGCTGCAGCAAATTATCAATAGTTACCGCAAGCGTAGCGGAAACGGTTAATTCATACGCCTTTAAGGATTGCTCTGCACTTAAAGACCTTAGTGGCTTTACTGCTCTTAAAAAAGTATGCTCTTACGCCTTTGATGGAGCAGGCTTAACTAAAGTGAGCAGTAATGTTATAGATATAGTAGAAGAATTTGCTTTTAATAATTGTAATAGCTTAACCTCTTTTTCTCTTTCAAGAATAACAAGCTTTGATTTGAGTGTTCTTAAGGGTGCTTCGGCATTACAATCTATTTCGCTTTTAGGTACTGCCGATATACTTTTTCCGGAAGAAGGTGTTGCTACTATTTTCCCTTCACTTAAAAGCTTTCATGGTAGTAGTATGACAGCCATACCAGATAATGCTTTTAAGAATTGTACTGCTCTTTCAAGTGTAACCTGCACACTTGTTGAAAGTATAGGTAAAAATGCATTTAATAACACAGCATTAACTGAACTGAATTTCCCTAATCTTACTGAAGTCAGTGAGGGTAGCTTTGCCAATATACCTACACTTAAAAGTGTTACCTTAACCGGTGTTAAAGAGCTTTATGCAGATACTTTCCTGAATTGTAATGCAGTTACATCGGTGAATTTGAACGGTAATACAAAAATACCCGAAGGTATATCCTTTAACGCTTGTTTCCCTAATCTTAAAACCTTTAAATCAAGCTACGCAGAGGTAATTCCTGCATATGCCTTTAGTGGTTGTGAATATCTCAGCACAATTACAATAAATAAAGTACACACCATAGGTGAAGAGGCGTTCAAAAATTGTGCCCTCTCTGATGTAATTATTTATGCAAGCTCTATCGGTAAAAATGCTTTTGACGGTAACCCTCTAAAAATAATTGATTTTTATAATCTCGAAACTTATGAGCACGATATTTTCGGTTCAGCGAAGGCTACGGTCGAGGAAATATATATGGATGCTATGACAGACCTTGGAAGCATCAGCTTTTCCGATTTCGACAGTCTTTCGGTTATAGAGCTTGATATTGTAGATGTCATTCCATCCGGATGCTTTAAAAATGTAACTACCCTTACAAGTGTTTTGGCCCCTGACGCAACAAAAATTGAAAGCGAAGCATTTTATAATTGCACCTCTCTTCAAAGCGTTGTTTTTGATAATTTAAGAACAATCGGCGAGAGTGCATTTTATAACTGCAAAGCCTTTACAAGCTTTGAGTCGGATTCTATTGAGGAAATTGACTTAGGCATTTTTGAGGGATGTACAAACCTTACCAATATTTCACTCAACGCTCTTGTTTCAATTTCAGATAGTGATATTGTAGGCGCATTTAGTGGGCTTGATTCTTTGCAACAGTTTAGTGCTAATAGCCTTACAAGTGTACCTGCGTATGCTTTTGACGGATGTGAAAACCTTACAACAGTATCCTTTGCAAGTGCAACAAAAATTGGTCGTTTTGCTTTCAGGAATACGTCTTTAACAAAATATACTTTCGGTAAAGTTACATCAATAGGTGATTATGCTTTTGCCAATACTGCAATAACAGATGCAACCTTCTCCTATGTAACAAGCATGGGCTACGGTGTATTTAGTGGTTGTACTGCGCTTACAAAAGCAAATCTACCACTCATGGCAGAGGTTCCTGATTACACCTTTAAGGGTGATAGTGTTCTCGGTTCTGTTACCCTGGGTAATGTTGCTCGTTTTGGCAAATATGCATTTTACAACTGTGTAAAATTATCATTAATCACTTGTAGGGGTATCGCACAAGCAGATGATTATGCATTTTATAATTGTCGTGGACTCAATCCATTTTCAAGCTTGAATTTAAAGAGCTTAGGTGAATACGCTATTTATTCAACAAGAGCTTCGTCAACCCTTACTTTACCTTATCTTGAAGATATAGAAAAAAATGCCTTTGAAGGCGTAACAATTAAACAGCTTGTTCTTGAAAATGTTGTAAATGTTTATGATATTCCTGATAATTGCATCGTTTTAATTGGTACCGATGTGGAAAACGGAGCCTTCTCCGAAGCAACGGGCTCAACAATTTATGCGCCTGCAGAATCTTGGGTTGCAGATTATTGCATTGGTAACGGTATTAACTATATTGAGTTTAATGGAACTAATCCGATTATCACCAATACGGCAGAAAAAATAACAGGATATGACCAGGATCTTAGCTTTGAGGCCTTCGGCTTTAACCTTAGCTATTCGTGGTATGGCTGTAATAAAGAGGATTGCTCCGATGCTGTATTGCTTGATACCGGCGAAAGCACTTACAGACCGATAGGTCGTTACGACAGCTCTTACAACGATGAAGGTGATTATAAATATTACTATTGCATTGCAAGAAGCTATGAAAACGGCAATGTTGTTAATATAAAAAGCAATCTTGTGCGTAATACATTTGCTTACATAAGGTCATTTAGTGATAAAACAACCATTGAATATGATATCGGTTACATTTATTCTAATGAACTGAATA
Organism: Acutalibacteraceae bacterium; assembly: GCA_045591945.1. Taxonomy (GTDB): domain Bacteria; phylum Bacillota; class Clostridia; order Oscillospirales; family Acutalibacteraceae; genus DTU089. The sequence continues at coordinate 3,330 of JAZNTU010000003.1, read as the reverse complement.
GCGATGAGCTCGTGAAAAATATATCCTTGGAAGAGGGCTGTTATAAGGTAACGCCTTCCCACCTTTACGGTAGCGTAGCTTCCTACGGTACGGGCTCGGTTATTGATATTTATGATAGTGGAAAAATACTTTTCTCATACACCCTTATTTTAGATGGCGATGTAAACGGTGATGGTTACGTTGATGCTATGGACTGCTACGTTGTTGGATTGGCTCAAAACAATTTAGTTGAGATTGAGGATGAAAACTACAATATGGCTGCAGCCTGGTTCGATGGTAGCGACGGTGTATCTGCCCAGGACTATCAAGCAGTTGTAAATAAAGCGCTGGCACAGTATTAATTTACTATTAAGAGGGGCTGTAAAAAAAACGCAAGTTTTTTTACAGCCCCTTTTAACAATTTATAATGTAAAGTTATATAATAATGTAAAGTTATATAATAAAGTAGGCATAATTCACACCTTATTTGTATGTTTTTATGGTTGACTTTAATATTTAGCTATGTTATATTATTAACAACCGATAGAGGTGCATTTTGCTATCAGTAGCTGTAGCACAAGGGTTTGCCGAAAACCGCTATAGCGAAAGGAGCAGGTGCCGAAGTCGACTTCTGGCAAAAGTCGGTCTGGCAGTAAGGAATAATATCTTTATTGTTGTCACTCCTTTGGGGTGGAGAGCTATCTTGCATAATTTTATACCAAATAGTGTATTTTTGTGTGGATAGTTGCTTTTTCGGCAGCTATTATTTTTTTGTTAAGGAGATTAACATTATGAAAAAGACAGTATTTACAGGTGTAGGTACAGCTATTGTAACACCAATGAACGCAAACGGTGTTGATTATGAGGCATTTGAGCGCCTTATTGAATGGCAAATTGCAGAGGGCGTAAACGCTCTTGTAGTTGCAGGTACAACAGGTGAGGGCTCAACTCTTTCCGATGAAGAGCACAAAGAGGTGCTCAAATTCTCTGTGGATGTAGTTAAGGGCAGAGTGCCGATTGTAGCAGGTACAGGCTCAAACGATACTGCATACGCTATTGAGCTTACAAAGTATGCTTGTGAAATCGGTTGCGATGCAATGCTCCTTGTTACACCTTACTATAACAAGGCAACACAGCGTGGCCTTATTGAGTCATTTACAGCTATTGCAGATGCTTCTACAAAGCCATGTATTCTTTACAACGTTCCTTCAAGAACAGGCTGTAACTTAACTCCTGCATCTTGTGCAATTCTTGCAAAGCACGAGAATATAGTAGGTATTAAGGAAGCAAGCGGCAATATTTCACAGGTTGCAGAAATTGCAGCACTTACAAACGGTGAGTTTGATATTTATTCAGGTAACGATGACCAAATCGTTCCACTTATGTCGTTAGGTGGCAAGGGTGTTATTTCTGTTGTTGCAAATATCCTTCCAAAGAAAACCGTTGAGCTTTGCGATAAATTCTTTGCAGGCGACCTTGTAGGCAGTTGTAAGCTTCAGCTTGAATTACTTCCTCTTATTAATTCCCTTTTCTGCGAGGTTAACCCAATACCTGTTAAGGCTGCAACAGCTGCAATGGGCTATGGCGATAATTTCGTGCGCCTTCCACTTACAACAATGGAGCCTGAAAACGAAGAAAAAATGCGTGCTCTTATGAGAGAGCAGGGTCTTGATGTATGATAAACAATAACTTAACCATAAAGAATAACACTCTTTACTTTGGTGGCAAAAGCACAGTAGAATTAGCCGAAAAGTATGGCACACCCATTTACGTAATGGATGAGCCAACTATCCGTGAAAACTGCCGTAAATATGTACGTGCAATGAAAAAGTACTTTGGTGAAGGTGCAAAGCCCTTTTACGCCAGCAAGGCTTGTTCTTTTAAAAGAATATACAGCATTGTTGAGAGCGAGGGTATGTGTGTAGACGTTGTTTCCTGTGGCGAGCTTTACACAGCAAAGGCTGCAGGCTTCAATATGAAAAACGTGTGCTTTCACTCAAACAGCAAAAACGATTTTGATATAGCATTTGCTATAGATTGTGGTGTAGGCTGCTTTGCTTGCGATAATGAAGAAGAGCTTGAAGCAATCAGCCGTATTGCAGGTGAAAAGGGTGTAACCCAAGAAATAATATTCAGGGTAACACCTGGTATTGATACCCACACCTACGAGGCTGTAAATACGGGTAAGGTGGATTCTAAATTCGGCTTCCCTATAGAAACAGGCGCAGCAATGAGCATAACAAAAAAAGCTCTTGCGTTGCCTAATATTAAGCTTGCAGGCTTCCATTGCCACGTAGGCTCACAGCTTTTCGAATCAAGCGTTTTTGTGCGCTCCGCAGAGATTATGCTCTCATTTATTGCAGAGGTTAAGGCTCAAACAGGCTTTGAGGCAGCTGTGCTCGATTTAGGTGGTGGCTACGGCGTAAGGTACACAGAAAATGACCCTGTTATAGATATTGAAGATAATATTCGCCAGGTAGCAGAGTTTGTAAAAGAAAAGTGCGCAGAGCTGGGTCTTGCTTTGCCCGAAATTCATCTTGAGCCGGGCAGAAGCATTGTTGCAGATGCAGGCATTACTCTTTACAGGGTAGGCAACGTTAAGCGTATTGAGGGCTACAAAAACTACGTTGCTATAGACGGTGGTATGAGTGATAACCCACGCTATGCTCTTTACGAGTCAGAGTATACGGTTGTTGCTGCAGATAAGGCAGAGGAGAACTGTGATTTCCTTTGCGACCTTGTAGGCAGATGCTGTGAAAGTGGCGATATTATTCAGCCCAAAATAATGCTCCCCCAATCAGTTAAAAGGGGCGACCTTATAGCAGTTTTAACTACAGGCGCCTACAACTACTCAATGGCTTCTAACTACAACAGAATACCAAAATTACCTGTTATTATGGTGAACGGTAACGAAGATTACGTTGCAGTAAAAGGTGAAACATTTGAGGATATAATAAGAAACGATATGTAAAGCTAATCCCCCGAAGGAGTAATCCTTCGGGGGTTGTTGTGTGTTTTTATCTCTTACACTTAATACCACTATCAAAGTAGCTTATTGTTTTACCGTAAACAGCTCTTACCGTGTAGGTGTAGGTTGTGCCCTTTGCTGCAGTTTTATCGAGGAAAGCAGTTGTCTTTGTACCGTAGCAGGTGCCAACGTGCTTCCAGCCTGAGTTTGCTGTTTTTCTGTATACGTAGTAGCCTGTTGTACCGCTGATTGCGTTCCATTTAACAGTAATGCCACCGTTGCCACTTGTAGCGCTTGTAAGCTTAGGGTTAGCAAGTCGCTTTGTGTAAAGGAAATCCTCGTAGCCACTGTATCTGCCGTCAACAACAGCTCTAACTGTGTAT
>JAZNTU010000002.1:0-5992 GCA_045591945.1 Acutalibacteraceae bacterium | reverse complement strand
ACTTCTTTAACTATGCTCTTTAAAAGAAGAATAATTCTGGAAACCTTCATGCCTCCGCCTGTTGAACCTGCGCAGGCACCGATAAACATCAAAGCTACCAATATGGTTTTTGAAAGCTCGGGCCATAGGTTAAAATCAGCGGTTGAGTAGCCTGTTGTGGTTATGATTGACGCAACCTGAAAGGCGCTGTGACGCAGAGTTGTCCACACGCTTTCAAAAAGTGACAGACAGTTAATTGTAATTATTATAATTGATGCTGCAATAATTAAAGCATACGCCTTAAACTCGTCTGACTTTAACACCGACTTGAATTTTCTTAAAATTATCAGATAATAAATAGAAAAATCCACGCCGAAAAGAATCATAAATACCGTAGTTACGTTCTGAATGTATGGCGAATAGGCAGCGTGCCCTGAATTTAAAACGCTAAAACCGCCTGTTCCTGCAGTACCGAAAGTAATTGTAAGAGATGAAAAAACATCAAGTCCGCCTAAAAGGAGCAGTACAAACTCAGCCGCTGTAAGACCGATGTAAATAAAATAAAGAATTTTTGCTCCTTCTTTAACCTTTGGCACAAGCTTGCTTACAGACGGCCCCGGGCTTTCTGCTTTGATTAACTATACGTTACTTCCGCCCGAAAGGGGAAGCACTGCAACTAAAAATACCAACACGCCCATACCGCCAATCCAGTGAGTAAAGCTTCGCCAAAATAGAAGGGATTTGCTCATAGCCTCAATATCAGAGAGGATACTTGCACCTGTTGTTGTAAAGCCTGAAACGGTTTCAAAAAGTGCATCTATGAAATTTGGAATTTCTCCGCTTATGAAAAAGGGGAGAGCACCGAAAAGGCTGAGAATAATCCAGCCGAGTGCAACAATTACAAATCCGTCGCGGGCGTATATGGTTTTATCCTTTGGTTTAAACCAGGAAAGAACGGTTCCACCAACACCTAATAAAACAATTGTGGTTAAAAAGGCGTGGTAGGTGGTTGTTTCAGCATATACGTGCGCAATAACGTACGGCAAAATCAGCAAAATGCCTTCGCAAAACATCAATATGCCCAGCACGTATGCAATCATTCTTTTGTTCATATTTTTTTATTTCACTCCAAAATATCATCAAGTCTTGAAAGGCGCTCTGTAGAGGTTACAACAACAACGGTATCACCTGCACGGAGTGAGTCTGAGCCCTTGGGGATTATAACAGTTTTGCCTCTTGTAATCGAGCCCAAAAGAATATTTTTTCTTATGCGCAATTCGCTAAGGGTTTTGCCTATAAGCGCGCTGCCCTCGTGCACCTCGAATTCAATAGCCTCTACCTTGTTGTTTATAATTCGGGTAAGCTGCTGGACGTCGGTTCTTTCATTGCCCGACTGTATTGCACGAACGTTTTTTAAAATAATATTTGCAGTTGTAAACTTTGGATAAACCACGCTGTCGATATTAAGTGTTTTAATAACCTCTCTGAACAACGTGTGGTTTACCTTTGTAATGGTTTTTATTTTTGGGGAAACGTTTTTGGCGAAAAGGGAAAGAACTATGTTTTCCTCATCAATGCCTGTAAGGCAAATGAAGGCGTCAGCCTCTAAAAGTCCTTCTTCAAGCAAGAGCGAACGGTTTGTGCCGTCGCCGTGTACTATGTTGATTTTGGGGAACATTTCACTTAAGGCTTTTGCTTTTTCTAAGTCTTTTTCAATTATAGTTGTGTTTACGTTAATGTGGCTCAATGATTTTGCAAGGTACATAGCAATCATTCCGCCACCTATAATCATAATATTTTTAATGCCATGTGCCCTTAAGCCTATTTGCTTGAAAAAATCAGGTGCTGTAGAGGTAGGTGTAAGCACAGCAATTGTATCGTTTTCTTCAATAACGAAATCACCCGTAGGAATAAAAACGTCATTTCCTCTCTCAACGGCACAAGCAAGAGCTTGTGTTTTGAGCCTTGAGAAGGAATCTTTTATAGCTTTGTCTGTCAGGGAACAGTTTTTGTTTGCTACAAAGCTGAGAATATCTACCTGGTCGTGACCAAAGAAGGTAACGTTTCGTGCAATAGGAAATTTAAGTATACCCTGTATTTCAGCGGCAGCCTCTTTTTCGGGGTTGACTGCCATAGTAAGGCCAAGGCTATCCTTAATTATTTTCAAATCATTGCTGTATTCAAGGTTTCTTACACGTGCAATTGTGTTTTTTGCACCTAAGTTTTTTGCGAGTAAACAAGTTATGATGTTAAGCTCATCGCTGCCTGTAAGGGCAATAAGCATATCACAGGTATCAATGCCTGCACCTATAAGTGTTTTTGAAACAGCGCCGTTACCGATAACACCTATAACGTCAATATCCTGTAAGGTGTCGTTTATAACGTCCTCGTTGGTATCAATAATTGTAACGTCGTGGTTTTCTTGTGTAAGCTGCTCTGCAACGGTGTAACCAACCTTGCCTATGCCTACAACAATTATGTTCATTTATATTCCGCCTTTCGACAAATCTATTTTTAAAATTAAAGGATTTGTTAAACACATCTACCCTACATTATAGTATAACAATTATATTAAAGCAAGAAAATCATTATGTAAAAGTGCTACAAATGATACAGAAAATTTTGTCTATTTTTAAAAACTTCCAGTTGCTTTTATGTTGAATGGTGTCGCTTTTTGTGGTATTATTGAAATAGAAATTTGCTTTTTTAAAACTAAAGTTTTTTGCGGAAAGAGATAATAGATGATGGGGAAAATAAAAAAATTAACAGCAATACTTATGGTGGTTGCTGTAATATACCTTACAGTAGTAGGTGCCGTTGCTACAGTTGACCACAACAGCAATGGTGGTTTGAAAATAATAAATTATGCAGATGGTTTACTACTTACCTGGGATAAGGTGCCGGGGGCAAAGGGCTACAGAATCAATAAATTAGACCCAATTACAGGTAAATGGAGCCTTGTTATAGGCGTAAGAAATAATAAGTACCAAGACCAAAGGGTAAATAACGGGCTTGAGTACACGTATAAAATTAGCTATATAAATGCTGAAAATAAAATTCTTACATTTAATAAAGCAGAAAAGCTGCGTTGCCTTAAAGCACCTAAAATCACACTATCGTGCACACCCAACAGCGTTATGGTGGTGTGGAATACCTTTTCAACGGCAGAGCAGTATAGGATTTACCGTAAAACGGTAGGGGATATGCAGTGGCAATGCATTAAGGTAGTAAACAATAAAAATCAAAATTACATAATGGACTATAAGGTGAAGCAAGGGCAAAGCTACACCTATACCATAAAGCAGGTAAACGGAAATAATTTGGGTAGCTACAACGTTGCAGGCTTTACCACTCAATATACTAAAGCGCCTACAGTAGGCTCAAAGCACTCGCCAAAGGGCGTTGTGCTTAATTGGACTAATTTAAACAGCAAATATTCTTATATAATAGACCACCGTTCACAAACAAATACAAGCTGGAAAACGGTTGCAACCGTAAACGGAAAGGGCACCTATACCTGCCCGTATAATAAAATAGATTTTGGTGTTGTTAACTATTTTAGGGTAAGGGTAAAAAATACTAATATGGTGTCGTATTCCACCTCTGTTAACGGTATAGACCCAAATAAACCAATGGTAGCACTCACCTACGATGATGGCCCTCACGCTACAGTAACAAATAGCATTGTAGGTACGTTAAAGCAATATAATGCAAGGGCAACCTTTTTTGTTGTAGGTAATAGGGTAAGCTCCTACAAAACAGCCCTTAAAAATGCATATAATTCAGGGTGTGAAATAGCTAACCATTCAAACGACCACTATATTCTTACCAAGTATAATGCTGCCACAATTAAGGCGCAAATAGATTCAGCCAATAAAGCTGTAAAGGCAGTTACAGGCAAAGCCCCTACACTTGTAAGGGCGCCCGGTGGCAGTATAAACTCTACTGTTAAGTCAACGGTAAAATATCCGTTAATACAGTGGTCTGTAGATACGTTGGATTGGAAAACACGTAAAGCGAGCTCAGTTGTTGCTTCTGTAAAGAGTAGCACAAGGGATGGCTCAATAATATTAATGCACGATTTGTATCAATCCACAGCAGATGCCACAAAGGTAATTGTGCCATGGTTAAAAGCCAACGGCTACCAAATGGTAACGGTAACAGAGCTTTTGCAAATAAGGGGCTACGATATGAAGCCCGGCGAGGTTTACTATAACGGATATAAGAAATAACAAAAATGGTCTTGTGAATTTCACAAGACCATTTTTTGAGCAATAGATTATTTTTTTGATTCTTTTTTAGGCTTGAATTTTTTTATAATAACTGCGCCTGCGATAATACAGGCAATACCAACAATAATCTGAAATCCTGTTACAATAATGGCAAAGCCTGTTGCTCCGTATGTGGGCATATAAGAGTTAATAACAGAGGATATTTTTGCAAAAGATGATAGTGAAAAGGCACAGGTTAAAACCTTGTAAATACCATATATTATGAGCAAAATGCCACTGAGCCACCCATGTTTTTTAAAAAAGATTGGAAAATTTATTGTAAGGCTGTCAGATATTTTATCAACAAAATTGATACGTTTTTCTGATAAAGTTACTTTACCTTTAGTTTCAAAATTTATGAACTCATCTTTTGTTTCATCTAAAAGAAAATCTACGGATACACCAAAGGTTTCGGCTAAAGCCTTTAGCTTTGTAACCTCGGGCAAAGCCTCTCCGGTCTCCCATTTGCTTACTGCTTGGCGAGAAACACCGATTTTTTCTGCCAAGCCTTCCTGAGAAAGCCCATTTTTCTTACGGTAAATCATAATCTTTTCGTGTAGCTTCATATGTATATCTCCTTTTATGGGGTAGGGGTTATTTACAAACCCAATATAACATATATGCTGAAGAGTTTTCAATAAAGCAAACCTTGAAAATACGCAACCAACGGTTGCAAATGCAGAAAAACAGAGCTTTTTTGTAAATACAGGTTAATATTTTTATGTATGTTTTTGTGAAAAATGTTAAATTGAACTTGATTTTATAAAGTGTTTAGATTATAATCCTATATGCACTTGTTTTTTGCAATTGCATTGCAGTAAACAAAAATTACGTATTTCGAAATGAGGCTCAATTTGGGGACGTTTCCGAGCGCTGCCGGTGGCAGATGCGGCGAGGAAAAAGGAGTGGCGCAATAAGGAGTATTGCGAAGTGAATAACGAGCAAGACGACTATATTGCAACAGGAAGAGTGCGACCTTCGGGACGAAGATTTTTTCGCAAGAAAAAACGTCAAAGTTACAATTTAATATTTATTTCGGGGTGTGGCTCAGTTTGATCGAGTGCGACCTTCGGGACGAAGATTTTTTCGCAAGAAAAAATGTCAAACTTACAATTTAATATCTATTTCGGGGTGTGGCTCAGTTTGGTAGAGCGCTTCGTTCGGGAAAACGCAGTTCCCACGGTTCGACCAAAACTCAAAAAATGCTACAAGCCTTGATACACTTGGGATTACACCATTTCAGAATTTTTGAAAAACACTTCAAAAAAACGAAATGACCACATAACATCCCACAAACAGAAAAACAAAAAATTTAATAAAATCACACATCGGGGTGTGGCTCAGTTTGGTAGAGCGCTTCGTTCGGGACGAAGAAGTCGGGTGTTCGAATCACCTCACTCCGACCAAAAATAGCAGATAGGCTTTTGCCTACCTGCTATTTTTTTATATTGTTTTAGTTATCAGTTTGTGATATGATTTATTTATAAAATATAAATAACGGTGGTGATATTTTGAAATGGTATATTAAAATTTTAATTGCTTTACTTGTGATTGTATTTTCACCAATAATTTTGTTTGGTCTTTTGATTGGGTTTGGTGTGTATCTGTTTAATTTGCCTAAAAATATGAAAGATTATAAAAATTCGCAATATTATAAAGATTTTCAGATACCATTTAAAAAATATAATTTTTATTTACCACAATACAGATTTTATAATAGTGCAAAAAAGCGGAACTTACCT
>JAZNTU010000001.1:0-38339 GCA_045591945.1 Acutalibacteraceae bacterium | reverse complement strand
ACCAAAAATCCAATAAAAATCTTTCGCTTTTAGGTCAAAGATTTTATACAGTGCGGATTTTTGGTCAGCCAAGGCAAAAACGCAGCTAATCCTTTCGGATTGGCGAGTATTTTAACACAGGATGAACGGAAATCCGCCTGTAGAAAACAAGGTTCGGACAATTCTTTTCATCCTAGGGCTACAATCCTTGAAGTTTAACGAAATTGAGCTTTTATCCGGAGTGAAATAGGAAAGAAAGTCATTAAACAAATACTGTGCAGTTTCGTCGAGTAAATCACCTAAGGTTTCGTAATGCAAATAAAAGGTTGAGCGATTTACACCTGCGGCCTTACATATTTCGCTTACTGTAACATACTCAAAGCTTTTCTTTTTTAAAAGTGAAATCAGCGCAAGGTCCATTTTTACGGCAGTATTAAAATATTTGCTTTCTGCTCTGTTCACTTAATCACATCCTATTCCTCATCTGTGATTTCCTGTGCTAATTCTATAATTTCAAATGAGTATTTTGCCATGCCCTTTTCAAGGAGCTTTTTGTAAATGGGGTAGTTTACTCCACAACCGATAAAGCCAACAATGCCAATAATTATTCCAAATACCATTGCCGCAATACCATTACCTATAACCTGCATTGAAAGGCACATTCCCGTACCTGCTACAAGGGCTGCAATAATACCGAAGGTGTATGCAAAAATTGTTGCAGGCATTTTTGCCTTACGGTCAAGCTTTTTTAAAGCCTCAAGCTTTGATGTGCTTTTGGGGGCATAATCCTTTGCGATTGCTTCTGCTATGAGTTTATCTGTGTTCATTTTGTGAACCTCCTTTAAGTTTGTGACTATATTTTAACCCAAAGAAGCAAACAATTGAACAACACGCTTTTGAAGTTTTGTTGATTTCTAAAACAGCAAAATTTTATTTTTTTGCTTTTCCGTAGTGGGTGGGGTTGAGTATTTTGCCAACACGTGGCACAAGAAAATCTATCCACCAATGGAACCACTTGCCGATTAAAATGCATTTCAGCTTATCCCCAACCTTTTTTGCTTTTTCGGCTGTGCCTGGAATATAGCTTGGGTACATTTTGATTTTATTACCCTTAAATTGAAATTTTAAAACTCTTTCTGCAACGGTTGAAAGTGGTCTTACGTGCATTACAAGTGTAGCTTCACTTTCCCAATATGCGTAGGAGCGAACAAGCATTTTAAGCTCGCCTATAACTACTTCATCAAAGCATTCTTCACCGTTCATTGAAAGGCGAATTGTGTTTTTAAAACTGCCATCCTCTTCCCAAGAGAAGGTGCAAAAATCTTCGGAAAACTCGAATTTCAGCTTGTTCATATTACCGCCTCGGTCTTTTGCAAAAAAGACGATTGGCATAGGTAATACGCTTATGGGAAAGCCTATAAAATTAATAAATCTGCATTTTCTTAACGTATATACTTTATTATTAATAAGGCCTTCTGTTTGGGAGCGCTCTTTATAAATAATTTCGGATTTGTCCGGTATGGTAATTTTGTGGGTTTCTTTCTCCGAGCTTGGCTCAATAAAAGCCTTTGGCATATATTGCCATATCACGTCAAGTGTTTCCTGCAGGTCGCTGTGCTCCGAGGTCATAACAAGGCAAGCGTTGTAATCCTCAAAGCAAATGGCGTATTGGCAAAACATACCTTCAGCCCTGTAGGTGTGTTTCATACCTGCACAGCGCCAAAAGCCACAGCCGTAGCCTGCGCTTGCATCAGGCTCCTTTTCGCTGACAGAATTATCTGTAATAAAGGCAGTTGCCTCGTTTACCCACCACTCGGGGATTACCTGAATATTATTGTATTTACCCTTGTTTTGATAACATAAAATGAATTTTGCAATATCCTCAGTTTTTAACTGCAAGCCCCAGCCACCTGCTTCAACGCCATCGGGCGCATGCTCCCAGAAGGGGGTGTCAATTCCAAGTGGCTCGTATAGGCGAGGTGTTAGGTATTGTGTTATAGATTCGCCTAAAACTTTGCAAAGCATTTTAGATGCAATATAGTAGTTATCGTTTACGTAGCGCCAGCTTGTGCCGGGCTCAAATATCCACTTTGCCTTAACAAAAAGCTTTAGCCAATCGTCACTTTTACTGCCCCTTATTGAGGTTTGCTTGCCTGCAGTCATACATAAAAGCTGGTGAATAGTAAGCTTTTCTAAAAGCTTATCTTTTTCTTTAAGTAACTCGGGAAAAACCTCTACAAGTCTTGTTTCTCTTGTGATTTTACCCTCAGCTAATGCAAAGCCGTATGCAGTTGCAAGGAAGCTTTTGCTTATGGAATAAACCATATGTGTCATTTCGGGGGAGAGTGGACTGCTCCACGCTTCGCAGGCTACCGTATTGTTTCGCAAAATCATAAGGCTGTGAATATTTATGCCCCTATATGACATTTCCTCGGTCATCTTTGCGATGACCGAGGAGTCTATACCTACTGATTCGGGAGTTTTTGCTCGTTTAATAGAATTATTCAAATTCATCATAGTCTACTATGTGCTCTGCCTCATAGCCCTTGTAAATATCAACACTACGAATGTGCCACTGTACAAAGCCGTGCTCTGCGGCCATTTTATCGGCAGTTTCCTTCCAACGCTTTGCAACGTCAACTGTTTTGCCGAAAAGGTCCTCAACTTTTTCAGGGCTTTGAAGGTCTGTTGATACAGCACCACTAACCTCAACCATTTTCTTAATAGCGCCCGGGTTATCCATAATAGGGCAAGCACGCAGCATATTGCTTGAGAATGGCTGACGAGCCTTGTAAGCCATAAAGATAGGGCTCTTAAGAGCATCAATAAAGTGTGTATTTGGGTCTTTGATGTTAACGTTGGAATAGTGAGCAAATACGCAAGGCTCACAGTCGCCGTTTGCACTGATGTGGAAATACTGCTTACCACCTGCAACACAGCCACCAACGTATTCACCATCGTTAAAGAAATCAATCATAACAAGTGGCTTAACCTCTTTAAAGCGCCATTTACGAACCTGGTTGTACATATTTTCTCTTTGCTCTGCAGTTGCCATAAGCTCAGGTGGAGCACCACAGCCTACAGGAACGTAGGAGAACAACCAAGCAAAAACGGTGCCTTGCTCTATAAGGAAATCAACGTATTCATCTGTAGAAATAACGTCTGCATTTTCTTTTGTATAGCACAAGGAGGTGCCGAATGGGATGCCGTTTGCCTTCAAACGTGCCATTGTATCTATTGTTGATTTGTACGTGCCTTGGCCTCTGCGAGAATCTGTTGTTTCTTCATTGCCTTCAATAGAAATTGTTATAAGCAGGTTGCCTACCTCTTTTACGCTTTCTATAAAAGCATCGTCGCAAAGAGTACCGTTTGTAAATGCGTGGAAAAGGCAGTCAGGGTTTTCTTTACAAAGTCTTATAATGTCATTTTTACGAACGAGTGGCTCGCCACCTGTGTAAAGGTATACATATGTACCAACAGCCTTACCCTCTTGAATGATTTTATTTAAATCATCGTAGCTTAAGTTAAGCTTATTGCCGTATTCGGCAGCCCAACAGCCCTTGCACTTAAGGTTGCAGGCTGTAGTAATATCAATAAGCACAGCCCAAGGAATGTTGCAGTTGTGTTCTTCCATAGCAGCCTTTCTGATATCGTAGCTCTTAACAACTGCATTAACAAACGGTGGCACAAGCTTGAGAATGATGTTTGTGTCTGTGTTCATTATAACCCTTTTTACATAATCGGCGTAAACGTTAGTAGGGTCGCTTAACCTTTCCTCTAACTTTGTGAGTATCTTAAGGTGAAGCTCATCCTTAACCATTTTCTTTCCCCAAGAAATAAGCTTGAAAAGGTTAGTATCATAATCCTTTTTTACATATTCAATGCCTTGCTTAATTGCTGCATTGAGTGCTGCTTCCTTTAAACCCATATTTAAAACATCCTTTCAATTAGTAGTTTAATATCCATTTTTCTGTTTGCTCACCCTCAAAGGTGGCAGAGCCACTTATAGAGCCCTTGTGAGCAGAGCCTTCAATGTGAAGGGGGATTACATAGCTTGCATAGGTTACGTAACCATCTGCATTTATTCTAAGCTCAATGCTTGAGCCTTGGTAAACTATATCTGCCGAGTCAACCTCCATAAAGCTTAAATCGAAGTTGGCAACGTCAAGGTAGCCAACTGATGAAGCGTTGTGCTTTGGAACATCATACATTCCCACATCTTCTTCAACTAAGTATATTTTAATAAGGTATTCGTTACCTAAGCGCTGTACAGTAGCAGACCTTACTCCGTTTTCGCTTAAGCTAAAGCCATTCTTTTGTGGGAGAAGTATTGGGATTGTTTCGCCCTCGGAGTTTACAGCTTTTCCGTTTTGGAAAACAAGTGTTTCATCAACAGGCTTTACAATCCAGCCTATCATCACGTCAACAACGGTTCTTACAATGCCACCTGCGCTACACTCTGTAACGTTTGCAACAAAGCTTTCGGAGTGCTGTGCCGTTAAATTACCTGTGTAGGCTTTTGTTTTGTTAACTGCATCCTTTGCCTTGTTAATAATTTCTGCCTTGCTCCAGCCTGAAGGATTGGGTAGCGAGCTTTGGGAGCCTTGGTTGTTTTGTCCGTTAGGGATAGGTGAGTAGCTGTTTTGTGGTGTTTGCTGGTTTTGCTGTGGTGTGCTTTCGTTTGGTTTAGTGGAAAAAACAAAGTCCTCTTCGCTTTCGGTAGTGATTTGCGTGCTCGGTTGTGTGGTTATGTACATTGTGGCTTCCTCTTTAAAAGGAGAATTTCCACCCTTGAAAAAGGCAATGATTACGATAACTAAAGTAAGCAAAATTGCAATTTCACAAACGATTATGACATTTTTCTTGAAGTTATTATCATAACCGTAATTTGATTCTTTTTTTATGCTGCTCACCACCAAATAAAAAATAACAACGGTATTATAAACTACCGTTGTTAAGATTATGTTAAATAATATTAAACTTTTGTTAATTATATGGTTATTATAAACTCAGTTCCTTTATTTAATTCGCTTGTTACCTTTATATCGCCTTCAAGTATGGTAACAACCTGCTTTACCAATGCAAGACCTAAGCCGTTGCCCTGTTGAGAGTGGGAGGAGTCGCCTTGGTAGAACTTTTCAAAGCAGCGCTCCAATGTTTCTTGGGACATTCCACAGCCGTTATCGGAAATTGTAACAACAGATTTGCCGTTATTTGCTTTTAAGGAAATAGCTATTTCACCACCAAATGGTGTAAATTTAACGGCGTTGGAAATAAGGTTATTCCAAACTATTTCTAAAAGAGCTTCGTCGCTTTCTATGTAGGTATCCTCTAAATCAATATTAAGATTAAGATTTTTTTCATCAATCTTACTTTCAAAGCCAAGTATGCAACGGCGTAGCTGCTCATCTAAAGAAAATCGTGTTTTTTGAACAATGCCTTGATTTTCGATTTTATTGAGCTTGAGTATGTTTGTTACAAGGTTTGTTAACGACTCAATAGCAAGTGAAAGCCTGTGGGTATATTCGGCTCGTTTTTCATCTGATAAATCCTTAGTTTGCAGTAAATCTGCATAGCCCTGAATAACGCTTAGGGGTGTTTTTATTTCGTGTGAAACGTCTGCTATAAAGTCGTTTCGCATATTCTCAAGGGAGCTTATTTCCATAAGCATTTTGTTAAAGTTAACTGCAAGAAAATCCATTTCACTTTTTGGCTTAACAAAATAGATTGGTATTCGAAAATTAAAATTCCCTTGTGCAACTGCATTGGCAGCATCGCAAAATATTTTTATTTTGTTGTAGTAAACCCTGCCTTTAACAAAGTATATTAAGCAGGTAGAAACAGTGCAACTGAATAAAAGGTACAGAGCGCCGAGTATTGCTATTGTGGTTTTGTTAAAGCCTTTATCTATTACGTTTACCATAATCAAAACAAGGAAGGTACTGTTTAACGCTACTATAAAGAAAACAGATAAAAATTCTGTAACAAAATTACGCAGTCTGCTTGCAAACTCCTTCTCTTTTTTATTTAGCTTCAAACAAGAATCACCGCCTTGTAGCCTAAACCGTGTACGGTTACAATTTCAATATCTTTACATTTTGCAATTTTTGCACGGAGCTTTGTAATGCAAACATCAACTGTTCGTGGCGCACTTTCACTGTCGTATCCCCAAAATTCATTCATAAGCTGTGTTCTTGTAAAGGTCCTTTTGGGGTAAGATAAAAACTTAAAGAGAATGTTGAATTCCTTAACGGACAATTCAAGATTTTCACCCATATAATATGCGGCATTCTCTGTTGCATCAAGCTCTAAATCACCAATAGAAAGCTTGTTTTTGTTGGCAATTTTAGCTCGCCTGAGAATTGCCTCGATTCTAAAGGAAAGCTCCTTCATTTCAACAGGCTTAACAATGTAATCATCTATGCCCGCTTTGTAGCCCTTTTCTTTAGCTTGCAAATCATCCCTTGCAGTTAAAAATAAAAAGGGAACCTCCTTATTTGTTGTACGTACCTGCTCGGCAAATTCAAAGCCGTTAATATCGGGCATCATAATATCTGAAATAATCATATCAAATGACATTTTTTCAAGCTGGTCAAAGGCCTCGGCTGCGCTGTAGCAGCCTACTGTATTGTAGCCGTTTTCGGTAAGGTAGGAGCAAACGATTCTGTTAAACTGTACGTCGTCTTCAACAATTAAAATACATACCATTTTCATATGCCTCCACAAAGAGCGAGAATTTATAACGTTATTCTACACTAACAATATTAACATTTTGTTAAACTGCGGTCAAATATCAAAATTTAGCAATATTTTCTGAATATGGTATTGCTATATTTTTGCACTTGTGCTAAAATATGGTAAAAAGAATTAGTATAAGTGCGAAAATGTGCTTTGGATTAAGAACGGAGGCATTTTGTGGCGTTGAAAAAATCAGAAAAAACTAAGTGTGAAATAATAAAAATGGCAACGCAGCTGTTTTTAGAGAAGGGGTATTCAAACGTATCACCCAATGCTATTGCAAAGGTGCTTAATATTAGCACAGGTAACCTTACATATTACTTCCCCACAAAGGACCATCTTTTGAGTGTGCTTGTAGCTGCCCTTTGCAAATTTCAGCGAAAGCTTATAGAGGAAGAAACAGAGGATGGCATAAGCTCGGTAATGGCAGTTTGCCTTGAGCTTATGTCAATGGCATCAGCTTGTGAAAGTAATCCTGTTGCAAAGGATTTCTTTATTTCCTCATACCAAAGTCCCGTAACACTAAAAATAATTCGTGAAAACGATACTGAACGCTCAAAAGAGGTTTACAAGGCTTATTGCGAGGGTTGGAGTGAGGAGCAGTTTGCAGAAGCAGAAATTCTTGTTTCGGGTATAGAATATGCAACGCTTATGAGCCTTGATGAGCACATACCTCTTGAAACGAGAATAGCAGGCGCCCTCGATAAAATACTTATTATATACGGTGTGCCCGAAAATTTACGAAAAACAAAAATACAAAAGTCTTTAAGCTACGACTACAAAAACATCGGAGAGCGAATTTTCAAAGAGTTTAAAGAATACGTTGATAAAACAACAGAAGAAGCATTTGAATAAATGCGAAATACGAAAGGGTGCTTTTATGAAAACAAAAACTAACAGAACTTTAAAAAAACTACTGAGCATAGCTCTTTGCCTTGCTCTTGTTGTAAGCTACGCTCCTATAATTTCTTTGGAGGGTAATGCGGCTTCTAGTTTACTTGTTTATGTAAACGGGAGTGGTGTAACTCTTAAGGATAGTGATTCTGACGGTTACTACGAGATAGGAACTGCCAATGAGCTTATTGCTTTCTCAACACATATAAATAACTCAACCTCAACCACAGATAATCGCAGGATAAACGCTGAGCTTACTAAAGATATAGCATTTCCTGAAAATGAGTCTTGGATTCCTATCGGACATGATGCTGTAGCTGATGATTCCTTTACTATATATTATGGAGGTATTTTTGACGGTAAAGGGCATACCATTTCGGGCCTTAATTGCAGCAATGCCGATTATAAACATATAGGATTGTTTGGTTATTTTACCGGAACAGTTAAAAATGTTTCTGTAGTCGATTCAGCATTCGGCTCCGGCAGCGACGTCGGTGGTATTGCAGGCAATAACATAGGTGTTATTGAAAAATGTTATTTCTCGGGCGCTATTAACGGCTCTGAGTTTAATAGTGGTGGAATAGCAGGCACCAATGGTAGAGCAGGCGAAATCAGAAACTGCTATAGCAATTCCTCAATAGTTGGAGGTAGCCTTTGTGGTGGTGGAATTGCTGGATACAACAGTGGCATAATTGAAAATTGCTATAGTGTAGGAAATGTTATCGAAAAAAGTACATTGTCAATAGGTGGTATAGCAGGAGATAATAGCGGATATGGTACAATAACAAATTGCTACTATAATAAAAGTGTTTATTCAGGAAATTTGACAGGTAAAAATGAGGGCACGGTAGATGCTTTTTCCTCAGGCAAAACAACTACACAGTTTAAATCCGGTGAGGTGGCATACCTTCTTCAAGGTGAGCAAACTTCAGCAGTTTGGGGGCAAACCTTGGGTGTTGATGATAACCCTGTTATGGGTGGTGAAAAGGTTTACTACAGTTCAGAGCTGAACGTTTACACAAACTATGAGGTATCAAAGAAAAATTCAGACGGGTTTTATGAAATAAGTAATGCAAAGCAGCTTGTAGGCTTTGCTGAATATTACAATGCCGGAAAAATTGCTTCCCCTGCTAATGCTGTTTTAACGGCAAATATTAACCTTGGGGGCTACAGCTGGATACCTATAGGAAATGCCTCTACTAAATATAAAGGTGTTTTTGACGGTCAGGGTCATACAATTTCAAACTTTAATATGACAATTACGGGTGCAGGCAATTGGGGATTGTTCGGTTACGCTACGGGTGAAGGCACAGTAATTAAGAACCTCTCAATTAGTGGTAATGTAACCACAGCACTTACCTCTAATGTTGAGGCTCAGTATGGTGTTGTGGGCCAGGCAGACGGTACGGCTGAAATAAGAAACGTGCATTCTTCAGTTAATCTCACGTCAAATGATACTTATCAAAAGAAATATTTTGGTGGTATTGTTGGCAGAACAGGTAATATTACTGTGGATATGTGCTCCTATAGTGGAACGCTTTCGCTTGGAAGTAACACACTTGACTGTGTGGGTGGTGTAGTCGGCTACGTTTACAACGGCAAAACTGCCAAAATTACCAACTGCAGCTTTAGTGGTAAAATAGAGTCAACCTATACAGATGGAAAAATTGGTGGAATCCTCGGTTATTATAACGGCGAAAACGCAAAGGCCTTGACGTTATCAAATTGCTTAAGTGTGGGCACACTTCCCGAGGGCAGAAACGCCTTCGTTGGTACTATTAAAAATTACGGTTCAACAAACGCAGGCTCAAATAACTATTATACTGATGGTATGACTCATTCTGTTAGCAACGTTACAGCAGCTGCTGCTACAAAAATACAGCTTGAAAGTGGCGAAATAGCAATCGCTTTAGGTGATGCCTGGGGTCAGAATCTGAATAACGGTGTATTAAACCAAGGATACCCCGTTGTTGGTGGTGCCACAGTTTACTGTGTAACAAATTGCCTGGGTAATGCAGATTATAGCAATACAAATGCTGTTAGACATGCAAGTGGTTGCGTTTTATATAATGGCGCTTATTCTCTGTGTGGTGAATTTGGTTCTAACGGCATTGTAGACGGCGTGTACCATATCTCTACAGCTGAACAGCTTGTTTCGTTTGCGAAAACAGTTAATAGTGGTAATACTGAAATAGATGCAAAATTAATTAATAATATTGACCTTACAGGATATGAATGGACACCAATAGGTACTGCTGAAAATATGTATGGTGGTTTATTTGACGGTAACGGAAAAAGCATAACCGTACAGTTTTCATATTTTGGTGGATATGAGGATGAAAAAGAAAACTATTCACTATTTGGGTTTATTAATAACGCCTATATTCAGGATTTGACAGTTAAGGGTTCAATCGCAGTAAGAGGAGCTTATGCAACCGGCTTAGTCAGCCAGGTGCACGGCAACTGTATTATCATAAGATGTTTAACTGACGTTGATATTACGACCTTAGGAATAATGGCGTATGCTTCAGGCCTTGTTGGCAGGGTAGATGGCTGCTTGAACATTATCGATTGTGGCTTTACAGGGTCTATGACTAATCCTGAGCAAACCTTTAATTCCAGTGGATTGGTTAGTGATGCACAGAATACAGCTGAGGTATTTATTGCAAATTCATTTGTTGCTGCAGATTTTTCTGATTACACACAGCTCAGCTTTGACTCGGGCGACACCTTCATTAAAGGTGGAGGAATAGTGAATATGATAGATTGCTATTATTTAGAGTCTTTAAACGGTACACCAGCATATGCTACCCAAAAAACAGCAGAGCAGTTTGCAAGTGGTGAGGTTGCATACATCCTTCAGAGTAAATCCTTGGAGCAGACCTGGGGACAGGATAGCAACCAGCCGGGTTCTACACCTATCCTTGATTTCACAGGTATTTACAAGGTTGTAAAAGTAGGTGAAACAGGTAACTACTCTGTTGCAAATATTGGTGATGCAAACGGTGACGAAACAGTTGATGTAACTGACTACCAGGCACTTGTTAACGTGGCGCTGTCAGACGGACACGAGCAGTCTGAAACAGCAGAATATGACGAAATTATTCGCTATGATATAGATGGTGACGGTTATGTTGATGCTTTGGATGCTTCACTTATGCACCTTGTAATAAACGGTTTTAAAACCGTTGACGTGTATGCAGTGGGTGATGTAAACCGAAACGGCGTAGCATTTG
Organism: Acutalibacteraceae bacterium; assembly: GCA_045591945.1. GTDB lineage: Bacteria > Bacillota > Clostridia > Oscillospirales > Acutalibacteraceae > DTU089. The sequence continues at coordinate 27,492 of JAZNTU010000001.1, read as the reverse complement.
AAGAGGCGGATATTATTGCGATGGAAGATAAAATAATAGCTTCATTTTATTTACCTTGTATAATTGCAACATATGAAAAGTACGCGAGTGATTTGAATGCAGACGGCAAGCTTAATCGCGATGATCTAGACATACTTGTACATGATTACCCACAATACTTTGTTGAATAGTAAGAAGAGATAACGGAAATTATTTGAAAGTGAACAATGTGAAAACAATTGTTTTCTGAAAAGACTTTTAAACATCGTGTTAAAAACACTTAACAAAATTAATTCTTTCCAAATATAAAAACAGAGCACTCGCTGAGAAATCAGCGGGTGTTCTGTTTTAGTGAGTGCTTTTAGATTGTGTAAAAACTGTTTGTGAAATCCATTTTTACACTTCCAGAATATCCCTAAGGCTGATAAAGCTTCTTGTTTTATGTATAAAACTGTGTTATGATTTAATTGAATAATTGTATTATAATCTGTTCAAATTAATAAAGGGTGCTTTTATGAAAAAAATTAAAAAATTATTATCCCTCGTGCTTTCAATGCTGCTAATTATGTCAACAATGCAAACATCAGTTGCAGCAGTATGTGAAAATATGTTGAAAATTTCACAGCAAATGACGGGTAAAAATAGCCTTGCGTACAGCAATATAACAGAACAGTCAAGCTCTGCTGTTATTGCCGGTGATATAAATAACGATGGCGTAGTTGATGCTCAGGATTATCAGGTGCTTGTAAATTCAATTCTTACTAACGACCACGAACAGATTGAAACAGCAAGCTACGATGATATTATCCGTTTTGATTTAAATGGTGACGGATATCTTGATGCTTTGGATGCTTATCTTATGCAAAAAGTAATAAACGGCTTTGCAACTGTTGAGGTATATGAGGTTGGCGATTACGATTGTAACGGTGTTGCATTAGAAGAAGCTGATTTGATTGCAATTAAGCATGCTATTGCAAGACCCTATAAGCTAACAACTGCTGAAAAACGCGCATCTGATATCAACGGCGACGGTAAGGTAAGTGAAGAGGATTTAAATAATCTTATTGCTACCTACGGCGAAATTGCAGATACCGAATGTAAGGATAATGCAAAGGCTTATTACAGCTGGAAAAACAATTATAAAACCTGCACAGCAACTGCATTGTGCAGCATTTGTAATGGGCAGATTGCAGTAGAAACCGTTAACACAACAAATGAAGCGCTTTCGCAATTAACCTGCACAGAGGATGGCAGGGTGAAGTATACTGCAGTATTTTCCAACGAGCTTTTTGCCACAAAATCGACAGAGGTTACAACAAAGGCTAAGGGGCATAATTGGAGTGAGTGGAAAACTGAAATTCCTGCAACAGCCTTATCGGCAGGCAAAGAAAAAAGGATATGCTCTGCTTGTGCAATTGAAGAGGATAGGGTAATTGATAAGCTTAATTTAGATAGTCGCATTGTTGCATATTATACGGTGGTCGGCAATAAGGTCATTAATTTGGTCGACGGTAAAGAAATGGAAAATGCTGTTGTAGATAATGACGGCTATTTCAAAGGTGGAACTGTGAAGCTCCCTTCTTCTTACGAAAAGGCAAGTATTGAGGCTATTATGGTTTACAACAGGTTGTCTACAGACCCACCTGTTGGTAATTCTTTAAGCTATTACGGAGGTGCTTTTTTATTCACGGAGTCTGTCGACCCGAGTAACCGTGGCTATATCAAAACTCCTTTTGGTGGTGGACAGATTGCGACTAATTTTATATTACGCCCCTCTGTAAATTACAATAACAGAGTTTTAAGTGGTGGGGAAACCTATTGGTGCCTGTCTTTTAATAAGAATGAATCTGTTTATGCGATGCAGGTTGATGATGACTACGTTGAAAAAGCGCATTGGTCTAATTATATCAACAGTTCGTTCACCTTATCCAATGAACATCAATTTAAGAAATTTATAGTATATTCTGAAAAGCTTACCCAACAAGAAATGGCTGAGCATTTTGTTGACAGTGGATTGTCTGAGCGTGAGGATACTAATGAAATTATTGGGCGTGTCAATAACGGTATCACAGGCTTAGGCAGCGCTTTTGCATTTACTAAAAACGGACAGTATGGTATACCTGAATGGTATGATACCCATACCGAGGCAGGCAATTATTCTGTTAGCGACGGCAACGGAATGCTTTTGAATTACACTATTTCCGATTATGTTGAGCCTGACCTTGGAATTGACCATAGCAAATACGAAAGTGTTCATATCATAAAAAAACCTGCAGTTTTGCCTATGGGCTATAAGTACGCATTATCTGCAGTTCCTTATCCGTTTAACGTAAATCATAACGGTGCTTCTGACCAGTACGACGTTTCCTGGAAGTCCTCAGATGAAACAGTAGCTTTAATAATTGATGGATTGATTGTTCCTCAAAAAATCGGAACCGTTACTATTACAGCGACCTTAAGAGGTACTGAAATATCTGATAGCTGTACAATTGAAATTGTGGATAAAAACGCAACAGATGATATCGCTGTCAAAATTTCTGCTGATTATATCAGTGAGAATGGCAATTCGTTTTCTGAAAGCGACTATGCTATGACAACTAACGCTATTTATGATGCAATTTCGGAAGCATACGCAGACGGCTATAATCACGTTATTTTCCCTGAAATTGACTTCTATGCAGTCCCTATTGAAACTGAATTTTATATTCCGAGTGGAATGACCATTGAGTTTCCTGAAGGCTCGGTTTTTCATATGATGCCGAGCGAAAAGGCTAAAACTGAAGGCTACGTTTATTTTAGAATGGGCTGGGGCTGGTGGAGCTGTGCTATACCTACCGAAAAAGCCGCTGTTGAAAAGGATAAAAATGGAAACGTACTTGCTTATTATTGCAGAAATGCACATTTGATTATTGATAAATATTACGGCGAATTCTATGAAGAAAACGCAACAATGAGCGAGCTTTATACAGCTGCTAATCAATATCAATGGGATTGCAGCCTGCTGAGCATAGGAAAACGTGCAGAGTTTTGTTCTGTTGAGGTGCGAGAAGCTAACTGCCCAACAGGCTTCTTTATCACAATGGGAGGAAAAGGAAACTCTGAACTGGTTAATGGTGCACAAGGCAGTATTGCAGCAAATGAATTTGTTTCCGGCTGGCTGAATGATAACGGAGAGCTGGTAGAAAGCTCTAATTGGATAAGCACCAATGACTTTTATTTAGTTTCCAAGGCAGCTAACGGAATGGATACTTTGCATGAATACTATATTGGCGATTGGGAGCATAATCTTGTTACGGCTACTCAACGCTTGTATGATATTTTGTGGTATGATGAAAGCTATAATCTATTGGGTATTAACAGATGGCAATATATTGATGAGGGCTACTCAAACAAACCTGAAAATGCAGCTTATTTTAAATTGTCTATTCAGCAAAGCGAGCTTCCTGCCGGAACGGATGAATATGTAAGAATTTGTCCTGATGAATCTTCAAGATTTTGCGAAATTAAAAACACAAATGTTATAAATAGTGCTGTAGGGGTGGCATCTATTGTTGGTGCTACCGAGGCATGTTGGATTCATGATAATTATGTATCCGGAGACGGATTGATGTACGGTGGGGGCCGTTCTCTTGATTTGGAGGATGGCTGGGCAGGAATGAGAGGCACAATTATTGAGAGAAATATTTTCAAAAAATATGGCTACTCCGGTAGTAGCGACTATCGTGGTCCTGATACGGGTGTTTTAGCACTTGCTTCCGGGTACAATACGTTTATTATTTCTAATTATCTTGGTGCTATTCATCAAGGTAACGAGAATGTAGCTAATACCCATATTATAAATAACGTTGTTGATACACTGTTCAGCACCTTCACTAACGGAAGTGCTAATGACATCAGACCTAAGATTTATGCGCATACCTATTACAACGTTTTAGGCAAAAAAAGTAATGAAATATCGTCAAACGGTGTGAATTATTATTACGAAAACGAAACAATACCAACCGTAAATCTGTGGTAAAATGTACTTGTAGTGTAACTGATGTTTTGAAAGATATAAAAACTCTCTCACTAAAGCGGTGAGAGAGTTTTTTATAATCTTATTTGTCAGACCCGTTACCTATTTCATCAAGCTTTGCTTTTATGTATTTTATAGCTTTATGTATTTCTAAAAGCTCCTTGCGGGTGGAAACACCCAGCTTACCGTAAATGTTACGGTTATGGTATTTTAAAGTGGTCTCTTTAATATTCATACTTGCCATAATTTCTTTTGTAGTAGCTCTGGCAATATATGCATCATAGATTGATTTTTCTGTTGGAGTCAGCTCCTTGAGTCCATGCATATACATTTCAATTCGTTCGGGAGAAATGGTTTCGTTTTCAATGGGTGTTTCTGTTATGTTATCGGGCGCAGGTGTTTCTTTCTCTGCATATTCCTGTGCCGATTCCACCTGCTTAACAATCTCTCTGAGCTTTTGGTTTTCGCTTACAACAAGGTGAACACCTAAAAGGAATAATTCGCTGATAATGTACGATATGGAAAGAACCTCAAAGTCAATAGCTACAAGCTGTTCAATAAACCATACACCGATATTTACGAAAACTGCTATGGCGATTATAATGGCGTGAGCTGTTGAAGCGATAGTCTTTTTAGCTTTTGCACGGATAATAACAGCCACCATAGAGGAGAAATAGCCGAACAGATAAACAAGATATATGGGATGAAGCGGTCCGTAAACCTTAACGAGAGTTGAAACCCCGTTAACTACTGCAAAGGATACATCCTTGTAATAGATTGGTAAAATACCGGGACTTGCGGCAATGAGGAACACAACAACGGCAATGCTGAAAAGAAAATACGGCAACCTCTTTTTATACGGTGTGTTGGTTACATTCAGAATTATCATCAGCATAGCAAAGGGTAAAAATACCGAGCCGAGATATGAAATTCGGTTTGCCCAAAGTGCCGTTTCCAAGCAAGAGGAATATGCTAAAAATGTGTAGCCAATATTCACTACAAGCACAGATGAAAACAGCGAGATAAACCAAAATCTTTTTTTGCGCACAGAGAAGATACAACCCACTAAAAGAAAAAATGAGAGAACTGCAGTAGCTCCGTAAATGACAGATAAACTGCTGCTTTTATCGCCGACTGCATTGCATCCGGTTAAACTGAATATTAAAAAAAGCAAGATAGGTACACTTGCAAAAAGCTTTTTCATTTTAATCTCCTCTGACTGTATTCTGATGCTATATATTGCAAAAAAAATTGAATATTTTTCAAAAAACACCTTTTCCCATACTTTTAGTATGGGGTTAATAGGGGTAGAGTATATTATAATCTATGGTGTAGTAGTGTAATAATAAGTGTATGATTACACACTTTACTGTAAACATTATATCACCATAGTAATGAATTTTTCAATAGTGGAATGTAATTCCTAACAGAATCGCTTGATTTATTACAATGGGGAAGGTAGTGGACTACCAAGAAAATACTCCCAAAGGAGGAATAAGCAATGACACATAAGCTTTCAAAACGAATTTTTAGCATCCTGCTGGCAATGGTAATGCTTGTAGGGCTATTGCCCACGGCGGCGATCCCTGTCTTTGCGGTTGAGGAGTCGGAAATTTATGCCGAAGACCCCAACTATGAGCACGGCTACTTTTTAGGTGGCGCAGGCGCCTATGAGGGCGGCACCTGGATCCGTGAGGTCTACGACTGGGACGATATGGATCAGGTGTTTGAAAATCTGAACAGCGCCAGCATGACCAACTATGGCTATGTGACCATCAAGTTGATGGAGAACCTTGAATTGTCGACTAAAACTTCTTCTGTTGAAGAGTATTACATGAAAGAATACCGAATAATGGTAGGCCTTAATAATATTATTTTTGACTTCAACGGCCATACTCTGAGCGGCGAGGTTAATAGCCCGGCCGCTAACGTGAGAAATTTTATTAATATTCAGATTGATCCCGGTAACCAAATTACCTTTACCGATTCGGTAGGCGGCGGTGGTATAAACTTCAATGCTTACTCTTTTTATGATAGCAATACTGCTGCACTCTATATTTACACAATCGGTAATCGTGGTGAGGGATATAACGTGGACGATCCTAACTCTTATCCTGCCAAGATTATCTTCAACGGCGGCACCTATAATCTGTCAAGTAAAATAGACACCTACACAGAAGGCAGTCGGTTGAGCAAAATAAATTACAGAGGAACTGTGATCGCCGATTATGTAGACGTGGAGATTAACGGTGGTACCTTTATCGCGGTTGATGCCAGGGAGGTCGAAGACGCTACCACTGAAAATTCTCGTGAACTTTCCGCTTTCGGAACAGTCGTTACAAACTCGGATAATTTCCCTGATGAAACAAACCCGGAATATGGAGTGGTGATACCGTTTGAAGAAACGGGGCGCACTGTTATCAACGGTGGTTCCTTTATATCCGACGGCTACGCATTCCATCATTTTGATAATTGCAATACATACCTTGATAACCACATCTATGAAAATTATTCAAGATATGCCTATTGTGAAGGAGAATATTATGTTAGTCTCGATAGCCATTTTCATATGAACTACCCCACCATCAACGGCGGATATTTTGAAGGTCAGCTGGGCTTCACGGGTCTTACCTATACCGACAGCGAAGGCAACGAAGAACTTAGTGAGCGCCCCGCTTCCGAAATCATCCCTGAAACGGCGATGTTTGTAGGTGTGGACAGGGACGGCAATAAGAGTTACGATATTACGAACTGGACTTGGGACGATCTGCACGATATGCAAAAGTGCGCTGTTGTATCTTCGGAGCTTTTAGAGCTTAAAGTAACACCCGAAGGAACGGGTGATCCTGCCAAGCTCACAAGAACCGTCAAGCAAAGCGATACCTTTGAGATGAGCTGGACGGTTCCCGATTGGTTGGAAGATCTTTTGGAAACTGAAGTAACGTGCCAGCCTATGATCACCGTTACCCGTCCGAATTCCAACATTGAACCGAAAACCTATCCAAAATCTAAAGTAACACTTGATTACTCTGATTATCCCAACGACGTGATTGTCAGCTGCAGACTTTATGTTTTGGCTGGAGGCGAATCGGTCTACTTCGAGCAGAACTACGAGGTGGATGTTAAGCGTATCTACACCGTAACCGACAGCTGCTTGCATTGCTATGTGACCGGTGATAACGGCTGGGATGAAATAGTTGAGGGCGAAACCTGTGCCTTTGTGATTTTGCCTAATGACTATTATGAGCTGACCGACCCCGATGCTTTGGAGGTCTATGTCAATGGAGAACTGGTAACTCCAAGCGGAAATGGTGGATATTATGTGGATAACGTTACCGAGGATCTTGACATCTACTGTGACGGCTCCGGCTTCACAAGTTATTCCAATTTGACGATCACCGCCAACGGAAAGACTGTAAAGGAAAAAATCCTCGACGGCGATACATATACCTTTAAGACACTTGACGAATTTGGTGCAACCGTTCCTTCGGGCTCAACCTTCACCGGTTGGAAAATCGGCGGTAAGACCTATCAGCCAGGCGAGACCTTTACGGTGACAGGTACCGGTGAGATCGCGGTCAATGCCGTATTCACAGGACTTTATAGCGTCACTGTGGAGAATGGTAAGGCTTACGCTGATGAAGCCCACACTCAGCCTATCACTCATGCGGCAGAGGATCAGGTGATCTACATCGTGGCAGACCCGGCACCCGAGGGCAAGGTGTTCGGCTATTGGACAAAGACTGTAGCTATCGTGGGCGGTCACGGCTGGTTCGGGGATTATTCGTCTGCCGAGACCACCTTCACGGTATACGATACCGACGTCGTTCTTACTCCCGTTTACGAAACCATTGTAGACGAAGTTATCATCAATGGTCTGACCAAACCTGTGGCAGGTGCTACTGTTGAAGACCCGAATTATGCCTACAAGTTTGGCATGAGCGTTCCCGAAGATGCCGGATACGCCTTTAGCTATGCCTACTTGTATGACACGACCACGGACGAGGATGTTTTTGTGAGCAACGGCGACATCTTCCAGGCAGGCCACAGCTACCGTTATGACATTCGCATTAACTCACGTGTCCAGTTGGAGTACTATTTCCCCGATGACATTCAGGATCTCTTCGTGCTCCTTTCCGGCATTGACACGCAGGAATATGTTATGACACTTTCCTATCCGAGCAGCAATAGTCTGACGGTTTCGGTGGAGTTTATATGTGAAGGAACGACTGAAGATGTAGTTTCTGTAAGTGGTAGTATATCAAGCCACGGTGCTTCATCACCTGTTACTGTTGAGCTTTGGAATGTTGCAGGAACAAGTGTAGCTTACAGCACAACCATAAGCGGTGATAGTACTACATATTCTATACCTGATGTTGCAACAGGTGTGTATGAATTAATAGTTTTAAAGGCTGGTCATATGCCTTTCCGCTATACATTCGTGGCAAAAGGTGAAGCAGTTACTCAGGATGCAGAATTGAATCTTTATGCCGATACTAATTTTGACGGTGAAATAGATGAAAATGATTATCAGGCTCTTGTAAATGCTGTTCTCCAAGAAGACCATGAGCAAATTGGAACTGCAGAATATGACGATTTGATTCATTATGATTTGGTGATGGACGGATATCTGGATGTTCTTGATGCTGCTGTTATGGCTCTTGTGGTTAATGGTCACAGAACAATTGAAGAAGTATATGATATTAAAAAAGGTGACTATGACCTTGACGGTGAAGCATATACCGAAAGTGACCTTATAGCAATGTATCATGTTTTATCGGATATTGATTCAAGTGCTCCTACACTTTCAACATCACAGAAATTTGCTTCTGACCTTAACTATAACGGTAAAGTTGATGAGGATGATTTAAACAGACTTATCAGCCGTTATGGTGATATTGAAGAAACAACCTGTGAAGAAAATGTAAAAGTGTATTACAGATGGGGTAACAGCTACTCCACCTGCACAGCAACTGCAATTTGTACAATTTGTGATAAGCACATTGCAAAAGAAACCGTTAACAGCGTAAAGAATGCTGACGGTTCATACACGGCAACATTTACAAATACTCTGTTAGGAACAAAAACCTACAAAAAGTAATAACTTAAAATAGAAAATTAAATTATCAATTCATTTTCTTTCCAAACATAAAAACAACTACCTTTTTGAAAGGGGTATAAAAATGAAACACAAAGGATTCAAAAAATTTCTGAGTGTCTTTGTTGCTGTTGTAATGCTGATAGGAATGCCAAACCTTTCTGCTATTATGCATAACCACTCAGACCACGACCATTCAGACCATGACCACGGTGCTGACTTTGGTGGCCTTGTAGTAACCGGCTATGCCTGGGAACAAGAAGGCGAATGTGAGCATTGTGGTAGCTTCATTGGTGATTCTTGGATTTGCACAGGCGGTGAGCATTGCGGTGAAGACAGTGACCGAACCGATTGCTATGAAGCATGGCACTGCTTAGACTGCGGTGATTGCCTTGATAACGAGGATGCTAAGTGCGAAGATTGCGGTTATTGCCTTGAGCAGTGCTGTAACTGCGACAACCGTTGTGATAATTGCGGAGAAAAATCAAACGAGCTCTGCGAGGGCTGTTGGGAAGTATGCTCAGAATGTGCTCCGGATGAGCTTTGCGCCGAATGCGGTGCTATGTGCAGCTCTTGTATAGAATCTGTTCTCGGCTGGTGTGACACCTGCAAGCTGGGTGGCTGTTGCGCTTCTATTTGCGAAGGCTGTGGCAATTCCTGCGGAAACTGTGCATACTTCTGTGAAGACTGCGGACTTTGTATAGATAACGAATGCTGTGAATGTGACGACAGATGTGGCGGTTGTGGTGCAAAAACCGACAACATCTGCGAGGGCTGCGGTGTTCTATGCAGTGAATGTGCACCTGAAAAAATTTGTCAGGACTGTGGAATTCATTGCTCTGATTGCTTAGATAACTTTTGTTCAAACTGCAATTTAGGTGAATGCTGCGTTATGGTTTGCGCAGGCTGTGAGGGCTGTTGTGAAAACTGCGATGTAGTCTGCCCGGGCTGTGGTGAACAATGTGTTGAATGTGCTTCAGACTGGATTTGCGTTGAATGTGATAAATGCCAGAACTGTGCAGGAGATGTTAACGATTATTGTAGAAACTGCGGTACCTGCGGTACTTGTGCAGAAATATGCTACTGCGGTGAAGGATGCTCAAACTGCGCTACCCTTTGCGAGGGCTGTAACGAAACCTGCTCAAACTGTGAGGCAGTAACCCTATGTAGCTCCTGTGGCACCACCTGCGAAAACTGTTCAGGTGGAGACGGAGATTGGTGTTCAAACTGTGACACCTGCGGGGCTTGTGCAATGATATGCGAATGCGGTAACGGTTGCGAAAGCTGTACGGATATCTGCCCCGGCTGTGCCGAGCAATGCGCAAACTGTACGGGCGCTATATGTGCATATTGCGGTTACTGCGTTGGTTGTACCGGTGACGGTGGCTGGTGCTCTAACTGCAACACCTGCGGAGAATGTGTAACCACCTGTATATGCGGTGAGGGTTGCTCGGATTGCGCAACTGTCTGCCCCGAATGTAACGAAAAATGCACTAACTGCGAGGAAGAAAGTATATGCAGTGGCTGTAACGTTTGCGCAGATTGTGTAGGTGGTGAAGGTAATTTCTGCTATGGCTGTGAAACTTGCATTAACTGTACTGATTATATCTGCATTTGTGGTAAAGGATGTTCTAATTGTACGGATATTTGTGAGGGCTGTGCAGAGCAGTGCGCAAACTGCACCGGTGACCTTTGTGCCTACTGCGGTTATTGCAAGGGCTGTGTTGGAGATGAAGGCTGGTGCGACAACTGCGACGTTTGCGGAAATTGTGTAGAAGATATTTGTTATTGCGGTAACGGTTGCTCTGAATGTGCGGTAGTTTGTCCTGATTGCAATGAGCATTGTGATAACTGTTATGAGGATTTCTGCGGTGGTTGTAATACCTGCAAGGATTGCGGTGAATCAAGCGGATGGTGTAACGAATGTAATAACTGCGGTGAATGTGTTGAAGCCATCTGTTATTGTGGTAACGGTTGCTCTGATTGTGCTACCATTTGTCCAGATTGTAACGAAAAATGTACTAACTGTGCAGATGCCGATATCTGTGGTGGATGTAACAGATGCGTTGACTGTATCGGTGGTGAAGATTTATTCTGCAGTAACTGTGAAACATGCTACCAATGTACTGATTATGTTTGTCCTTGCGGTAACGGATGCTCATCTTGTGCAATTGTTTGCTCCGAATGTGGCGAGCATTGCGATAATTGTTATGATAATTTCTGCGGAGGTTGTGATACCTGTAAGGATTGTGGTGAAGGTAACGGTTGGTGCGACAACTGTAATAACTGCGGTAATTGTGTTGAAACAGTTTGCTATTGCGGAAACGGCTGTTCAGATTGTGCAGAGGTATGCCCCGGATGTGCAGAGGAATGTAGCAACTGTACCGGTAATATATGCGCCCACTGTGGCAACTGCAAATCCTGCGTCGGTGACGACGGCTGGTGCGACAACTGCGACGTTTGCGGAAATTGTGTAGAAGATATTTGTTATTGCGGTAACGGTTGCTCTGAATGTGCGATAGTTTGTCCTGATTGCAATGAGCACTGCGATAATTGTTATGAGGATTTCTGCGGTGGTTGTAATACCTGCAAGGATTGCGGTGAATCAAGCGGATGGTGTAACGAATGCAATAACTGCGGTGAATGTGTTGAAGCTATCTGTTATTGTGGTAACGGTTGCTCGGATTGTGCAACAATCTGCGAGGGCTGTCTTGAAAAGTGTACCAACTGTGCCTATGATGATATTTGTGGTGGCTGTAATACCTGCGTAGACTGTGTCGGTGGTGAACAATATTTCTGCAAGAATTGTGATACCTGCTACCAGTGTACTGATTACGTCTGCCCCTGTGGGAACGGTTGTGACAGCTGCGCTCTTGTTTGCTCAGATTGTGGTGAGCATTGCGACAACTGCTATGAGGATTTCTGCGGATACTGCGATTCCTGCAAGGATTGTGCAGAGGAAAACGGCTGGTGTAGTGAATGTAACAGCTGTGGTAATTGCGTAAAAGTTTGTCCTTGTGGAGGCGGTTGTATTGATTGCACAACGTTCTGCGAAGAGTGTGGCGAAGCCTGTGAAAATTGTGCAGAATTTTGTATAAACTGTGGTGTCTGCCAGAATTGTGCTGAAGCAAACGGTGGATTGTGTCAATACTGCAATACTTGCTCTACATGTGCTGGTGATACATCAGGCTACTGTTATACCTGCAATGCCTGTGGTGAATGTGTAACTATTTGCGAAACCTGTGGTGAAGGCTGTGACGGTTGCTCTGAAATTTGCCCCGACTGTAACGGTAACTGTTCGGTATGCTTCGGTGATACCAGATGCCAGGACTGTGGCGTGTGTATGGAATGTGCAGAGGGCTCAAACGGATTCTGTGAAAATTGTAACCTCTGTGGCGAATGTTCGACAATATGTGCTGACTGTGGTGAAACTTGCGAAGGTTGTGCAGAAATCTGCCCCGAATGCTCAGGTAATTGCTCAGCCTGCTACAGAGATAACCGTTGCGTTGATTGTGGCAAATGCTTCGACTGTGCTTCAGATGGTGTTGGCTTCTGCGAAAACTGCATGCTTTGCTCTGACTGCACTATAGTTTGCCAGGGCTGTAACGAAGGCTGTGAAAACTGTGTTGAAATATGTCCTCAATGCCGTGAACAATGCGACAACTGCTACAGTGACGGATTCTGCGAGGATTGTGGAATTTGCCGGAATTGTGCGTCAGGTCTATGGTGCGACGATTGTAACCACTGTGGTGGTTGCTATGACCTTTGCATCGGATGTAGTAAGTGTTCAGATTGTGCCGTAATATGCGAAGAATGTGGTGAGCATTGTGATAACTGTGCAGATATTTGTGAATACTGTGAGCTTTGCGAATATTGCTGTGAAGAAAATTCAGAATGCAACAACGGAATGTGTATTGAAAATCCCGAGTATGAACACCACTTCTGTGTTGATTGCGGACAATGCTTCTGTATAAACTATTACTGTTATGACTGTAACTATTTTGAAGAGGATCGCTGTTCATCCTGCTGTAATATGGCTATGAATAATCTTGGTTGCTATTGCGGAAAATGTATCAGCGACCCTGATTTAGAAGATCACCTTAAAACTGAGCATGGTGATTCCTTTGAGTATCACCCTGCAACTCCTGAGGTTGAATGGAGTTATGATGAGGAAAGCCATTGGAAAGAGTGTAGGTTCTGCGTAACTGAAGAACATAAAGTCCAAAAAAACTTACACTACTTTGATGACAATATGATTTGTGAAATTTGCGGATATGTTGGTAAAATGGGACCGTCAATAGCCGGTGTTGTAAAAAGCTTTGGCGATGAAGCTGCAGAAATAGTTATAGAATTATTTGACGGAAGCTCTGATGAACCTATTAAATCTGTAACTGTTTGTGGTTTAGAAGAAAATTACTTAATAAAAGGTATTGAAAGTGGTGCTTACACATTAAGGGTTACTAAAGATGGTCACGCTGTTAGAACCTATAGTATAACAGTTGATGCGTCTACCTACGAATTAAATATTAATATTTATGAATCAGGCGATACTAACATGGATGGTTCAGTAGATATTCTCGATTATCAGCGAGTAGTAAATGCAGCCTTAAGCAGTAATAACTACGTTCCTGAGAATACTACAACAGAGCCGGATTATAATCTTGCTATCTGTGACTATAATGGTGACAATGTTGTTGATGCCTTGGACTGTACTATGATAGCAATATTGTGCCATGTAGGAAAGGATAGTAAAGGGCATTCTATTGCAATCACGGGTATAACTGTACCAGTGGCCGGAGAAAAAACAACTTATGAAGCAACACTTGATGATTCCAAGTACGAAATATATAATGAAAGCGCAAATTATATTTATAACGGTATTACTTGGTTTGACTTGACCGAAGATAGTAATATTAACCAAGGTGATGTTTTTGTTGCCGGTCATTCCTATAGATTGACGATCGAGGTTATTCCATCAAACGGTGGAGAATGGAATCTTAAATATGCAACAATTAATGGTAACGACGCATTAGTCAGTGAAGCCTCGGAATGCTATCTTGTTTCTTATGTATTTAATTTGTGATAAGAGCAAAACTCAAATTCCAGATTATGGATTTTAATTAATGCTGACGGCTCATACACGGCAACATTTACAAATACTCTGTTAGGAACAAAAACCTATAGTAGCAAATAGCAAACAGTGGATAGCAGATAGTTTTCAATTCTATTTGCTAATTGCTAACCGCTAATTGCTCAATAAGATTCATTTTCTTTCCAAATATAAAAACAGAGCACTCGCTGAGAAATCAGCGGGTGTTCTGTTTTTAGCTACCAGTTGCCAGTCGCCAGTTACCGGCGTTGTGGCAATGACTTTATTCTTCTTGATATATTATATTAAAGATATAGAAAAAATAATTTAGCATGAGTATCTGTTATGAAAACTGGAGGCTGGGGGCTGGCGACTGACAAACTGTTTACTGCCCACATAAAGCCGTGTAACGAGAGTTGTGGTAAGAGTGGGGAAACTTAATCGTAGAGCATATGTCAACCTCAATTAAGCCTTTCTTTCCTTTTGTTGATGTAAAAAATTTTACTGCATAAGTCAAAGAATAGGGAGCTGACCAAAATCAGCTCCCTATGTTATATTTTTTAGTTCGATAAATTGGAATTTGTTATTATAAGACCTCTCAAATTACAACCCATATTTACGAATGAAATATGATGGCGTACAGCTCCATGCATGGCAAAGACTGTTTATCATTCTGTCATTGTACGGCGAGAAATCAAGGTCATCGGGAATATATGCTTCCCAGAAGGTATCTGCACCAAGCTCAACCATACCACCCCAGAAATTTTTCAAGTATTGTACTGCTTCGTCCTTCATATCAAGCTTTAGCATAGCTTCAATAACGTAGTGGCGCATATAGGGTGTAACGGGTTGCTTGAAATCCTTGTTATCAAGGCAGGAAAGAAGAAGTTGCTTTGCTTCTTCTCCGGTTATCACACCGCCCAATATCATCCAAACCTGAGAATGAACGCTAAACTGCCCTTTATCAAAATTATTTAAAAATACCTGTGTATTTTCATTATAAAGATATTTTTTGGAGACACTACGAACTTCGGAAACGAGAGAATAATATTTTTCATATTCTTCGTCACCGATTATTTTTAACAATTGAGAAAACTTTTCAAGTGTATAAAGATATACACCCTGCAAAGCAGTCAGACATTCAAGACCGGGACACCAGTCAATAAATGCAAACCAACCCTCCTGATTTGTTACAATCAGATTTTTGTCAAGGGTAGCTTTGAAGCTTGCAAGCTGTGATTTGCAAATTCCCAAAAGGTCATTTACAACATCCATATCTCCCGTATGCTCATAGTAATCGCATACACTTACAACATATAGAAGTGCATAGTCCTCAAGATGAGTTGCTCCGGAATGGTAGTAAGGCGTTTCATAAACAAAGGACGGCAAGAAACCGAGATTATTGCACCCACCTGCGGCAAAAAGGTATAAACATCTTTTTACAATTTCAATATTATTAAACGTATAATAATTTGCAAGGGCTTCAAGACGAAGATCACCAATCCAAAGACGGCGGTCACGCTTGGGACCATCCTCAAAGAAGGTCTGCATACATTCCTTGAGAGTGTTTGTTGCAACATGGTCAATTCTATTAAGCAAAGCATCTTCCGTGTTCGCAGATTTCAGCACAGATATATCGGCACTTGTTGATGCACGGAAGCTGAAATCAAAGAGTCTTATTGGTCGGGGAGTTCTATCTACCGTTATTTTTATGTATCTGCAAGCGTACCTTCTTGGCATAGTTGTTTTCTGCGGAAAATCGAGATTGATGACTTCCTCCTGCAACCAAGTTTTTGAAAGTACGCCGTTGTATTGAGAAAAATCGTTATTTATTTCTCTCATATCTTCACCGAACTTAATAATCAAACGAACAGGAGCATCAACAAAAACATTAACTTTATCAAAAGTGAAGGAGAAATGTCCCACCGCATGTTCCCCAAGGTCAAGAAGAATACTGTCCCCGTTTGAACCGATAAATTCATTTATGTCAGGAGTAAGAACAGTAAATTTGAGTTGGGGGAAATTCTCCTGTGCCTTACTTAAAAAGTAATCTTTATCTTTCATATTACAAACACTTCACTTTATAATTACGATTTTTATAGATAAAATCAAGTTAATCTAATTCTACAAATTCAAGTTTGTCGAGTTGATTATACCACAAATTGATAATTAAAACAATAAAAGAAAAACGATTGAAAACCATTGATTTTCAATCGTTTTTGGTCGGAGTGAAGAGACTTGCAAGGCACAGCCTTGCAAGATTTGCTGCGCAAATCATCCCATTGTGTTCACCTTCGGTGAGAATTGGCGACATCCTCACTACGTGCCTCTTGTGGTACCCAAAATTGCTTGCTCGTTGTTCACTTCGCGCAATTTTGACCACTGCGCCTATGAGCACTCCCTGTATCATCCACAGGATGCGGTCGTGCTCATAGCCCAAAGCAGGAAGCCTGCTTTGTGAGCAGTAAGTTGAAAGATTAAGTTTATTTACTCAAAACAAAAAATACAGAGTAGTCGAAAGACTACTCTGTATTTTGGTCGGAGTGAAGAGACTTGCAAGGCACAGCCTTGCAAGATTTGCTGCGCAAATCATCCCATTGTGTTCACCTTCGGTGAGAATTGGCGACATCCTCACTACGTGCCTCTTGCGGTGCCCAAAATTGTTTGCTCGCTGTTCGCTTCGCACAATTTTGACCGCTGCGCCAACAAAACCTCGCTGTATCTGCCACCGGCAGCGCTCGGCTTTGTTGCCCAAAGCAGGCGGGCACCTGCTTGTGTTCAGGGTGTCGGAATTATAATTTCATCATTGCAAAAAAATAAAAGTTCCAACCAAATGGTTGAAACTTTTATTTGGTCGGAGTGAAGAGACTTGAACTCCCGACATCCTGCTCCCAAAGCAGGCGCGCTACCAACTGCGCTACACCCCGATTTGTTGCTGTTTTCTTGACAGCTTTTAGATTATAGTTGATTGTAATCGAAATGTCAATACTTATTTTGAAAAAAATATTAAAACCCTAAAAATATATTTATTGTAAATTATTTACATATATGGTAATATTAATATGTATATATGCATCTTTGTGCAATATTATCATTTAGGTGCGTTCTACTCACTATGGAGGTAGTATTATGAAAAAAATTATTTCACTTCTTTTGGTTATCTCTCTTATGTTATCGCTTGTTGTTACATCAAGTGCAGCAGCTGATGATGAGCTTTATTTTGCTGTTGCATCGGACTTGCACTACAACGTGCCTGAAGAGGAGTTAACCTGGTACTCTGAAGACCCTATTTACGGCTACGCTAACAGACGTGCAGCTATGGAAAATGAAAGTGGTCTTATTATTGATGAGTTTTTAAGACAGTGTGCAGAGAACGACAACGTTGATTTTGTGCTTATTTCAGGCGACCTTGCAGATAACGGCAGAAGCATTCCTGAGGAGCACTATGCTGTTGCTGAAAAGCTTAAAAATTTCGAGGATACAACAGGCAAGCAGGTTTACGTTATACCCGGTAACCACGATTTTGGTAACCTTGGTGAGTACTGCGAGGTTGACCTTGCAAGGTTTATGGAGATATACAAGCAGTTTGGCTATGAAGAGGCAATCACAACCCTTGACGGCACAGGCTCATACACAGCTGATTTAAGTGAGAAATACAGACTTATTGCCCTGGATAGTAACGATCCTGACAGGTCTACTGAGGATGGTATGACTGAGGAAAGAGTGCAGTGGGTTATTGATGAGGCTAAAAAGGCTAAATCAGAAGGTAAGTACCCTATACTTATGATGCACCACAACCTTCTTGACCACCTTCCTATGCAGCGTGTGTTAAGCCACGATTTCATTATTAAAAACCACGAGCTTACAGCAGAGCGCTGGGCAAATGCAGGTATTAAGCTTGTTTTCTCAGGCCACGAGCATTGCAGCGATGCTACATCAAAGGTGAGTGCTCTCGGTAACGTTATAACAGACTTTGCAACAACGTCTCTTACAATGTACCCACTTCAGTACAGATTGTTTGATTTATCAAATGGTGTTATTCACTATGATGTTGCAACAGTTGATTCTATTGATACAGATGCACTCCAAGCATCAGTAAACGGCTACTCACAAGAGCAGATTGACGCTATGAATCAAGGTCTTAATGCCTTTGCTAAGGAATACCTTAAAAATGGTGTTGAATACAGACTTGAGCTTGGCTTTACAGATGAAAAGCTTGGTGTACAGCCGGGTGATATTTACTACGACGTAGTCAGAGGCGTAGTTGATGAGCTTACAGTTGCACTTAATGACCCTCTTTACGGTCCCGGTGGCATTCAGGAGCGTGCAGCAGCAGAGGGTATAGAAATACTTGACAGTGAGTATAAAGACGGTTGGGACCTTGCTACAGAGCTGGTAGCAGCACACTATGCAGGTAGCGAGGATTATCCTTTGAATGAACGTGACGTAAAGATTTTCCTTTGTGTTGTTTCGTATATCATTAGAGGTGAGCTTGAAACTCTTGAGGACCAAACAGTTGTTTACGACTGGGTTGAGGCAATATTACTTGCAACAAGCAGCTCGCTTGGTGGCGATGATATGGTTAACGCTCTTTTCCCAGAAGGTGGCGTAACTCCTGCAGAGTATTTGGCTGTTGCTCTTGTTTCACCACTTCTTCAATCATTTACGGTAGATGATAACGTGGATGATAACTGTGGTGTGCTTGATGGCTACACACAAAGCAGTAATTTCGAAAACTTAGGCCTTGGCTTGCTTGACGGTTTTTCAAGCATCATTACAATGCTTACAAACTTTATTAACTATATTTTAAAGGCACTTGGCAATTTTAATATTGAGGTATAATAATGGCAGAAATACAAGAGTTTTTCTCAATTCTTGATGAAAATGGTAACGAAATTAAATGTCAAACACTTTTGATGTTTACAAGCCCCCAAAGCGAAAAAGATATTGTTATTTACACAGATAACACTGTGAATGAGGATGGATTAGAGAGTATATATGCTTCATACTATTGCTATGATGACGAAGCTCTTCGCCTTTTAGATATAGATAACGAAGCCGATTGGGTGCTTATACAAGAGGTTTTGAAAGAAGTTACAGAAGAGGAAGGGGAAGAGGCGTAAGCCTCTTCCTTGTTTGATAATGAGGTAGTTTTATGTCAGCACAGGCTATAATTCAGGTAAGCAAAACCTTTTTTGAACCGATAGTTAAAAAGCGTGAATCCTGCAGAGGTTTAGTGGTTGAAAACGGAAAGGTTCTTTTTTCATATGAGAGCCATAAGGATATTTATATGTCGCCGGGTGGTGGCGTTGAAGGTGAGGAAAGCCTGCAAGAATGCTGTGCCCGTGAGCTCCTGGAGGAAACAGGACTTGTGGTAGACGTTGGTGAGCATTTTATTACAATAAAAGAATACGTTTTTAACGAGCTGTACATAAGCCACTATTTTTTGTGTAGTGTTACGGGTGAGGACGAAAAACAGCTTACCCCTACAGAGGTTGCACACGGTATGGTGCCACGCTGGGTAGAGCTTGAAAGGGCCGTTGAAATTTTCTCGAAATATCTTGAAAAAACTCCCGACCACGAAAGCCTGTATTTAAGGGAATACACAGTGCTTAATGAGTATAAACTTAATGAGTATAAAAAAGTAAATGAAAAGTGAAGGTAGTGTTAACACTATCTTCACTTTTTTGCAACATATCGTTGCTTTACTGTGGCTGTGTAGGATGCTATACTTAAATTACAGAATGGATGTGAGTAAATGGCAAATATAGGTAAAAATATACGCAAAATAAGGCGTGCAAGGGGTCTTACCCAAGATGAGCTTGCCGAAAAGCTTTTTATAACAAGGCAGACTATATCGGGCTGGGAAAACGGAAGAACACAGCCCGGTCTTGATGTTTTGGGAGAGCTTGCCGATGCGCTGGAGTGCAGCCCCTTAGATATTATAGGTAGCCGTAAAAGGCCGACGCGTAGCCTTTTTGTGGCGCTTGTGTACGAAAATGAAGAGCTCTTCTATAAAATATCTAAAGAAATTCTGCAATCCGATTACTTATGTGAAATTGCCGTAAAAAACACGATTCTGTCAGTTTTTGAAAAGCTTGATAAGGTAACGGAAAAGGATTTTGTTGCCTTATTTATTAAAACGCTCAAAGATGAATGTAACAAGCTTTTAAGTGTTAAAAGGAGTGAGAATATTGAGTAAAAACGTACCCGACGGTTTTCGAAGCGCTATGGACGATGCATTTAGAGAGATTAATAATGAACAAGGCTCCGTAAAAAAAAGAGGCAGAGCTGTAAAAACTATGGTGGCTGTGCTTGTAAGCCTTGCTGTGGTTAGCGTAAGCGCACTTGCCTGTAACGAAATATATAACAAGTGGTTTAAAAAGACAAATGAGTATTCAGGCAAAATCAGTAATGAAGCTGTTGCTTTTGTGCAGGCACCTGATTATGTTAAACTTTGCTTTGGCTATATGCCTGAGGGCTTTGAGGCTACAGAGCCACCGTACAAATACAGCTACAACGGCGAATTCGGTTTATCCTTTAATTTGTGGAAAATGAGCTCTGTTGATACAAATGAGTATAAAAACATTACTAATACACAAAATGCTGTTTTTGGTGGAAACCAAGCGCAAATTTTAACTATAAACGGCTCAGAGGCAAAGCTTGCTCTCATATATTTTGAAAATATGGGTGCTGTGGTGGAGTGCTGGTTTAATAAGAATATTTCGTATGAAATCATAAAATCCGTTTTAGATAATATGACGTTAGTTGAGGCAAATGAAAACGATTCTATGGTTTATGACGGTACAAATACAGGTACCTCTCAAGCCTGGGTGGATAATACGAGGCTACCAATGAATGTGTGCGAGGTAGCCTATGACTACGATATTGCAACCTGGGCAAAGTATAGCGTAAAAATAGTTGAAGCCTGTACGCTCGATAATATAAAGCCTATAGATAAGGGCTGTATGCTTGAAGATTTTGTCAGTGAGTTTGCTGATGAAAATGGTAATTTGAAAGAGTATGAGCGTGAAAATATCGTATACGGTGATGGCGTGAATACTATAGACCGTGTTGAGAGCATGGAAACAGTAGGCAGAAGGATTGTAGCCGTAACGTACGAAGTTGAGAACGTAAATAATACTGCAGGCGAGTTCTATTGCAATTTGAATTTGTGCAAATCAGACCTTTCTTTTGTGCAAACGGAAGCTTTTGCAGTTTCGGGCCAGGATGCAAAAAGCAACAGGTTTTATTATGTACCTGTTGGTGCAGGGGATAGCAAAACAATAACTGTTTATTACGTTGTAGATGCTGATATTGATTTTGATGACCTGTATACGCACCTGCTTTATAAAAATATTTTTGAAGAACAAACCCAACAGGATATTTTAAAGGTTGAGTTTTAAAAAATCAAGTTGAAAAGCGACAGGGAGTAATCCTTGTCGCTTTTGTTTGGAGTGGGGTTCGAGTCCTACTTTTACTTTATAAACAAAAAATAAAGAACCTATACAAATGTATAGGTTCTTTATTTGCCAAAGAGTAACCAAACGGAGCAGAACCAAAGTAAAAGTAGTATAACTACTCTATTCGATAAATTGGAATTTGTAGTCCTCGTTTCATAAGAAACGAGGGTTACTTATATGCTTTTTCCTTCCTAAAAGTAATAAGAAATGCACCTTTCAACTGGTTTGAAGTTGCCATGTAATTATAAGTCACAAGTTCCCAACCGTCAGCGGTTTTCTCGTTAATGAGTTTATCCAATTGCTCAATATCTTTTTTGTTTGCTTTGTCTGTAAACCACTTAAAAGAAGCTCTTAAAATTTCTGTCTTGTAAATATACATTTTTATTCCTCCAAATTCAAGTTTGTTAAATAGATTATACCATAATTCTATAAAGCAATCAAGGCAAAGCCTTGTATATCATCCGCAGCTTGTCTGCGGTATATCATCAATGCGAAGCATTGCATCTCATCAAGCTGCAGTTAATACAGCCTCCGGCTGATGATATGCGCCTACGGCGATGATATACACGCTGATGCGTGATGATATGCCAAGCCTGCGGCTTGGATAAAAAAAGAAGTAACTTTTGGTAGACAAAAGTTACTTCTTTTTTGGTGCCGGTGACCGGGGTCGATGGGCTACGCCCATCGTTTGCTGCGCAAACCCCGATTGTATTCGCCTTCGGCGAGGTGGTTCGACCCCTACTTTTACTTTATAAACAAAAAATAAAGAACCTACACAAAAGTATAGGCTCTTTTTTTGGTGCCGGTGACCGGGGTCGAACCGGTACGGTATCGCTACCACTGGATTTTGAGTCCAGCACGTCTGCCAATTCCATCACACCGGCAAATATTACTGAAATATTATATTATATTGCTGACAAAAAATCAACATTTTAAGAAAAATAAAAGTCATACTTTCGTATGACTTTTAGTGGTGACCCGGACGAGAATCGAACTCGTGTTACCGCCGTGAAAGGGCGGTGTCTTAACCGCTTGACCACCGGGCCATGTATGAGGGGCTTAAAGCCCTTTTATTTAACACCTTTAGTAGGTAAGTGTGTTGGAAACTGGTAGCGGCAGTGGGATTCGAACCTACGACCAATCGCGTATGAACCGAGTACTCTAGCCAGCTGAGCTATACCGCCATATATATGAACAACATACATACCTACTAAGGCGATTGCTCTCTTTTCGAAAGCCTGTTAATTATAATATGCAAACGAGCATTTGTCAATAGTTTTTTTAAAAATTTTTTATAATGTTATAATATATTAGTATATTCAAATAATTTAAAAATATTATTTATAAAAGTAAAAAAGTACTTGACAATTGGTGAAATAATGTGTATAATTCTTTTTGCATTTGCGGATGTAGCTCATCTGGTAGAGCGCCACCTTGCCAAGGTGGAGGTAGCGAGTTCGAGCCTCGTCATCCGCTCCATTTTTTGCGCCGGTAGCTCAGTTGGATAGAGTGTCTGGCTACGAACCAGAAGGTCAGGGGTTCGAGTCCCTTCCGGCGCGCCACAGTTAAAACCTTGATATTGTTGAGTTTTCAACGATATCGGGTTTTTTCTTTTTGTCTAAAATCGTCATTTTTCTAACGCCTTTTCTAACATCTAACAATTAAATGTTGAACTCAACGAATTTGATATATCGTTTTTCCTTTGTATATCTAAATGTGAGTAAATATTTGCAGTTGTTTGTATGTCAGCGTGTCCGAGCCACTCTTGAATATCTTTGAGGGTGAAACCTTTTGATATCAAAAGACTTGCACAACTATGCCTTAAATCGTGAAAACGAATGTGTGGCAGATTGTTACTTTTGAGCAGTTTTGCAAACTTGCTTGTTATGTAATCGGGTGCATATGGTTTGCCGTTATCCCATTTAAAAATATAATCGTTTTCGATATATTCTTTACCGAAAAGTTTTCTATTTTCATTTTCTTTATCTTTTATAAAAATCAGTATTTGTTTGACATCTTCGGAAAGTGGGTATGAACGATAACTTGAGTTTGTTTTTGTTGTATCTTTTTCGTAAACCTCTTCATATCGAACAACAGTATGTTTTATAGTTATTAGTCCTAATTCAAAATTTACACTATCCCATTTAAGACCAAGAACCTCACTCCGTCGCAAACCGAACAAAACAGTCAAATAAATCAAGTTGTATAACTCCTCGTTTTTTATTGCAGTAAACAAAGCGTTAAGTTGCTCAATGGTATAAAAGTTTGCTTCATACTTTTTTTGCTTCGGCATCACGACAAATTCACAAGGATTAAACAAAATCAAATTACTTTTCATTGCTTCTTTTATCGTTTGTTGAATAACAATCATATGTGTTTTTATAGATTTGGGAGATAGACCACCTGAGCCGTTTATTTTTCCATTTTTGTGCTTGTCGTCAACATATTGTTGTATGATATCCCTTGACATATCAACGAGCTTAATATTTAACTTTTTGAAATACGGAATAATATGGGTATTTGCAATATCCGAATAACCTTTATATGTAATTATATCGATACTTGGTTTTGTCTTTTCTAACCAATGATTAACATAATCACAAAAAAGAACATCTGTTGAAACAAGGTTAGATTTCATTTCAAATTCTTTGAGCTTATCCCTCAAAAATTGTTCTGCTCTTTTCTTGTTCCCTTTTGTTTCGTATCCCGTTGCAATCCACTTTTGTTTTCTTTTTCCGTTTTCAGTTAGATTTATTACGGCATAATATTTGCCGTTTTTTTCTTGTAGGCTTCCTGTCATTTTTACTCCTTTCTTGTGGAAACACTATCATTAAACACAAATTTAATTTTGCCGACAACTATTTACATAATCAATCAAACATATTTTAGGAACTAAATACTTTTTGCCGACTTTCTTTGATTTTATAGCTCCGATTTTCAATAAATTATAAAGGGTGTTTTTGCCTATTCTTAATGCAGAACAGACCTCATTTACTGTTAAAATGTCATTGTATTCCTCAAACATCATTCTGCCCCCTTAAATAATTATCTAACGGGATTTCCGTTATTATGGGAGTATCAGAACAATCAAAAGGAATATCATTCTTTTTAAAATATAAAACCTTGTTCATTCTTCGCAATAATGCTTGATAACTTTCGGGTTTATCGTTTTGAATATTTATATATTGTTCGGACAAATCTTCGTTGCTTATGATATAAACCTCGGTATAACAAGCGACTTTATCAGTATATCGTGCAGGCAATCTGCAAGGGTATCTATCAAGATATTGTAATAAATCTGAAATAGGAAACCCACTCCGAAATTCGTCTAATAACAATACTTTTTGACCGTTATAACTATCAAATGGGTGCTCATAATTCGATACTTTGTAAATATCAATATAATCGTAACTATTCATTACAAATCGAGTTTTGCCTGAACCCGTATCACCAAAAATATATGTAACTGTTATATTTCTATCCTCTTTTGAATATTTGTCGTTTAATATTTCTTGGCGTAATGTGTTCAAGTGGTTCACTTTTGTGCAGTAACTCGGAAATGTAGTTATAATATCAACATTGCTACAACCATTTTTCACCATTTCTAAAACTTGTTCAGAAACACTTTCGTTTTTGGTTGCTTTATCTTGGGGCAAAATTCCCCATTCTTCAAATGTTTCGGGAATATTGGTATCTTTTTTATCACTATCAAGATATTTTCCCTCTTTGCGAATATAATCCCTATTTTCTGCAGAACTGCCGTGAGCAGTTTCAATATGAGCAGTAGGAAATCTGTTTTTCATAGTTGAAAAATACACGGCATTTTCATAACACACATAAATATGTGTATGGTATGTTTCACCTTTCTCATCACAAAGACAAAAATATAACGGATTGGATTTCAACAATATTTCTTTAATCTTATCGTGTGAGAAATCGTGTTCAATGGGGTTGTTAATAGTAAGTTGATACTTTCGTGAACGGGTATCTTTAGCCATAAAAAGCCTCCTTTAATATAATAATTTTCACGCCCCTTTCATAATTGCATTACACAATTACACAAGTTACGCTAAAGGGTAATACTAACCTTTAGCGTTTTTATTATGTCGTTGGCGTTCCCCCCCGACCATTCGGTTCGGGGGGACCCCCTCAAACGACAAAAATAACACAACAGTTAATTGTGGTTACAAATATGTTATTTCCTAAACTTTAACACAGACTAACTTTTTTGTCAATACCTATTTACAAATTTGTTATTTTATGTTATCATTTCAAATTAAGGAGTGGTAAAAATGGCATATACACAGTTGTTAAATACTCTTATTGAACAAAGTGGACTAACAGTAAAAGAAATTGCAGAAAGATGTGTTGAATTGGGTGTTGATGTTACACCTGCATATATAAGCACTTTACGAAATGATAAAAACAACAGAACGCCATCTGATAAAGTTTCAAGGGCGTTGGCAGAGGCTTGTAACTGCAAACACAAAAATATTCTTGTTGTTGAAGCATATCTGCAAAATGCACCAAAGGAATTTAATTCAATATTAGAGTTATTTAGAAGCTTTATAATAACAAGTGGAATGTCGATGATAGAAAACAAATTGACATCACAAGATATAAAAGAAGCCGATGAAATGTTGAAATCATTTCCAATGGCAGAACTCATATGTGAATTATCTGAAGAACAAGTATTAAAAGGTGTAAAAAAGGGTTTTGGAGCATTAAATATAAAAGCAACAAAACAATTTGATGATGTAAGAATACGACAAGAAATTTCACCAATAGGTTTACCAATTACAGATAACGGAATGTTGCCATTAATTAAAGCAAATGATTTAGTTACAATAGAAGCATTAAATTTTGATGAATATAAAACGGGTGATATTGTATATTGCTTTAAAAATGGAGAAAAGAAAAAAGCAGTAGCAAGAAAAATTATAATACATAATAACCAAATAACATTATTGCCAATAAATAACGAGTATGCTCCCGAAATAGTGTCGTTAGATAATATTGTTATAATGGGAAAAATTATAAAAGTTATAAGTAAAATTCAATAAATATATTGTCGGGTTGGTTGTGTGCCGTTTCTTAACACTTCGGGGGGTATATTAGTTGGTTGTGTGGGTAAGTTTATCCAATGCAACAAAGAACCCTATCGTTATGGAGAGCTACGGAAGGCAATTACCCCTACGCTAAAACGGCAGGGGGATTTTTCGTAAACCGAACACAGAGCCGATTAAGAAAAAGAAAAGTCGTTGAGGGCAGTTTGTTGTCCTCAACGGCTTTATTGTTTAATGATAGTTTTCTAACACTTTTCTAACATTTTTTCGTAATTGGTTGCTTTTTCGTTTTCTTTGACCTTGTTCGGTTGGTGGCTTGTGGGTGGTGAAAATTGTTGTTTCCCCTTGATTTATAAAGGGTTTTAAAGTGATTACAAAATCAATTATAACACCAACTAATACAACTAACTACAAACTACGAACCAGAAGGTCAGGGGTTCGAGTCCCTTCCGGCGCGCCAAAAGCAGAGTAATCACTTTTGTGGTTGCTCTGTTTTTTTGTTGTAAGAAATAAAAGGGACTCGAACCCCACCTCGCCGAAGGCGAATACAATCGGGGTTTGCGGAGCAAACGATGGGCGTAGCCCATCGAGTCCCTTCCGGCGCGCCAAAATCAGAGTAATCACTTTTGTGGTTACTCTGTTTTTTGTATAGTAAAACCACGCGTTAGACGCGTGGTTCAGTAAAAATTACATAGATGAAACAAGAATAAAAAGAAAACTCCTTCGTGATATAATGAAGTTGCGGTCTGCCAACTGCAACAAAAAAGTACGAAGGAGTGTGC